>NZ_JAJCXB010000020.1 GCF_020564935.1 Streptomyces pinistramenti
GACAACCCTGGACCCCCCCCCACCCCCCACCTCCCCCCTGTCCCCCCCATCCCCGCAGCCCCCCACCCCCCGATTCCCGGGCCACGAGCCCGCCACCGACCACCTCCCCCAGTACGCGGCGCCCGGCCCGCCGGGACCGGGATACGACCCGTACGTCCCGGAGCACACGGCGCCCGGCCTGCTGCAGAGCCAGGCCGCGTACGCCCCGCGGCCCGCGGTGATCCGCACCCCGGGCGACGAAGGCGCATACGACCCCCAGCCCGACGCGTCACCCGGCGGCTGCTCCCCCCGACGCGCCCGGCGCAGGTCGCGACGGCGCCGCTCGCGCGGCGGGCGTGCCCTGCGGGCCGTCGGCTTCCTGCTCTCACTGGGCGTGCTCGGCGGGGCCGGTGCCTACGCCTGGGCGGACTCCCGGCTCGACGACGCGGTCGACCTGTCCGCGCTGCCGGGCCGGGCCACCCCCGGCAAGGGCACCAACTACCTGATCGTGGGCTCCGACAGCCGCGCGGGCCTCAGCGAGGAGCAGGCGCAGAAGCTGCACACCGGCTCCGGGATCGACGCCGAGGGCCGCCGCACCGACTCGATGATGGTGCTGCACACCGGCACCCACGGCACCACCATGACCAGCCTCCCGCGCGACTCCTGGGTCACCGTCCCCGCCTACGTCGACCCGAAGACCGGCATCCACTACAAGGCCGCCAGGAACAAGCTCAACGCGGCGTTCTCCCTCGGCGGCCCCGGACTCCTGGTCCGTACCGTCGAGTCGAGCACAGGGCTGCACATCGACCACTACACCGAGATCGGCTTCGCCGGGTTCGTCGGCATCGTGGACGCGGTCGGCGGCGTACGCATGTGCGTGGACCGGCACATCTCCGACGAGAAGTCCGGCCTCGACCTCACCCGGGGCTGCCACGTCCTCGACGGGCGGGAGGCACTGGCCTTCGTGCGCCAGCGCCACCAGGAGAAGGAGGGCGACCTCGGCCGCTCCCGCAACCAGCAGAAGTTCCTCTCCGCCCTGGCCGCCAAGGCGGCGTCCCCGGATGTCTGGCTCAGCCCGTCCGCCGTGTTCAGCACGGCCGGGGCGGGCCTGGACACCCTGATCGTCGACGCGTCCACCGGACTGCCCGAGCTGACCCGCCTCTTCAAGGCGCTGCGCCAGGTGTCGTCCGGCAACGGCAAACAGCTCAACGTCCCGGTCTCCGCCGTCGGTCTGGGCACCTCGAAGGGCAGCGTCGTCGTCTGGGACCGGGAGCTGTCACGCCGCCTCTTCGCCGAACTGCGGGCGGACCGCCCGGTCACCGTCGGCGGCTGAGGCGACCCCCGACGCCGGGCGGGCGGTCCGTACGGGCCGCCCGCTCAGGCGTCGGCCCGCTTGAGCCGGCGGCTCGCAGAAGCGCCCTGTCACCGGCCGCGGCTGGTGACAGGGCGCTGTCTTCGGCGCCGAAGGAGAGACGGCCAGCGCCGGTTCAGGTGCTGATCACCGCACGAGGACCACGGAGTTGATCGGCGTCATGTTGTACGGCGCGGATTCGCCCCGACCACGCACCACGTCGGAGCAGTTCGCACCGTTGTACCCGTAGCAGACCTGGAAGCCCGCGCCGCCGGTCTGGTTGTTGACCAGCACCCGCTCGCCGGTGACGTTCGACAGGTTGTGGGCGCCGTAGCTGTAGAAGATGTTCTTGCTCAGGATGTTGCCGTTCGTCTCACGGATACAGACCGCTCCGGACGGACAGGGCGTCGCCGCACCGGCGCTGGGCGCTGCGGCGAATCCGAGTCCCACGGCGAGGGCCAGACCTGCGGCGGATAACGCGATCTTGCGCATACCTTCCACCCCTTTTATCTCGATGTCTCCGGTATGGAGCACCTTGCATGTGAAAGTAGCTCATATCGATGAGTGGCATGAGGAAATCACCAAAAGTCGCCAATGCCCGTCCAGTTATGGGTCTGGACGCCCCGAGCGGCCGCTCCCTCCCCCGCTCCGTCGTGGAACAGATCGAGCGGTACGGAGTCCCGGCGAACTGCGGCGGCGCCTCGCCTCGGCGATTGCCAACCGGGATCGACACCGACAGCAACACAGCCCAGGCCATGCTCAAGATGATCACCGGGCAGGACCAATAGCCGATCTGCTCCAAGGAGTTCAGTGGTTCACGCGTCGAGCGTGGGTGCCGCTCCCCCACGGTCAGGCGCTGTCCGGTGCTGCGGATGCCAGTCGTGCCGCTGGTGGCAGCGGTGCGTGCTGCGGGCAGGCTTCGAACGCCTGGATCGCCAACCCTGCGAAGCGTCGGGAGGCGATGACCTGGGTGGCGACCGATCCGGTATGGATCCCCTTGTTGGCCATGAGGATGAGAATGAGGTCGTCCAGGACGAAATCGGACCGCAGATGCCCTGCGTCCTTGGCTCGCCGGGCCAGTCCGGCGACTGATCTCAGCGTGTATGCACGGCCCGCGACATCCAGCGCCCCCGGGAAGGTCGACATGAAGGCTTCGGTGAAACCCCGGTCCCGCGCGTGCAACTCACAGATCTTCTCGATCACCAGGCAAAAGCCACGCCACGGATCGGGATCGGCGCACCCCTCGTCGACGATGGCGCGGCACGCCCGCAACAGGTCCGCGAAGGCTTCGGCGACCAGCACCTGCTTGGTCGGGAAGCGACGGTACAAGGTGGCAGGCCCCACCCCTGCGCGCCGCGCGATCTCCCGCATCGGCACGTCCAATCCGTCGGCGGAAAACAGTGCTCGGGCCGCGTCGAGGATGCGCTCGCGGTTGTCCAGCGCGTCGGAGCGCAGGGTGTGAGGCAAACGGTCGGTCACGCTCTTACTTTACCTAAACGGACGGGGGCGTCCGTTACTGTTCAGGACGTAGCAGCTCACCGAGATCATCGGGGCGCGCAGCACCGGGACCGAACCCCGGCCGCGCCGTGAACCCCCCTCCCGCCGTCGACGGCGACCGGCGGCGGGTACTGAGCGCGACCGACTTTGATCGGCCCGAGAACGTGGGAGACGACATTGAAGGCAATCGCGATCCAGACGTACGGAGGTCCTGAAGGTCTGGCTGCTGTCGACCTGCCGGCTCCCGCACCTGCTGCCGGACAAGTGCTGGTCACCACCGAGGCCATAGGCGTCGGCGGGGTCGACACCACGATCCGAAGCGGGGCCCTGGCCGCCTACGGCTTCAAGGAAGGCCACATCCCGGGCGGCGAGGTGGCGGGCATCGTGACCGCGGTCGGTGACGGCGTCGACGCCTCGTGGATCGGCCGGCGGGTCT
Organism: Streptomyces pinistramenti; assembly: GCF_020564935.1. Taxonomy (GTDB): domain Bacteria; phylum Actinomycetota; class Actinomycetes; order Streptomycetales; family Streptomycetaceae; genus Streptomyces; species Streptomyces pinistramenti. The sequence goes on from NZ_JAJCXB010000020.1 coordinate 3,264, forward strand.
GGGCCTTCACCGGCAGAGGCGGTGGCTACGTCGAACAGGCCGTCGCGCCGGTCGAAGAGATCTTTCCCCTGCCCACGAAGCTTTCCGCAGTCGACGCGGTGACGCTCGGCGGTTCCGGCGTGGTGGCCCACTTCGGGCTCCGCCACGCTCACTTCGCTCCCGGGGAGACGGTCCTGGTACGTGGCGCGGCCGGCAGCATCGGCATCATGACAGTGCAACTCGCCGCTCGCGGCGGCGCCGCCGCAGTCGCGGTCACCACCTCCTCGGCCGAGCGCGGCGAGCAGCTGCGACGGCTCGGGGCGACTCACGTCCTGGACCGCTCCGGCGATGGAGGGGAACAAGCTCCCGCAGGCTATGACGTCATCATCGACGTGGTGTCCGGCAAGGACATGCCGTCGTTCTTCGACCGGCTCAACCCGAACGGCCGCATGGTGGCCGTGGGCGCCGTCGCGGGCCGGCCACCGGCGGACTTCGGCACGAAGATCATGGCGGCGTTCCAGAAGTCGATGTCCTTCGCCGCTTTCAGCGCAGCCACCGTCAACGGAGCCGACCGGCATGCCGTGCGCAGCGAGCAGTTCGCCGCAGCGAGCCGCGGAGAGATCGCAACAGTGGTGCACGAGGTGCTGCCACTGGACGCAGCCATGCTGGCGCACCAGAAGATGGACGCGGGCGAGGTCTTCGGCAGAATCGTGCTGACACCGTAGTCGAAGGCATCCACACCGAGCTTGCCGATTCCCTGCGCCGTCGGGGCGAGGGAGCCCAACGCCGGTGCGTGAAGGCAGAGTTGGACTCCCGCACGACCGCGCTCCACGTGAAGACCGAAGATCTACCGAAGGGGTCGGCGCGGTTCGGGCCATGGCAGCCGGCCGTGGCGCCCACCCGACGCAACAGCCGGGCCTTCAACGTGCCCCACCTCCGAGAAGACCGCACCTCACCAGCACAAACATCCGATGGGGCTGGAAGGAAGCCGCGCTGCTCAGCCCAGCTGACCAGCGGGAACGAAGAGTGTTTCTTCACAGGAGCGCCGAGTTGGTGCAGAACGACTTTGCGTCCTCGGCCGAACCAGAGTGGCGGTCTCGTCGACCTCCCGCGCCTGCACCCGCTCGGCCATGCCGAACAGTCTGGACCGAACGCGCCGGGTTCAGCCCAACTCGTGCTCGGGTGAGGACAACGGCGCGCCGGCCCATCGGTGCAGGGCGGCTTCGAGGGAGGTGACGGCGGCGATGTCGGTGGTGTCGGAGGCCCAGGCGACCACCCCGTCCGGGCGCACCAACACCCCGGCCGGCGTCGCGTGGCCGTCGGTCACGCTGCTCACGCGCCCGGCCCAGGCCGCGGCGAGGCGGACGAACGCGCCGTCCGCAGTGCGGTCGAGCAGCAGGAACCCGCCGCCGTGACCGTGGTCGACCAGACGGGAGCCGTCCCTCAGCCACAGGTCGGGGACGAACCGGCCGACCAGCGGATGGTCGCCGGGCAGGTCGATGCGCTGCGTGACGCCGGAGATCTTCTTGACCGCGTACGTCGTACCGTCACGGGTACTCAGCAGATCGGCGACGAACTCCCGGAGCGCGGCCGACTTCGCGTCCCCGCGCAGCACCCCGATCTGGGCCCGCGTCCAGTCCAGCACCCAGGCGCCAAGGGGACGACGCTCGGCGTCGTAGGTGTCGAGCAGCCCTTCGGGTGCCCACCCGGCGACCACCGCACCGAGCTTCCAGCCGAGGTTCATCGCGTCGCCGACCCCGAGATTGAGCCCCTGACCGCCGAACGGCGAGTGCACGTGCGCGGCGTCGCCGGCCAGCAGCACCCGCTCCGACCGGTAGGCCGCGGCCTGGCGGGCGTTGTCGGTCCAGCGGGTCGCGGCGCCGCGCAGCGCGGTCAGCGTGACGTCGGTGCCCGAGACCCGGCGCAGGCTGGTCTGCACCTCCTCAAGGGTGACCGGCGCCGAGCGGTCGGCGCGAGCACCGTCGAACTCCACGGTGACCACCCGTCCGGGCTGTGGCCCGCAGCGGTACGCCCCCCGGGTCGACCACGCCCATCCGTTCGCAAGCTTCTCCGGGTCGGCGATGTCAACGACCGCCAGGTGTCCGGTGAGTTCGGGGTCGGTGCCGGGGAAGTCGATGCCCGCGAGGCGGCGCACGGCGCTGCGCCCGCCGTCGCATCCGACCAGCCACCCGGTGCGCACCGTGCCGGCAGAAGTGCCGACGAGCACGCCGTCGCCGGTGTCTTCGAGCGCGGTGACCTCCACCCCGCGACGCACCGGTACGCCGAGTCGCGCGGCATGGCCGGCCAGCAACTCCTCCAGCTCACGCTGCGGCACCATTCTCGCTCCGGCGACCGCGGCGTGCGTGGCGAGGTCGGGATCGGACCAGTCCACGAGGCTGGCGTCGAGGACCATTCCCGCGAAATGCCCGGTGAACCGCGCCCCGCGCGCTCGCCGGCCGCCACCGGGCGGTTGATCGTCGGCCATGCGAGAGAACGGCCCCACCCGCTCGATCATCTCTCGCTGCACCTGTTCAGCGGCCGGCAGCAGGCCACGGCGGTCGAGTGCCTCGGCCGTCGGCACGTTGATCGCCCCCGCCTTCATCGCCTCGTCCGGCTCGGCCCGTCGCTCAAGTACCTGCACCGTCGCCCCGGAGAGCGCCAGCTCCGCGGCGAGCACGAGGCCCACCGGCCCGGCTCCGACCACGGTCACGTCCACATCCTGGTTCACACTCACATTCACGAACAGTGTTCTATTTACGAACGGCGTTCGTGTCAAGTTATAGTGGCCGGGTGAACCCGAGAGAACGACGCGCGGCGCGCCACCAGCCGCCGCCCCCCGACGCCGAAGCCGACCCCAGGCCGCGGCGCCGCAAGGCCCCGATCACCGTGCAGCAGGTCATCGACACCGCGCTGGACGTCATCGCCACAGAGGGCTACGAGGCACTGACCATGCGCCGCCTGGCCGGCGCACTCGGCACCGGACCCGCCTCGCTCTACGCCCACGTGGTCAACAAGGCCGACCTCGACGAGCTGCTCATCGGGCGGCTGTGCGCCGAGCTCGTCCTACCTGAGCCCGACCCCGCGGCCTGGCGGGAGCAGATCCGCGGCGTGTGCACCCAGATACGCGACCAGTACCTGAAATACCCCGGAATCTCCCGCGCCGCGCTCGCCATGGCCCCCACCGACCTCGAAACTCTGCGCGTCGCCGAAGGAATGCTGGCCATCCTGCTCGCCGGCGGCATCGCCCCGCAGACCGCCGCCTGGGCCATCGACACCCTCTTGCTGTACGTGGCCGCCTACTGCCTTGAGACATCGCTCGTGCGCCGTCGATCAGCACACGACGATGCTGCTTGGGTCCTCGACCGCGACGAACTGCTACGCCGGTTCACCGCCCTGCCTGCCGAGAGCTTTCCCCACACCACCCGCCACGCCGCCGAACTCACCGCCGGCGAGGGCCACGACCGGTTCGACTTCACCCTCACCCTGATGATCGACGGCCTCGCACACCGCTAGGCATTTTCGTTGGGGTCCGCGGGCCGTCGGTCTGAGGTGCCGTTGCCTGACGCACAGTGGGCGCGGATCGAGCCGCTGCTCCCGGGCCGGGCGCCGAAGCAGGGTGGCCGCTGGCGTGATCACCATGAGGTGAGCGACGTGATCGCCTTCAAGTTCCAGACCGGAACGCAGTGGGTTCACCTGCCGGAGAAGTACAGCAGTCGGCGAGGGCCTGAACTGGGCCGTGTCGATGGGCTCCACGACCGTGCGCGCTCACCAGCACGCGGCGGGGGCAGGCCACCGGCCTTAACGAAGAGTCGTTCGATCTGCTCCCACCGTGGACGACGGTGACCGCGAGGTCCTGAGTACATGTACTCAAGCCGGCACGTACGTATCCCACTCGTCATGATCTGAACGAGGGTCCCCAGCGATCCGCCCGCGGTCGTCCGTCGTCAGGTCCTGTTGCGAACCCTCCCGGGCTGATGAGGACAACAGGCCCTGGACTTGCCCGCGTTCGGGCGGGCTCAAGGTGTGCTATCGCCGGGTGACCGAGTGGATCCAGGCGAGTTGCTGGGAGATCTCCCCGGCCTCGGCGGTCTTCTCCCGGTCGGAGCCGTCGAAGACGCCGAGGAGGGTTTCGGTGCCGTGCGGGGCGATGCTCATCACCGGGCCTCCGGAGTCGCCGCCGGCGGGAATCCCGGACACCTTTTCCATGCAGAAATCCGAGCCGCCCGGTGCGGTGTGGCCGTCGCACCGGGGGTCGTCCGGCCGTACGACCCGCAGGTCCGACTGCTTGAGCACAGGAGACTGGCAAGTGTTTTCGTCACCGGTGCAGGTGGCGCCCCACCCGTACTGCCGTACGGCCTGGCCGGGTTGGACAGGGGCCGTGGCCAAGCGCGCCGTGCGGACCTTCATCGGCGGGACCTTGATGAGCATCATGTCGGCGTGCGCGCTTCCGGCGCGTCGGCCGGGCACCGGGTGGACCGTGGCGCCCTTCCGCATGTCGAGGTTGCCGACCCGGAACGAGATCCGCTTGTCGGCGACCGGCTGTCCCTGCTCGAAGAAGCAGTGCGAGGCGCTGATGATCCACTGGCGCGTGACCGCCGTCCCGGTGCACGCCGGTTTGCCGTCGACGAGCATGCGCACCGCCCACGGGCCGTAGGTGCTCTTCGATCCGCCGATGACGGCGGAGGCCGGCGCGGCCGACATCACCGCGCCCATCACCAGCAGTAAGGCGGTCAGCAGCAGGACACGAACTCGACGCACCATCCTGAACAGCTCCTCTCGTCGGGGCCTGGGCCGTACTGGTGGTGAGACACCGCGCCGGGCCAAAAAGTTCCGAAAGATACCGACGCGGGGCCGGCACCTGCTTCACCTGTGCCGTGCACAAGTACGCCCGCCCCAGCAGGGGACGACGCAAGACGTCGCCTGCCGGTCCAGCCCTTGGGCGAGAGCGGCTCACTACGTGCGCTTGCTGTCCTCGTTGGAGATGACGGCTCGAAGCGTTGGCGACGTGTCCCTGACCGCTCGGGCCTCAACTCTCATCCGGTCATGTCGAATCGGCCTCACCGAGCTGCGGTAAGTCCTGCTCCCGGCGTCGGGCAGCCTTTTCCTCTTCGGTCAGTCTTTTGTGCGGGCGCGGGAAATACCATCGCATTGGGCGCTTCACTCCCGAGGTTCCAGGACCTTGCCCATCAGGTCCCGATGAACCCTGTGGTCTTCCGCCGGTAATTCCCCGGCGGCCGGCCGAGCCGGAGGAGATCTCCGAGGCAATCGCCTACCTGGCCGGCGACGCGGCGAGCTTCGTCCACGGCGCCGTGCTGCCTGTGGATGGCGGCCGTACAACCGTCCGACTCACGCGGCCTGTCGGGCATCCCGGCCGCACAACGGCGGCCCGGGGCGTCCGGCGGGGCACCGTAAGTCAGGGGCTTCACATCCGTCCGTGCGGCAGGCAGCTACCCGTGTCTTCAACTGCCGCACTACAGCAGGGAATTGATCCATAGTCATTCTGCACGGAGGTCGTTCCGCCGGAAGATCTCCACTGAGCTACCGGGCTCGACCGTGGTGTTCTTGCGCGTCGGTCCGCGGCTCGTCTTGCCGGTAGCGGTCAAGTTCATCCGGATCATGGGCGGAGAAGATTTCGATCTGATCGCCATGGTCTTGGGCCAGTTCGCGCAGCCGGGCCTGATTGCGGTGGCGGGCCGGGCCATCGGCTTGGACCAGGGTCTGGAAGAGGGACAATCCTGGTGTGGAGCGTGGCGTGAGTGGATCGATCTCGCTCTGGGAGAAGTAGGCGTCCCCGGCGTGCAACAGCCAGTGGGGGCTGGTTGTGCTTTCCGTTTTCTCGTGGCGGCGCACGGCCACACCGGCGTGGCCGTGGGTGTGGCCAGGTAGCGGTATCAGCGCGATGTCGGCTGAGATTCCCCGGAGTTGCCGTACGGCCTCGAAGCCGAACCAGTGGTCTCCGTGGGTCGGGTGGTAGGTGACCCAGTCGGGACCATGGGCCCATTGGCCGGCTCGGTATCGGAAACGTTCCGTCCGTGTGGAGGCTCTTGTCGCGCTTTGGTGCTCGGTCGCGTGGAGGTGAACCTTTGCCTTGGGGAAGTCGGGCAGCCCGCCTGCGTGGTCGAGGTCCAGGTGGGTCAGGACGATGTGCCGGACGTCGTCGGCTGCGTATCCCAGCCCGGTCACCTGGCGCACCGCTGTCTCGGCGAGATCCAGGCGAGGACGGTTGAGGAGCAGGAATTCGCGGCCCAGGGATTTCCCGGGGTTGGCGATGTCGCGCAACCCGACCCCGGTGTCCACCAGCACCAATCCCTGGTCGGTCTCGATCAGTAGGCAGTGGCAGATCAGCCGAGCGGTCTGGAACGGCAGCCGGTTGCCGTTGATGAGCCGGCCGCCGACCGGCTGCATCGTGCCGCAGTTCAGGTGATGGATCCGCATCATGCGCCCCCTCCAGGTATGCGTGCGACGTCAGTGACGTATCGTCAATTCGCGTTGTGATGGGCAACTTGGTCCACCGGATGGCCATGCGTGGTCGGGCGAGCGAGTGCACCGCGGTGGTGTCGGCGTCGAGCTGGACAGCGACGCTTCACGTTAAACAGTGGAGTACGCTCCAAGGTCAAGCCATGATCCGACGGAGGGGCATGCGTATCGGCGAGCTGGCCGCACAAGCGGGCATCACGAAGGACGCCATCCGGTTCTACGAGAAACTCGGCCTCGTCACAGGTCGACGGTTGTCCAACGGCTATCGCGACTTCCCGCCCGGGACAGTGATCTGGCTGCATTACATCCGCACCGCGCAGACGCTCGGATTCTCACTGGCGGAGATCGCACGGCACGGCGAGGAACTGCGCGACGCGCCGAATGCCGCGGAGGCGCTGTCTGCGTTGTTCAAGGAAAAGATCCAAGTCATCGACGCACGTATGGCCGAACTCGCCGCCCTGCGAGCCGACCTTGAGGTGCGAGTCGGCACCGGATGCCCGTTGCAGGCGACTGATTGAGAAAACCTCGTAGAAGCAGTGCTGGTGACCGTGACGACTTGAACCTCACGCGGCGTGAGGATGCATCGTTGTTCCATGACTGTTTCTGCCACCTGGAAAGTGGGGCCGCTTGCCAAGGCCATTGGGCTGACGGTGCGCACGCTGCACCACTGGGACACCATCGGTCTGCTCAGCCCCTCCCAACGCACCGCGGGCGGGCACCGGGAGTACACCGAGGACGACCTCGTCCGCCTGTATCAGGTGCTGGCCCTGCGCGGTCTGGGGCTGAGCCTGGAGACCATCGCCGCCTGTCTGGACGCCGGAATCGACCCTGACCGCCTGGTCCGGGACCACTTGGCGGGCGTCGAGGCTTCCCTCGCCGCTCTCGACACGCTGCGGCAACGACTCCTGCGGCTCGGCGGAGAGTTGGCGGCTGACCGGGCCCCGTCGGCGACGGACTTGCTCGATGCCCTGCGGGCGATCGGCGGCACCGGTCCGGAGGGCGAGCACACGCTGCGCCGTCACCTGGACGCCGACCGGATGGAGGCGCTGACGAACCGTGCTGCGGCCCTGGGGCCCGCGAGGCATTACCTGTTGGAGATCGAATGGCCGGAGCTCTATCGCAGGGCCGACCGGCTCCGCACGGCCGGAACTCCTCCCACCGACCCGAAAGTCCGGCGGCTGGTTGCTCGCATGGATGAGCTGAGCACGTTGTTCACCGGCGGCGACGCCGGTATTTCCGCCGGAGTACGCGATGCCTGGCATGACGACCCGGCCGCCATGTCCGGAGCCCCGGTTTCCGCTGCCGACGACTGGCGGGAGCTGGCCGCATACCTGGACCGCGCCCGCGACAGCGCAGCCTGACAAGCCTCCGCCGTTGTCAACATGCCATCCACACGCACCGCAGGAGTCCCGCCCATGAGCCGTCAGACCCGTATCCGTATCCGTATCGCCCTGACCTCGACGTTCCCCACCCTCCGCACCGTTCCGCTCTGCTGCCTCCTTGCTGCGGTCAGCCTGATCCCGTGGGACATGCTTCTCGCCCTGCCGGTCGCACTCGCCGTGCACGCCGCCGTCAATTTCGCCCGCCTGCGACCGGGGCTCTCGGTCGTCAATTCCGGCCGCCCGGACTGAGGTTCCCCCGAGACACGGAGGAACCTCCCTGTGCCTACGGATCCGGGTGGGCACAGCGCCCGCCGACTGCGTTGGGCCGGCATCTGGGGCGACGGTGGCGAGGGCAGCCAACGGTGGCGACGAGACGGTGCCGACCGTCGTGGTGGCGGGCCGACCGCACGTCAACCCCGATCCAGAATGGGTACGCGGACAGCTGCCCCCCTCCACGTGATGGGGCGCGGTTCACCAGTTCCCGGGCCTGCGTTCCCGATGCCGGACACCCAGGGTGAGACGGCAATCGCCGTCGCTTCGCCGTCGAGGACGGACGCTGTCACGGTGCGATCGATCGCTGCGATGAGCGGCCGGATGGGGTCACTGGTGCCGACCGTCCCTGACGGCTTGAAGGACTGCACTCCGCCGAACAACACCGAGTACAGGTGGCTGTGTTCGCGACCCCATCGCCGGTATGCGGCGGCCAGTTCGTAGATGCCGGCGAGAGGATCCTCGGAGGCCGGCACCGCCGTCAGGGCCTGGAACAAGCCGGCGACGGCTCTGTCGCGTACCGCTCCGATCAGTCCTTCCTTGCCGCCGAACAGGGAGTACACCGCCGCCATTGACGTCTTGGCAGCCGTGGCCACGGCGCGGACCGTGACCGACTCCTGCGGACGGGTGGCGAGCAGCTCGGTCGTGCACTCCACGAGTCGCTCCGCGGCTGGTCGCTGGGCCGCACATCCCTCTTTTCACCCTCGCGCAGGGCAACGTTCGCCAGGACGCCAGCGTCTACAGTGACGTAGTCGGTCTACATTGCTGTAGACGATCCAGGTCGCGAACAGAGGACGAAGCCCCGGTGACAACCGCAGTACTGCATGCGGGCAGTGGACAGCGCCTGCTCGCTCAAGCCCAGCAACATCTCACCTGGGCCATGCCGGTCGCCTATGCGGCCGCGGCGGTGGTGCCGCAGGCCGGGCGATGGGCGCGGCACCTCACCTGTGGCACGCCGGCATTGCCGGGCGGTCAGGTGGCCCTGACGCCGCAGATACTGCTGCTGGCCTATGTGCTGTTCACCGCGGCACTGCAGGTGCGCGTACGGGAGCTGACGGTCCTTCTGCGAAGGCCGGGATTGCTGGTGGCCGGAACGGCGGCGAACACCGCCCTTCCGCTGGTGATCCTGGTTCTCCTGGCCGGGGCCTTCCTGCTCCTCCCGGATGCCGACGGTGGAAGCGGGCTCCTTACGGGACTTGCGCTGATCGCGGCGATGCCGGTCGCCGGCGGGGCCACCGTCTGGGGGAGCCGGGCCGGGGGCAATCAGACCCTGGTTGTGGGGCTGGTGATGTCCTCGACCCTGCTCAGTCCGGTCACCATCCCGCTCACGCTGGCCGGTGCCTCCGCCGTGACCAGCGGCGACTACTCGGCAGCGCTGGCCCGGATGGCGCATGTGGCGGGCGGGGCGCTCGCCGCGGCCGGCGTGGTGGCGCCGTGTGTGGCGGGGCTGGCCGTCCGCAGTGTGCTGCCCGAGCGCTGGGCCGGCGTGGCCATGCCCTGGCTGAAACTGCTCGCCCTGGCTGCCGCGCTCACCCTCACGTACGTCAACGCCTCCGGCGCCTTCACCGACCTCATCGCCCGCCCCAGGCCGGCGCTGCTCGCGCTCGCCACGCTGGCAGCGGCCGCGATGTGCGCGGCGTCCTTCCTCCTGGGCTGGTGCCTGGCGCGGGCCCTGAAGGCCGCTCACGCGGATACCGTCGCCCTGACGTTCACCTCGGGGATGAACAACAGCAGCGCCAGTGCGGTGCTGGCCACCACCAGGTTCCCTGACCATCCGCATGTGCTGCTGCCGATCCTGGCGTACAGCCTGCTGCAGAAAGTGCTCGCCGGGTTCGCGGACAGCACCCTGGCCGGGCGCGGCGGGCGGCGGACGGGCGGTCAGGAGGCGACCAGCAGGAAGCGACCGGGAATCGGGCAGAAAGCTCTCAGGTGAGGGACGTCGACGCGATCCGGCCGTTCCGGATCGGCGATGTCCTGCCCCGGCGGCTCGGCGGCTCGCCGCCCTGCGACCACCTCTCCCATGCTGTCCGTCGGCGGCGGGCCGGGACCGGGCGATGCCCTCCCCCGCCTACAGCTCGTCGAGCACGTCATGACAACCCCGCGCTGACCTGCCCGTCCACACCTGCCTCACCGTCGGAGAACCGGCACCGCACCAGCTCCCCATGTCAGCACCAAAAAGACCCGCCGGTAGGCTCATGTGCCGGTGTCGGCTGAGGGGGGCGGCCTTGGAAGGGCTGTGGCAGGAGGATCCGTCGCGGATCGGGGAGTTCGTCACGCTTGCGCGGCTGGATGGTGCGGCTGGGGCGCAGGTGGTGCCGGAGCGGCGTTATGTGGCGCGCAGTGCGGACGGGGCGCGGACCGTGCTGGTGAGTCTGCCTGCGGCGGGGGCCGATCCCGGGCGTTGGGCGGTCGAGGCGCAGGGGGCCGGGCGGCTGGTGCAGCCGGGGTTCTGGCCGGTGGCTCAGCTCGGTGGCACGGCGGCTTTTCCGTGGCATGCCTCGCCGTACCGTCCGGTGCTGCCGCTGCCGGCGGCGCTGGCCGCGTACGGCGGTCCGCTGCCCGAGGATGCGGTGCGGGCGATGGGCGCGGCGCTGGCCGAGACGCTGGCGTCGGCGCGTGTCCTGGGTGTCGTCCACGGTGGTGTCTGTCCTGCGTCGGTCTGGCTGACCGCGTACGGGCCGTTGCTGACCTGTTTCGGGGCGGTGCGGGCCGCGGCGCCCGAGGGTGTGCCGCGGGCCGGTCTGCCCGGTGTCGACGCGGGGTGTCTGGCGCCTGAACAGGCGGCGGGCGGGCCGGTCGGTGCGCCGGGTGAGGTGTATGCGCTGGGTGCGGTGCTGGCGTATGCGGCGACGGGGCACACGGTGCCGGAGCGGGCGGAGATCCCGGCCGGGTTGCGGGCGCTGGTCTCGGCGTGCCTGTCCCGTGACCCGGCCGCGCGGCCCGAACCGGCGCGGGTGTTCGCGGAGTTGGCGCCCGGCGCCGCGTACGGCACCCAGGCCGCGGGGGCGGAGCCGGTGGCGCTGCCCGGCCGGGTGGTCGCGGCGCTGTCCGAGCAGGCGGCGGGTGTGCTCGCCATGGAACTTTCCGCAGAGGTGCGTTGAAGCGATGCTGTCCGCTCTGGTTCACGACGATCCGCAGACCGTGGGGCCCTACCGGTTGCTGGCCCGGCTGGGTGGCGGTGGCATGGGCACCGTCCACCTGGCCCGGACGGCGGGCGGGCGCACCGTGGCGGTCAAGGTGCTGCACGGGCGTCTGGCGTCGGATACGGCGCTGCGGGCCCGTTTTCAGCTGGAGGCGGATGCGGCGCGGGTGATCGGCGGGCGGTTCGGTGCCGCGGTCCACGATGCCGATCCGTCTGCGGTCCGGCCCTGGCTGGCGACGGAGTACGTGATCGGTCCGCCGTTGGAGGACGTGGTGCAGGCCGGGGGTGCGCTGGGTGAGTCCGCCGTCCGGGCGCTGGGGGCGGGCCTGGCGGACGGGCTGGGGCAGTTGCACCGTTCGGAGGTGGTGCACCGTGACCTCAAGCCGTCCAATGTGATGGTGACGGCGGCGGGCCCGAAGATCATCGATTTCGGGATCGCGTGGGCGGTCGGCGAGGAGCGGCTCACCCATGCCGGCGGTGCGGTGGGCACCCCGGCCTTCATGTCGCCCGAGCAGGCTGCGGGGCTCGAACACGCGGCGGCGGGCGATGTGTTCGCGCTCGGCGGGCTGCTCGTCTTCGCCGCGTCGGGGCACGGGCCGTTCGGTGGTGGGCAGCCCGCTGATCTGCTCTACCGCGTCCGGTATGCCGAACCGGATCTCGGCGGGGTGCCGCCGGAGCTGGTGGGGGTGCTGGGCCGCTGCCTGGCGAAGGATCCGGCGGACCGTCCGGGGACGGGCGAACTGGCCGCCGCGCTCGCCGGGGGCGGCGGCCGTCGGCCGTTCGCCGAGGTGCTGCCGGATGCTGTGCTGCGGGAGATCGCGCGGCGCGGCGAGGAGGTGTGGCGGCAACCGCCGCCCCGGATGGTGCCGCCGCCTCCCGAAGCGCCGCCGGAGGCCGGCGTGGTGGGGCCCGGGGTGTCGCGGCGCCGGATGCTGGCGCTGGCCGGCGGCGGGATGGTTGTCGGGGCCGGTCTGGGAGGCGGCGGGGTGTGGGCCTGGCTCGGTACGCGGCCCGGCGCGTCCGGCGGGGGCGGTGCGGCGGCGGAGCCGGTGAAGGCGCCGTCCCGGCTGTGGACGTTCGCGTCGCGCCGTCCGGACAGTGGCGGGGATGTGCTGCTGACGGCGCACGGGCTGGCGATGCCGGCGGGCATCGTGCTGGCCGGCGTCAACCCCGAGAGCGGTGAGGGGACTTGGCAGGCGAACATGTCCGATGCCTGGCGGTGGGCCACCGACGGCACGAAGGTCTACGCGCTGCGCGAGCACGACGAGGGCAAGGCGCTCGCGGTGTGCACGATCGACCCCGCCGACGGCCGGTTCGGCAAACCGCTGGCCGAGCTGACGGACTTCGCCGGCGGCGAGGCACGTAACCAGCTGCTGTGTGTGGTGAAGGACAGCGCCTACGTGGTGGCGCGTGCGTCTTCGGGTGGCCGCTGGCATCTGCTGGCCGTCGATCTGCGCCGGGGCCGGGAGCGGTGGCGCAGTCCGGTGGAGGCGCCGGGCCGTGAGTACGCGCCGCCGATGCTGTGTGGTGCGGTCAGTGGTGAGCGGCTGGTGGTGTGCCGGGCCGATGCGGGCATCCATTTCCTCCGTCTGTCGGTGCATGCCGTCGCGGACGGGAAGAAGCGGTGGTCGCAGTCCGAGCCGTATTCCGGGGCGCCGCCGGGCCGGCTGGTACTCGACGGGCGCCATCTCTATCTCGGTGACGAGACGTTGGGCGCCAAGAAGCTGTCCGACGGGGGCATCGGGTGGCTCTTCGGTACCCAGCGCAATGTCGGCAGCAGTGCGGGTGAGAGCCGGCTGTACGGGGCACCTGCGCTGCGGGACGGGGTGGTCTACTGCACCGAGGGCGACCGCGGGGTGGTGGCCGTCGATGCCGTCACCGGCAGCATCAACTGGCTGGAGAAGGGCCTTGCGGGGCGGCGCCTGAACCGTGATGTGCCGCCGGTGGTCGGCAAGAAGTACGTCTACAGCCTCGACGACAAGGGGCTGCGGGCGGTGGATCTGCGCACCCGCAGCGCGGTGTGGACGTTCCCGACCGATGCGACCGTGCTGAGCGCCGATCACGCGCGGGGGCGGGTGTATGTCCGCGAGGAGCGGGCGACGTTCGCCCTGCCGCTCGCCTGACACCGCCCGCACCGCCTGCCCCGTGCCACCCGTCGGAAAGGACATCGTGTGAAACCGCTCGGCCCCGGAGACCCGCTCCGCCTCGGCCCGTACCGCGTGGTCGGGGTGCTCGGCGAGGGCGGCATGGGCAAGGTGTACTTCGGGCGGGATGCGGCGGGGCGGGCGGCGGCGGTGAAGGTGCTGCTGCCGGAGCTGGCGCACGACGGGCACCTGGTGGACCGTTTCGTGCGGGAAGCGCAGACGGCGCGGGTGGTGACCGGCGAGGGCGTGGCCCGGGTGCTCGGTGCGGAGCTGGAGTCGGGGCGGCCGTGGATCGCGTCGGAGTTCCTGGCCGGGCCGACGCTGGACGACGCGGTGCAGCGGCACGGGCCACTGGGTGACGGGCTGCTGCGGGAGACGGCCCGGTCTCTGGCCCTGACGCTCGCGGACATCCATGCCACCGGGCTGATCCACCGTGACCTCAAGCCGTCCAACGTCGTGCTGACCCTGCGCGGGCCGCGCATCATCGACTTCGGCATCGCCCGGCCCGAGCACGGTCTGACGCTCACCAGGACCGGTCAGATCCCGGTCACGCCGGGGTACGGGGCGCCGGAGCAGGTGCTGGGGCAGCGCGTCGGACCGGCGGCGGACGTCTTCTCGCTCGGCGCGGTCCTGGCCTTCGCCGCGGGCGGACGGCCGGCGTATGCGGGTGCGGAGGTCGCGTCGGTGCTCTACGAGGTGGTGCACGGCGCTCCCGATCTGGCGCTGGTGCCGGGTGCGTTGCGGTATCTGGTCGAGCCGTGTTTCGCGAAGGAGCCGGGCGCGCGTCCGCTGCCGGGGCAGGTGGCCGAGGCCGCGAGGGCGGCGCACCGTGCCGAACGCCTGTGGAAATCGGGGACGTTGGCCGATGAGATCCGCGAGCGGGAGGCCACGGCCCGGCGCCTGGTCGGGCAGGCGGGGCGGGTCGGCGCCCCGCCGCGCCGGGTGCCGGACACGGCGGCGGACGGCGCCCGTCCTTCGCGGCGGGGCCTGTTGCGGGCACTGGCGGGCGGCGGCGCGCTGGTGGCGGCGGGTGCGGGCGGCGCGGTGTGGTGGCTGGCGGACGGCGGAGGGTCGTCCGTGCTGTCCGATCCGTTCGACGTGCCGCCGGCCGCCCGCGTACGGCCGGCGGAGCTGGGCAGCGACACCGGGACGCCGGAGCCTTTGTGGGGGCCGCTCCAGGGCGCGGCCGACGCCGGGTCACCGCCGCCGCTGCCCGTACGGGACGTGGTGGTGTTCGCGGCGGCCGGCGGGGGCATCGCCGCGTACCGGGTCAGCAACGGCAGGGAGCGCTGGCGGGCCGAGGACGCGCACGCCGACGCGGGCTACCTCTCGATCGCCGGCCGGCTGGTGGCCACCGCGGACGCGGACGGGGTGCTGCGCACCTACGTCGCCTCGACGGGCGCGGCGCGGTGGACCGCCGATGTGGGGGCGAGCGCGCTGCTGGCCGCCGACGCCGGCCATGTCTACCTGCTGACGTCCGATGGCGACCTGCGGTGCGTGGCGACCGCCGATGCCCGGGTGCGGTGGACCCGCCAGCCTCCGCTGGCGCTGACCGGCAGGCGTCCGGCGGCGGCGCTCGGTGCCGGTGTGCTGGTGGTGTGCGGTGACAGCGGCGATGTGGTCGCGGTGCGCACGGGTGACGGGGCGAAGGCGTGGGTGCGCAAGGGCCAGGCCGCGGCCGCGCTGCCGCCGGCCATCGACGGCGGGACGGTCTTCCTCGGCGGCCACACCCTCGCGGCGGTCCGCGCGGGCGACGGCAAGGAGCTGTGGAGCCAGGGTCCGATGCAGCCCGTGCGGCAGGGGGTGTACGGCTTCGGGCCGCCCGCCGTCTCGGGCGGGGTGGTGTTCGTCCTGGACGGCGATGCGGTGCGCTCCCTGCGTCCGAACGGCGACCAGGCGGCCGACCCTGCGATGGTCGCCGGGGTGACTCCGCCCTGGCAGCCGCCGGTCGTGCAGGCGGGCAGCGTGTGGGTGGTGGAGAGCCGCGACACGGGAGTGAGCGGGCTGCCGCGCGCCGGACGGGGCATGGCGCAGACATATCCGCTGACGGGTGGTCAGGGCCGTACGGCCGCGGGTGAGGGGAACCGGCTGTTCGTCCTCAACGCGGGGACGCTGCTGGCGCTTCCGGTGTTCTGACGGTGCGGGCGGCGGGCGCGGCAGCGAGCGCGCGCCACGGTCACCGGGGCCGGTCCGGGGCGGGATCCTCGTCGAGGAACGGGCGGATGGCGCCCAGTACGGCACCGACGCACACGTCGCGCAGTTCGGCGCGGGTGCCCGGGAGAAGGCGCCATGGGCGCAGGCCCAGGGCGGCCACCGACCCTGCATCACCGCACAGCCGGCATCGGACCGGCGGTGGCCGGAGTCAGAGGGAGGCCGCCACCCCGGCACCCGCACCCCTCGTGGAGCCCCGCTCCGTCCCGCCCGCCGGGAAGGTGCGCCGGTACGCGAGCGGCGAGACGCCGACCGCCGCCTGGAGGTGCTGCCGCAGGGACGCGGCCGTGGCGAAGCCGACCTCGCCCGCGATCCGGTCGACGGACAGGTCGCTGCACTCCAGCAGGTGGCGGGCCCGGTCCACGCGCTGCTGGGTCAGCCAGCGGCCCGGACTCATGCCGACCTCGCGCCGGAAGCGGCGGGCGAACGTGCGGCCGCTCATCTGCGCCCGGCCGGCCAGCTCGGTCAGCGTGAGGGGCAGGTGGAGGTGGGCGAGCGCCCAGTTACGCGCCGGCGCGGTGCTCTCGGACGACGGGGACGGGACCGGGCGCTCGATGTACTGGGCCTGGCCACCGTCGCGCCAGGCGGGGACGACGCAGGCGCGGGCCACCTGGTTGGCGACCTTGCTGCCGTGGTCCTTGCGCACGAGGTGCAGGCACAGGTCCACGCCGGAGGCGGCGCCCGCCGAGGTCAGCACGTCGCCGTCGTCCACGAACAGCACGCCCGGGTCGATCCGCACGCGCGGGAAGCGGCGCCCGAACTCCTCCGCCATGTGCCAGTGCGTGGTCGCCGGGCGGCCGTCGAGCAGGCCGGCGGAGGCCAGTACGTAGGAGCCGGTGCAGATGGAGACGAGGCGGGTGCCGGGGCGGATCAGAGCGAGGGCCTCGGGGGCCTCGTCGGTGACCTCGGACGGCGGGATCACCACCGTGTCGGCCGTGGCGAGCACTTCCGGGCCGTGCTCCGTGGTGACGGTGAAGTCGGCGACGGTCCGCACGGGCCGGCCGTCCGCGCTGCACGTCAGCACCTCGTACAGGCCGCCCGCTGAGCCGAATATCCGGGCGGGAATGCCGAGTTCGAAGGGGTAGACGCCGTCGAGGGCGAGGACGACGACGCGGTGCGGGGCGGGCACGGAAACGGACATGGCACGATCTTATCGAAGGATGGCAATCATGCCATTTTCCCGGGCCGTACAAGAGGGCACGGTGGAAGCATGAGCGAAACGATGCGAGTGATCAGCCAGGACACCTACGGCGGCCCCGAGGTCCTGAAGGAGACCGAGCGGGAGCGGCCCGTACCGGGGATCGGCCAGGTCCTGGTGCGGGTGCGTGCTGCCGGTCTCAACCCGACCGACTGGAAGAACCGGAACCGGCGGACCACTGTGACCCGCCCGCTGCCCCTGGTACTGGGCTGGGACGTCTCCGGCGTGGTCGAGCAGGTGGGATTCGGCGTGACCCTGCACAAGCCCGGCGACGAGGTGTTCGGGATGCTGCCGTACCCGGACGGGGTCGGCGCCTTCGCTGAGTACGTACTCGTGCCCGCGCGGGCGCTGGTCCGCAAGCCGGAGAACCTGGACCACGTGCAGGCCGGCGCCCTGCCGCTGGCCGCGCTCACCGCGTGGCAGGCGCTGGTGGACGTCGCCCACGTAGGCGAGGGACAGCGGGTGCTGATCCACGCGGCGGCGGGCGGCGTCGGACACCTGGCGGTGCAGATCGCCAAGGCGCGCGGCGCGTACGTGATCGGTACCGCGAGCGAGGGCAAGCACGCGTTCGTGCGCGGGCTCGGCGCGGACGAGATGGTCGACTACCGCGCGGTGGACTTCGCCGAGACCGTGCGCGACGTGGACGTCGTCCTGGACCCCATCGGCGGCGACTACGGACCGCGTTCGCTGCGCACGCTGCGCTCCGGCGGCACGTATGTGACGCTCGTGTTCAGCGACGTCGAACTGGTCGCCGAGGCGGAACGGCGCGGCGTCAGGGCGGCGGCCATGGTCGTCGAGCACGACCAGCAGGGCATGCGGGCCATCGCGGAACTCGCCGCGACGGGGCGCCTTCACGCGGAGATCGCCGGGACGTTCCCGCTGGCCGACGCGGCCAAGGCCCACGAACAGGGCGAGACCGGACGCACCGCGGGGAAGATCGTCCTCACGGTGTGAGACCGCCCGCCACCGGACGGGCAGCAGGAAGCAGGACGTACGGGAGCGCGGCCGTGCCCAACACGGCCTGTGGCACGGGGTGTTCGACAGCGGCGGTCCGGGATCCGGGCCGCCGCGCCGGGCTGATGGCCGAGGGCAGGCGCGGCGGGACGGGTGCGGTCCGGCCGGTCCGTGATCACCTCGCGGCCCGTCCGGACGGGCCGCTCGTCGGCAGGACGACGGTGCCCCAAGGTCTGATACTGGTGTGGTGAGTCTTTCGCACACCAAGCCCCACCTGCGGTGTTTGCGCTGGTCCGCGGACGGGAGCGCGCGCCGTGAGCGGTTTCGTGCCGGTGAGGCGCTGATCGGTCCGGCGAGGTGGGCGGCACGGCCCCGCCGGCCGGACGACGTGGAACTGCTGCCGCTCGGCATCGGCCCGGTGTGGCTGGAGAAGCTGGCGGCGGAGGGCGGGGCCACGGGCCGGGCGGGGCTCGCGCCGCGGTTCCCTTCCGCCGATCCGTTGCCGGTGATGCTGCGGGAGCGGCTGGTGGCCGAGTACGCCGGTCCGGGCCCGGCCGATGCGTTGTCTGCGCAGTCGCTGGTGCAGGCGGCCGCCGCGGTGATCTTGCGCGTGGCCAACGAGGGCGGCGCCGTACCGGTCCGGGAGGGCGGGCTGCCGCCCTGTCGCCTTGCCGAGGTCGTGGACTTCATCCACGCGCACCTCTCCCAGCGGGTCACACCGGCGGATCTCGCCGCCGTCGCCGGGATCGGCGAGTCCCACTTCACCCGGGTGTTCAAGGTGTCGACCGGGCAGTCCCCGCACCGGTACGTGACACAGCGGCGGGTGGAGCATGCACGGCGTGAACCGGTGCGGACCCGCAGGGCCGATCGCGGACATCGCGGCGTAGGCCGGGTTCGCCGACCAGAGCCATCCGACGGGAATGCTGCGGCGCTACGAGGGGGCCACGCCGCAGGCCCTGCGCGACGGCGGCGGGTACTGACGGCCCGCCGGAAGCCGTGAGCGGTGTGTTCCCTCGGTGATCGGATCGTTCAAGATCGCCACTCGGTACTGGGGGGAAGCTGCTGGGCAGGGCGCGGCGTCCGGTGTCAGCCGGAGTCGTGCCGGCCCGGCCCGGTACTACGCAGGAGGCAGTCATGGCCAGCACCCCGGACAAGACGCTCAACGGCAAGGTCGCCTTCGTCGGCGGCGCGTCCCGCAACCTCGGCGGGCTCATCAGCACCACCCTGGGCGCGGAGGGCGCCTTGGTCGCGGTGCACTACAACAGCGACTCCTCACGGGCCAAGGCCGAGGACGTCGCCGCGCAGATCAACGCGGGACCTGGCGAGGCGTTCGCGCTTCAGGGCGACCTGACGCAGGTCTCCGAGGTGGAGCGGGTCTTCAACGAGACCGTCAACCGGTTCGGCAAACTCGACTACAGCATCAACACCGCCGGCATGGTGCTGAAGAAGCCGCTCACCGAGATCACCGAAGAGGAGTACGACCGCATGTTCGCGGTCAACTCCAAGGCCGCGTTCTTCGTCATGCGCGAGGCCGCCCGCCGGATCGAGGACGGCGGAAAGATCATCAACGTCGTCACCTCGCTGCTCGCCGCCTACACCGGCCTGTACTCCACGTACGCGGGCAGCAAGGCGCCGGTCGAGCACTTCACCCGGGCCCTGTCCAAGGAGTTGTACGGCCGCAACATCTCGGTCAACACCATCGCCCCGGGCCCGATGGACACCTCGTTCTTCTACCCCGCCGAGGACGACGGCGCCGTCGCCTTCCACAAGTCATCGGCGATGAACGGCGAACTCACCAAGATCGAGGACATCGTGCCCTGGGTCCGCTTCCTCCTCACCGACGGCTGGTGGGCCAACGGCCAGACGCTGCTCCTCAACGGCGGCTACACCACCCGCTGACCCGCACCGTCCCGCGGGCCGCCCGGCCGACGGCGGCCCGCGGAACGCCACTCCCCCGGCGTCCCGTGTACCCGCTCACTGCGTCCCGCTCCCCGTGGAGGCCGTAATGACCACCCAGCTCACCGACCCCGCCGTGGCCACCTTCGTCGCCGCCGTCAACGCCGGCGACAAGAACGCCTTCCGCGACGCCCTCACCGACGACGACGCCATGTCCGACGACGGCACCGGGCCGTGACCTCCGCCGTCTACCAACCAGGCGCGACAAGAACCCCCCACGTCACAAGAGGCACGACGGCCACCAAGCTGAAGCCCCACACCATCAGGCGGCGGAAGACCAGGTTTCTTTCGTCGTCGGATGCGTTCGCGGTCACCAGGGCGCCGCTGGTCGAGAAGGGGGAGGCGTCGACGACCGAGGCGCAGATCGCCAGTGCCGCGACGAGGGGGACCGCGGCGACCTGGCCGCTCAGGAGGAAGGGGACGGCCAGCGGGATCAGGGCGCCGAGGATGCCGGTGGTGGAGGCGAAGGCGGCGACGATGGCGCCGATGAAGCAGATGAGCAGCGCGGCCGGCAGCGGGGCGTGGATGGAGGCCACTCTGTCGCCGAGGTAGTCGATGGTGCCGATGCGTTCCATCAGGTTGACGTAGGTGACGATGCCGCAGACGAGCAGGACGGTGCTCCAGGCGCACATCTCGGCGGCGTTCTTGGCGTATTGGGGTGAGACGAGGGACAGCACCACGGCCACGCTGAGCGCCATCAGGCCGACGTCGAGGTCGAAGAAGAGCGCGCCGCAGACGAGTGCGAGCAGGCCGATGAGAGTGAGGGCGCGGTTCGCGTCGAGTTTCGGGGGCACTTCCGTGGCGGCGGCCTGGGTACCGCCTGCATCAGCCGGTGCCGGGACCTCGCCCCTGCGTCCCAGTAACTGCCGCCCGCCGAACAGGGCGAAGGCCGCGAGGTTCAGGAGGATGTTGAAGATGAGGGAGTAGAGGAAAAGAAGTGTGGGGCTGCCGGGAATGTGATTGCGGATGACGATGTCGTTGGTGATGGTGCCGAATACGCCGATGGGGGAAAAGCCTCCCGCGCTGCCTCCGTTGGCGATGAATATGCCCATGAGGAGCGGACTGATCCCGTACCGCCTGGCGACGCCCATGCCGATCGGGGCGATGATGCCGACGGCTGCGGGAACGACCGCGCCCACTCCGGCCAGGAGGGCTGTGACCAGGAACATCGCCCAGGGTATGAGCGCGGTTCTGCCTCCCACGGCTCTCATGCATCTGTGGACGAGCCAGTCCACGGTGCCGTTGTTCCTGGCGATGGCGAACAGAAAGGTCACGCCGACGAGGACGACGAAGAGATCTCCGGGAAATCCCGAGAAGATGCCGTCGGTCGACTTCCCGGCAATTGCCGTTCCCACCACGAAAGCGGCCACGAGGGCGAGTGCTCCCATGTGGACGGAGAACGCGGTGGCGACGACAAATACCAGTACCAGCACGATGATGGATATGACGTGATCTGACACGAGGCTTCCCCGCCTACGGTCGATGGTCATGTGCGGAACGGCTGGAGCGGCGGGCCGCGGTGGGAATCGCCGCCGGCTGGGCAGCAGGGAATGACTGCGCCCGCCTCACCGCCGTACTGCTACGCCCGGCGGGCATCGAACACTTCCGTAATGTGAAGTACGGATTTCGCAAGGGGAAGTATTGAGACCGCCGTCACGCGATGTCAAGGGGTCTGCCGCGGCGGGGCGTCACGAGAGGGACGGCCGCGTGAACTCCCCAGTGCGGCGCCGACCTTCGCCGCCGCCTCGCGCACCATCTCGCCGTGGGCCGCGCGGGAATCGCTGGTCACGCGGCTGGTCGGCACATTGACACTGATGCTGGCGACCGGCCCTCCCGGGCCGACGACAACGGCCGCGGCGACCGCGGAGACATCCGTGCGCCACTCCCCGTCGTTCGTCGCGTATCCACGCTCCCGGACGGCCGCCAGTTCGGCGCGCAGCCGACCGAGGTCGGTGATGGTCGTCCCCGTGAACTGCGGGAGTTCTTCGGCGAGATGGCGCTCGATGACGTCGGGGGCGCTCGCGGCCAGCACGGCCTTGCCGTTCGCCGAGGCGTGCAGCGGGAGGTCCTTGCCCAGCGGCAGGATGATGCGCACCGGCTGCGACGTCTCCAGCCGCTCGATCAGCACCACCTTGCCGCCTTCCGGCACGGCCAGGTGGACGGTCTCGTCGCTCTGCCGCCGCAGCTCCTCCATCACCGGCACTGCCACGTCGCGCAGGCCCAGTTCGCCGCTGCCGTGACGGCCCATGAGCAGCGGTTTGGTGGTCAGGATCCAGCGGGTGGCGCCGCCGCCGTCGGCCGGGCGGAGCCAGCCCGCGGTCTGCAGCGTGAGCAGGGCGCGCTGGACGGTGCTCTTGGGAATCCCCAGGGTGCGGGCAAGTTCGGCCACGCCGACCGGCTGCCGGGCAGCGACCTCGTCCAGTACGCGCAGCGCGTTGAGAACGTTCTGCATCCATTGACTCCTTCGGCAGGTGCTCCCTATGCTCCGGCGTGCCATCGTACGACACAGCGTGCCGTGATACGGCACAGATTAGGGGGTGGCTCGCATGACCCTTCACACCGGCCGTCACTTTCTGCAGATTCCCGGCCCAACGAACGTGCCCGACCAGGTACTTCGGGCGATGGCGGCGCCCACCATCGACCACCGGGGACCGGAGTTCGCCGAGCTGACGCTGCATCTGCTGGACGCGCTGAAGCCGGTGTTCGGAACGGCGGGCCCCGTAGTGATCTATCCCGCCTCCGGCACCGGCGCCTGGGAGGCGGCTCTCGTCAACACCCTGAGCCCGGGTGACCGTGTGCTGTGCTTCGAGACCGGCCACTTCGCCACGCTGTGGCAGAAGATGGCCACAGGGCTCGGCCTGGACGTCGACTTCGTGCCGGGAGACTGGCGCCACGGCGTGGATCCCGCACTCCTCGCACGGCGGCTGGCGGCGGACACCTCGCACTCCGTCAAGGCCGTGTGCGTCGTCCACAACGAGACATCGACCGGAGTGACCAGCAGGATCCCCGAGATCAGAGCGGCCATCGACACCGCGCGACACCCCGCACTGCTGTGCGTCGACACCATCTCCTCGCTCGGCTCGATCGATTACCGGCACGACGAGTGGGGGGTCGACGTCACGGTGGCCGGGTCGCAGAAGGGCCTGATGCTGCCCCCGGGGCTGAGCTTCAACGCCGTCAGCGAGAAGGCCGTCGCGGCCTCCCGCACGGCGGCCCTGCCCAGATCCTTCTGGGACTGGCACCCCGTCATCGAAGCCAACCGGCGCGGATTCTTCCCGTACACCCCGGCCACCAACCTGCTCTACGGCTTGAAGACGGCGCTGGAACTGCTCGAAGCCGAGGGGCTGCCCCAGGTCTTCGCCCGGCACGCCCGGCACGCCCGCGCCACCCGTGCGGCCATCCACGGCTGGGGACTTGAGGTGCTGTGCGCGGACGCACGCGAGCACTCCGGGGCGCTCACGGCCGTGCTCATGCCGCCGGAACACGACGCGGACAAGGTCAGGGAGGTCGTACGGGAGCGGTTCGACATGTCGCTCGGCGCGGGGCTCGGCAGGCTCAGCGGCCGCGTCTTCCGCATCGGGCACCTCGGCCACTTCAACGACCTCACCCTGGCGGGCACGCTCGCCGGAGTGCAGATGGGCCTGCGGCTCGCCGGGGCTCCCGTCGACGAGGGCGGACTCCAGGCCGCGCTGGACCTGCTCTCCGATGAACCGGCCCGGCCCGCCGGGGAAGGCGGGCGCGTATGACCGCGATCGGCGACGACGCCCCCGCGACGGGCGGCGCCGCGAGGCAGGATCTGGCACACCGGCTGCGCCGGGACCTCGACGGCGAGGTCGGGTTCGACGACTACACCCGGCACCTGTTCTCACGGGACGCCAGCATGTACGCGATCAGGCCGGCCGGTGTGGTCTTCCCCCGGCACGCCGGGGACGTCAGGGCGGCGGTGGCGGCGGCCGCCGAACACGGGGTTCCGCTGGTGCCCCGCGGCGCCGGGACGAGCCTGGCGGGCCAGACCGTGGGGCCGGGGCTGGTGCTGGACCTGTCCCGTCACATGAACCGGGTCCTGGAGATCGACGCGGGCGCCCGCACGGCGCTGGTCGAGGCCGGTGTGGTCCAGGACCAACTCAACCGGGAGGCCGCGCCGTTGGGCCTGATGTTCGGCCCCGACACCTCCACCAGCAACCGCGCCACCCTCGGCGGGATGATCGGCAACAACTCGGCCGGCAGCGGCTCCCTGCGCTACGGCATGACCATCGATCACGTCCGCGCACTCGACGTGGTGCTCTCCGACGCGAGCGAGGCCCGCCTGGCCCCGGTCGACGAGGACGAACGGGCGCGCCGGGCCGGGGAGGCGACCCTGGAGGGCAGTCTCTACCGGCACCTGCCACGGATCGTGCGCGAGAACGCCGGGGCCATCGCGGACGGCTTCCCGCCGTTCTGGCGGCGTGCCTGCGGCTACCGGCTGGACCGGCTCGCCCGCGAGGACGTCCCGTTCGACCTCGCGAAGTTCGTCGTCGGCTCCGAGGGCACACTCGTCGTCGCCACCCGCGCCCTGGTCGATCTCGTCCCCACACCGTCCCGCACGGTGATAGCCGTCGGGCACTTCACCTCGACGCAGGCCGCCATCGAGGCCACCGAGTCCGCGCTGAGCTGCGAGCCGGCCGCGGTGGAGCTGATGGACCGCACGATCCTGGACCTGTCACGGCAGCGGATCGAATACGCCGCGCTGGGCGCCATCCTGGAAGGCGACCCCGACGCCCTGCTGTTCGTCAGCTTCACCGGGGACGACGAGCCGGAACTGCTCGGCAGGCTGGAACGGCTCACCGCGCTGTGGGCCCGCCACGGGCACGGCTACCACACGCTCCAGGCGGTCACGCCCGCCCAGCAGTCGGCGCTGCTGAAGGTCCGCAAGGCCGGTCTGGGTCTGCTGATGGCGGCGAGCGAGGGCACCCGTCGGCCGCTGGCCTTCGTCGAGGACACCGCGGTCGACCCCGTCCATCTCGCCGACTACACCCGGCGGTTCAAGCGGGTGCTGGACCGGCACGGGCTGACCGCCGGCTTCTACGGACACTGCTCGGTCGGCTGTCTGCACGTGCGGCCCTTCATCGACCTCGCCGACCCGGCGCAGGAACGGACGATGCGGGCGGTGGCGGAAGAGGTCAAGGACCTCGTCAGGGAGTACGGCGGCGTCAACTCCAGCGAGCACGGCGACGGTCTGGCGCGCAGCGAGTTCAACCGGGAGATCTTCGGTGACGGGCTCTACGAGGCGATGCGGCAGGTCAAGCGCGTCTTCGATCCGGAGAACCGGATGAATCCCGGGAAGATCGTGGATGCCCCGTCGATGACGGAGAACCTGCGCGACGCGGCGCTGCCGGCCGCCGGTCCGCTGCGTACCCGGCTCTCGTTCGAGGTCATCGGCGGGATGCGCGGCGCCGCGGACCGCTGCATGAACATCGGGGTGTGCCGCAAGAGCGGCAGCGGCGCCATGTGCCCGTCGTACATGGCCACGCGCAAGGAGGAGGACTCCACCCGCGGCCGTGCGGGCGCGCTGGTCAAGGCGCTCTCGGAGCCGGATCCGCGGCAAGCGCTGGGCGATGCGCGGCTGCACGAGATCCTCGACCTGTGTCTGATGTGCAAGGCGTGCAAGAGCGAGTGCCCGCTCGGCGTGGACATGGCGACACTCAAGAGCGAGGCCCTCTCGCACCACCACGACCTGCACGGCACTCCGCTGCGCTCACGGCTCTTCGGCGCGATCCGGCTGCTGAACCGGCTGGGCTCCGGGACCGCGCCGCTGTCCAACCTGCCCGGACGCATCCCGCTCCTGCGCAGGCTGCTGGAACGGTGGCCGGGCATCACGCGGGAGCGGCCGCTGCCGGTCTTCCAACGGCGCAGCCTGGTGCGGTGGTTCCGCCGCCGCACCGCCTCGGCAGGGCCTGCCGCCCAGGGCACCGTCACCTTCCTCGCGGACTCCTTCACCAGCTACACCGAGCCGGACATCGGCCGTGCGGCGATCGAGCTGCTGGAGCGCGCGGGCTGGCGGGTGCGGCTGGAGAGCCGTGGCTGCTGCGGCCGTTCGAGCCTGTCCAAGGGCCTGGTCGACGACGCGAAGGCGAAGGCATCCACGCTCGTCCGCCTGCTCGCAGGGGAGACGGAGCCGGGCTCGCCCATCGTGGGCTGCGAGCCGTCCTGTCTGATGACGCTGCGGGACGAGTACCGGGCGCTGCTGCCCGGCGATCCGATGGTCGAGGACGTCGCGGGCCGGGTCCGCCAGGTCGAGGAGCTGCTCGTCGAGGCGATCGACGACGGCCGCCTGCGCCTGCGGGAGGACTCCTGGCCGGCCGGCCGCAGGCTGCTGTACCACGGGCACTGCCACCAGAAGGCGGAGGTCGGCACCGCCGCGACCGTCGCCCTGCTCCGCCGCATCCCCCACGCCCTGGTCGAGGAGGTGGATGCCGGATGCTGCGGCATGGCGGGTTCCTTCGGCTTCGAGTCCGAGCACTACGACGTCTCCATGACCGTCGGCCAGGACCGTCTCTTCCCCGCGGTCGACGCCGAACCGCCGCAGACCGTGGTGGTGGCGACCGGAGTCTCCTGCCGTCAGCAGATCCTCCACGGCACCCAGCGCGAAGCCTGGCACCCCGTGCAACTGGTGCACGCCGCGCTGGCACCCGGCGACGGCCGCCGGTGAAACGCAATCAAGCAGCTCTCACCCCGCTGCTCTGCGGCGCCCCAGGTGTTCCCCGAGCGCGTCACGGCCGGCCGACGTTCCACCGGGTCGCCCAGAGGGACGCACAGCACCAGCCCGCACACGCACCCGGCCTGACATACCGTCACCACCAACGCTGCGGTGCCGGAACTCGTCCCGAACCGCTGGGCCATGGTGTCGAGCAGCGGCTGAGCGAAGTAGTTCCCGGCCACGGACAGCCCGGTGGCGGTGGCCATCAGCAGGAGCGTGGCACGTGTGAGGACGGCGGCGGCATCACGACCGGTGTCCTGTAGGGCAGGACGTCGGCTGGTGGGGGGCTGATTCGGGGAGGCCGGGTTCGTTCAGGCGGCGCAGGAGGAGCCAGCCGACGGCGGGCATGACGATCAGTGGTGCGAGGGCGGTGTGCAGGGAGGTGGCGTCTGCGAGGGCGCCGATGAGGGGGCTGGCGAGGCCGCCGATGCTGACCGTCAGGCCCAGGGTGACGCCGCTGGCGGTGCCCATGCGGCGGGGCAGGTAGTCCTGGCCGAGGGTGACGTGCAGCGAGAAGGGCACGTACAGACCGGCCGAGGTGAGGGCGACCAGGGGATACAGCATCGGTCCTGGAACGAGGACGAGGCCGGCCACTGCGGGGACGGTCAGCGCGTAGGACCACCGGATGACGGGGAGGCGGCCGAAGCGGGTGGCGAGGCGGCCGCCGGCCACGGTGCCGACCGCGCCGCCCAGGTAGAGGACGAAGAGCGCGACGGCGCCGGCGGCGTCCCCTCCCCCGGTGCGTTGGCGTACATACAGGGAGATGAACGCGCTCAGGCCGACGAAGACGATCGAGCGGCACATGATGGCGCCGGACAGTTTCACGAAGGAGGCCCAGTCGTCCCGGGCGGCGCGGTGGCCGGGTTGGGCGGCCGATGCCGCGGCGGGAGGTGCTGTGATGCGGGGCAGCGCGGCCAGGCACAGTGCCGTGCCGGCGAGGGCGGGGACGATCAGCAGCGGGGAGGCGTGCAGCCCGCCGGTGGCGATGACGGCGGAGACCATCAGCGGGGCGGCGGCGAAGCCGAGGTTGCCGCCGAGGGAGAACCAGCCCATCGCGGTGTGGCTGCCGCGGCTGGCGCCCCGTGCCACGCGGGCGGCTTCCGGGTGGTAGGCGGCGATGCCGATTCCGGACACCGCGACGAGCGCCAGGGTCAGGGCGTACGAGCCGGTGAGGCCGGCGAGTGCGACGCCGGTTCCGGATGCCAGGGTGCCGGCCGGCAACAGCCAGGGCATGGCCCACTTGTCGGTGAGCGCCCCGAACAGTGGCTGGACCACTGAGGACAGCAGGGATGCGGCCAGGACGATGCCGGAGGCGGCGGCGTAGGTGTAGGCCCGTTCGGAGACGAAGAACGGCACCAACGCGGCCACTGCGCCTTGGTAGATGTCCACGCAGGCGTGTCCCAGGGACAGCAGCGTGATCGGGCGGCCGGTGCGGGAGGTCTGGTCGATGGGCACATGACCATCGTCGCCCTGCACGGTGTGGCGCGCTTCCGATAAAGTGCCAAAGCATGCCGGATATCCGCCACACCCGCGAGGCGCCCACCCGCGCCAAGGTGCTCGCTCCGGGCGAGAGCATCGACGCGCACCGGCACGACGAGCACCAGATCGTCTATGCCGGCTCCGGTGTCCTGGCCGTCACCACCGCCGCCGGCACCTGGTTCGCCCCCGGCACCCGCGCCATCTGGGTACCCGCCGGCTGCGTCCACGCCCACCGCGCTCACGGCCACCTCGACCTGCATCTCGTCGGCCTGCCCGCCCGCATCAACCCCCTCGGCCTGCACGTCCCCACCGTCCTGGCCGTCAGTCCCCTGCTGCGCGAACTCATCCTCAGCTACACCCGCAGCCCCCTCAGCGACACCCCCGAGCGGCGGCGGCTGCGCGCCGTCCTCCTCGACCAGCTGCGCGCCTCGCCGCAGCAGCCCTTCCGGCTGCCCGCCCCGGCCGACCCCCGGCTGGCCGCGGTCTGCGATCTCCTGCACCGCAACCCCGCCGACCCGCGAACCCTGGCGTCGCTGGGCGCCGCCACCGGCGCCGGCGAACGGACCCTCAGCCGCCTTTTCCGGCGGGAGCTGGGCATGACCTTCCCGCAGTGGCGCACGCAGCTGCGCCTCTACCACGCGCTGCGCCTGCTGGCCGACGGCGTACCGGTGACCGGCATCGCCCATCGCTGCGGCTGGTCCTCCGCCAGCGCCTTCATCGACGTCTTCCACCGCGCTTTCGGCTACACCCCCGGCACGCACAACCACCGTCCCTGAACGGCCGGTTCGGCGACGCCGCAGACGGCGGTGGGCGCTGCGGCGGCGGCTGCCGTGGGTCCGGCGGCTCATTCGTCAGCGGTGATCCTCATGGGCCGGTCCGGTCCAGGGTGTGGCGGGAGGAGGTGACAGGTGCGGTGAGCAGGCCGACGATCGCGTCGGTCAGGGCGTCGGCGGTGTGCTCCCACGAGGAGTGCAGCGGGGCGGTGCCCTCGGCCAGGGCACGCTCCCGTTCCGCGCAGGTATGGGTGATCAAGTGGCGGGCCATGTCCCCGCGTTCGGCACGTATCCGGGCGGGCAGCGCGTCGAGGCAGCGGCCGAGTCCGTCGAGGGTCTGCCGCAGATGCTTCCTGGTCAGGGCCTCGTCCGTGACGAGGGCGCGCATCATGGGGTCGGTCATGACCTGGACGGCGAAGCGGGCGTGCCAGGAAGGGCTGCCGAGCGAGCCCAGATGCTCCGGTACGGGACGCACCAGGCAGCCGACCCAGTCCCGGATGTCGTGGCTGTCGCCGACGTCCGCCAGGTGCTGCTGCCTGATCTGTTCGATCTCCTCGCCGTGCTTGGTCATGATGGCGCGCACCAGACCGGCCTTGGCACCGAAGTGGTAGCTGACGGCCGTGACATTGCCCTGGCCCGCCGCTTCGCCGATCTGACGGCTCGACACGGCGGACAGGCCGTGCTCGGCGAAGAGCCTTTCCGCGGACGTCATGATCACCTCGCGCGTCCCGGCGGCACGGTCGGCACGCACGGCTCCGCCTCGCACGCCGCTCACCACGTCACCGGCAGTTCACGCAGCGGGGCGGTCAGCAGCCCCTCATGGCGCCGCAGATCCTGGGCGGCAACGCCGAGATCGAGGGTGGGCAGCCTGCGCAGCAGCACGGTGAGAGCCGCCTGCAACTCCGTGCGGGCCAGCGGCTGCCCCAGGCACGCGTGCGGGCCGGAGCCGAAGGTGAGGTGCGGATTGGGGCTACGGCTCACGTCCATGTCGTCCGCCGCGTCCCACGCGCGCTCGTCGCGGTTGGCCGCGGCCATGCTGCACACCACGGTGGTGCCGCGGGACACCGTGCCGCCGGAAAGCTCCGTGTCCTCGTGCACGTAGCGGAGCATGCCGAAACCGCTGCCGTTCGGGTCAAACCGGAGCGCCTCTTCCACGGCCGGGCGGATCAGCGCCGGATCGGCCAGCAGCCGTTCCCAGCGCCTGCGGTCGGACAGCAGGTGGGCCACCATCATGGCGATGAAGCCCGCGGTGGTCTCGTGCCCGGCGAGCAGCAGCGCCTGCCCGGTGGCCACGAGCCCGGCCTCGGACATCGGCTCGCCGTCGGCGTCCGCGCCGCCCAGGAGAAGGCTGAGGAGGTCGTCTCCCGGCTGTGCGCGCTTGCCCGCTATCAGGCCGGACATGTACTCCGCGAACTCCTGATGTGCCGCGTCCGTCTCGTCCCGCGTGTACCGGGTCATGTTCAAGAAGGTGTCCGACCAGCGCTTGAACCTGTCCCGGTCACTCTCCGGCACGCCAAGCATCCGGCAGATCACGAACACCGGGAGCGGGAAGGCCAGTTGCGTCACCAGGTCCGCCGACTTTCCGTGCTTCAGCATTTCGTCGACGAGCTGATCGGCCATGGCCTCCATGCCGGGCCGCAGCGCCGTCATCCGCTTCGCCGTGAACCACTTGCCGACCATGCGCCGCCACCGCCCGTGCCCCTCGGCGTTGAGCGCCTTCGCCATCGGGCTGCTGAATATGCCCTCCGAATCACCGGCCGCCACCCGGGCGGCGTCGGGCAAGGCCACTCCCTCACGGCTCAGACGCGGGTCGGAGAGCGCCGCCCTCACATCCTCGTAGCGGGTCAGCAGCACCGCCTGATCGCCACTCGGCAACGTCACCGGCGCAACCGGGCACGTACGCCGGAGATCCGCCCACTGCCGCGGCGGCTCCAGCACGGCCGGAGCGGCGATCGGGTAGCTCATGGACTCGGCGTCCTGGACATCGGTCACCAGCGGCCTCCCGACTCAAGGGTTCGTGCAAGCAGTAAAACCCCGCACTCACGATTAAGTCAACCGATTGAATGAGGAGTTGGGTGATGCTCCGAGGACGGACCGGCACGGCCCAACCCGCCTACGGGGAAGGGGAATACCGTGATCATCCGGCGCGCTGGGATGTGTGGCCGACCGCCCACGAGACTCAGCACACCACGGAGCCATCCGCCATGAATGAACCGCTCTCCCCCGCCCAAGCTCCCGCCGGTCCCCCCGGAGCGGGGACTCTCCACGGGCGCACAGTCGTCCTGATCGGCGGCGGCTCGGGCATCGGTCTCCGCGTCGCCCATCAGGTGATCGCGGCCGGCGCCCGCGTCGTCCTCGGCGGACGCACCCGCGAACGCCTCGCCGCAGCGGCACAGGAGTTGGGCGACCGTGCCACCTGGCGGACCGTGGACACCACGGACCGCTCCTCGCTCGCCGCGTTCTTCGCGGAACTCGACAGCATCGACCACCTGTTCACCTCCGCGGCCTCCTACCGCGTGGGCCCCCTGCGGGAGTTGAGCGACGAAGACGCCGAAAGCCCCTTCGTCTCCAAGTTCTGGGGCCAGTACCACGCGGTCAAATACGCCGCGCCCAAGCTGACGCAGGACGGCTCCGTCGTCCTGATGTCCGGCGCCGCAGGGGCCCGCCCGCCGGCCGCCGCGCCCGCCTACGCGGCCTGCAACGCCGCGATCGAGGGTCTGGGCCGGGGCCTGGCCGTGGAGCTGGCGCCGGTCCGGGTCAACGTCGTCTCGCCCGGCACCATCGACGGAAACCTGTGGGCGCACCGGCCGGATGAGGACCGGGAGGCGGCGTTCGCGCAGTACCGCAGGGACACCCTGCTCCGCCGGCTCGGGACGGAGGACGAGATCGCCCAGACCGTGTTGTTCCTCTTCACCAACGGATTCACCACCGGCGCGACCCTGTATCCGGACGGCGGCTACACCCTGCGCTGAATGTCCTGCCCGTGGGTGACAACGGCGCCGGATCGGCGCGTAGGGTGCCCGGATGGCCTGGACGACCGAGATCCCGGAGACGTTCTCGCGGAGCACCATCGAGCGCGAAGGAGAGCCCGGCGCGGCGTGGCTCGCCGAACTGCCGGGAATCGTGGAGGAGTTGCTGGAGCGCTGGGGGTGCATTCCGGACGGCGAGGTCATGCATGGGGGTGTCGGGGTCGTCGTCCCGGTGGTGCGGCGGGCCGAGGGAACCGCTGCGCTGAAGGTGTCCTTTCCGCATCCGGGCAACGTCCACGAGCCGGACGCCTTTGCGGTTTGGGGCGGACGCGGGGCCGTGCTGCTGCACGCACGCGACGACGAGCGTTTCGCGATGCTGCTGGAGCGGGCCCGAACGTCGACCCTGGCGGAATCCGAGGACGGCGATGAGGCGGTGACGATCGCGGGGCGGCTCAGTCGCCGGCTGGCCGTCCCCGCACCGCCCGGCCTGCCCCGCCTACGGCAGCAGGCCGCCGCCTGGGAGAAGCAGCTCCGCAAGGATGCCGACGAGCTGACGCACGCCCTGTCGCCCTACGTGGTGGACGCTGCCGTGGCGACCGTCCGCGAACTGGCCACCATCCAGCCCGACACCCTCATCCACGGCGATCTCCACGCCAGAAACATCCTGCGCGCCGACCGGGAGCCGTGGCTGGCCGTCGACCCCAAGGGGTACGCGGGAGACCCTGCTTACGACAGCGGCACGCTGCTCAAGTCGCGCGCCCTGACACTCATCGAAGCGGACGACCTGCGCAAGGCCGCCCACCGCACCCTGGACGTCTTCGCCGAAGCCGCGGAACTCGATCGCGAACGCGCCCGGCGCTGGGCTCAGCTCCATGTCGTCCAGGCCGCGTTCTGGGGACGCCGCCACGGTTTCCGCATCACCCGCGGCGGTTCGCGCCTGGACCGGCTCACCGTATTCGTGGACGACCTGGCGGAGGTGCTCACGGAGCGCGTCCGGACCCGACGGCAGACGCCCTGAGGCGTCAGCTCAGTGTCTGGGTGAGTTCGCTACGGGTCGAGGTGTGGACGAGCCGGGCGCGCGCTCCGTTGACGAGGGGCAGGTAGGGCGGGACGTGGCCGCACTCGACGTCGGCGATGACGGGCAGGTTCAGGGGGCCGAGTGCGTCGATGACGGCTTCGTGCTGGGTGAGCGAGTCCGTGTCGGGGGCGGAAGTGCGGCCGACGAGTACCGCGTTCGCCCGGTCGAAGACCCCGGCCAGCCGCATCCCGTGCAGGTTCCGGCAGATGGTGAAGGCGTCGTCGTCGGACGCTTCGAGGTATACGAGCAGCCCGCCCGGAGCCTCGTCCCGCGCGAAGGACGAGACGTCGAGGTAGGGCGTTCCCGCGAGGTTGCACAGCACCTCGATGCAGCCGCCGATCAGGCGTCCCTCAACGTCCACGGCACCGTCGGCGTCCAGCCTGGTCCACCCGCCGGAGGTGTCGAGCGTGTACGTGGACGCCTCGGGGTGGGTGCGGTAGTCGTCCCAGCCCGAGGAGCGGTGGCGGCCCGGCGGGGTCTGCGTGAAGCGGTGTCCCGGTGGCGCAGCAGCGATGTCGAGCCAGGACACCAGGCCGTCGGGCACCTGGTACGGGGTGTCCATGAGGTTGTTTCCGTGCACGGTCGCCATTCCGGCGAGGAGTGTCAGCGGCGTGATGACGGAGCACATGTCGGAGTAGCCGACGAGCCAGGTCGGCTCCGCCGCACGCAGCCGCTCCCAGTCCAGCAGCGGCAGCAGATCGATCGCCGTCTCACCTCCCCACGGCGGCACCACGGCCCTGATGTGCGGGTCCGTCAGCATCGACATCAGCTCGGCCGCCCGGTCGGACGCCGGGGCGCTGACATGCCCGGCGCCGTCCATGCAGCGGCCGACGACCACCTCGTACCCCCGGGCCTGCACGGCGCGGATCGCCACGTTGAGGCGCGCGTCCAGCTCCTTCGCGACTCCGCTGGAGGGAGACGTGATGCCTATGCGGTCACCGGGGCGCAGGGGGCGCGGGTAGCGGATGGTCATGCGCCGGATTCTGGCACGGGCGTCGGTGACGGGACATCGAGTTGTGCCCGGGGCCTTGGGCAACACCGGCCGCCGCGGGGGAAGTCGGAGCCGGTGTCCGAACCCCGCTCGCCCGGCCGGGGTTCGGACGCCGGCTCTCAGCGCATGCAGGCCAGGTATTCGTCCTGGCAGCCGGGCCAGAGGTACTCGTGGACGGAGGAGACGGCGTGGTAGACGCCGGCGCGCAGGGCGCCGCCGTCGGGGGCGTCCTCGGCCGCGTCGCATTCCGCCTGGTAGCGCTCGGCCCAGTAGGCGTTGACCGGCCGGATGATCCACTCGGGGACGTCGTGGCGGTGGACGTCGCGCAGGGCCTCGTCGAGGTGCGCCCGCTCGGCCGGCCGGGCAGCCCGCCCGCGCAGCGCCTCCAGGGCTTCGAGTACGCCGTGGTGGCCGCGGTCCAGCATCCTCCAGTAGGCGTCGCCGCCCTTGCGGAGGCGGGCCGCTGCCTGCTCGTAGGTGAGCGGCGTACCGCTGCGGGCGGCGACACCGGCGGTGAGGGGATCCTGCGCTTTGGCTGGTGTGGTCATGGCGCGGATTCTTCCGTGCGCGGTGGCCCGGACGGTGGCTGACGAAGCCGGCTTCACCAGACCGGGGCGGGCTGCGCGGGGTCTCTTGATGCAGTTGGCGCTACGGCCGGCGGCCGGTCCCTGCCGTGCCGCCGCCGCGCCCGGGGCCGTCCGCCCGTTGGGCTCTACGGGTGCCGGGTGGCAGCTGCACCTGGATCCGCCGGGCCGTACGGGGGATCGTCGGTGTCATGGACGATTCTTCCGCCACGGCACTGGTCACCGGCGCCAACAAAGGCATCGGCAAGGAAATCGCCCGGCAGCTCGTGGCCGCCGGGCTCACCGTGTACGTCGGTTCGCGCGACGCGGAGCGGGGGCGGCGGGCGGTCGACGAGATCGGGGGCGGCGCCCGGCTGCTGCTGCTCGACGTCACGGATCAGGCCGGTATCGAAGGCGCCGCGCAGCAGGTCGGTGACCTGGACGTGCTCGTCAACAACGCCGGGATCATGGCCGACAGCGCCACGGCGGCCGAGTCCGGCGTCGACGCGTTCCGTCGTACCTACGAGACGAACCTGTTCGGGGTCCTCGCGGTGACCAACGCGTTCCTGCCGGCGCTGCGCCGGTCCGCGCGTCCCCGGATCGTGAACATCTCCAGCGGGACCGGGTCGTTGGCGTGGAGCACGGGGCCGGATGCGCTGTTCTCCACGGGTGGTGGGGCCGCTTACCGGTCGTCGAAGACGGCGCTGAACGCGCTGACGGTGTGCTACGCCCAGGCACTCGCCGAGGACGGCTTCAAGGTGAACGCGCTGGCGCCAGGACTGCGGAAGACCGGCCTCAACGCGCGCGCCGCCGCCAGCGAAGGGGATCCGGCTCAGGCCGCGGCGGGCGCGGTGCGTCTGGCCCTGCTGCCGGATGACGGGCCCAACGGCGCGTTCCTCTCGTGGGACGGGACCACCGTGCCGTGGTGAGGGCGGGGCGCCGGGCCCGGGTGTCCGGGCCCGTGCCTCCTCCTTGCGAGGGTCAGTGCCGGGCCTTGGGGGTGACGGTGAACCAGGTGGCGCGGGACTTCTTCCACTCGTCGTGGGGGAGGTCCTTGGCCTCGGTCCCGTCGCCGTAGAGGTCGGCGGAGCCGTCGTCGGTGATGAGCTGGGCGCGGGCTCCCGGGGTGGTGAGGTCGGGCACGTCCACCACGGCTTCCCAGCCGCCCGCGTCGTCCGTCGGCAGGGACTGCACCTTGACGGGGGCGTGCCCGGCGACGCCGTCCCACGAGTAGAGGGTGTAGGGGTCGCTGTTGTCGTCGGCGGCCCAGGAACCGGCCACGATCAGGTACTGATCGGCGGCGTTCTTGCGGATGTCGCGGATGCTGAGGCCGCCGAGGTCCAGTTCGATGGCCTTTCCGAAGGTGGCGTGCGCGCCACCGATGACCTTGTCGATGTTGGTGACGGGCACCAGCAGCGCCTTGCCGCCCTTCTTCGGCGGTACCAGCGGGGCACGGAAGCCGACGTAGGCGGTGGTGGTGGAGCCCGGTGCGAACTCCAGCCCCTCCACGTTGAACCCGTCGATCTGCTTGGGTACCTGACCGTCGGCGGTACCGTCCGCGAAGCCGTACTTGTCGTCGTGGTCCTGGTCCCAGGCGACGAGGTCCTCGCGCAGCTTCTTGTACGAGCCGCCGAGCGAGAGGCTGGTGCCGGCGCCGGATCCGCTGATCTTGGTGGTGAAGAGCGTGCCGCGGTCGGGGTGGTAGGTGCCCTTCTTGTTGTTGCCCATCGAGCCGGTCCAGTAGACGGTGTTGCCGACCCTGGCCGCGGCCTCGATGTCGATCTCCTTGGAGACGCCGAGCTTCGAGCTGAAGTCCCAGGTCTTGACCGGGCCGCCCGAGGCGCGGCGGTCGTAGAGGCGCAGCACGTTGGACTCGTCATCGGCGACGATGACGTAGCCGTCCCCGGCGTCCACGGCGGCAGAGGCGTCGCTCGACCCCGTGAAGTAGCGGGTGTCCGCGGCGTGTTGGACGTCCGCGGACGCCGCGTAGTGCAGCGTCTTGGTGGCGGATGCGCCGCCGCGGCCGGTGACCTTGAGCTTGAGGTCGGTGTAGCCGACGCCCCGTGCGGCGACCGTGAGCGTGCGCTTGGCGCCGCTCCCGCTGACGGTGACGTCGCCGGTGCCGGCGACCGACGGCTCGGAGCTGGATTCCGCCGTGACGGTGAGGTCCGATGCGTCGCCGCCGCTCTGGGACACGGTGACGGTGACGGAGGGGTCGCCCGTGGCGCCCACGGCGCCGGAGAGGTAGCCGGCCGACAGCGAGATGTCCGGCGGGTCGGCGGCTGCGGCGAGTGCGGGACCGCCGACGCCGAGCGCGCCGAGGGCGAGGGCCGCGCCGGCGACCAGCGGTATCCGGCGGGTGGAGGGGGAAAGACGCTTGCGCACGAGTTGTGCCCTTCGACGGCTCCGGTGTCGCGCAACAACTTCCAGGGCCGCCACCAACAGCGTCTGCACACCCGGGTGTACGACGGGTGAACAGCGGTGGGCGGCCCCGGCACACCATACGGAGCGGCGGCCCGGTACCGCCACGGCCGGGAGGCATGGATGTGGCGATCCGCCGGATGAACTTGCTGTCGGTAAGCAGGAGTTGGACACGCCGCGGCCCCCGGCGGCCGTGCCGGCGGCCCCCGGTCGCCGACCGCAGTGCCCTCGTGGACGAGGTGATGGCAGGCGGACGGTTCCCCCGGCCGGCGCGGCGGGGCAACACGGTGGAGCGGGCCCGCAGCAGCCCGGGGGTGCACGCGCTGCTGCGGCATTTCGAGCGGGTCGGCTTCCCCTGGCGCCGCCGTACCTGGGCTCCACGCCCGACGGCACGCGGGACGTACTCGGAACCCGCCGGTCCCGGGCGGTCTCCTGGGGCCCGCGGACCGCTCGCCAATTCCTTTGCCCCGTGCCGTCCGGAGCGTTAGCGTGGTGCGCGGTCCTGTTGTCTCCGATTGAGGTGGACGTTGCGCATCTGAGGTTCGCGATCACCGCGCCGTACGGCTTTCGCCGTACGCCCGTCACGCCGCAGCGGCTTCCCATGCCGTCCGTGACCTGCGTGGATGCGACCTCGGTGCCCGAGCCGTCCCTCATCCTGCCGGACCCTGGCACCTTCTTCCTCCTGGCCTGGTCGCCGCGTGGTGTTCGCCTGCGAAGCCCCCGCCCACCGCGCTCACGACTGCGAGAATCTCCATGGCGACACCCGTCACCCCCAGCGCTTCCCTCACCTGCTCCGACCTGACGTTCCGGTGGCCGGACGGCACCACCGTCTTCGACGGTCTTTCCCTCGGTATCGGCCGGGGCCGCACCGGGCTCATCGGCACCAACGGCACCGGAAAGTCCACCCTGCTGCGGCTCCTGGCCGGCCGCCTGCGCCCCGCCCAGGGGTCGGTGACCGTCAGCGGCAGCCTCGCCTACCTGCCGCAGAACCTCACCCTCGACACGGAGCTCTGCGTCGATACGGCCCTCGGCATCGCCGAGCGGCGCGCCGCGCTGCGCGCCATCGAGGCCGGCGACGTGCACGAGCGGCACTTCGAGACGGTCGGCGACGACTGGGACGTGGCGGAACGCGCGCTGGCGACGCTGGGCTCGCTCGGCCTCGGCGGCATCGAACTGGACCGTACCGTCGGCCAGTTGTCCGGCGGGGAGACCGTGCTGCTGCGGCTGGCCGCGCTCCTACTCGAACGTCCCGACATCCTGCTGCTGGACGAACCGACCAACAACCTCGACCTGTTCGCGCGCCGCCGTCTCTACGAAGCCGTCGACTCCTGGCGCTCCGGCGTCCTGGTCGTGGTCAGCCACGACCGGGAACTCCTGGAGCGGGTGGACCGGATCGCCGACCTGCGTTCCGGGTCCGTGCGGTGGTACGGAGGCGGCTGGTCTGCCTACGAAGAGGCCCTGGCCACCGAGCAGGAGGCGGCCGGGCGGACGCTGCGGGCGGCCGACGCGGACGTGCGCAGGCAGCAGCGCGAGCTGGAGGAGACCCGGGTGAAGCTGGCCCGCCGCCGGCGGCACAGCAAGAAGATGGACGCCCAGCGGCGGGCCCCGAGGATCGTCGCGGGCGAGAAGAAGCGCTCCGCGCAGGAATCCGCCGACAAGCTCCGTGGCCTCCAGCAGGACCGGCTCGGCGAGGCACGCGAGCGGCGCGACGAGGCCGCCGGAGCGATCCGGCAGGACGCCGAGATCCGGGTGAGCCTGGCGCACACCGCCGTGCCCGCGGGCCGCACCGTCCTGCGCCTGGAGGCGCTGCGTCCCGCGTTCGGCTCGCTGGTCCAGGGCGACCTGCACGTGCACGGGCCCGAGCGGATCGCCCTCGTCGGCCGCAACGGCGCGGGCAAGACCACCCTGCTGCGCACCCTCACCGGAGAGCTGGCGCCGCGGTCGGGCCGGGCCGAGACGTTCGTGCCGCTGCGATTCCTGCCGCAGCGACTGGACTTCCTGGACGAGGAGTTGAGCGTCGCGGCGAACGTGGCGCGGCTGGCCCCCGGCCTCACCGACAACCACATCAGGTCCCAGCTCGCGCGCTTCCTGTTCAAGGGCGCGCGGGCGGAACAGCCGGTGGGCACCCTCTCGGGCGGCGAACGCTTCCGCGCCACGCTCGCGGCCGTGATGCTGGCCGCGCCCGCCCCGCAGCTCCTGATCCTGGACGAGCCGACCAACAGCCTCGATGCCTCCGGCGTGCGGCAGTTGGCGGGCGCCCTCGGCTCCTACGAGGGCGCCCTGCTGATCGCCGGCCACGACCTGCCGTTCCTCTCGTCCGTCGGCATCACCCGCTGGCTGCTGCTGGGCGACGAGCTGCGGGAGACGACGGAGGAGGAGGTCCGTGAGCTGCCGGCGGCGCCGGAAGCGGGCTGACCGGCGGCCGGGTCAGCTCAGCGTGCGCAGCATCGCGGGGTCGAACGGCAGGAGTTCGCCGGTGCGGCCTTCGAGGATCTTGGCGGCCCACCGGGGGTCGCCGAGCAGGGCCCGTCCGACGGCGACGAGGTCGAACTCGTCACGCTCCATCCGGTCCAGCAACCGGTCGATGCCGACGACGCCGCCCCGCTCCATGCCCGGCCCGCCGATGAACTCCTTGTCGAGGCCGACCGATCCGACGGTGACCGTCGGCCTGCCGGACAGCTTCTTGACCCAGCCGGCGAGGTTGAGGTCCGCGCCGTCGAACTCCGGCAGCCAGTAGCGGCGGGTCGAGCAGTGGAAGGCGCTGACCCCCGCTTCGGCCAGCGGCGCCACGAGGGCATCCAGCTCTTCCGGTGTCTCGGCGAGGCGGGCCTGGTAGTTGTTCATCTTCCACTGGGACATCCGGAACAGGATCGGGAAGTCCGGCGTTACCGCTGCCCGGCAGGCCGCCACGATGTGGGCGGCGAAGCGGGTACGGGCGGTGAGGCTGCCGCCGTATGCGTCGGTGCGCCGGTTGGTGCGCGACCAGAGGAACTGGTCGATCAGGTAGCCGTGCGCGCCGTGCAGCTCGATTCCGTCGAAGCCGAGGCGTTCGGCGTCGGCTGCCGCGCGGGCGAACGCCGCTATGACGTCGTCGAGGTCGCCGCGCGTCATGGTGTGCCCCGCGGGGGTGCCGTCGATGGCGAGCCCGGACGGGCCGGAGGGCGGGGCGTCGGGGAACGGCGGCGCGCCTGCCGTGCGGGCCATGCCGACGTGCCACAGCTGCGGCATGATCGTCCCGCCCGCCGCGTGCACCTCCGTCACGACGCGTCCCCAGCCGGTCAGCGCGTCGTCGCCGTGGAAGCGGGGGACGGCGCCACTGGTTCCGGCGGCCGGGTGATCGACGTACGTGCCCTCGGTGATGATCAGGCCGACGCCGCCTGCGGCGCGGCGCGCGTAGTAGTCCGCGACATCGGCGCCCGGGACGCCGCCCGGCGAGAACTCACGGGTCATCGGCGCCATGGCGATCCGGTTCGGCACGGTGAGCCCGCCCAGGCTGAAGGGACGGGACAGTACCCGGGCCGTCCGTGCGGCGGATTCGCTGGTGTTCACGTGTGGGTCTCCTCGTATCGGAACGTGGGCACAGAACGCCGCCTCACATGGGCGTTCGACGTATCACTGTGCGCAACGCGGGACGGGCGGCGGCGTCATCCGCCTTCCGCTGTCTTCTGCGCCACAGTCGCGGTCCGGCGCGGGCCGGTGCGGGGCGCCGGTGCCCGGCGGACCCGTCGTTCAACGCACCGTCCAGATCCAGCCCAGCGGGACGAGCCCCAAGGCGCGGGCCACCGACTGCGAGGCGTGGTTGGCGGCGGTGGTGCTGTAGAAGAGGAGCTGTTTGTTGCGGCGTTCGCGCTGCCACCAGGCGGCGGCGACCGCCGGGGCGAGGCCACGGCCGCGGAAGTCCGCGCGGGTCCAGGTACCGGCCTCCGCCGCGAGCGCGTTCGAGGCCGGCGAGAAACAGATCGACACGGGGGTGTGGTCGTGCACGGCCATCGCCCACTCCCCCACCGCCCCCGAGATCAGCTCCGCCCACTCCCCCGGCTGCCAGTTGTCCGGCCGGACCAGGTCCCGTGCCGCGAGCCGCCCGGCCCCGTCCGAGGCGATGACGGGCAGCGGGGCCGGCGCCCGGGGAGCGAGCCGCTCGGGAAAGAGGAAGCTGGGCCCGCCTTCGACGGAAACGGCTCCCTTCCCCAAGTCCGCCGCATTCGCGGCAAGTTGGGACAACACGCGCGGCGGCTCACCCGGCACGTACTCCTGCTCCCTTCATCGACGCACCCCAGGCCCTCGGCATCCGCCCCCAGAGCGAGCAGCCGCGCGCGGGGCGACCAGGCGAACACGGCCCGGACGGACGGATCCCTGACGGTCGCCGGGGCGCCGGCCGCCCCCTCTTCGAGGCCGTGAATCGCATCCACCTCAAGCGCGAGGAGTTCCCTCTCGGCCCTGTTCATTCCCCGAGCCCAGGGCGGTCGGGCCGGGAGAAAGGCCGGATTGTGTGCGGCCCGGAGCAGCGGCGAATACCCCGCGTATACGGTGATCGTGACCCGGTCCACCCGCCTGCTCGCCGACTCGTCCATCCATCCCGACCCGCTCCCCAACCCGGAGGTTTCGCATGACGACAGCTCCCCGGATCCTCAGTGAGACCGATGTCCTGCGCGCCCTGCCGATGGCCGTGGCCATCGACGCGTTGCGCACCGCCCTGCGCGAGGGAACGGATCCCGCGGCGGACCCGCCCCGCACCATCGTGCCCGTCGAACACGGCCAGCTGCTCCTGATGCCGGCCCACCAGCACCGGTACGCGGGAGTCAAGGTCGCCACCGTCGCGCCGGACAATCCGGCCGCCGGACTCCCCCGCGTCCAGGGCCAGTACCTGCTGTTCGACGCGGCCACGCTCGCTCCGTTGGCGCTGCTCGACGGCATCGCGCTGACCACCGTACGGACCGCCGCCGTTTCCGCCCTGGCCGCTGACCATCTCGCCGCCCCCGACGCGAGCCGCCTGGTCGTCTTCGGCGCCGGCCCGCAGGCGCGCGGACACCTCGACGCGCTGCGCGCGGTCCGCCCGCTCACCCATGTCACCGTCGTGGGGCGCACTCCCGAACGGGTCGAACGGTTCGCCGAAGCCGCCCGCCGGGACACCGGGATCACCGTCGAACCCGGCGATCCGTCCGCCGTCGCGACCGCCGACCTCGTCGCCTGCTGCACCACCGCCCGCACGCCCCTGTTCGACGGCACCCAGCTCGCGCCGCATGCGACGGTGATGGCGGTCGGCTCCCATGAACCCGACGCACGCGAGGTCGACGACGCCACCGTCCGCGGCTCCACCCTCGTGGTCGAGTCCCGTGCCGCCGCCGCCCGGGAGGCGGGCGACCTCATCCCGGACCTGGAGAGCGGCCGCCTCGACCAGGACGCCCTGATCCCGCTCGCCGACCTGGTCACAGGGCGCGCGACCGCGGACCCGGCGCGCCCCCGGTTCTTCAAGAGCGTCGGCATGGCATGGGAGGACCTCGCTGTGGCCGGCGCCGCGTACGAGGCCGAGCAGGAAGCGGGCTGACGGGCATCGCCCCTGCCCGAAGGCCCGGTTTCCTCCGGGGCCTTCGGGCAGGCGGCAGCGGTGCGGGATGAGCGGATTGCGCCTGCCTGGCGGGGCGGCGGTCGTCCTGGCCTCGAACGAGGACGGCCTGCGGTTCGCGCGGTCGCTGGGGTTCAGCGAGTTCGAGCGCCATGTGCTGCCGGGTGACAGCGTCCCCTTCATCACGTTGCGGCTGGGATGAGGCGGAGCCCCCGTGCAATGACCAGGCGTCACCGGTAGCCGTAGCGGGCCCAGTTGTCGATGACGTACTGCTGGAGGCTGCGGGGGTAGGAGGTGCGGAACGAGGCGGTCGAGCCGTGGGTGGTTCCGTGGAACTGCGCGGGTTGCAGGCAGCTGATCACCGCCTTGCCGCCGCGTCCTTCGGCGGCTTCTTCGGGCGTGAGGTAGGGGACCATCGGGATGCCGGGGGCGTGAGGGAAGCCGTACTCGCCGGTGCCGGGGTGGTAGCGGGTGGCCATCGCCCAGACGACCTGGTCGATGTCGGTGATGTCGATGTCGTCGGCGACGAGGATCACCTTGGGCACCAGCCAGCCCGGGTGCGAGGCGAACAGTACGTGGGCGACGCTGTCCACCAACTGACGCTGCGTCAGGCGCAGTTGGGCCAGTCGTTGGATGTCTATGGCGAGGACGATCCAGCAGGTGGCCGCCTCGTAGGAGCACCAGGCGAAGTCGACGGGCAGGCCGGCCGAGCGGAGCAGGTCGAGGCTCGCGGCGGAGATCATCGTCCCCCAGATGGTGTGGTTCTCCTCCGGCGGCAGGCCGGCCGCGCAGACGGGCAGAACCGGATCGTCGCGGTGGGTGAGCGTCTCGACGTGGAAGACGGGCTGCCGCTTGCGCTCCGCGAAGGCGTAGCCGTGGTACTCCCCCATCGGCCCCTCCCACCCGGTTTCGTCGGGGCTGATGTGACCCTCCAGAACGATCTCCGCGTTGGCCGGCACGTACAGGCCGTGGGTTTCCGTCCTGACCACTTCGACCGGGCTGCCGGTGAGCGCGCCGACGTAGCCGTCCTCGCTGACGTGGGCGGGGAGCGGCATACCCGCGGCGGCGAGCGCGGCCGGCGGGGCGCCGAAGACCATGGCCCACGGCGTCGGCAGCCCCTGGGCCCGCCACATCTCGTGGATCATGCCGAGGTGCTGCTGGGGCATGGCGGGCCCGACCAGGGTGGTGCGGCCGTGCAGCATGGTGCGGGCGACCGACCAGCTCGTCCAGGTGCCGTCGGGGCTGCGTACGACGTGGAATCCGTAGGTGCCGAGGTAGCGGCCGCCGTCCTCCTGGTGCAGCAGGGGGACGGGCAGGGACT
Organism: Streptomyces pinistramenti; assembly: GCF_020564935.1. Taxonomy (GTDB): domain Bacteria; phylum Actinomycetota; class Actinomycetes; order Streptomycetales; family Streptomycetaceae; genus Streptomyces; species Streptomyces pinistramenti. Next base: position 46,871 of record NZ_JAJCXB010000020.1, read on the forward strand.
CCAGGTCGACGGCGTCGCCGGTGCGGATGTTCTCCTTGCAGGGCGCGTGGGTGGTGACGGTCGGCGGCAGTGGCGTGGCGTGCATGGCTTCGATCAGCTTTTCCACGATGTCGCGCGGGGTGCTGTGCCGCGGCAATCCGAAGTGGGCCGCGAGCCTGCCGTACTCCCCCTTGCCCGGAGTGCTCAGTCCTGCGGGCGCGCCCAGGATGCGGAATCCGGGTACGGAGCCGGGGAGCGAGGCGAAGAGCGGGGCGGGTGCCCTGGTCTCGTAGACCCGGCGGGTGATGGCGCCCACCTCAAGTTCGGGGTCGACGGGCACGTCGATCGCCACCGCGTCGCCTGCGGTGAGGAGGTCGTCGAGGAAGTCGCGGAAGTTCAGTGCGGGGCCGTGCTGGGTCATGGGGCGGGGCTCCTTTCGGGGTCCGGACCGGTGCGGGGGGCGGACCGGACGGCCGGAGTGCGGCAGAGGCGCCGGGCCGGCCGGACGCATTTTCGGTCACGGATCGGGGCGGGCGGCCGGTCGGCGGACGGCGGTTCTGCAGACGGTCGCTCGTGTTGAATGCGGTACGGTCGCCTGCTTCGTGACCCACGCTACGGACGGATCCGGGCCGTCCGGCGTATGCCGAGGACGAGATATGTGCAAAAACCGACAGGCCGCAATCGCGGACGTCCCCTTCCCTGCCTCCCCGGGCGGCCCGCCGGGAGTCGAGATCACCGGCCTCGCGGGGCTGTCCTCGCTCGCGCGCGGTACGGGCGCCGACGCGTACGCGCCATTCCGGCCGGCCTTCCATCTGCTGATCACCGTGCGGTCCGGCTTCGTGCTCTGCTCCGTGGATCTCGTCGAGTGCGTGGTGAGGCAGGACAGCTGGCTGTGGGTGCGGCCCGGCCAGGTACTCCGGATCGGCTCCGATCTCGGTGCGGCCGAGGGGACCGCGGTGTTCTTCCAGCCGAGCTTCCTCGGTACGGCCACCGTCGCCGCGGCGCGGCTCGACCGGCGGGCCTGGCGGCTGCCGCTGACGCCGGCGGGCGCTGCCGAGCGCCCGGTGCGGCGCGCCCTGAGCATGCTGGAGGACGAGTACCGGCGGCTCGCCGACCTGCCGCTCGACGTCCATGTCGAGGTCGTCCGGCACCTGTTGGCCGTTCTCGTCCTGCGCCTGGCCCACCTGCCCGGCGGGCAACGGCGCGAGGCCGCGGGGAGCGAGGCGTTCCGCCGCTTCCAGCGGGCGGTGGAACGCGACTTCACCCGCACCCACCGCGTCGAGGACTACGCCGCCGCGCTGGGCTACAGCGTGCGTACCCTCACCCGTGCGACCGACGCGGCCATCGGCTGCGGCGCCAAGCGCTTCGTCGACGACCGGGTCCTGCTGGAGGCGAAGCGGCAGTTGGTGCACACCGATCTGCCGGCCGGTGCGGTCGGTGAACGTCTCGGCTTCCCCTCGGCCGCGGTCTTCACCCGGTTCTTCCGCCTGCGGACGGGTGAGACGCCGACCGCCTTCCGCGCCCGCACCCGTGGCGAGGGGCACGGGGGCCGCCCTGCCGGATGAGCTGGTGCCGCCTCGTCAGCCGCGGATCCGGTGCGGCACCTGCCGCCGCGGCCGGCGACCGGTCGGTCCGGCGACGGGGGTGGTCACCTGAGGTGTTCTTCCTCGTCGGTGCGGGGCCGGTTCTCCGCCGAGTTGCGGAAGCCGAACAGGCCGTAGACGACGAGCCCGATGACCATCCACACGGCGAAGCGCAGCCAGGTCACCGTGTCCAGATTGCTGATCAGCCAGAGCGAGAAGGCGACGCCGACGGCCGGCACCAGCGGTACCAGCGGGGTGCGGAAGGCGCGGGGCAGGTCGGGGCGGGTCCTGCGGAGCACGACGACGGCCACGGCCACCACGGCGAAGGCCACCAGGATGCCGATGTTCGTCAGGTCGGCGGCTTCCCTGATGGGCAGGAATCCGGCGATCAGCGCCGAGCCGACACCCACCGGCCGGATGACCCGGGTCGGGACGTGCCGCCGGGGGTGGTTCCTGGCGAAGTAGCGGGGCAGCAGCCCGTCGCGGCTCATGGAGTACCAGACCCGGGACACCGCCATCATGTTGGCGAAGGCGGAGGTGGTGATGCCGATGATGGCGCCGACGGCGACGACGATGCCGAGGCCGCCGAGGCCCACCGCGCCGAGCGCGCCGGAGAACGGGCTGTGCACGTCGATGTCCCGGTAGTTCTGCATGCCGAGCAGCACCAGACAGACCAGCAGGTAGATGACGGTGGCGATGCCGAGCGAGATCATGATCGCCTTCGGCAGCACCTTCTTCGCCTCGGCGCTCTCCTCCGCCGCCGCGCTCATCGCGTCGTATCCGTAGACGGCGAAGAAGGCGGTGGCGGCGCCGGTGAACGCGCCGCCGATGCCGAAGGGCAGAAACGGGCTGTAGTTGCCCGCGGAGAGGTGGAAGGCGCCGGCGACGACCACCAGGGCGATGATGCCGAGTTTCACGACGACCAGGACGGTCTCGAAGCGGGCCGACTCCTTGGTGCCGCGGGAGAGCACGAAGGCGAGCAGCAGACACAGCAGGGCGGCGAACAGGTCCACCTTGTGGCCCGGTCCTGTGCCGGGTGCGCCGAGCATCCAGTTCGGCAGGTCGATGCCGATGCGCTCCAGGATGTAGGAGAAGTAGCCGGATACGGCGATGGCCACCACGGCGACGATGGCGGTGTATTCGAGCAGCAGGTCCCAGCCGATGGCCCAGCCGACAACCTCGCCGAGTGCCGCGTAGGAGTACGTGTAGGCGGATCCGGCCTTGGGGATGGTGCCGGCGAACTCCGCGTAGCACAGCGCCGCCGCGCTGCTGGCGATGATCGCGATGAGGAAGGAGAGCATGACGCCGGGTCCTGCGTCGTCGTGGGCGACGACGCCGGCCAGCGAGAAGACGCCCGCGCCGACCAGTCCGCCCAGGCTGAGGGCGACCAGTTGCCAGAGCCCCATGGTGCGGCGGAGCCCGTCGGCGGATTCCGCCTCGGACGAGTCGACGGGCTTGAGGCGGAAGACTCCTGCCCGGGAGAACAGCCCGCGGGCGGTGGGGGCGGCACGGTCACGGGGGATTACCGGGGACGAACGGGACATGGCGGTCCCTCCAGGTGAGTGCGGATGACTGCCGAGGGGGCCAACTCCCTTGGGGGGCAGGGCTACGCGTGACGGTGACGGCGCCCCAGGCCGTGTGCGACGGGTTCCCGGGGCGTCGCGGCGGCCCTTCGGTCGCGTCCTAGAGCACGAATCCGTGCGGGAACGGATCGGCGGGGTCGAGCAGGTAGGTGGCCGTGGCGGTGATCCAGGCCCGGCCGGTGAACTCGGGGACGACGGCCGGCAGGCCGCCCGCCCGGGTGGTGCCGACCAGGCGTCCGGTGAACCGGGTGCCGATGAAGGACTCGTTGACGAACTCGGTGTGCAGCGGCAGTTCGCCGCGCGCGTGCAGCTGTGCCATGCGGGCGGAGGTCCCGGTGCCGCACGGGGAGCGGTCGAACCAGCCGGGGTGGATGGCCATGGCGTTGCGCGAGTGGCGTGCGTGGGAGCCCGGTGCGAGGAACTGCACATGCTTGCAGCCGTTGATCAGCGGGTCGACGGGATGGGCCGGGCGGCTCTGCGCGTTGACGGCCCGCATGATGTCGAGCCCGGCGGCCAGGATCTCGTCCTTGCGCGCCCGGTCGAAGGGCAGCCCGATCCGGTCCAGTTCGACGATGGCGTAGAAGTTTCCGCCGTACGCCATGTCGTAGCGGACCGTCCCGAGGCCCGGGACGTCCACCGTCGCGTCCTGGGCGACGGCGAAGGAGTCCACATTGCGCAGGGTGACCTGTTCGGCGACGCCGTCACGGACCGCCACCCGTGCCTCGACCAGTCCGGCCGGGGTGTCGAGGCGCACGGTGGTCTCCGGCTCGGTCACCGTGACCATGCCGGTCTCCACCAGGACGGTGGCCACGCCGATGGTGCCGTGGCCGCACATCGGCAGGAAGCCGCTGGCCTCGATGTAGAGGACGCCCCAGTCGGCGTCGGGGCGGGTGGGCGGCTGGAGGATCGCGCCGCTCATCGCGGAGTGTCCGCGCGGCTCGTCGACCAGGAAGCGGCGCAGCGGGTCCAGGTGTTCCACGGCATGCCGGCGGCGTTCGGCCATGGTGGCGCCGGGGATCGGGCCGACGCCTCCGGTGATCACGCGGGTGGGCATGCCCTCGGTGTGGGAGTCGACGGCGCTGACCGTCCGGGCCGCGCGCATCAGACGGCCCGGCTGTCGAGTGCGGCGACGGCGCGGGCCATGTCGTCCGTGACCCGGGCGTGCTGATGGGGCGTCAGCGGTCCGCGCGGCGGGCGGCAGGGGCCGCCGAAGCGGCCGACCTGTTCCATGCCGAGCTTGATGGCCTGCACGAACTCGACGCGGGAGTCCCAGCGGAAGGCCGCGACGAGTGGTTCGTACAGGGCACGGGCCGCTGCCACCTCGCCGGATGTGGCGAGTGCGAAGAGGCGGGCCGATTCCGCGGGGAAGACGTTCGGGAAGCCGGCGAACCAGCCGGTGGCCCCCATCAGCAGGCTTTCCAGCACGACGTCGTCGGCGCCGCTGATGATCTCCAGGCCGGGTGCCCGTTCCCTGATCTCCAGCACCCGCCGCACGTCGCCGGAGAACTCCTTGACGGCGACGACGTTGTCGATCTGCGCGATCTCGGCGAGCAGGTCAGGAGTCAGGTCGACCTTGGTGTCGATGGGGTTGTTGTAGACCATCACCGGCAGGCCGACGGCTGCCACCGTCTCGTAGTGGGCGAGGATCTCGCCGCGGTTGGCCCGGTACATGGTCGGCGGCAGGCACAGCACGCCGTCCGCGCCGTCCTCGGCCGCGGCCTCGGCCCACCGCCCGGCCTGGTGCGAGCCGACGCCGTGCACGCCGACGACGACGGTGCCGGAGCCGCCGACGGCGTCGATGGCGGTACGGGCCACCGCGCGGCGCTCCTCGTCGGTCAGCGACGAGTACTCGCCGAGCGAGCCGGTCGGGCCGACGCCGTGGCAGCCGTTGTCCACCAGCCAGCGGCAGTGCTCGGCGTAGCGGTCGAGGTCCACGGCCAGGCCGGCGGGCGCGGACGCCTTCTCGTAGTAGGGCAGTGCGGTGGCCACGACGACTCCGCCGAGCCCGCTGGTCCGCTGCGTGGTGGCGCTCATGAACTGCTCTCCTTCTTCGGGGGAGTTCGCGGTGCGTGGTGCGGGAGTGGTTCGGGTGGGGCGGCGAGTTCGCCGAGGCGGATGGGCTGGGCGATCGGGCGGCGGTGCGGTCCTGCCACCGGCAGGCCGTCGGCCGGATCGCCGCTCAGCCTGGTGTGGAGTTCGGCGACCGTGGGGCCGCAGACCCGCGCCTGGCAGGGGCCGAGGCCGGCCCGGGTCGCCAGCTTGGCGACCCGGGGGGACGCGCCCGCCGGGTCGCACGCGGCCCGGCACAGCGAGGCGTAGTCGGTCTCCTCGCAGCGGCAGATGACGGTTTCCGGGCGCAGCCATCCGGGCCAGGCGGCGCCGATGGGGTGGGCCCGTGCGAGGCGTTCGGCGAAGGCCCGGCCCTGGTCCCGGCTGCGGCGCAGCCGTCGCACGGCGGGCGCGGCCGGGTCGCCGCCGCCCGCGATCCATCCGGCGACGGCGCCTTCGGCCCGCGCCGCGGGGGCGCCCGCGATGCCGGTGATCTCGCCTGCCGCGTACACCTCGGGGCGGCTGGTGCGCTGGTCGTCGTCGGTGTCCACGAACGGGCCCGCGGCGGTGGTGCGGAGTGCGCAGCCGGCGGCCAGCGGGAGTTCGAGCTGCGGGCTGAAGCCGTGGGTGACGCACAGGGCGTCCGCCGCTGTGGTGTGTTCGCTGCCCGGCACCACCGACCAGTCGGGGCGCAGCCGGGCGCTGACGACCTCTTCCACGCGGCCGTCGCCGCGCGCCTCGATGACCGTGCGGCCGGTGCGGTAGGGCACCCGGTGGCGGAGCAACGCGGAGGTGTAGATGGCGAGTTCGCCGGTCTTGCCGGCCTGTGCGGCGAGTTCCCAGGGGCGCCGGGACCAGCCGCGTGCCACGGTGGACGGCGGGTTGGCCTCCAGAACCGCCGACACCCGGGATCCGGCCTCCAGCAGTGCTGCGGCCACCGGGAGCAGGAACGGTCCGCTGCCGGCGACCGTGACGTGGTCGCCGACGACCACCCGCTCCCCCTTGGCCAGCGCCTGCGCCGCGCCTGCGGTGAACACGCCGGGCAACTCCCAGCCGGGGAAGGGCAGTACGCGGTCGTGCGCGCCGACGGCGAGCAGCAGCGCGTCGGGGTCCAGGGTGTGGCGGGTGCGTCCGGCGCCGTCGGCGGGGCCGCGCAGCAGGTGGAGCCGTGGCGGCCCGGTCTCTTCGGGGGCCGGTCGCTCCAGCGCCCACACCGTGGTCTCGGGCAGCCAGGTGCAGTGCGGGTGGGCCAGCACCCGTCGGCGGCGCCGGTCGAAGGCGTGCCAGCCGTGCTGGAGGCGCTCGGGGTGTGCGGCGTCGTAGGCATCGGGCAGCATCCGGTGGTACTGGCCGCCGGGCTGCTCCGCCGAGTCGATCAGCGTCACGCGGGCGCCGGCGCCGAGCGCGGCGTCCGCAGCGGCGAGGCCCGCGGGTCCGGCGCCGACGACGGCGACGTGCCGGGGCACCCTCGTGGTCATCGCTCCTCCGTTCCGGGCGTCCCGTCCGCCGTCGGCGGCGGGTTGCGGTCCGTGTGCCGGGACTGGGTGGTGACCTCGTCGCCGTCCTGGGCGCGGCGTCGGCAGGCGCGTACGTCGCGTTCCGCGTTGACGGTGACCAGGCAGTCGAAGCAGACGCCGATGCCGCAGAACACTCCGCGGGCGGCGCCGGACGGCCCGCGGCGCCAGGCCAGGCGGCCGGCGGCGAGCAGCACTCCGGCGAGGCTCTGGCCGGCGATCCCGTCCGCCGGTTCGCCGTCGACGGTGATCCGGAGCGGCCGGTCCCGCCGTCCGGTGGCGTCGGACCCGGCCGGGACGCGTCGGGGGCTCATACCGTCTCCTCACTGCCGGGATGTGCGGCGGCGTTCAGTACGGCCGGGCGGTCCACCCGGAAGGGGGCCGGGTCGATCTCCGTAGGCCGGCCCAGCATCAGGTGGCGCACCAGGCGTGCGGTGCCCACCGAGAGGCCGATGCCGGCGCCTTCGTGGCCGCTGACGTGCCAGAGTCCTGGCAGGCGGGGGTCGGGGCCGATGACGGGCAGGTGATCGGGGACGTAGGGGCGGAAGCCGCCGTAGGCGCGCATCACCGGGACGCCCGCCAGGCCGGGGAACAGGCGCAGCGCCTTGGCGGCGACGGCCGACAGCACGTCGGGCCGCAGCCGGTCGTCGAAGCCGACGCGGCGGCGTGAGGAGCCCAGCAGGACGCTGCCGGCCCGGGTGGATTCCACCACCGCCGAGGTCTGGAGGTCTTCGGAGCTGCTGCCGACCGCGCCCACGTAGTCGGCGTCGTAGACCTTGTGGAAGACCGTCGGGGGCAGCGGGGTGGTGACCAGGACGTCGCCACGCCGGGGCCGGACGTCGACCGGTGCGCCGAGGCGGGCGGCGAGGTCGCCCGACCACGGCCCGGCGGCGTTGATGCACAGGTCCGTGCCGAGGCGTCCTGCCGTGGTGTGTATCCCGGTGAGGCGGCCGCCCCGGGTGAGTGCGCCGAGCACTTCGCAGCCGGTCCGCAGGGTCGCTCCGGTCGCGAGTGCGTCGGCGAGCAGGGCGGTGGCCGCCGCGGCGGGCTGTACCTGGGCGTCGTCGGGGTAGTGCAGGGCCGCGGTGTGGTCGCGGGTGACGAAGGGCTCGGCGTCGGCGAGCGCGTCGGCGTCGAGGACGTCGGCCCGCACGCTCGCCGTGCGCTGGGCGGCGGCGAAGGCGGACAGTTCCCGTGCGCCCGCTTCGGTGGTCGCAACGACGATGCCGCCCTTGGGTTCCCACTCGACCGCCGCGGCCGCTTCGGCGCCGCGGGCGGATCCTTCGGCGATGGCGGCCAGTACTTCGGGCCAGAGCCGCCGGGAGAGCTGGGCGAGTTGGAGTTCGGGGCCGGGGCCCTTGTCGGAGACGAGGACGTTGCCCTCGCCGTGCGAGGTGGTCGCGGCGGCGGCGCCTCCCCGGTCGACGACGGTGACGTCGAAGCCGGCCTGTGCCAGTTCGCGGGCGCAGGCGGCGCCGACGATGCCGGCGCCCAGCACGGTCACGCGCGTTCCGTACATCGACTCCCCATTCGTTCGCTTTAACGAACGCGATGAGGCTATGGCGGGGCCCGGTACGTGTCAATGGTCCGCACGGGAATGCCGCGAGGGCTCCGGGAGGCCGCTATTCCGGGGTGCCGGGCACCGCGTGCGGCGCCTTCCGATGCAGTTGCTGATCCGCTCGGTACTCCAGCAGGAGGACCGAGCGGACGGCGCCTTCGGGTGCCGCGTAGGTGTGCGGCAGGGCGGCGTCGAAGCCGACGTAGTCGCCGGGGCTCAGCTCCACCTCGTGCCCGTCCACCGTCACGCCGAGTCTGCCGGCCTGCACGATGGTGTGCTCGGTGCCGACGTGGCCGAGCGAGTCCCGCCGGCTGCCGTCCTGCACCTGCTGGTCGTAGATCTCGATGATGGCGTCGCCCGACTCGATCCGGTGCAGCGGGCGCAGGTCGACGCCCTCGCCGCTGAGCACTTCGACCTGGTCGGCGCGGACCACGGTCAGGCCCCTGGGCGGGCGGGTGTCCAGGAGGTCGGAGACCGGCACTTCGAGGGCGCGGGACAGGTTGAACACCGTCTCGATGGTGGGGTTCCCGGTGCCCGACTCCAGTTGGGACAGCGTCGCCTTGCCGATCTTGGAGCGCCGGGACAGCTCGGAGATCGACAGCCCTCGCTGGGTTCTGGCCCGTTTGAGGTTGGCTGCCACCATGTCCCGGACCGAGCCGTCGGGAACGCTCACATCGCTCTCCTTCATTTCCCTGCCGTTCGGTTTAACGAACACTCTTCCTGGAGAGAGCGTTCGCTTTAACGATCAGTGTTGAGCCTCGCGCCCCCCGGTGCAACCAGCGCCGGCGTCGTCCCCGCCCGTCCCGCGCGTGATAAATTTGTATACAAGGTGTATGCACACGGGGATCAGGAAATGGGGAACGGTGCAGTCGGGGCGAGAGAAGGCGTACGCGTATCTCAAGGATGTCGTGCTGACCGATCCGGAGATGCAGGACCGGTTTCTGTCCGAGCAGGACATCGCGGACCGGATCGGCGTCTCGCGCACCCCGATCCGGGAGGCCCTGCTGCTGCTCGCCGCCGAGGACCTCGTGCGTCTCGTTCCCAAACGCGGGGCACACATCGCTCCGCTGACGGCACGTGAGATCGGCGAACTCATGGTAATGCGCGGCCTCATCGAGAAGTTCGCGGCCGAGCACACCACCGCGCGCGGCAGCGCCCCGGTCGGCGAGATGGCCGAAGTCCTGGCGCTCCAGGAGACGTTGCGGGGCGAGGACAGCGCCAAGGAGTTCATCGCCGCCGATCACCGTTTCCATGCCACCCTCGTGGCCGGCGTCGGCAACGCGCTGATGAGCCGTCAGTACGATGCCCTGCGCAGCCGCCAGATCCGGGCCGGCGTCATCGCGCTGTACCAGTCGGGCGACCGGCGCGGTGAAGTGCTCGCCGAACACCGCCAGATCCTGGACCGGTTGACGGAAGGCGACGCCGCGGGCGCCTGCACGGCGATCGAGAGCCACATCGAGGCCACCCAGCGCATCCTGCTGTCGTCCTAGGACGCGCCCGCACCGTCGGCCGCCCGGAACGGGCGGCACGCAGGGGCGCCCTGCCGGGGTTCGTACGACCCGGCAGGGCGCCCCTGTGCACAGGCTCTACAGCCGGCGGTTGTCCAGCACCGCGACGGCCCGGCGGACGCGTGCGGTCTCCTCCGTGTCGATGTCGGCGACGTGCAGGCGGGGGGCCGTGTCGAGGCGTACGCGTACGGTGCCGTCGGGGGCGGCGAGGATGCTGTTGCCGATGCCGGTGGGCGCCTTCGTGGGCTGCTCCGGGTCCGCGTCCGGGCCGGGAGCGGCCTGTCCGACGGCCGCCAGCCAGACCGTGGCGTCCAACGCCCGTGCCCGCACCAGGAGTTCCCACTGCTCGCGCTTGCCGGGGCCCGCGCCCCACGAGGCGGGCAGGACGCTGACGGTCGCTCCCGCGTCGGCATGCGCCCGGAACAGTTCGGGGAACCGCAGGTCGTAGCAGGTGGCCAGGCCGACCTTGACCCCGTCGACGTCGATGGTCACCACCCGGTCACCCGCCGCGACGGTGTCGGATTCGCGGAACCCGAACGCGTCGTACAGGTGGATCTTGTCGTAGGAGTCCTCCACGCCGGGACCGGTCGCCAGCAGGGTGTTGGCCACCCGGCCGTCGGGGGCGGGGGTGAACATGCCGGCGACGACCGTGACTCCGGTCTCGCGGGCGACCTCGCGGACGCCTTCGGCCCAGGGCCCGTCCAGCGGTTCGGCCAGCGGGGCGAGCGGAATCCCGAAGCACGCCATGGCCGCCTCCGGCAGGACGGCCAGCCGCGCGCCTTCGTGTGCCGCGCGGCGCACATGGTCCTGGACCGCCGCGAGATTCTCCTTCGGTTCGGTCGACGACGTCATCTGGCAGAGCGCGATACGCATATCCGGTTCCGCTTCCTCTCGTGTCGTACTGCTGTGGTGGGGCCGGCGGGTGTCCCGCCGTGTCAGGTGCGGCCGCCCGCAGGGGCCTGGTCCGCCGCTGCCCGTACGGCGGCGTTCCGGGTGTACTCCTCATCCTCGTCGTGGTCCGCCTCCCTGCCCAGCAGCACCCCCACGATGGTGACCACGGCGGCGGCGGCCAGGTACAGGGCCAGCGGCAGCCACGTCCCGAACGCGCCCAGCAGCGCGGTGAAGAGCAGTGGTGCCACGGCGCCGCCGATCACCCCGGCCAGTGTGTACGCGAGGGAGGAGCCGGTGTACCGCAGCCGGGGGCTGAACTGCTCGGCGACGAAGGCGGCCTGCGGGCCGTAGAGGAACGAGTGGATCACCAGTGCCACCAGGACGCCCACGGCGAGCAGGGGCCACGAGCCGCCGGCGGCCAGCGGGAAGAACACGAAGGGCCACGCGGCGGCCGCCACGGCGCCCCAGAGGTACATCCGGCGCCGGTTCCAGCGGTCCGACAGCGCACCGGCCAGCGGGATCAGCACGATTTGCAGCGCCGAGCCGATGAGGACGGCGGTCAGCGCCTTGCCGCGTGCCATGCCGAGTTGTTCGGTGGCGTAGGTGAGGACGAAGACGGTGAACATCGCGTAGAGCACGTCCGGCGCGACCCGGCACAGGACGGCCGCCGCCAGGGCCCGCGGCTGGGTGGTGAACACCTCGCGGATGGGCGCCTGCGGCCGGTCGCCGCTCGCCTCCATGGCCTTGAAGACCGGCGTCTCCTCCAGCCGTACCCGGATCCACAGCCCGAAGGCCACGAGCACGCCGGACAGCAGGAACGCGATCCGCCAGCCCCAGGCGAGGAACTGCGGCTCGGTGAGCAGTGCACCGAGGGCGGCCAGGACGCCGTTGGCCATCAGGTTTCCGGCCGGCGGGCCGATCTGGGCGGCCGATGCCCAGAAGCCGCGCCGCCGGGTGTCGCCGTACTCGCTGGTGAGCAGGACGGCGCCGCCCCATTCGCCGCCGACGCCGACGCCCTGCGCGAAGCGGAGCACGACCAGCAGGATCGGGGCGGCCGGGCCGATGACGGCCTGGGTCGGCAGCAGGCCGATCAGCAAGGTGGCGGTCCCGATCAGCACCAGCGTCGCCACCAGCACCTTCTTGCGGCCGATGACGTCTCCGAGCCGGCCGAAGAGGAATCCGCCGAGGGGACGCGAGAGGTACCCGACGGCGTAGGTGGAGAACGCCAGCAGGGTGCCGGTCAGCGGGTCCTCCGACGGAAAGAAGAGCTTTCCGAAGACGAGCGCCGATGCCGCCGAGTAGACCGCGAAGTCGTACCACTCCAGCGAGGTGCCGGTCAGGCTGGCGATGAAGGCGCGCACCATCGCGCCGCGGCCTGGGGCGGCCGTCCCTCCGAGGAGCTTCGCTCCCTCGTGTTCTTCGTTGTCCATGGTCAGGGCCACCTCGTTCTCAGTTGCTGCTCCTCGGCATACTTGCTGTATACAGGTCGTATGCGCAACCCTTCGAGGGGAATCGCTCCTGCGCAACCGATGTGACCTGGAGGAACCATGGCCGCCCTGATCTTCGAACTTCCCGACGGAACACAGCGCGACGTGACCGTGGCCCGGCTGCTGAACGCCGGGTACGCGGGCCGCAGCCAGGAGGACGTGGCCGCGCACGTGGCGGAGCTGGCCGAGATCGGCGTGCCCGCGCCGTCCACCATCCCCGCCCTGTACCCCGTGGCGCCCTACCTGGCCCAGCAGACCGGCACCGTTCCCGTCCAGCATGCCCGCACCTCGGGCGAGGCCGAGTGGGCTCTGGTCGTGGACTCCACCGGCGACCTGCTGCTCACGGCGGCCTGCGACCACACCGACCGCGCCCTGGAAGCGCACGGCGTGGCCTGGAGCAAGAACGCGGGCCCCGATGTCCTGGCCCGCGCCGCCTGGCGGCTGTCCGATGTCGCCGACCGCCTCGACAGCCTGACCCTGCGCGCGTGGGTGACCCCGGTCGGCAAGGACGACGAGATCCTCATCCAGGACGGCACCGCCGGCGAACTGCTTCCCCCGCACTACTGGACCGACGCGCTGCGCGAGCGCGGCGAACTGGAGCCCGGCACGGTGCTCATCTCCGGGACGATCCCGATGCGGGAAGGCGTCGACCAGTTCGCGGGCCGCTGGCGCGTCGAACTGGGCGACCCGGCCACCGGCCAGGTCATCGAGCTGGCCTACGACGTGGTGCCGATGCCCGAGCCGATCGGCTGAGACGGCGCCGGGTGACCTGTTGGCCCCTGCACGGTCACCGGGTCACCCGACGGCACCCGCTCGGCGGCGGCGCTCAGCGCCTCCAGGACGGGCCGGAACAGCGGGTGTTCCTCGGCGCCGCAGCGGACGGCCGCGAAGACCCGGCGGGTCGCCGCCACACCGTCGACCGGCCGTACCGCCACCTGCGACAGGTCCATGTCGCGCAGCGCGGAGCGGGGCACCAGGGCCACTCCCGCGCCCGCGGCGGCGAGTGCGACGACGGCACGGAAATCGTCGGAAGAGTGCGCCAACCGGGGCCGGAATCCGGCGTATTCGCAGGCGAGGACCATGACGTCGTGGCACGGGTTGCCGGGGTACGGGCCGATCCACAGGTCGTCGGCGAGGTCGGCCACCGGGACGGCACCGGCCCTGGCCAGCCGGTGCCTGCGGGGCAGGACGGCGTCGAACGGCTCGGCGTAGAGCGGCACGCGCACCAGCCGCAGGTCGCCCGCGCTCGGCGCGCCGCGGTACTCGACGGCGACGGCGATGTCGGCGCGCCCGTCCAGCACCATGGGCAGGCTCTCGTCCCCCTCGACGTCACGGACCCGGACCCGGATGCCGGGGGACGTCTCGCCGAGTGCGGTGATGGCCGGGGCCAGCACCACGGAGATTCCGGTGGCGAAGGCCGCGACGGTGACCTCGCCCGCCGCGCCCGATGTGTACGCCGCCACCTCGGCCTCCGCGCGCTCCAGTTCGGCGATGACCGCCCCGGCGTGCCGGAGCAGGATCTCGCCGACCGGTGTCAGCCGCGCGCCGCGGTTGTCGCGGGCCAGGACCTTGTGACCGGTCTCCTGCTCCAGCGCGGCGATCTGCTGGGACACGGCGGACGGCGTGAGGTAGAGGGCGGCCGCGGCAGCCGTCACGGTGCGGTGGTCCGCCACGGCCTGGAGGGTGCGCAGCCGCCTTGCATCGATCACGTCGTCATTCTGCCAGGGCCGACCGGGCGTCGACGAAGGCGGCCACCGCGCGCTCGACGTCCTGCGGGGAGTGTGCGGCGGACAGCTGGACACGGATGCGGGCCTTGCCGTGCGGCACCACGGGGTAGGAGAAGCCGATCGCGTACACGCCGCGTTCCAGGAGCAGTTCCGCCATCCGCCCGGCCTCGGCCGCGTCGCCGATCATGACGGGCGCGATGGCGTGGTCGCCCGGCAGGATGTCGAAGCCCTCGGCCGTCATCCGGGAGCGGAAGAGTGCGGTGTTCGCGGCGAGCCGGTCGCGCAGGTCGTCCGCGGACTCCAGGAGGTCGAGGACCTTGAGCGAAGCGGCGGCGATCACCGGGGCGAGGCTGTTGGAGAAGAGGTACGGGCGGGAGCGCTGGCGCAGCAGCGCGACGATCTCGGCGCGCGCGGCGACGTATCCGCCCGAGGCTCCGCCGAGTGCCTTGCCGAGGGTTCCGGTGAGGATGTCGATGCGGTCCATGACGCCGTGCAGTTCGGGGGTGCCGCGGCCGCCGGGGCCGACGCAGCCGGTGGCGTGCGAGTCGTCCACCATGACCATGGCGTCGTAGCGGTCCGCCAGGTCGCAGATCTCCCGCAGGGGCGCCACGTGGCCGTCCATGGAGAAGACGCCGTCGGTGACGACGAGGCGGCGGCGGGCGGTCGCGGCCTCCTTCAACTGCTGTTCCAGATCGGCCAGATCGCGGTTGGCGTAGCGGAAGCGGCGGGCCTTGGAGAGGCGGATTCCGTCGATGATCGACGCGTGGTTGAGTGCGTCGGAGATGACCGCGTCGTCGGCGCCGAGGAGCGTTTCGAAGACGCCACCGTTGGCGTCGAAGCAGGAGGAGTAGAGGATGGTGTCCTCCTGGCCGAGGAAGGCCGAAAGGCGGCGCTCCAGTTCCTTGTGCACCTCCTGCGTGCCGCAGATGAAGCGGACCGAGGCCATGCCGTAGCCCCAGCGGTCCAGCGCCTCGTGGGCCGCCGCGATGACCTCGGGGTGGTCGGCGAGGCCGAGGTAGTTGTTGGCACAGAAGTTGAGGACCTCGCCTGGGCGGCCGCCCGCGGTGACGTTGACGGTCGCGGACTGCGGGGTGTCGATGACGCGTTCGGGCTTGTGCAGTCCTGCGGTACGGATCTCGTCGAGGTCGGCGCGCAGGCCGTCGCGTACGGAGTCGAACATGTCCGGGTCCTTTGGTGTCGGGAGAGCAGGGGGGACGGGGAGGGCGGTCGGGCGGGGTCAGGCGGCCCAGTCGAGGATGACCTTGCCGCCGCGGCCGCTCGCCGCGTCGGCGAACGCCGCGTCGAAGTCGCGGTAGCCGTAGCGTCCGGTGATCACGGGCGCGAGGTCGAGGCCGCCTTCGAGGAGTACTGACATCGCGTACCAGGTCTCGAACATCTCGCGGCCGTAGATGCCCTTGATCGTGATCATGGAGGTGACGATCCGGGACCAGTCGACCGGGAACTCCGCAGCGGGCAGTCCGAGCATCGCGATCCGGCCGCCGTGCGTCATGTTGGCGATCATGTCGCGCATCGCCTCGGGCCGGCCGGACATCTCCAGGCCGACGTCGAAGCCCTCGCGCAGCCCGAGTGCGCGCTGGCCGTCGGCGATCGTCGCGTCCGCCACGTTGAGCGCGAGACTGCACCCGATCTTGCGTGCCAGGTCGAGCCGTTCCTCGCTGACGTCCGTGATGACGACGTTGCGGGCACCCGCGTGCCGGGCCACCGCCGCGGCCATCAGGCCGATCGGTCCTGCGCCGGTGATCAGCACGTCCTCACCGACGAGCGGGAAGGACAGTGCGGTGTGCACGGCGTTGCCGAACGGGTCGAAGATCGCGGCGACATCGAGATCCACGGGAGCCCGGTGGACCCACACGTTGGACGCGGGCACCGCGAGGTACTCGGCGAACGCACCGTCCCGGCCGACGCCGAGCCCCACCGTGGCGCGGCACAGATGGCGCCGCCCCGCCAGGCAGTTGCGGCACTTTCCGCACACCAGGTGCCCCTCGCCGCTGACCCGGTCGCCGGTGGCGATGTCGACGACGTCCCGGCCGGTCCCGACGACCTCGCCGACGAACTCGTGCCCGACCACCAGCGGCGCGGCGACGGCCTGTTGGGCCCAGCCGTCCCAGGCCCTGATGTGCAGATCGGTGCCGCAGATGCCTGTCCGCAGGACCTTGATCAGCACGTCACCCGGGCCGACGGCCGGCTCCGGCACGTCCCGCAGCCACAGGCCGGGTTCCGCCTTGTCCTTCACCAGCGCTTTCACCGATATGACTCCTGTACGGAAGCGGACCCGGGCGGTGTGGGAGCAAGGACCGGGCGGGGAAAGCCCGCGAGGCGCCGAGCCGGGAGCGGCTGCGAACGATCACGCCGGGCGCAGAACAATCTGCCGCGCGGCGCCTTCCCCGTCCATCGATCATTTCTTAAGCCCCGCAACAGTTCGGCTTCATCCGCAGGTCCGGACGGGCGGCCGGCCGTGCCGCGTCAGCCTGCGCTGATGCAGAACGGCTGGCCCGACGGTCGAGCAGGACGGTCCACCGGCCCTGGCCCGGCTGGTGGCCGGGCTTGCCTGCGCCGAGGGCGAGCAGGCGCTCTTCGGCGGCCTGCACGTCGTCGAAGGCGAGGTCGAGGTGGCAGGGGAGTCCGTCCTGCGGCCAGTTGGGGGCCTTGAAGTCGCGGGCGGTGTAGAAGACCAGGGACTGTGTGCCGTCGCTGATCAGGTGGGCGACGGTGTCGCCGTGCTCGTCCGGGAGTTCCAGCCGGGTCTCCCAGCCCAGGGCGGTGGCGTAGAAGTCGGCGAGCGCCTTGCCGTCGGGGGCCCAGATGCCTGTGCCCCGCAGGGTGCCGGTGGGTGCGCCGGTGGTGGTCATCGCTGTGCTGTCCTTCGTGAGGAGGTGGGCAGGGGCGGGCGGACGCGGTCCGTTGCGCGTGGTGCGCCCGGCGTCCGTCGAGTCCGAAGATGCCTGCCGTATAGGACGGTTGGTGTCCTACTTGTGAGCGGGCGGAGAGACCGTGTGAGGGCATGAGGGCACACTCAACGGGCCGCCGGGGAAAGCGGAATTCCCCTCCCCCGGCCGCATGCCACAACCGAACACCCTTTGCGGTACGGGGGATTCCCCTACGGGCCGCCGACGACCCACCACCCCTCGAATCCACCCACCGCGCACGCGCCCCTACAGGCGGTTGTCCCCGGGCGGCCGAAGATAACCCAACCCCCGGTGGCGTCCGTCGAATTGGGCCTGATCAGGGACAGCGGGGCTGCGCACCCTTACGCTGACACCGTGTCGCAAAGCGAATTGGAACGGCTGGCCAGAATCCGGATGCAGGTCACGAAAGAATCCTTGGAACGCGCCCTGGCCGCACTCCAAGGCCACCCCATACCCGACGACGAAGAGCCGGCGCCCGAACAGGAAACCGAACAGGAAACCGAAGAGAACACACCGCCTCCACCCCCCGCACCGCCCTGCTTGCGCCTGCTCCCCTGACCCTCCGGCACCCCGGCCGCATACGGGGACGAAGGCACCCGGAGCCACCGCGTCGGCACACGCGGAAGGCTCCGGACAGCGGAAGGCCCGGTAATCCGCCGGGCACCTCCGGATCCCGCGCGCCGCGAGGCCCCACCCCTGGCCACGCCGTGCGCCACCATGGGGCACGCCACCCGACCGCAGCGCCGCCACCGCGTCGCCGGTCCGCCCCGCAACGCCAGGAGAGCCGCCGTGACACCGTCCACCGCCGGTACGCACACCTATGTACTGGGCATCGACATCGGTACGGCCAGTACCAAAGCGGTGCTGTGCACGCCGGACGGCGGCATCGTCCAGCAGGCCCGGCGCGAGCACTCCACTTCGCTGCCCGGCCCCGGCCGGGCCGAGCACGACGCCGAGGGGATCTGGTGGGCCGATGTCCATGCACTGATCCGGGAGTTGCTGCCGTCGCGGCCCGAGCGGATCCGCGCCGTCTGCGTCAGCGGCATCGGCCCCTGCGTGCTGCCCGCCGACGCGGACGGCCGCCCGCTGCGCCCCGCCCTCCTCTACGGCGTGGACACCAGAGCGGTGCCCCTGGCCGAGCGGATCGAGCGGGAACTCGGCGGCGCGGACGCGGTGCTGGCGCGCTGCGGATCACGGCTCGGCTCCCAGTCGGCGGGCCCGAAGCTGGCCTGGCTGCGCCATCACGAGCCCGAGGTCTGGGCCGCGACCGCCAAGGTCTTCACCGCCCACTCCTACGTCACCCACCGGCTGACCGGCGCCTACGTGCTCGACCACCACTCGGCGAGCCAGTACGCGCCGCTCTACGACCTCGCGGCCCGCGCCTGGCACCAGCCGTGGGCGCAGGCCGTGGCGCCTGGCCTGGCGCTTCCCGAGCTGGCCTGGCCCGCCGACATCGCCGGCCGCGTCACGGCGCGCGCGGCGGCCGCGACCGGGCTCGCCGCGGGCACACCCGTAGCGGTCGGCACCATCGACGCCTGGGCCGAGGCGGAGAGCGTCGACGTCCGCGATCCCGGTGACCTGATGCTGATGTACGGCTCGACCCTGTTCTTCGTGGGTGTCACCGGCACGCCGGTGCGCTCGCCCGCCCTGTGGTCGACGGCGGGCAACCACCCGGGACAGCACACGCTGGCGGCCGGCATGG
The DNA here is from genome assembly GCF_020564935.1 of Streptomyces pinistramenti. Classification (GTDB taxonomy): domain Bacteria; phylum Actinomycetota; class Actinomycetes; order Streptomycetales; family Streptomycetaceae; genus Streptomyces; species Streptomyces pinistramenti. The sequence continues at coordinate 65,379 of NZ_JAJCXB010000020.1, forward strand.
CCAGCTCCGGCAGCATCACCCAGTGGTTCCGCGACCTCACCGGCGGCGCCGGCTTCCCCCAGCTGACCGCCGAGGCCGCCGCCTCTCCCCCGGGCGCAGGCGGGCTGCTCGCGCTGCCGTACTTCGCCGGCGAACGCACCCCCGTCGCCGACCCGCAGGCGCGCGGCATCATCGCCGGCCTGACCCTGCGCCATACCCGGGGCGACGTCTACCGCGCCCTGCTGGAGGCCACCGCCCTGGCCGTACGGCACCACCTCGACGCCTTCGCCGAGGCCGGCTTCACACCCGGACGCGTCGTCGCCGTGGGCGGCGGCACCACCCACCCCTTGTGGCCGCAGATCGTCACCGACGTCACCGGCGTCGCGCAGGAGTACCCGCACGAGCGCTGCGGGGCGAGTTACGGCGACGCCAGGTTCGCCGCGCTCGCCATCGGAGCCGTCCGGCCCGGTGCCCGCTGGAACCGTCCGGCGAAGGTCCTCACCCCGTCCGCTGCCACCAGGGACCTCTTCGCCGACCGCTACGCCGCCTACCAGGACCTGCGGACGGCGACCGGCCCCCTCCAGCACCGCCTCGCCGCCGCCCAGGACCGGCACGGCGACCCCACCCGCTGAGCGGCCTCGGCCCCCTGCCTCCGAAGTCACCACAGGCAAGGGGCCAGCAGCCGTGAACCCGCTTACGGGAAGGGCTAGTTGAGAGTGTCCGGGTCGGGTCCGATGCGCTCACCGCGGTCGAGTCCCGCGAGGGCGGCCATCTCGTCGTCCGCGAGGGAGAAGCCGAAGACGTCGATGTTCTCCCGGATGCGGGCGGGGGTGACGGACTTGGGGATCACGATGTTCCCGAGCTGCAGGTGCCAGCGCAGAACCACCTGGGCGGGCGACTTGCCGTGCCGCTCGGCGAGCGAGGTGAGCACCGGGTTCTGGAGCAGGGCGCCCTGCGCCAGCGGGCTCCACGCCTCGGTCGCGATGCCGTGCTCGCCGTGGAAGGCGCGCAGCCGCTCCTGCTGGAGGTAGGGATGCAGCTCGATCTGGTTCACCGCCGGGGTGATGTCCGTGTTCTCCAGCAGCCGCTGGAGGTGCTCGGGCTGGAAGTTGGAGACGCCGATCGTGCGGATCCGGCCGTCGGCGTGCAGCTTCTCGATCGCGCGCCAGGTGTCGAGGTAGCGGTCGCGGGCAGGCGTTGGCCAGTGGATGAGGTACATGTCCACGTAGTCCAGGCCGAGCCTGGCCAGGCTGGCATCGAACGCCGTCAGCGTGGAGTCGTAGCCCTGGTCGTCGTTCCACAGCTTGGTGGTGAGGAACAGGTCGTCGCGGGGGATGCCGGAGGTGGCCAGGGCGCGGCCGACGCCGGGTTCGTTGGCGTAGATAGCGGCGGTGTCGATGCTGCGGTAACCGGCTTCCAGGGCGGCGAGCACCGCCGCGGTCGCCTTGTCGTCGTCCACCTGGAAGACGCCGAAGCCGAGCTGCGGGATCGTCACTCCGTTGTTGAGGGTGACGTCGGGCACGGAGGTCATGGGAGGGGGTTCCTTCGGTTGGTTGTCCGGCCGGGGGATCAGGCCGGGGAGGGAGGCGGGCCGACCGGGGCCGGTACGGGCCAGTGTGGGGAAGCTCCCCGGGGCGGCCGGCGGCGCCACGCCGCGGCGGCGAGAGCCCGGGAGCGCGCTCGCGAGCCGCTCCGCCTTACCTGCTCACACAATAATTGCAGGCGCATTTAATTGCAATCGCCGCGTGTTTTGCCGTGGGCTGCCGCCCTACGCACCGTCGGGCGGCAGCCGCCGGATCGCGATGGCCGCGGCGTCGTCGCCCAGGCGGCCGTGCGTGTACGCCTGCAGGTCGGCGCGCAGGTGCCGGAGCACGTCGTGCGGGGTCTGCGCACTCCAGGCCCCGGCACGTTCCGTGAGCGGATAGAAGGCACCGCTGCGGTCGCGGGCCTCGGTGACACCGTCCGTATAGAGGAGCAGCAGGTCGCCGGGCTCGAAGGGATGACTGTCGACCTCGTGGCCGGCCGCGCCGGGGAGGCCGCCGAGTCCGATCGGGAGGGCGGTGTGCGTGGCGTGCAGGGTGCGGACGCGGCCGCCGCGGAGCAGCAGGGCGGGCGGGTGTCCGCAGGTGACGGTGCGCAGTTCGGCCGACCCATCGGGGATGTCGAGCAGCGTCGCGGTGGCGAACGCCTCTTCCGAGCCCTCTTCCTCACCGTCCCATTGGCCGGCCTCCCAGCGCATCGCGCCGTCGAGGTGGACGGCGAGGCCGGGCAGCGTCGCCTGCTCGTGCGCGGCGGCCCGGAAGGCGCCGAGGATCAGCGCGGCGTGACTGTACGCGGGCAGCCCTTTGCCGCGCACGTCGCCGATGATCAGCCGGGTGGCGCCCTCCGTACGGACCGCGGCGAACAGGTCGCCGCCCATCTCGGCCTCTTCCTCGGCAGCGAGGTAGAACGACGCGATCTGCAGCGGTCCGCTCCGCTGCGGCAGCGGCCGCAGCAGCACCTGCTGTGCCACACCGGCCACCGAACGGCTCTTCATCAGCCGCCGCTCGACCCGGTCGCGCACCACGGCGAAGAGCACGACGAGCGCGCTGACCAGGAGCAGCGCGATGAGCTGGACCTGATGGTTCTGCGAGGTGGCGTCGCCGCTGACCACGCCGATGAAGAACTGGGCGGCGAGGGCGAGCACGCCGACCACGGCGGTGAGCTGCGGGCCCGCGAACGCCGCCGTGAAGGTCGGGGCGGCGACCAGCAGCGGCCCCAGGTGCACCTCGGGCGGGAACAGGCTGTCGATCACGAAGACGGCACAGATGAGCGCGAGCGGAATCAGCACCAGCACCGGCGCGAGGCCCCGTCGTCCCCGCAGATTGATCAACTGTCGAAAGCGCATGCGTCATGCTCGCAGCACCGCGCCCGAAATGTCCGTAGGGTCACGATCCGGCGTGGACGTCGGAGGCACCGCCCTGCGCCGACCGCGCCACGCCCGAGCCGTCCTGCGTCCGCAGGCCGCGCACCCGGGGCGACAGCAGCGCCGCCGCGGTGGCCACGATCACCGGACCGGCGCCGACGGCGAGCGCGCGTCCGACGCCGACGACCACACCGGCCGCGGCGACCGGCGCGCAGAACACCGGGAGCGGCGCCCGGCCGGTGGCGCCATGACGGCGGCCCCGTGTACGCGGCGGCCCGCGCCAACTGCCCTCAGTAGTACCCCTTTCCACCGTCGAGCAGTTCGCGGATGGCATCCAGGTGACCGGCGTGCCGGGCGGTCTCCTCGGTCATGTGGAGCAGCATCCAGCGCAGGGACGCGGCGGCGGAGCGGTAGTCGGGGTGCCGTCCCACGACGTCCAGCGGGTGGGCCGCGATGATCTCGTCGGAGACCGCGCACTGCCGTTCGTAGGCGGCGAGGAGCCCGTCGAGAGGTTCCCCTTCGACGCGCATGTCGGCGTCCTCGGGATCGTCGAGGAACTGCGGTCCGTCGGCGGGGCGGCCCAGGAACAGGACCTCGAACCAGGTGTTTTCGGCCCACCGCAGATGGGAGACGACACCCGCCACCGTCATGAGCGGCGAGGACGGCAGGAGCGGGCGGTGCGCGTCCGCCTCCGACAGCCCTTCGCACTTCCAGTGGACGATCGCCCGCTGCATGGCGAGCCAGCCGGTGAGCTGCGTCCGCTCGTCGGCGTCGAAGGGGGGACGGATCCGGGAGGGAGTCATGGACAGCGAAGCTACGCGGCAAGGCATCGGGCCGCACCATATTTTCCGGCGCCGGCTCCCCCGTCACCGACATAGCGCGCGTAGCACCTCTATCGCCGTCCACCCGCAGAGCGAGCCGCTCCCGGAAGCACAACCACCGGCGCCTCTTCCGCTTTCTCCCGGGCGCGGGATACCCCTTGAGGGACGACGAGTTCGATGCGTTCGACGAGTTGGGTGCATGGGGTGCATCGGATGCGTTCGATGCACAGGTCAGGGCGAGGGCATGACACCGCCCAGCACCTCGGGAAGGAACACCATGGACGACGGCATACAGGACGGCATGGACGAGGAGAGGGAAGGGAGCCGGGTATCGGCGCCCGCGGGAGAGCGGCGTCGCCGTGCGGGCGCCGAGGGCTCCGGACACGGCCAGGAGGCGGGCGGCCCGGACCGGAGTGCCTGGTACGTCGACTCGCGCTGTACGAACTGCGACGTGGCGCGGCAGCTCGCGCCCGGTCTGATCCGCGAGCACGCGGGCCGCTCGGAGATCGTCCGGCAGCCCCGGAACACCGCGGAGGCACGGCAGTTGCATGCCGCGGCGTTCGGCTGCCCGCCCCGGTCGATCCGCCGCCCCGGCCAACGGCTGGATCCGGCCGCCGACCCGTTCCCGTGGGCCCTCGACGACGGCGTCCTGCTGTGCGGCCACAACTCCCCGCACACCGCGGGCGCCAACTCCTCCTGCTGCGCCGACCGTCCGGCACCGTGATGATGGTCAACACGCCCCGCTGGAGCAGCGCGCTGGCCACGCGGTACGAGGAGCTGGGACGCGTCACCGACGTCCTGCTCACCCACCGGGACCATGCCGCGCACGGCCGCCGCTACGCGGACAGGTTCGGCGCGCGGCTGTGGATCCACGAGGGCGACCTCGACGCCGCGCCGGACGCCGACCGGATCATCCGCGGCACCGCCCCGGCGCAGATCGCCCCGGGAGTCGTCGCCCACCCGCTCCCCGGGCACACCAAGGGCAGCGTGCTCTACCTCGCGGACGACCGGTACTGCTTCAGCGGCGACAGCCTGTACTGGTCGCGTACGACGGCCGATCTGGAGGTCGCCGAGAGCGTCACCTGGTATTCGATCCGGGAGTTGGGCGCGTCCCTGGCAAGAACGGCCGACCGGCTGCGCTGGGAGTGGCTGCTGCCGGGACACGGCGACCGCCAACGGCTGCCGGCCCCGGAAATGGCGAGGCGGCTCAGGGGCCTGACGGCCCGCGTACGCGAACTCCGGCCGCGCCCGGTCGACTTCACCGCCATGCGGTACTGACTTCCGGGCGGGCACGGCACCGGCCGGCCTCCTCAAAATCCGCTTGCGCCAGGCATCACGCGCTCCTCGGCATGGCGCCGTGCCTGCCTTCACCGCTCCCGACGGGACCACGCTCGCCTATCACGTCATGGGCGAGGGCGAGCCGCTGCTCTGCCTGCCCGGCGGCCCGATGCGTGCCTCCGCCTACCTCGGCGATCTCGGCGGGCTGTCGGCGCACCGTCGGCCGGTCCTGCTCGACCTGCGGGGCACCGGCGCGTCCGGCATCCCCACCGATCCCGCCACCTACCGCTGCGACCACCAGGCCGCCGACGTCGAGGCCCTCCGCGAACATCTCGGCGCAGAACGCATCGACGTGCTCGCGCACTCGGCGGCCGGCGATCTGGCCCTGCTCCACGCGGCCCGGTACCCGCAGCGGATCCGCAGCCTCACCCCGGTCACCGCCCGCGCCCGTGCCCTCGGCATCGACTTCACCGGGGAGCACCGTCGCGAGGCGGCGGCCATGCGCGCGGCCGAGCCGTGGTTCCCGGCCGCGCATGCCGCCTATGAGACCGTCTGGACCGGCACCCCGACGGACGCGGACTGGGACGCCATCGCCCCTTTCCTCTACGGCCGTTGGGACGCGGCCGCCCAGGCGCACGCCGCATCCGACGTCGCCCGGACCAACGCCGCGGGCCTCCGACCGCTACGCGTCACCCGGCGCCTTCTCCCCCGCCGCGACCCGCGCCGCCATGGCCGCCTTGGACGCACCGGCTCTGATCCTCGCCGGCGCACTGGACAGCGGGCCGCTCCCCGGGTCGCCGCCGGCATCGTGAAGCTGTTCCCCCGGGCGGAGTTGGCCGTCCAGCCGGGCAGCGGCCACTCCCCCTGGCTCGACGCCCCTGGCCTCTTCACCCGGGTGGTGTCGGCGTTCCTCTCCCGGGAGCGCGTCGGGCCGGAAGAACGGAGCTGACCCCGCGCCGGCCTCCTTTGTGATCAGCTGATGCCGTGGAAGCCATGTGGACGAGCGTGGTAGCGGTCGGTGGCACCCTCATAGGTGCCGTGGTCACGCACCTCTTCCAGCGCCTCGCGTCCCGGCGCAGTGAGCTGTTCGCGCGGTCCGAAGCGCTCCGGCAGGAGCGAATAGCCACGTTCAGCACGTTCGCCACGGCGGTGTGAGGACTACCGCCACGGCCAGGCGGACCGCTGGTACCGCAAGCAGCAGGGCCCGGACGGAGAGGCTTTCATCAGGGCACGCGATGAGGCACACCGCCTCAGGACAGCGACACGGCAAGTGCTCTACCGGGTCCAGTTGCTCACCGACGACCGGGAAGTGATCCTCGCGGCCGAGCGGGCCTATCAGGCCACTCGGGACGTTTCGACCGCACAGGAACCGGCGGAGCGGGACTCGCTGGACGCCCTCGCACGGCAGGCGATCGAAGCGTTCGTGTCCCGCGCTGGGCCGTTGACCCGTTGAACTGTCGGCCGGCGGATGCCCCGGGGTGCCCTGCGGATCACGCCTCAGTGCCGGGGCTCGGACATGCGCGGCAGCAGGCACAGGAGGGCCGAAAGGGCCGCGGCCAGGGCCAGGTTGAAGACGAGGGCGGCGGCGAGGGCGTGTCCGTACGCCGTGACGTCGCTGCGGGCGGCGCCCTTCAGCGTGCCGTAGAAGATGACGCCGATGACGGCCACCCCGACCGCGCCGCCGACCTGCTGCCCGGTGGACAGCACCCCGGAGGCCATGCCGATCTCCGTGGGGCGGATGCGCGACAGCACGGCGTTCAGCAGCGGGGTGACCAGCACGCCGTTGCCCAGGCCGGATACGAGCAGTGGCGCGGCGAGTGACCAGGCGGTGAGCGAAGCGCCGGCACTGAGCACCACGGCGAGGGTGACCGCGTGGCCGGTGGCGAGGATCAGTGCCCCGGCCTGCAGCAGGCGCCGGCCGTGCCGGGCCATCCGTCCGGCGATGATGCTGCCGGCGAAGAACGCGGCGGCGAAGGGGAGATAGAAGACGCCGGCGCTCAGCGTGTCCAGGCCCAGGCCGTCCTGCACGGTGACGGACAGCACCAGGAAGAAGGAGTTGATGCCGAAGTAGGCGAGCAGGACCAGCAGCATGCCGAGGGCGAAGGGACGTTCGCGCAGCAGGCCCGGCCGCAGCAGCGGCGCGCCGCCCGCCGTCTCGACGCGGCGTTCCACGAGCGCGAAGCCGAGCAGGGCGAGCACCCCGGCTGCCAGGCTGAACCAGGTCCACGTCGGCCAGCCGGCCTCCCTGCCCTCGACCAGGGGGACCACGAGGAGGACGAGGGCGAGGGTCAGTACGGCCATGCCCGCGAGGTCCGGCCGGCGACTGTCGGGCGACCGCGACTCGGGGACGAGGACGGCGGCGAGGACCAGCGTGACGAGGCCGACGGGGACGTTGACCCAGAAGATCGGGCGCCAGGAGGTGCCGAACAGGTCGGCGGAGATGAGGAGGCCGCCGAGCAGCTGGCCCGCGACTCCGGCGGTGCCGATGACCGCGCCCAGGACGCCGAAGGCCCGGGGCCGTTGCTCCGGTGTCAGCAGCACCTGGATCGTCGCGAAGACCTGCGGGAACATCACCGCGGCGCCGAGTCCTTGCAGGAGCCGGGCGGCGATCAGGGCGCCGGGCCCTGGCGCGGCGGCGCAGGCCACGGACGCCAGCGTGAAGACGGCCATGCCGGTGAGGAAGCAGCGCCTGCGGCCGAACCGGTCGCCGAGCCGGGCACCGGTGATCAGGGCGATGGCGTAGGTGAGTTGATACCCGGCCAGGATGAGCTGGACGTCGGCGTCCGACGCGTGCAGGTCGTCCTGGATGGCCGGGGCCGCCACGAGCACGATGAAGGTGTCGAGCACGGCCATGAAGACGCCCAGCAGAACGACGGCCAGGGCGCGCCACGGCGAGGGCCCCGGAGGCGCCGCGGTGGCGGGGCCGGTCGGGACGGGGTGCAGGGAATCGGCCGGTGGTCTGGCGTGAGTCATGGTGCTGAGCCTGGCCCGGGGCCGGGTGACGCAACAGACGCAAATTATGCTGGTGGCCGCGGTACCACCCTGGGGTTCTTGGGGCGACACGGGTGGGGCGGAGGGGCAGTAGGGTGCGCGCGGGACGGTTCGTTGCGGAGAGGTTCGATGGCTGATCAGGAACGGCGCCGGGTCCTGGCGGAGTTCCTCCGCACCCGCAGGGAGCGGGTCAGGCCGGGCGACGCCGGTCTCCCGGCCGGGCCGCGCCGCCGCACCCCGGGACTGCGCCGCGAAGAGGTCGCCCTGCTCTCGGGCGTCAGCGTCACCTGGTACACCTGGCTGGAACAGGCCAGGGACATCACCGTGAGCCGCCAGGTGCTGCACAGCCTGGCCGGGGTGCTGCGGCTGTCGCCTGCCGAGACCCGCCATCTGTTCACCCTGGCAGGCCAGGCCCTGCCGCCGGCCGCCCCCGAGGGGAGCGGCGGGCAGGCGTTGCAGCGTCTGGTCGACGCGCTCGATCCGCACCCGTCCTATCTGCTCGCCCCCAACTGGGACCTGCTGGCGTGGAACCGTTCCGAGGCCGGTCTCATCGGCGACCCGTCCGACGGGAGCCTGCCCGAACGCAACCTGCTCCGGCTGGTGTTCACCGAGCCCAGGATCCGTCCGCTCCTGGTCGACTGGCCCGGTCAGGCCCGTGCGCTGCTGGAGCAGTACCGCGCGAGCGCCGACCGGCACGTCGGTGACCCGGAGTTCGCGCGCCTGACCGCCGGTCTGTGCGCGCAGAGCGAGGAGTTCGGCGACTGGTGGGACACGCACGACGTGGCGGATTTCCATCCGGCGCGCAGGACCTTCGACCACCCTCGGCTGGGGCGGCTGACGTTCGACTACGTGAAGCTGGCGGCCGTGGACGCCCCCGGGGTCACCATGGTCTCGTGTCTACCCGCGGACGGCGAAACCGCCGGAAAACTACCGGAGTTGGCCACCTTCGCCGCCGGATCCGTGGCCGCTCCGCACTCCCGGCGCGACGCCGCTCCCCTGCTCTGAGCCCGTTCCGCACCCACTGCACGGCGCGGCAAAAGTGTTGACGATTAAAAAACCGGTGTGACGGTTTAGGGGTACACAGAGGGTTGAGCGGGATGCACGAGTGCGAACGGCACACGAGGGCGAACCGCTCTCACAAGTGACCGAATTCGGCCGCCACTTGGACCTCACCGCACACCACTCCCCCATGGGCGTCACGCCGAACGCCTCCCCGGGTCTGGATATAAAACCAGTGAGTTGGTTTTATATCTCTTATGAAGAGTCCCCTCACGCCCCGACAACCAACTGCCGCCGCGCGGGCCGTCATCGCCCTCCCGTCACGCACAGCAACCGCGATCCGTCTCGTCACCGGGAGGGACCGGTGACCCGGCAGGGACGCTCCGAACGCACCCGGCACGCGCTGATCCGTTCCGCCGCGCAGTCCTTCGACGAACGCGGCTACGTCCAGGCGAAGCTCTCCACGATCAGCGCCGGCGCGGGAGTGAGCACGGGCGCGCTGCACTTCCACTTCGACACCAAGGCGGCGGTGGCCGCAGCGGTCGAGGCGGAGGCGACGCGGACCCTGTACGCCTTCGCCCGCACCGTTCAACGGCAGAGCCCGAACGCCCTCCAGGCGCTCATCGACACCACCCACGTCCTGGCGCAGCAGCTCAGCGGCGATGTGGTGGTGCGCGCCGGGTTCCGGCTCAACTGCCAGGCCGCGCACCGCTCCGGCGCAGACCTGCGCCTGCGCTGGCACGCCTGCGTGACCGACCTGCTCACCCGCGCCAGGACGCAGGGCTCACTGGCTCCCGACCTGCCGGTCGCCGAGCCGGCCGGGTCGATCGTCGGCGCGACGGTCGGCTTCGAGGTACTTGCCCGCGAGGACCGGAGCTGGCTCTCCGCGCCCTCGGTCACCGGCCTCTGGCAGTCCCTCCTGCCACTCCTCGTCGTCGACGCATCGAAGCGGCCCGAGCCGTCCGGCACCCACCCCCTGACCCGCGTCCAGCACCAGAACGACGGCTCACCGGACCGGCCGACGACGCGATAGCCCGCCGTTGCCGCGCGGCGACGGCGGCGGGCCGCCAGGAGTAACGACCGGTCGGTGCCGGGCCGTTCAGGCGGTGGTGAGCGAACTGTCCTCGTGGCCGGGCTGCTGGTGGGCGCCCCAGATCCGGGCGCCGCGGCCCGGTGTCGTGTCCAGGCGGCTGAGTACGCCGGGGACGCCGATGCCGGGCAGCATGTGGTCGTAGAGCGACGCGATCTTCGTCTCCAACCGGCCGAGCGACAGTGCGGAGTTCACGATCTCGACTCCGGTCCAGGCGCCCACGAACAGCGACGCGGTCTCCTCGGGGGCGATGTGCGGCAGCAGTTCACCCTGCCGCTTCGCCTCTTCCAGCTGTGCCGTGATGAAGCCGATCCAGCCCGGCCACGACGTGCCGAACAATTCGCGGGCGTGCTGGTCGGCCGACAGCCTGATCGCCGCGCTCAACAGGGGCTCGCGGGGCAGCCGGTGCGCGAGCACCATGCCGACGTCGACCCATTCCTGGAGCTTGGAGTCCTGCGGCAGTACGCCCTCCATCGTCAGGGCCTCCGCGAGCACTCCCCTGGCGAGGTCCTCTTTCGAGGTGAAGTGGAAGTACAGGGCGCCCTTGGTCACGCCGGCCCGGTTCAGGATCTCGGCGATGGTCGCCGCGTCATAGCCACGCTCGTCGAAGACCACACCGGCCGCTTCCAGAATCGTGCGACGAGTCTGGATCGCCCGTGCCTGCTGCGCCATCAGGACACCTCATTCATATGTTGCCGTTGTCGAGCTCGTGCCCCGGCGGACTGAAGCACGGAAATTCTAATTAACTTCATCGACGCATTGAAAATAAAACCGGGCAGTACGTATCTTAGCATCGGACCGGTATCGTCGGTTCGGCACGAAGACCACCGCCCCAGGGGAGTCGAATTCCACATGTTGCGCATACCGGAACACTCGGACAAGACCGAACTGCCGCACGGCACACGGCGATCGGCAGCCCCGGAAGGGGTGGCCTCCGAGCTGAACGAGGTACGCGAGGTCCGCAAGGAATTCCTCCACCTGCGCTTCGACGATTCCGTCCTGCTGACCGGCTGGCAACGGCTCGACGACATGGAGTTCACCATCTCCGCGCGCTGGCCCGGCTTCGTGCGCGCCGCCACCGGCGACGGCGTACGCCACGACCCCCAGGTGGTGGCCCGGACCATCCGCCAGTCCGGACTGCTGCTCGCGCACGGAGAGTTCGGCGCGCCATTGGATCACGCGGTGCTCCTGCGGGCCTTCGACTTCACCGTCGAGGCGGACTACCAGCCGCCGCAGGACGAACCGATCGACCTCGTCCTGCGCGTCTCGTGCGCGGAGATGGGCCGCCGCGGCAAGCGCCTCACCGGGCTGCGTCTGCACATGGACATCCATTCTCTCGACGGTGTCCGGATCGGCACCGGCACCACGGACTTCGAGTGGATCGCCCCCCGGGTCTACCGCAGACTCCGCGACACGCACGCCGCCGCGGTCAGCGAACAGCCGCCGCTGCCCGAGCCGGTGCCGCCCGTCCGGGTCGGCCGTACCCGCGAGGACGAGGTCGCGATTGCGCCGACCGCGGACCCGCGGCGCTGGCAGCTGCGGTGCGATTTCTCCAACACCATCCTCTACGACCACCCGGTCGACCACGTCCCGGGGCTGGTAATGATCGAAGCCGCCCACCAGGCCGCCCAGTTGATCGAGGCCGGCGGCGCTCCCGGTACATTCCGCCCCACGTCGGCGACGACGTCCTTCGGCCACTACGTGGAATTCGACGCGCCGTGCTGGATCGAGGCGACGGTCGACGGCGGACCGGCCGGAACCGACGGGTCCGAGGGCGGCGTCCGGGTGTCGGTGACGGGCTACCAGGGCGACAACCTGGTCTTCACCACGGAACTCACCGGCGCCGGCAGCCGCTGACGGAGGCGGAAGCGGCGGGCCGGTGGATGCCGGGCCCGCCGCCCGCACTCCCCCGGAGCGTCAGACTCCGCTCACACCATCGTGAATCCACCGTCCACCGGCACCACGACACCGGTGACGAACGACGACCGGTCGCTGCACAGCCAGGCCGCCGCCTCCGCGATCTCCTCGGCCTTCGCCGTACGCCCCTGAGGGGTGGCCGCATGCAGCTGGGCCTCCAGCTCAGGATTCCGCTCGAACCAGTCAGTGATGTTCTCGCTGCGCGTGGTTCCGGGCGCCACGCTATTGACGCGAATTCCCTGCCGCGCGTATTCCGCAGCCGCTGCCTTTGTCAGACCGGCCACCGCATGTTTCGACGCGACATACGGCGCTGCCGCAGGAATGGACTGCAATCCTCCCACACTGCTGTTGTTCACGATGGAACCGCCACCGGGATTATTCAGCATGACGCGAATTTCATGGCGCAGGCAATTCCATACACCCCGCACATTCGTATCCATGATTGAGTCGTATACGGAGTCTTCCATCAGGTGCATGGCATTTTGGTCGCCGCCGATTCCCGCGTTGTTGAATGCCGAATCCAGCCGTCCGAAGGTCTCGACCGCGAGGTCCACGGCCCGCCCGACATCGTCCGACAGTGCGACGTCCATCTTCGTATACGCCACCTGAGCGCCCTTATCACGCAGCTCAGAGGCCAGGTCGGCCAACCGCTCCTCCCGCCGGGCGGCGAGCACGAGCGACGCCCCTTCCGCCGCGAAAACCCGCGCGGCGGCGGCTCCGATGCCGCTGCTGGCTCCCGTGATCAGAACGACTTTGCCGACGAGTAGACCTTGTTTGATAGTCACGGAGTGGCATTCTGCCATGGGCCCGAAAGTAAATTCTCGGGCGACCCCCTTCCGGTTGGATCACCGCTCCAGAGGCGGCCTCATGACCAAGCGGTACCCCACTCCGATTCCCCTCCGTTCCGCGATTCCGCACGATCCGCACGCACCCTTAATCACTCTCAGTTGCTCTTACGGATCGACAAACCGGGCAGCGCGCGACTTCCATTCCGTACCATGCAGTTTGTATTTATCCGCGGATCTCGCTGCGTGCTACGGAAAAGGCATGGATGGTCTCTTTCCCGGGGCGGAACGCCATGGCCGGCAAGCGGCTGGCTCGCGGGGCCGGGCCCCCGCGTATGCCGACCGGGAGGGAACCGGCGCCACACGAAACGGCGCGGCCACCGCCTCCTGCGTGCGGTGACCGCGCCGTCCGGCAACGCCCGGTGGGCTACCAGGCCGGGCCCGCGACCTGCCTGGTGGTCACGTTGATGCGGTTGAAGAGGTTGGTCACCCCGATCCAGAGGATCAGGGCGGCGAGCTGCTTCTCGTCATAGTGGTCGGCGGCCTCGTCCCACACGTCGTCGGGCACCGCTACGGGCCGGTCCGCGAGCCGGGTGGCGGCCTCGGCGAGCGCCAGGGCCGCGCGTTCGGCATCGGTGAAGTAGGGCGTCTCCCGCCAGGCCGCCACGGCGAACAGGCGCTCATCGGTCTCGCCCGCCTTCTTGGCGAGCCGTGCGCCCCCGTCCACGCAGTAGCCGCAACCGTTGATCTGGCTCGCCCGCAGGTGCACCAGCTCCAGCGTCCGCTCGGGCACGCCGCCCTTCTTCGCGGCCTCCAGCACCGCCAGGACGGGCTTCAGCGCTTCGGGAATGACCTCGACCGGGTTCTTCATACGTGCCTGCATCATTGCTCTCCTTCGGTTCCGTCTTCACTGCTTGACGGATCCCGCGGAGAAGAATGTGACATGCGGGGCGGGCGCGGTCCCGTGGGACGCCGGGCAGCGCCGTCGCCACGGGCACGGCGGGTCAGCCCAGTGAACCGGCCTCGACGGAGGTGACGGTGAAGCGGCCGCCGCACACCCTCAGCTTGCCGCTGTGCGTGGTCATGGACTCCTTCGAGCCGGGCGGGTAGACGTAGACGATCTGCGCGCCGGACCAGCACGCGGTGTCGTTGACGCCCTCATTGAGCGTGTGCAGCAGGGCGTGGACGCTCTGCCCCGGCTTCAGCGTGACGGCCTTGCCCGCGCCGCCCTCCCGGGTGGCGGGCTTGCCGACGGCCGAGCCGTCCCGGGAGATCAGGGAGACACCGGGGTAGCCGCTCAGGGTGCAGGTCTTCTTGCCGTTGTTGGTGAAGACCAGGGGGTAGCGGATGTTGCCCGCCCCCGCGTCGGCGGCGCCCAGGCGCAGCGACATGGCGTCCGCGGTACAGCGGCCCGACGCGGACGTCGGAGTGGGGTGCGCCTGGTTGCCGGTCGGGCTGGTGGCGGCATCGTGGCCGGTGGACGGCTGCCGGACACCCACGGACGGCTGCTGCGCACCGGAGGAGGGCCGCTGCGCTTCACCGGACGGACCCGCCTTGCTCGCTGACGGCTGCGCCGCGCCGCCGCCTTCGCTCCCGGCCGTCGAGGGGGAAGGCGCGGAGGGGGCACGCGAGGCCGCATCCGATCCGTTCTGGCACGCCGTGAGCATGAGCGCCACGACGGCGATCAACGATCCGGCTGCCACGCGGCGGCCGCGACCGAGGGAAGTGGTGGTGAGCGACATGGGTCTCCCCCTCTGTGGTGGGTGCGTACCCTCGTTGCGCGGGTGCGTACGGTTCGTCCCGTTGCGTCTCCAGCGTGACCCAGGTTGCTGCCGACCCGCTAATGAAGCGCTAACGCCTCACTAACGGTGCAGAGCATGTGCCCTGCCGCCCCGCTGCACCCGCAATCGCCGTGGGCAGTATGGCCCGAACCACGGGCGGGCGCCTCCGCTGCGGTGTCCGATTACGCCACCGGTGGGAACGGGCGGCAAAGGCATGAGGCGGAAGGGGGCGGAGTGGCCGGCACACTCTGCTGAACGGCGATCTCACGTTCCGGAGTTGGCGGGCGTCTACTCCCATGAGGAAGCCCTTCGGCGCCCGACGAGGTGCGTACGCCGTGGCTTCCCCGGCGGACAGGTTCCGAGGGGCGGGAGGTGCCGGTGATGTCTACGAGGTCCGGGCGATGGCCGAGGTCCAGGCGGCCCGCTCGGCCGCGGCCCGGTGCACCGATGCCGATGCCACCGCCCTGCGGTCGGCGCTCGAAGCACGTCGTGCGACGGCGGACGGACCCGATAACGCGGCGTTCGTCGACGCGAACGTCACGCTGCACGCCGCCGTCGTCGATGCCGCGCACAACCCCGCACTGACCGATCCGTTCACGGAGTTCGCGCCCGCGCTGTGCCAGGGCCTGATCGGCCTCGTCGACCTGCGCGGCCTGCACGATAAGGGTCCGCAGCGCGGCGACGCCCACCACGCCGGGCTGGTGGACGCCGCCATCCGAGGCGATGCGGACGGGGCGAGCCGCACCCTGCAGGTCGAACTCGACGCGATGCTGGCGCAGTTGCTGGACCGCTGAACGGCCCCGGAGGCGTCGATTGAGGACGGCGGGCGGACGGCCGGACGGCGGGCGGCCACGTCGGCACAAGGTCGACGAAGAGGGGGTGACGCATCAGGCCGGCAGGCGGGGTCGGCAGGCTGCCGGGTGGCCGATTACCGCTGTGGCCCGGCATTCGACAGGATGGGCGGCATGACCGAGATCCGCACCCCCCGCCTCATCCTGCGTCAGTGGCACGACGACGACCTCGCCCCCTTGGCCGATATGCATGCCGACCCGGCGGTCATGCAGTGGATCGGCGACGGCAGCGTGCTCGGCCTCGACGAGACCGCGGACGCCATCGAGCGCTGGGAGGAGGAATGGGACGAGGAGGGCTTCGGCCTGTTCGCCGTCGAACTGCTCGCCTCGGGAGAACTGGCCGGAGCCGCCGGCCTCTCGGTGCCCCATGACCTTCCCGAGGTCACCCCCGACATCGAGATCAGCTGGCGCTTCGGCCGCCAGTTCTGGGGCCAGGGTTACGCGTCCGAAGCGGCCCACGCCGTCCTGGAATTCGCCCTCCAGGACCGCGGCCTCGACCGCGTCATCGCCATCAACCGGGTGGACAACACCGCTTCCGCGAACGTGGCACGCAAGCTCGGCATGACACCGGAGCGCACCATCACCCACCCCACGTACGACCACATGTTGCAGATCCACGGCATCGACCTGACCGAGTACCAAGCCTGAGAGGACGGTGTACGGGGCGGGGCGGGTCAGACGGGGCGGACCGGGCCGGCCACCGTGGTCTTGCCGCCCGACGAAGCCCGTCCCGCCGACGGGCGACCGGACCGGCGTGCCTGTACGGACAGTTCGGCACAGTGGGCCCAGCACGATCCGCCGCACTCCCGCTCCCGCCCTGTATCCCTGCCCCCGTACTTCCCGTCCCGCCGTCCGTCCCCGAACAGGGTCAGGGCCGGAACTCAAGGACCAGGGCGCCGGGAAACGGCGGGAGGGAACGCAGGACAGGGCGGCGGCTACGTCCTTCCGGGTTTCGACAGTCAGGGCCGCCGAAACCCGGAACGGCCGGTTCAGTCGGCGTCGCGGGACGGCTGTATCAGGTCCAGGTCGAGGGCGTGGTAGCCGCCGCCGGTGATGGACAGGGGCGCGGCCTGGGGCGGATAGCCGGATGCGGTCAGGGTGTAATCGCGGCCGCTCAGCTCGGAGAAGGCGAAGGCACCGTCCGGGCCGGTGACGAGGTGAGCGGTGACCGTACCGTCCTCCAGGAGGGTCACGGCGGCGTCCGTCACCGGGGCGCCGTCCGGGCCGCGGACCGTGCCGCGCACGGCGGCCGTCGGCCGGAGCCGGGTGTCCTGCCGCTCGGGGACGCCGGTCGTGAGGTCGAGGGGACGTGCCTCCGGCTGGTGGCCGGGGGCGCTCAGCACCAAGGTGTAGGCGCCGGGCGGGAGTTCGCGGGCCTCCCAGCGACCTTCGGTGTCCGTGGTCGCGCGCGCCACCACTTCGCCTCGGGCATCGGTGACGACGGCGCTGCCGTCGGCGAGCGCGGTGCCCTCCGGGCCGCCGAGCAGGGTGCCGCCGAGTCGTCCGGTGCCCGCGAGGACCAGCTCCACGGGGGCCGGTGCGCCGTGCGCCTCGTAGCCGACCGATACGGCGTGCGGGGTGTATCCGGCTGCGGCGCCGGTGAGGACGTAGGTGCCCGGTCGGGGCGCGGTGACGGCGAAACGGCCGTCACCGCCGGTCGTGGTGACGCCGGCCTGCCGGCCCTGCCGGTCGATGAGCGTGACGCTCGCCCTGGCAACGGGCGCGCCTGCCGAGTCCCGTACCCGCCCGTGGAAACCGGCGTGGGTCTCTCCGTCGGCGCCCGTCTCCCGGCCGGGGAAGGAGGGTTCACCGGTCTGCGCGGGAGCAGAGCCCGGGGCCGGGAGGGAGGCCGCGGTGCCGAGGGCGTCGTCCGTCTCGTTCGTGCTCTGTGCGACCAGGGTCGGGCGGGATGCCTTCCGTGGTGAGGGCAGGAACGCGGCGACCACGAGGCCGATCACGACCGCGCCGGTGGCGATCATGAAGGAGACCCGGAAGCCGCCCATCGTGGGCACCGTGACGGGCCCCATGGGTTGGGACATGTGCGCGAGCACCATGCCGATGACGGCGCTCGACACGGAGGTTCCGATCGAACGCATCAGGGTGTTCAGGCCGTTGGCCGCGCCGGTCTCCGAGGGGTCGACGGCTCCGATGATCAGCGCGGGCAGTGAGGAGTACGCGAGGCCGATGCCGGCGCCCACCATCACCGCAATGATGACGGTCTGCCAGGCCGCGTTCATCAGGCCGATGCCGGCGCCGTAGCCGATCCCGATGACCAGCATGCCGAGCAGCAGGGAGACTTTGGGGCCGCGGCGGGCGGCGATGCGCGCGGAGAGCGGGGCGATCAGCATCATCGTCAGGCCGAGCGGTGCCACGCACAGGCCGGCGACCACCATCGACTTGCCGAGGCCGTAACCGGTCGACGTGGGCAGTTGCAGCAGCTGCGGGAGCACCAGGGATATCGCGTAGAAGGCCACGCCGACGGTGATGGAGGCGATGTTGGTGAGCAGCACCTCGCGGCGGGCGGTGGTGCGCAGGTCGACGAGCGGATCGCTGATGCGTAGTTCCATCACGCCCCACAGCGCCAGGACCAGCGCGGCGACGCCGAAGAGGACGAGGGTCGTGGGCGAACTCCAGCCCCAGTCGCTGCCCTTGGTGATGGGCAGGAGGAGCGCGACGAGACCCGCGGAGAGACCGATGGCGCCGAGGACGTCGAAGCGTCCGCGGGCCCGGACGGACGTCTCGGGGACGAAGAAGAGCGTGAGCAGCATCGACAGCACGCCGAGGCCGGCGGCGCCGAAGAACAGGGCGTGCCAGTCGGCGTGCTGGGCCACCAGGGCCGCCGCGGGCAGCGCGAGTCCGCCGCCGACGCCTATCGATGAGCTCATCAGGGCCATCGCGGAGCCGAGCCGCTCGCGCGACAGCTCGTCGCGCATGATGCCGATGCCGAGCGGGATGGCGCCCATGGCGAAGCCCTGGAGGGCGCGGCCGACGATCATGGTGATCAGGTCGCTGGTGAAGCCGCAGATCAGCGAGCCGATGACCATGACGGCGAGGCTGGCCAGCAGCATCCGCCGCTTGCCGGAGAGGTCACCGAGCCGGCCCATGATGGGGGTGGCGACCGCGCCGGCGAGGAGGGTGGCCGTCATGACCCATGTGGCGTTGCTCGGGTCCGTGTTGAGCAGCGTCGGCAGGTCCTTGATGACCGGCACGAGCAGCGTCTGCATCACGGCGACGACGATGCCGGAGAAGGCGAGAACGGGGACGATGCCGCCGGATCTGCGGTGCCGGCCCCCGGCGGCAGGCTCGGACACCGGAAGTGTGGCGGCGGTGGTCGCCGTCCTCCCGGGCGGCTGTTCCGTTGTCGTCTGGGTCATGCGTGCGGCCTCCGGGCATCGGGAGCGGATCTGGTCGGGTGGAACGGGCACGGCGCAGGGCAAAGGCTCGGGATGCTCACGGAGTTCGGGCCGGACGGCGGCGGGGCCGTGGTGCACGCGCCGTCACATGGCAGGCCGACGACGGGACACCGGCCGGCCGCGCGCCGCCGGAGTGCAGGGCCGGAGCACGGGACGGGCAACAGTGAGGTGAGTGGTTCGCGGAATCGGAAGCGTGCGGTGCGCTGCGGACTTCGGTGCCGCGGTGTCTAGGGTTCTGAGCGCCTGGCATCTGCATGCCGTAGTACGTGCATGCCGAACGTTTTACGCCGGATCGGTATTCCGGCGCAGCCGTCTCCGCGTCCTGAGACGCCGGTGATCTCGATCACCGCCAGGGACACTCGGGGACACCCCGGGCGCCCCGCACCACACCGCCGTGTTTCCGTCATTCATCGCTGCTCCCCCGGTTTCGGCGTCGCCTCCGGCTCCGCTCCTGCGTCTGCCCCGGACACCCGCTCCGCTGCCCGCGCACCGTCGGATGCCCGCGCCCGTCCGGATGCCCGTGAAGACGATGACTCCAGTCAACAGCACACCACTGACAATCGGTTCACGGCCCGGAAAGCACACAACGCGCCTCCCGGAGGGCACGCCGCCCCGAAAGGCGACAGCTACGCACACCACGCCGCACCCGTCAGCCGTCAAGCCGGAGGCTCGTCGGCGTCAAGCCGGAGGCATCGGCCATGCGTCGAGGTCGCCGCCGCGCCACTCGATCAGCCGGGGGTCGTCGAGCGCGATGTCGTCGGACGGCTCGCAGAAGCCCGCCCGGCGGAGGAACTCGGCCACATCGCCGCGTCCGTGGGCGAGGCCCACGATCTGCCCGCGCACGGTGACCCGTCGCCCACCGGAGGGTGTCGGCGGATGCACGATGACTGGCGGATGCTCGGTCATGGGTCCAGCGTGCGCCGGGCGCCGCGCCCGCGCATGTCGGCAGCGGATCCGGTGTGTGCCGACCATCGGCCGACCCGGATCATGGAGGCATGAGGCCGAACGCGAACAGCCCGATGGACTCAGCCGAGTTCTCCAGGAACCCCTACCCCACGCTCGCCGCGCTGCGCCGTCGCGGCCCCGTGCAGCGGGTGCGGGCGTCCGAAGGCCGGACCACTTGGATCGTCACCGGGTGGCCCGAGGCGCGCGCGGCGCTGGCCGATGCCAGGCTGTCGAAGGACACCGGACGCTATTTCGCGGACCGCCCTTCCGCCCGGAATCTGGCGCCCGCCGTCAGCCGGACGATGCTCGCCACCGATCCGCCGGACCACGGACGCCTGCGCAGACTGGCGATGACGGCGTTCACCCCGGCGGCCGTGGCCCGCATCGAACCCCGTATCCACGAGATCGCGCAGCAGCTGGCGCGGCACATGCGGGCCCGGGACGCGTCCCGCCCCACCGGCCCCGACGCGGCCGGGCCCGGCTGCACCGACCTGGTCGAGGAGTTCGCCGCGCCCCTGCCGATCGCGGTGATCAGTGAGCTGCTGGGCGTCCCGGAGGGCGACCGGACGGCGGTGCGCCACTGGTCCCACGACCTGTTCGCCGCGGCGGCGCCGGACACCGTCGACCGCGCGTCCCACGCCATCAGCGACTACATGACGGAGCTGATCGCGCAGCGCAGGGCGGCCCCGGGCGACGATCTGCTCAGCGCCCTGATCGCCGCACGCGATGCGCAGGACCGGCTCACCGAACCCGAACTGGTCTCGCTGGCCGTCCTGTTGGTGGTTGCGGGACACGAGACGACCACCCACCTCATCAGCAACGGGATGCTGGTGCTGTTGCACGACGACGCGCTGCGCGCCAGGCTCCGTGCGGACGCCACGCTGCTGCCCGCGGCCGTGGAGGAATTCCTGCGCCACGACTCCCCGGTCACCACCGCGACGTTCCGCTACGCGACGGTGCCGTTCACGCTCGGCGGGGTACGGATCGCGGCCGGCGACGTCGTACTGGTCTCGCCCGGAGCCGCCAATCGCGACCCGGCCCGCTTCGCCGAGCCCGATGCCGTACGACCGGGCCGCGCGACCGGACACCTGGCCTTCGGTCACGGCCCGCACCACTGCCTGGGTGCCCCGCTCGCCCGCGTCGAGGCCCGGATCGCGTTCGGTGTGCTGCTCGACCGCTTCCCCGGGATGCGTCCGGCCGGAACCCTGGACGACGTCACCTGGCGGCGTACGCGGCTGATGCGCGGGCCGGCGCGGCTCCCGGTGGCACTGGGGCCGGACGTGGGCCCGGCGATCCCAGAGCGGCGCGACAGCGGACGGTAACGGGGCGCACACGCCGCAGTGCCGGGTGTCAGACCTTGAGCGGCTTGATCGCGGTGGGTGCGTGGCCCGGCTCGGTCGCGATCTCCTCCCACTCGTTCACGCTCGCGATGTCGCTGCCGCTCATCGAGATGTTGGTGATCCGCTCCAGGATCGCCTCGACGACGACCGGCACGCGGTGCTCGGCGGCGAGCTTCTTGGCCTCTTCCAGGGCCGCGAGCAGCTGGTCAGGCTCGGTGACCCGGATCGCCTTGCAGCCCAGGCCCTCGGCGACCTTGACGTGGTCGACGCCGTAGACGCCCAGTTCGGGGGTGTTGATGTTCTCGAATTCCAGGTTGACCTGGAAGTTGATGTCGAGGTTGCGCTGCGCCTGGCGGATCAGGCCCAAGTAGGCGTTGTTCACGAGGACATGGACGTAGGGGATCCTGTGCTGCGCGCCGACGGCCAGTTCTTCGATCATGAACTGGAAGTCGTAGTCGCCGGAGAGCGCGACGACGGGCGTCTCCGGGTCGGCGGTGGCGACGCCCAGCGCGGCCGGGATGGTCCAGCCGAGCGGGCCCGCCTGTCCGCAGTTGATCCAGTGGCGCGGCTTGTAGACGTGCAGCATCTGCGCGCCGGCGATCTGGGAGAGGCCGATGGTGGTGACGTAGCGGGTCTCCGGGCCGAACGCCTTGTTCATCTCCTCGTAGACGCGCTGCGGCTTCATCGGCACATTGTCGAAGTGCGTACGGCGCTGGAGCTGCGCCTTGCGCTCCTGGGTAGCGGCGGCCCAGTCGCTGCGGTCGGGCAGCTTGCCCGCTGCCTTCAGCTCCCTGGCCACCTCGACGAACAGTTCCAGCGCGGCCTTTGCGTCCGATGCGATGCCGTAGTCCGGGGCGAAGATCTTGCCGATCTGGGTGGGCTCGATGTCGACGTGGACGAACTTGCGGCCCTTGGTGTAGACGTCCAGCTTGCCGGTGTGGCGGTTGGCCCAGCGGTTGCCGATGCCGAGGACGAAGTCGGACTCCAGGAAGTTCGCGTTGCCGTAGCGGTGCGAGGTCTGCAGGCCGACCATGCCGGCGTTCAGTTCGTGGTCGTCGGCGAGGATGCCCCAGCCCATCAGGGTCGGAATGACCGGGGTGCCGGTCAGCTCGGCGAACTCGACCAGCAGCTCGGACGCGTCGGCGTTGATGATGCCGCCGCCGGCCACGATCAGCGGCCGCTCGGAGGCGTTGAGCAGGGTGACCGCCTTTTCGATCTGGGCGCGGGTCGCGGCCGGCTTGAAGGCCGGCAGCGGCTCGTACGTCTCGGGGTCGAAGTCGATCTCGGTCAGCTGGACGTCGATCGGCAGGTCGATCAGGACCGGGCCCGGACGGCCGGAGCGCATCAGGTGGAATGCCTGCTGGAAGACGCCGGGGACCTGTGCGGCCTCCATGACGGTGGTCGCCGCCTTGGTGACCGGCTTGGCGATCGAGGCGATGTCGACGGCCTGGAAGTCCTCCTTCTGGATCACCGCGACCGGTGCCTGGCCGGTGATGCAGAGGATCGGGATCGAGTCGCCGATCGCGGAGTAGAGGCCGGTGATCATGTCGGTGCCCGCCGGTCCCGACGTGCCGATGCAGACGCCGATGTTGCCCGGGGTGGTCCGGGTGTAGCCCTCGGCCATGTGTGAGGCGCCCTCGACGTGGCGGGCGAGCGTGTGGTCGATCCCGCCGCCGCCCTTGAGCGCCGCGTAGAAGGGGTTGATCGCCGCGCCCGGCACTCCGAAGGCGTGGGTCACGCCCTCGCGCTTGAGGATCTCCACTGCGGCACGGGCGGCTGTCATGCGAGGCATCGAGGTACTCCTGCGTCGATCTGTCAGGGGCATGGTCCGGCCGGAGAGGCCAGACCTTTACAATTCCGCATCATGGAATCAATGTTTTGCTTTATGGAAGGAAAGTAGAGCGCGCCGATGTGCGCGTCAAGGGGACGCGAGCGGGCCGCCGCACGAGAGAGACCGTCGGCGATCCGCGCGACGGGCGTCCGGCGGGCATCAGGCGGCCCCGCCGCGGAGCCACGGGCACGGATGCGAAACCTGGAGGCGAGAGCACACGCATGGTCAACCACGACCGCTGCAAGACGAGTTGACGGTAGGGAGCACCCCGCCGCCTCGCCGGGCCGGAACACCGGATACCCTCACGCGCGGCCGCCACAGGCCACTGCCCGGCGGCAGGCCGGGTCTCGTCCGACGTCAGGAGTACCCGCCGTGCGCAGTGCCGCAGCAACGGCCGAAGGCGACCGCATCCGCTGGATCGAGCATCCGGGCGACGGAACGGCCGGGCCCGTACGCGTCTATCTGCACGGGCTCGGCGCCAGCTCGTCCGCCTACTGGAGCGGGACAGCGGCGCATCCGCTCCTCGCCGGGCCGCGTTCGCTGCTGGTGGATCTGCTCGGCTTCGGCCTCAGCGACCGGCCGACGGCCTTCGCCTACACGCTGGAATCGCACGCCGACGCGCTGGCCACGGCGCTGGATTCGGCGGGGGTGACGGGTGCGGAGGTGATCGCGCACAGCATGGGCGGCTCGGTGGCGCTGGTGCTCGCGGCGCGGCATCCCCGGCTGGTGTCGCGGCTGGTGCTCGCCGACGCCAATCTCGATCCGATGGAGCCGCTGCGGGGCGCCCCGGGGAGCCGCGGCATCGCCGCGTACACCGAGGAGGAGTTCCTGTCCTACGGGCGGGACGAGGTACAGGAGTCGGCGGGCGCCGAGTGGTGGGCGACGATGCGCCTGGCGGGGCCGGAGGCGCTGTACCGCAGTGCGGTCGGCCTGGTGCGCGGCAGCAGGCCGGACATGCGCACCCTGCTGCTCGGCCTGCCGCTCCCCCGGACGTTCCTGTATCCCGCCGCCGACGGGCCGCTGCCCGGGGCCGGTGAACTGGCCGCTGCCGGCGTCTCGTTGGTGGCGCTGGCCGACTGCGGGCACAACATGATGCTGGACAACCCGGACGGTTTCGCCCGCGCCGCCGCTGCCGCCCTGGCGTAGGACCCGGCCCCCGGGCCTGCCCCATGCCAGGGCGTTCGGTCAGCGGATCGGCATGCCCGAGAGGGTGCGGGCGATGACCAGCCGCTGGATCTCGCTGGTGCCCTCGAAGATGGTGTAGATGGCCGCGTCCCGGTGCATCCGCTCCACCGGGTACTCGCGGGTGAAGCCGTTCCCGCCGAGTATCTGCACGGCCTGGGCGGTCACCTTCTTGGCGACCTCACTGGCGTACAGCTTCGACATGGATCCCTCGGCGGAGGTGAACGGCTTGCCGGCCGTCGCCATCCAGGAGGCGCGCCACACCAGGAGGCGGGCGGCGTCGATCTGGGTGCGCATGTCGGCGAGCTGGAAGGCGACGCCCTGGTTGTCGATGATCGGGCGGCCGAACTGGGTGCGCGTCTTGGCGTACTCCAGCGCCTCTTCGTACGCGGCGCGCGCGGTGCCGACCGCCATCGCGCCGACGGCCGGGCGGGACGCCTCGAAGGTGGCCATCGCCGCGTTCTTCACGCGCTCGCCGCCGCCGTTCCTGGCGCGCTCGCGGGCCCGCGCCAGCCGCTCGTCGAGCTTGTCCTTGCCGCCGAGCAGGCAGTGACCCGGCACCCGGACGTTCTCCAGGACGACCTCGGCGGTGTGCGAGGCGCGGATGCCGTGCTTCTTGAACTTCTGGCCCTGCGAGAGTCCGGGGGTGCCGGGCGGGACGATGAAGGAGGCGTGACCCTTGGAGCCGGCGTCCGGGTCGACGACCGCGACGACGACGTGGACATTGGCGATGCCGCCGTTGGTCGCCCAGGTCTTGGTGCCGTTGAGCACCCACTCGTCCTTGGCCTCGTCGTACACGGCGCGGGTGCGCATCGCGGCGACGTCGGATCCGGCGTCGGGCTCGGAGGAGCAGAAGGCGGCGACCTTGACGTCGTCGGCGTCGCCGTACATCTGCGGAACCCAGGTGCCGATCTGTTCCTCGGTGCCGTTGGCCAGGACGCCGACGGCGGCCAGTCCGGTGCCGACGATCGACAGGGCGAGGCCGGCGTCGCCCCAGAACAGCTCTTCCATGGTCATCGGGATGCCGAGGCCGGTGGGGTCGAAGAACTGCTGGGCGTAGAAGTCCAGGGAGTACAGGCCGATTTTGGCCGCCTCCTGGATGATCGGCCAGGGCGTTTCCTCGCGCTCGTCCCATTCCGCTGCCGCGGGGCGCATGACGTCGGCGGCGAAGCCGTGGATCCAGTCCCGGACTTCCTTCTGCTCGTCGTTGAGCTCCATGGTGAACTCGGCCATGTCCCCTCCAGCGGTGCGGCATTTTCAAGAGTTACTTACGGTAACAGGAGTCTGTTACTCGCCAGTAAGGAATGTCAACTCCCCTCGGCCTCGATTCCGGCATGCGGTACGGGTGTTACGTTGCGCGAGCGCCACGGATTCACAAGGGTGGGGAGCACGACCATGGAGAGCACACAACAGGACGGCCGGCGGCAGACGTCGACCGAGCGCCGCAGGCGGGAGCTGCTGGAGGCCGCGGAACGGATCGTCCTGCGCGACGGGCCGGGGGCGTCGATGAACGCCATCGCCGCCGAGGCCGGGATCACCAAACCGATCCTCTACCGCCACTTCGGGGACAAGGGCGGCCTCTACCGTGCCCTGGCCGTACGGCACACCAACGCGCTGCTGGCCGGGCTGCGGGCGGCACTTGACGCCCCCGTACTGCGCCGCGACCGCGTCGAGGCGACGCTCGACACCTACCTCGTCGCGATCGAGACCCGGCCGCAGGTGTACCGGTTCCTGATGCACCCCGCCGACGAGGAGAATCCCGCGGAGTCCGGGTTCGATGTGGGGCGGCACTCCGCTCCGCTGCTGCGCCGGCTCGGCGAGGAGCTGGCCGAGGTGATCCGCGAGCGCCTCGACCTCGGTCCCGACGGCGAGGAGAAGGCCCGCGTCTGGGGGCACGGGATCGTCGGCATGATGCACGCGGCCGGAGACTGGTGGCTGCGCGAACGCCCCTGTTCACGCGAGCAGTTGGTGCAGCACCTGACCGATCTGCTGTGGGGGCAGCTGGCCGCGGTCAAGGACCGGGCGGACGGCCCCGGCTTCTGAGCGCCCTAACGGCCGGCCGCCACCCGGTCCGCCCAGGGGGCGCGGGCCGCGGCGCGCAGCGCACGGCGGCGTCGCAGCCCGGTGAGGTGGTCGAGGTAGAGGCCGCCTTCGAGATGGTCGCACTCGTGCTGGAGGCAGCGGGCGAAGAATCCGCTGCCGTGCACCCGCAGCGGCGCCCCGCTCGCGTCGAAGCCCTCGACCACGGCCTCGTCGTGGCGCGGGGTGCCGGCCTCGATGCCGGGGAGCGAGAGGCAGCCCTCGGGACCGCGGACGACCGGCCCTTGTGTCCCGGTGAGCCTCGGGTTGACGAGGTGTCCGAGGTGGCGGCGGTCCTCGTCGTCGGGGCAGTCGTAGACGAACACTCGTAGCGGGACGCCGATCTGGTTGGCCGCGAGGCCGACGCCCCTGGCGGCGTACATCGTCGCGAACATGTCCTCGATCAGCCGGGACAGGTCGCCGTCGAAGGCCGTGACCTCCTGGCAGGGCGCTTCGATGGCCGGATCGCCGAGGAGGCGCAGGGGGCGGGGGCAGCCGGTACTGCCGGGGATGGTGCGGGAGGGCATGGGGCAAGCGTACGGTCCGTGGGGGGCCGGATGTCGCGTCACGGGTGGCGGGGTTCGGGGCTGCGGCCGGATCTCGATAGGCTGATCCCCGACCGAAGCCTCCGGCCGGTCGACGACCGCGGAGGGGGCGTTCCACCGGCAGCCCACTGGGCAGGAGGGCGCCGGATGCAAGGAGGATCAAGGACGATGGCAGGCAACACGGAGCCGCTGTCGCCGCGGGCCAAGCTGGCCGTGACGGCGGGCAAAGCCGCGGCGGCGGTATCGCGCGCGGCGGGCCGCGGCAGCGGATCGGTGATCGGTGGCCGGGTGGCACTCAAGCTCGACCCCGACCTGCTGGCCCGGCTGGCACGGCACTTGGACGTCATTCTGGTGTCCGCGACCAACGGCAAGACAACGACGACCCGGCTGATCGCCGAAGCCCTGCGGGCCGGCGGTCCGGTGGTCTCCAACGCGCTGGGCGCCAACATGCCGGCCGGCATCACCTCGGCGCTGGCGGGCGGATCGGACGCCAAGTTCGGCGTGATCGAGGTGGACGAGAAGTACCTCGCCGGTGTGGCGCGGGACGTCACGCCGAAGGCCATAGCGCTGCTGAACCTCTCGCGTGACCAGCTCGACCGTGCGGCGGAGACCCGCATGCTGGCCGAGCACTGGCGCGAGGGGCTCTCCGGTTCCAAGGCGCTGATCATCGCCAACGCCGACGACCCGCTGATCGTGTGGGCGGCCTCGTCCTCGGCGAATGTGGTGTGGGTCGCCGCGGGCCAGGAGTGGAAGGACGACGCCTGGTCGTGCCCGTCGTGCGGCGGCGTGATGCAGCGCCCCGGTGACGACTGGTTCTGCGGCGAGTGCGGCTTCCGCCGTCCGACGCCGAGCTGGGCGCTGTCCGGCGACTACGTCCTGGATCCGCACGGCAGCGCCTGGCCGATCAAGCTTCAGCTGCCCGGCCGCGCCAACAAGGCGAACGCGGCGACATCGGCCGCCGTCGCCGCCGCGTTCGGGGTGCCGCCGCAGGTCGCACTGGAGCGGATGTACAGCGTGCAGGCGGTGGCCGGACGCTACGACGTGGTGACGTTCATGGAGCGGGAGCTGCGGCTGCTGCTGGCGAAGAACCCGGCCGGCTGGCTGGAGACGTTCTCGCTGATCGACCCGCCGCCGACCCCGGTGATCATGTCGGTGAACGCCCGCGGCGCGGACGGCACGGACACGTCCTGGCTGTGGGACGTCGACTACACCAGGCTGGCCGGGCACCCGCTGTTCGTGCTCGGTGACCGCAAGCTGGACCTGGCGGTCCGCCTGGAGGTCGCGGGGCTCGACTTCGAGGTGTGCGAGAGCCTCGACGACGCGGTGCGGATGGCGCCGCCCGGACGGATCGAGATCATCGCCAACTACACGGCCTTCCAGGACCTGCGCCGGCGCGTGGGCAACTGATGGCGATGCACGGACAAGGACGAGCGAGAATGAGTGACAACAGCCTGCGGTTGGTGTGGATCTATCCGGACCTGCTGAGCACGTACGGCGACCAGGGCAACGCACTGGTGGTGGAGCGGCGGGCGCGGCAGCGCGGTCTGGACGTGCAGCGTCTCGACGTGCGGTCCGACCAGCAGATTCCCACGTCGGGCGACATCTACCTGATCGGCGGCGGCGAGGACCGGCCGCAGCGCCTGGCGGCCGAGCGGCTGATCCGCGACGGCGGTCTGAGCCGCGCGGTGTCCAACGGCGCGATCGTCTTCTCGGTGTGTGCCGGCTACCAGATCCTCGGCCACGAGTTCATCAACGACCTCGGTGAGCAGCAGCAGGGCCTGGGGCTGCTCGACGTGGTGAGCACCCGCGGCGAGGCGGAGCGGTGCGTCGGTGACGTACTCGCCGACATCGACCCGCGGTTGGGGCTGCCGCCGCTGACCGGTTTCGAGAACCACCAGGGTGTGACGCATCTCGGCCAGACGGCCAGGCCGTTCGCGAAGGTGCGGTTCGGCAAGGGCAACGGCGTCGGCGACGGCTACGAAGGCGCCTGGAACGACACCGTTTTCGGCACGTACATGCACGGTCCCGTGATGGCGCGCAACCCGCACATCGCGGATCTGCTGATCAAGCTCGCGCTGGACGTGAACGCGCTGCCGCCGGCCGACGACCGCTGGTACGAGGCGCTGCGCCAGGAGCGGATCGCCGCGGCAACGCAGCCCGCATAACGACCCGTTCGGGATTTTGTCCCGTAATGACCCTCTTTGATGCGCCCGCAGTCCCGCACTGCGGGCGTATCTGTGCCCCGGGCCCGCGCGCTTGTAGGGTGAGCGTGATCCAACCGGACGACGGGGTCCGGGCCCCCGGTTGAGTTGCAGAGGGTTTTGCTGGCATGCGTATTGGTGTACTCACCTCCGGCGGCGACTGCCCCGGTCTCAACGCCGTCATCCGCTCCGTCGTCCACCGCGCCACAGCCGATCACGGCGATGAGGTGATCGGCTTCCGCGACGGCTGGAAGGGCTTGCTGGAGTGCGATTACCGCAAGCTCGACCTCGACGCGGTCGGCGGCATCCTCGCCCGCGGCGGCACGATCCTCGGATCGTCCCGGGTGCAGCCCGCCCATCTGCGGGACGGCGTCGAACGCGCCCGCGGCCACGTCGCCGAGCTGGGCCTGGACGCCATCATCCCGATCGGCGGCGAGGGCACCCTCAAGGCCGCGCGACTGCTGTCGGACGCCGGGCTGCCGATCGTCGGCGTGCCCAAGACCATCGACAACGACATCGCCGTCACGGACGTGACCTTCGGGTTCGACACCGCGGTCGGGGTCGCCACCGAAGCGCTCGACCGCCTCAAGACGACCGCCGAATCACATCAGCGGGTGCTGATCGTCGAGGTGATGGGGCGGCACACCGGCTGGATCGCGCTGCACTCCGGGATGGCCGCGGGCGCCCACGCGATCGTGGTCCCGGAGCGTCCGTTCGACATCGAGGAGCTGACCGCGCGGGTCGGCGAGCGGTTCTCGGCCGGCAAGAAGTTCGCGATCGTCGTGGTGGCCGAGGGCGCCAAGCCACGCGAGGGCTCGATGCAGTTCGAGGTCGGCGGCAAGGACGTGTACGGCCACGAGCGGTTCGCCGGTGTCGCCCGGCAGCTCTCGCTGGAGCTGGAGCAACGGCTCGGCAAGGAGGCCCGCGCGGTCATCCTGGGGCACGTGCAGCGCGGCGGGACGCCGACCGCGTACGACCGGGTGCTGGCGACCCGCTTCGGCTGGCACGCCGTGGAGGCCGCGCACCGCGGCGACTTCGGCATGATGACGGCGCTGCGCGGCACGG
Source organism: Streptomyces pinistramenti (assembly GCF_020564935.1). Classification (GTDB taxonomy): domain Bacteria; phylum Actinomycetota; class Actinomycetes; order Streptomycetales; family Streptomycetaceae; genus Streptomyces; species Streptomyces pinistramenti. The sequence goes on from NZ_JAJCXB010000020.1 coordinate 95,377, forward strand.
ACATCACGCTGGTGCCGCTCGCCGAGGCGGTCGAGACGCTCAAGACCGTGCCCGACGACCGTTACGCCGAGGCGGAGTGCGTGCTGTGACCGACGCGCCCGACCTGCAGTAGTTCCACGCTGTACGAACCGCCCCCGGCCGATGCTCCGGCCGGGGGCGGTTCTAGTCTGGTCGCCGGAGTATCGGTACGAATCAGGAGCGAGCGGATGGATCACAGCGGGCACGGCATGAACATGGATCTACCGCCGTTCACGCTGGGGCGGGGGCTGGAGTTCGGCGGGGATCCGTTCTTCCTCATCGGCTGCCTGCTGGGCCTCGCGCTGTACGGCTGGGCGGTGCTGCGGCTCCGCAGGCGCGGCGACGCCTGGCCGGTGAGCCGGATCGTGGCCTGGGTCGTGGGTGTGCTGACCGTGGCTCTGGTGATGTGCACCAAGCTCAACGACTACGGCATGGTCATGTTCAGCGTGCACATGGTGCAGCACATGGTCATCAGCATGCTCTCGCCGATCCTGCTGCTGCTCGGCGCGCCGGTCACGCTCACGCTGCGTGCGCTGCCGACCGCAGGACGCGGCAGCAAGGGCCCGCGCGAGCTGCTGGTGGCGCTGCTGCACAGCCGCTACATGCGGATCATCTCGCACCCCGCGTTCACCATCCCGCTGTTCATCGCGAGCCTGTACGCGCTGTACTTCTCGCCGCTCTTCGACTTCCTGATGCAGTCGCGGGCCGGGCACATCGCGATGATGGTGCACTTCCTGGCGGTGGGCCTGGTGTTCTTCTGGCCGATCATGGGTGTCGACCCGGGGCCGCACCGGCCGGGCTATGTGATGCGGATGCTGGAACTCTTCGCCGGTATGCCGTTCCACGCGTTCTTCGGCATCGCGCTGATGATGGCATCGGAGCCGATGGTCAGGACGTACACGCATCCGCCGCTCTCGCTGGGGATCGATGCGCTGTCCGACCAGACGGCCGCGGGCGGCATCGCCTGGGCGTTCAGCGAGATCCCGTCGGTGGTGGTGCTGATCGCGCTGGTCTTCCAGTGGTACAAGTCCGAGGAGCGGCAGTCGCTGCGTACCGACCGGGCCGCCGACCGCAACGGCGACAAGGATCTGGCGGACTACAACGCGTATCTGGCGTCGCTGCACGCACGCAGCCGCTGACCTGCCCACGGGCGGAAGCTGGCGGCACGGGCCGCGGCCGGGGACGATGGTCCCATGGCCGCGGCCCGTGGCGTTGCCGCCACGGGCCGCCGTGAGGAGGTTGCGGGTATGCCCGGATCTGCGCGAACGATGGCCGTGTGCACGGTGGCCGGCCTGGTGGTGGCGACCGCCTACACCGTGGCGCTGGGCGGTAACGGCTGGGTCTGGTTGGCCTGGGTGGTGCTGGCCGTGGTGACCGGCGGGATGGTGGCCGCGCGGCGGGCCTGAGCACGTCCCCGTGCCGGGTGGCGGCGGCCCGCTTCAGAAGCGGAAGACGGACCCGGTGGCGGCGTCCATGGTGCAGGCGTTGGCGAAGGTCCGGCGCCATTCCACCGGCGCGCCCCGCCAGGTGCCGCGGGCGCCGACGGTCACCGGGTCGTACTCCTTGGTGCAGGCATGCGGCTCGCCGTGCAGCGCGTCGAGGTCGCCGCGCGCCCAGATCAGTTCGGAGCAGGCGGCATCGTGGTGCGGGTGGTGGCCCGCGGTGTCCGGGCAGCGCAGCAGTACGCCGCGGATCCAGGTCTCCTCCGCGCCCGAGACGGTGAGGAAGAGCCCTTCGTCCGCTCGCGGTTCGGCGGCGTCGGCGGGGGCGGGCGGAGCGACGGCCAGTGCGGTCACGACGGCGGCGGTGATGGTGGCCGCGGCACGGGCCAGGCGGCGTCGGCGGCTGACGGACATGGTGGGTCTCCTGGAACGCTCGGCGGGGTCGAGTGCCGGTACGGGGCCGCCCGCCGTCCGGTGCCGGAGTGGGGCCCCCGCCCGTACGGGGTCAGGGCATCCCGTACCGCGCCGACGGGCAAGCGGCCACGCCGTGCGCTCGCCCGTACGGCCCTCCCGCGCCGGAGTCCGCCGCTGGGCGTGGGCCAGGACGTGGCACGGGCGGCCAGGTGGTGTCCTGGCCGCCCGTGCGCGGTGTCCGGTGGTGACGAGGTGTCAGGAGGCGGTCTGCGCTCCGGAGGCGCTCTTGGCCGTCGCCTTGGCCGGTTCGGGTGTGGCGTGCGGGGCGCAGGTCACGTCCTTCGCGTCCGTCGTCCCGTGCAGGAAGTAGGCGTCGACCCGGTCGTTGATGCAGGGGTTGACCTGGCCGGTGACGCCGTGCGAGCCGGCGTCCCGCTCGGTGATCAGGCGCGAGCCCTTGAGCCGCTTGTGCAGCTCGACGGCGCCGGCGTAGGGGGTGGCGGCGTCGCGGGTGCTCTGCACGATCAGCACGCTCGGCAGGCCCTTGCCGGTCTTGACGTCGACCGGCGTGTGCTGCTTGGCCGGCCAGGTCGCGCACGGCAGGTTCAGCCAGGCGTTCGACCAGGTCATGAACGGGGCCTTGGCGTGCACCCGGGTGTTGTCGCGGTCCCACTTCTTCCAGTTGGCGGGCCACTTGGCGTCGGTGCACTCGACGGCCGTGTAGACGGCGTTGCCGTTCTCGGACGCGATGTTGCCCGCGGTGTCCTTGAGGTCCGGTCCGGCCTTCTCCACCAGCGGCTTCTCGTCGCCGGCGAGGTACGCGCTCCAGACCTGGGCTACCGGGGCCCAGGACGAGTCGTAGTACGGAGCGTTCTGGAAGAAGCCGGTCAGTTCGGCCGGTCCGACGAGGCCGCCGATAGGCTTCTTCTTGGCGGCCGCGCGCAGCTTCTCCCACTGCGCCTGGACCTTCTGCGGGGTGTCGCCGATGTGGTAGGTCGCGTCGTTCTTGGCGACCCACTTCTTCCAGTCGCCCCAGCGCGTCTCGAAGGCGACATCCTGGTCGAGGTTGGCCTGGTACCAGACCTTCTCGCGCGAGGGGTTGACGACGCTGTCGACGAGCATCCGGCGGACGTGGTCGGGGAAGAGCGTGGCGTAGACGGCGCCGAGGTAGGTGCCGTAGGAGACGCCGAGGTAGTTGAGCTTCTTCTCGCCGAGCGCGGCGCGGATGACGTCCAGGTCGCGGGCGGTGTTGGGGGTCGTCATGTGCGGCAGGAGGCCGCCGCTGCGCTCACCGCAGCCGTCGGCGTACTCCTTGGCGAGCTTGCGCTGGGCGCGCTTGTCCGCCTCGCTGTCCGGCACCGGGTCGGCCTTGGGCGCCTTGACGTACTCCTGCGGGTCCACGCAGGAGATCGGCGCGGAGTGGCCGACGCCGCGCGGGTCGAAGCCGACGAAGTCGTAGGCGGCCGCGGTCTTCTTCCACAGCGCGCTCTGGCCGGTGCTGCGGGTCGGGAAGCGCATGCCCGAGCCGCCGGGGCCGCCGGGGTTGTAGAGGAGGGAGCCCTGGCGCTGCTTCGCGCCGCCGGTGTTGCGGGCCCGGTCGACGGCGATCTTGATGGTGCGGCCGTTGGGCTTGGCGTAGTCGACGGGGACGGTGACGTAACCGCACTGGATGGGTGTCTTCAGGCCCCAGTCGGCGGGGCAGTCCTGCCAGTCGATGCCCTGGGCGGCCGCGCGTGCGGCGGCGGTCCGTACGCCGCGCGCTTCGGCCGATGCGCCGTGCTGCCGCTCGCCCGCGCTGGCGGGTGTGGCGGCTATCGCTCCGGCGAGGAGCGTGCCGGTCACCAGGGTGCCGGCGGCGCCGAGTGCTGCTGTTCTTCTCACGTGGTGGTTCCCCCTGCATGGTGCGCCGCCCGTGGCGGCGATGATCACAGAACTACAGGGGGATCCTGTCTGCTCCTGTCCCCGTCTGAACAGGTTCGACCACCAATTCTTTACCAAGCTGTAGGATTCCGGCCTTTCTTGATCTGAGCGGAAAGGCATCGCCGCTCTCGTCGTGACAGGATCCCGGGTCCGTCCCGACAAGACCGCCGTATGGGACCTGCGGGTCTCCCGGGACACGAGGTGCGCGGCGCGGCGGGCCGACGGCTGGAAGTCGATGCGTGCCCGCCGCCGCGGCGCGGCGACTGCGGGCCAACGGGCCGTAACCTGCCGGGATTTCGGGGTGCGGAAGGGTGCCGTCCGGCGCCCCGGCGGGTATGTGTCCTGTGTGCGGTACGCCGGGGTTGCTCCCCACCGGGGCGGGTGCGTGACCGAGGGTCGAGAACGCGTCAATTGCCCGGCACATGCCCTTGGGGCATGTGCCGGAGCCGCCACGATGAGTAACCTTCCGTACAGGCTCTCCCACGTACGGCTACGAGGGAGGGCTGTCGGCGTTTTCGCCTCAGTTTCCCGCTGTCGAGAAGGAGTTACGTGGTGCCGGGTATCGATCAGGCTTTGTCCCAGGCGATGGAAATCCCTGGTGTGCTCGGAACCGGTCTGATCGACTGGACGAGCGGGCTGACGCTCGGCACGGCGGGCCGGGCGCCGCACGACGACCATGACGCGGCCGCCGCCGACACCTCCGAAGTCGTCCAAGCGGTCATGCGCAACACCACGTTCGACAGCGCGGGATCCGATGACCCCGGCATGGAGGACCTCATCCTCACGACGTCCGGCGGCTACCACCTGATCCGCTTCGTGCACACCGCGTTCGACAGCCAGACGTACCTGTACCTCTGGCTGGACCGTGAACGCGCCAACCTCGCGGTGGCAAGGATGCGATTGCGCGATCTGGCGGCCGCACTGGTCTCCGACTGACCGAGGTACGGGCGTGTTCCCCGGTCCCGGTGACACGCCACAGGGCCCCGCGCGCATCCTGCGGGTGCGCGGGCACCCACCGTCCTGCCGCAGCCCGCCGCACCGCCCCAACGGTTAGGGAACAGCCATGGGCCTGCCCGCACCTCCTCCCCCGCCCGAATCCGCCGGGGTACTCGACCGGTTGGCCGCCGACCGTGTCACCGGAGCGCTGCGTGGTCCCGGCGGCTGCGTCTATCTGCTCAACGGCGCGGTGTACTTCGTGGAGTGCAGCGCGGCCCCCGGGTTCGACGTCCGGCTCACCGCGGCCGGACGGGTGCCTGCCCGCCGCCTGCAGGAGGCTGCCGACGCGGCCGGCGCCCGGCCCGACGGCGGCAGGTCCCTGGTCAGCGGAGGCTGGCTCACCCGGGGCGAGCTGGAGATCTGCCACCTGGCGGCGCTGCTGGACGCGGCGTTCTTCGTCCTGCCGCTGCCGCCCGACGGCACCTCGTTCACCCCGGGCGCCACCCACTGGCTCGGCCCGGTGCACCGGATCGGCATCGACGCGCTCCTGCGGGCGACCGCGCGCCGCCGCGCCCTGCTCGACGCGTGGCACTCCTGGGCCGCCGTGGACACCGCGCCCGTGGTCGCCGCCCGTCCCCGCGGCCGGGACCACGTCACCACCTGGTGGCAGCGGCGGCTGCTCGCCCATGCCGACGGCCGTCGCACCCCGCAGGAAATCGCCCGTCTCCTGGGGCAGTCGGCGTTCCTGACGCTGCTGGAGACCCGCCGGCTCGCCGCGGCCGGTCTGGTGCAGATGCCGAGGGACAGGACCGGTGAGCCTTCGGGTGGCGCCCTGCCCCGGCGGCACCCCGGGGCGCACCTGGACGAGCGCACGACCGGTGACGGCGCGGAACGGCCCACGGCCAGCTGGCACTTGCCGGTGCCCGAGCTGGAGACCACCCCCGAACCGGATGTCGACCTCCTCGTCCGCCTCCGTACGGCACTGGAGGAGAACCTGTGACCCCTTGCGAAACCCTGCCATGAGGCACGCGCTCAGAAAGCGCGCGGAAAAGAGGAGACTGATGACGATCGAACCCCGCGTGCGGGAGGAACTGCACACGCTGCGCGATCAGGTGCGCCATCTTCAGGGCGGCATGGTGGCCAGCACCGACGGCATGGTCATCGCACACGATCTGCGGGACATCGAACCGGACGGCCTCGCCGCGCTCACCGCCGCGGCCATCGGCGTCGCCAAGCGCCTCACGGAGGCGACCGGTCAGGGTGCCTTCGAGGAGTCCCTGACTCGCGGCGCCAACGGGTACATCGCCGTCTACGCGGCCGGCACCGGCGCGGTGCTCACCGCCGTCGCGAGCCCCGAGACCAACGTGGGCCGGCTGCATCTCCAGGCCCGCCAGACCGCGGCGCGCATCGGCACGCTGGTGGACACCGCCCCGGACGCCTGACCCCTCCCGCACACCATGTCCCACCCTGTCGATGGAAAGGTCACCACCCGCTATGGCTCAGATGGAATCCGCGCTCGCCGAAGCAATGTCGAACATCGATGGCGCCATCGGTATCGCCCTCGTCGATTACACCAGCGGAATGTCGCTGGTCACCCTGGGCGACAACCATGCCCTGGACCTCAATGTCGCGGCGGCCGGAAACACCGACGTCGTACGGGCGAAGCTGCGCACCATGGAAATGCTGGAACTCCAGGGTTCCATCGAGGACATGCTCATCACGCTGACCTCGCAGTACCACCTGCTGCGCCCGCTGACCGGCAGGAGCGGCAACGGCCTCTTCCTTTACCTGGTGCTGGACCGCAAGCGCGCCAACCTCGCACTGGCACGGCACCGCCTCGCGCGCCTGGAGGCCGAGTTGGAGGTGTGAGCGGGGCGGGGGCGCCGGCTTTCCGCCCCCGCCCGCCGGACGGTTTCAGCCGGCCGCTGTGTACCGGGCCGCGTCGTCCAGGAGGCGCCGCAGCCGCAGGGCGTCCGGAGCGACGGCGGTGACAAGCGCCGCGGGGCCCGCCAGCGGCGCCAGTACGCCCTGCCCTGCGGACTCTCCTGTCGGTCCGCCCGCGGCGTCGCCGAGCAGTTGCACCGCTGCCGGGTGCTCGTCGAACTCGGGCTGGACGACGAGGAGTTGGCCGACGGCGCGTTGCGCGTCGAGGACCGCGGAGGTGTCCCAACCGGGGACGCCGGGCCCGTAGGCGGTCTCCTGGTCCAGCAGCGTGCGTCCGGCGCGCCGTACCGTCAGCCGGCTGTGCAGCGTGCCGGTGTGCTCGCCGGTGCGGCCCAGGACCTGTTCCTCGCGCAGCACCAGGCGGGCGGTGGGGGCGAGTTCGACGGTGGTGGTCATCCACAGGTCGCTGCCCTCGGCGGAGATCAGCGGTTCGGGCAGCCAGTCGAGCCGCGCACCGTCGCCGACCGTCAGCCGGACGTCGTAGGTGGCGGCCTCGCCGGTCCGGCCGGGCAGTGCGACCGTCGCGGCCGCCGCCGTCAGATGCAGGGCTGCGCCGGACTCGGCGGTGGCGTCGATGGCCAGCCGGTCGCCGCCGAGCGGGGCGCTCATCGCGCCCACCACGCAGATCCGGGCCTGCGGTCCGTGCCCGCCGATCCGGCGCAGCGCGAACGGCCCCGCGCCGTCCAGGACGGGCAGCCGGGTGATGCCGTGCGCGTCGGCGCGGGCGGTGATGCGGGCGGTGGCGTGCAGGCCCGCCGTCGATGCCGGGGTGCGCGGGGGCCGGGCGAGCGTGGTGGGCGCGGCGGTCATGCGGGGCCCGCGGTCCAGTCGGCGAGCTTCGTGCGGACCCAGTCCGAGACCGGCTTGACGCCGTTCTCCTTCTTCAACGCGGTGAAGGCGACGGGCAGTTCGCCGCGCTGGGCCTTGGCGTCGCGTGCCATGCCTTCCAGGTCGACGCCGACGTACGGGGCGAGGTCGGTCTTGTTGATGACGAGGAGGTCGGCAGAGGTGACGCCGGGGCCGCCCTTGCGGGGGATGTCGTCGCCGCCCGCGACGTCGATCACGAAGATCTGGAAGTCGACCAGGCCCTTGGAGAAGGTGGCGGTGAGGTTGTCGCCGCCGGACTCGACGAGGATCAGGTCCAACGGGCCGACCGCTTCCTCCAGGTCCTCCACCGCCTCCAGGTTGGCGGAGATGTCGTCGCGGATGGCGGTGTGCGGGCAGGCGCCGGTCTCGACGGCCTGGATGCGCTCGGCGGGCAGTACCGCCTCGCGCAGCAGGAATTCGGCGTCCTCGCGGGTGTAGATGTCATTGGTGACGACGGCGATGGACAGCTCGTCGCGCAGCGCCCGGCAGAGCGCGGCGACCGTCGCGGTCTTGCCGGTGCCGACCGGGCCGCCCAGGCCGATGCGCAGCGCGCGCCGGGTGCCGTCGGGGCGCTTGGGGACGGCGGCGCTGTGGGTGTGGCGCTCGGGGAACATCTCGTCGAGCTCGTGGTCGAGGTGCATGGTCACTCCGTTGTGCGTGCGGCCGCGGGTGTGCGGCGCGGTGGTGTGAGTTCGTTCAGGAGGCGAAGAGCCGTACCGGCCAGGCGGCGTGCTGTTCGGCGGTGATGTCGAGCAGCGGCGCGGATGCGGCGGGCAGGGCATCAACTCCTTCGGTGGCGACGCGCGCCGCGGCCTCGGCTCCCTGCGCGGCGACCCGGTCCAGGTCGGCGGCGAGGTGGGCGAGAACGGCGGTGGCGTCGAAGGGGTCGAGGCTGAGCAGGCGTACGGCGGCGGTCGCCGGGCCGCTGATGTTCTCGTAGGCGACGGCGTACGCGGCGTCCAGCGGGGTCAGGCCGGCCGACCGGGCGGCGAGGCCGAGGACGATGGGCTGGTGGGCGCCGCGCGGCCGGGCCGCGGCGAGCGCGTCGAGCGCGTCGGACGGCCAGGTGGCGCGGGCGGCCCGCATCATCTGCCGGCCGAGCCGCCGGGCGACCTGCCGCAGTGCGGGCACGGGGGTGCGGGCGTCGGCTGCGTCGTCCAGGAGGAGCGGGTCGGCGCCGGCCGCGGCCGCCGCGGCGAGGCCCGCGGCGACCAGTCCCGCGGTGTGCAGCCGCCCGCGGCAGAACCGCTCCAGGGTGGCGGCGTCCTTGATGCGTCCCGCGGTGACGGCCGGTTCGGCGCCGCCGGAGTGGGCGTGCCCTCCGGCGGGGAACCGGCCGTCGGCGAGGACGAGCAGTGCGGCCCGGCTCATCGGCGGACCGGGTGGTGCGTGGGGTTGACCGGGGTGTTCATCGTTGCCGCATCAGAAGAGGAAGTAGCGCTGGGCCATGGGGAGTTCGGCGGCGGGGGCCGGTTCGACGACCTCGCCGTCGATGGTCACCGTGAAGGTGTCCGGGTCGACGTGGACCCGCGGCAGGGCGTCGTTGTTGCGCATCGATGCCTTGGTGACGCCGCGGGTGCTGCGGATCGGCTCGTACGCCTTCGCCAGCGGGAGCCGCTCGGCGATGCCGTCCTCGACGGCCTGCGGGGAGACGAAGTTGACGGAGTTGCTGCCCGGGGCCTTGCCGATCGCGCCGAACATCGGGCGGGGCAGGATCGGCTGCGGGGTGGGGATGGACGCATTGGCGTCGCCCACCTGCGCGTACGCGATCTGGCCGCCCTTGATGACGAGCAGCGGCTTGACGCCGAAGAACGCCGGCTCCCACAGGACGAGGTCGGCGAGCTTGCCGTCCTCGACCGAGCCGATGACGTGGTCGATGCCCTGGGCCGCGGCCGGGTTGATGGTGTACTTCGCGACGTACCTGCGGGCGCGCCGGTTGTCGGCGCTGCCGTCGCCCGTGAGGGTGCCGCGGCGCTTCTTCATGACGTGCGCGGTCTGCCACGTACGCATCACGACCTCGCCGATCCGGCCCATGGCCTGGGCGTCGGACGACATGATCGAGATGGCACCGAGGTCGTGCAGGATGTCCTCGGCGGCGATGGTGGAGGGCCTGATCCGGGACTCGGCGAAGGCGAGGTCCTCGGGGACGGCGGGGTTGAGGTGGTGGCAGACCATCAGCATATCGAGGTGTTCCTCGACGGTGTTGACGGTGTGCGGCCGCGTGGGGTTGGTGGACGCCGGCAGCACGTTCGGCTCGGAGACCATCGCGATCATGTCGGGGGCGTGGCCGCCGCCCGCGCCCTCGACGTGGAAGGCGTGGATGGAGCGCCCGGCGATGGCGGCGAGGGTGTCGCCGAGGAATCCGGCCTCGTTGAGGGTGTCCGTGTGGATCGCGAGCTGGGCGCCGCTCTCCTCACAGACGTTCAGGCAGGCGTCAAGGACGGCGGGGGTCGCGCCCCAGTCCTCGTGGATCTTGAAGCCGAGGATGCCGGCCCGCAGCTGGTCGCGCATCGAGGCGACGGACATGGTGTTGCCCTTGCCCAGCAGGCCGACGTTGACCGGCAGCGAGTCCATCGACTCCAGCAGCCGGGAGATGTGCCAGGCACCGGGGGTGATGGTGGTGGCCTTGCTGCCTTCGGCGGGCCCTGTGCCACCGCCCACGAGGGTGGTGACGCCGGACGCCAGCGCCTCGTCCACCTGCTGGGGGCAGATGAAGTGGACGTGGGTGTCGATGGCGCCCGCGGTGAGTATCTTGCCGTTGCCGGCGATGATCTCGGTCTCGGGGCCGATGACGAGGTCGGGGTGGACGCCGTCCATGGTGTCGGGGTTGCCGGCCTTGCCCAGGGCGACGATCCGGCCGTCACGGATGCCGATGTCGGCCTTGACGATGCCCCAGTGGTCGAGGACGACGGCACCGGTGATCACCGTGTCCGGGGCGCCCTCGGCACGGGTGGTGCGGGACTGGCCCATCGATTCGCGGATGACCTTGCCGCCGCCGAAGACGGCTTCGTCACCCGCCCTGCCGGGACCTCCGGAGCGGTCTTCCTCGATCTCGATGACGAGGTCGGTGTCGGCGAGCCGGATGCGGTCGCCTGTGGTGGGGCCGAACAGGTCGGCGTACGCCTGTCGCGTCAGATCAGCCATCGAGGGAGCCTCCGGTCTCGCCGCGCAGTCCCGCGACGATCCGCTTGCCCCCGATGGGGACGAGTTCGATCTCGGTGGGTATGCCGGGCTCGAAGCGCACGGCGGAGCCGGCGGGAACGTTGAGCCGCTGACCGTGCGCGGCCGCGCGGTCGAATTCGAGACCGGGGTTGGCCTCGGCGAAGTGGTAGTGGGAGCCGACCTGCACGGGGCGGTCGGCGGCGTTGAGGACGGTCATGCGCGTGAGGGGGAGGCCATCGTTGAGGCGCACCGGCTCTTCGGCGTAGAGGATCTGTCCCGGGATCATGTTCTGCTCTCCCGCGGTCAGTTGATGGGTTCGTGAACGGTGACGAGCTTGGTGCCGTCGGGGAACGTGGCTTCGACCTGCACGTCGTGAATCATTTCCGGGACGCCTTCCATGACGTCGTCCCGGCTCAGCACCTTGCGCCCGGAGGACATCAGCTCGGCGACCGTACGGCCGTCCCGCGCGCCTTCGAGGATGTGAGCGGTGAGCAGGGCAATGGATTCCGGATGGTTGAGCTTCAGCCCCCGGGCTCGTCGCTTTTCGGCCACGTCTGCCGCCACATGAATCATCAGGCGTTCCTGCTCATGCGGGGTCAGTTGCATACGTTCCACCTCACAGTCCGCCCCGGGTTTGATGTTCACCCAGGTCACAGGCGTCCACACACCTGCATTGGTAGATGTATCACACAGTAATTAAAGGACGAGCAAACTAACCGTCAGCGGAAGGCCACCAACAACCCGACGAGCAGAGGCTAGTTCGCCGGGATTTCGTCCGCGTTACCAGGGCGGATGGGCGCGGAACCCTTCTCGCGTCCGGGACAACACGTCACCCATTACCCGGCGTTACCGCACGGCGACCGAATTCCCGGACCCGCCTTCCCCGCGGGGTTTCTCCGGCCCGATGGAAAGCGGTGGCGAATTCCACACTCCGGAAGAGCCGCAATCCCCGCACGGCGGACGGAGGCATGGACAGGGGGCGCGAACAGCGGCGCAGACTTTCCGCCCGTAACGGACATGAACCGCTCCGCGGACGCGGCTGTCCGTTATGTGGTCTTGACGGCGGCTCCGATGCTCACAATCCTCATGTGCGCGTCAAAACAGCTCCGCACCACCCCCCACACCAGCATCGGAGCCACACCGTGACTCGCTCTGCCCGTACCCGCCGCGCCGTCCTGGCCGCCGGCGCCTGCGCCGCCGCCGTCGCCCTGCTGGGCACCGCGGCCTCGGCCCAGGCCACCCCCGGCACACTCGCCGCGCCCGACATCCCCGTGGCGAACGTCAAGGCCGACCTCGCCAAGCTCCAGTCCATAGCCGACGCCAACAACGGCAACCGCGCCCACGGCACCGCCGGTTACCAGGCATCGGTCGACTACATCAAGGGCAAGCTCGACGCCGCCGGCTTCACCACGAAGCTCCAGGAGTTCAGCAGCGGCGGCGCGAAGGGGTACAACATCATCGCCGACTGGCCGGGCGGCGACGAGAGCAAGACCGTGATGTCCGGGGCCCACCTCGACTCCGTCCCCGCGGGCCCCGGCATCAACGACAACGGATCCGGCTCGGCCGGCATCCTGGAGGTCGCACTCGCGGTCGCCAAGGCCGACCTCAAGCCCACCAAGCACCTGCGGTTCGGCTGGTGGGGCGACGAGGAGGACGGCATGATCGGCTCGCAGAACTACGTCGAGTCCCTCGGCGGCGACACCGCGAAGCTCGACTCGTACCTCAACTTCGACATGATCGGCTCGCCGAACCCCGGCTACTTCGTCTACGACGACGACGCGCGCCTCGAAAAGGTCTTCAAGGACTGGTTCGCCACCAAGAACATCGCGACCGAGAAGGAGACCGAGGGCGACGGCCGCTCCGACCACGCGCCGTTCAAGGACGCCGGAGTCCCGGTGGGCGGGCTCTTCTCCGGCGCCGACTACATCAAGACCGACGCACAGGCCAAGGCATGGGGCGGCGAGGCGGGCAAGGCGTTCGACGCCTGCTACCACGCCTCCTGCGACACGTCGAAGAACATCGACGACACCGCGCTGGACAACCACACCGACGCCATCGCCAACGCCCTGTGGCAGCTCAGCTCCTGACCCGCACCCGGCCGCTCACCGGCCGACCCGCGCCTCCTCCGGCGCGGGCGGGCCGCAGCGCCGTACGGTCAGCCCTCCCGACCCGGTCGCCGATCCCCGGCGGCCGGGTCGCGGTGTTCCGCGGCGATGCCGAAACGCCGCCGTTCGCCCGGAGCGGACGCGGCCGGCCGCACGGCCGACACCGTGCTGATCACCTGCTCCTCCTCCGCGTCCCCGGCAGGCCGCCCCAGCTCCTCCAGCAGCTGCAGGTCAGCGGCCGAAACCAGCGCGACGAGCGGTTTGCCGTGGCGGGTGACGACCACGCGCTCCCCGCCGTAGACGACGCGGTTGATCAGATCCGCCAGCTCGGCGCGGGCTTGCGTCACGGGAATCTCGTAGGCCATGCTCCCCATTCTAACGGGATGTACGTCCTGTACATTTTTTACAGAGGAGAGGAGCAGTCATGCCGCATGCACCGCACCCCATGGCCCGCTACGTCCTGCCGGAGTTCACCGAGCGCACCAGCAACGGCACGCGCACGATGGACCCCTACTCGAAGCTGCTCGGCGAGCGCATCGTCTTCCTGGGCACCCCCATCGACGACGCCTCGGCCAACGACGTGATGGCACAGTTCATGTACCTCGAACACGCCGCCCCCGAGCAGGACATCTCGCTCTACATCAACTCCCCCGGCGGCTCGTTCACCGCGATGACCGCGATCTACGACACGATGCAGTACGTGACCTGCGACGTGGAGACGGTCTGCCTCGGCCGGGCCGCATCCGCCGCCGCGGTACTGCTGGCCGCCGGCACCCCGGGCAAGCGGCTGGCGTTGCCGGGCGCCCGGATGCTGATCCACCAGCCCGCCCTCAGCGAGCCGGTCCAGGGCCAGGCCACCGACCTGCGGATCCAGGCGGACGAACTGCTGCGCACCCGCGACAAGTTGGAAGAACTGCTGCAACGGCACACCGGCCTACCGCGCGAACGGATCGCCGCCGACATCGAGCGGGACAAGATCTTCGACGTCCGCGCCGCCCAGGAGTACGGCCTGATCGACGGGGTCACCCGCGCCCGCAAGACCTCCGCGGCGCCCGGCGCGCGGTGACGTCCGGTGCCGCCGTCCGAACTCCCTCCGCTGCCCGCGCTGACCCGGGCCGAGGGCGAACTGATCGACCGATACCTGGAGGTCCTGGACCTGCTGGGCCGGATCAACCCGGCGCGCGGCGGGCACACCTACGGCGGTCTGCGGGCCGCCCAGGCGCTGGCCGGCAAGGCCGCCGGACTGCGGGACGCGCTGGCGCTGATGCACGAGCGGGGCGAGAGCGAACTGCACGGCGGGACGCTCGGCCGGGCGCTGCGGGTACTCGACGGCGAGCGCCGGGCCGGGCGCGTTTCGGTGCCACCGGAGGACACGTGAGGCGGCGGCCGCGCACCCGGCCGCTTGGACGCCGGGCGCGCGACACGTCCCGGCCCGGCTCGCTCGTACGGCGTAGCGCCGGCGGCATCGGCAAACGGCGCCCGGATTGCGGCGAGTCGCCTTGACCGGCGCGGCGGATCGGGCTTCGCGCCTGGTCCCGGGCCCGGCCCCGGGCCTTTCCCCACGCCGCGAGTGGTGCAACTCCCCACATGGGCCCCGTGTGACCAATGTCACATAGGGTCATTTCAGCGCTTATTTCGGGCGCCGCATGCGTAACGATCCTTTCGACGACAAGACCCCGCCACAGCGACGGGGCGGTCCGGACGGGCGCCTAATCCTGCCGCCGTCCGGATGTCCGGTCGACGCGGTTGGATCGGCAGGAGCGGAGGACCCGAGCACGACGGAGCCACGGCCGCCACGGCCGACGGGCTCCTTGGGGTGAAGCCGTACGCACGGCCGGGCATCTTCGCCTGCCCGAACCCGACAGGTCTTCCTTCGCAGGCGGCTGACGAAGGGTTCGCGCATGGCTGTGCGCAGGCAGGTACCGACAGCAGTGGCCCGCGCCGGAACGATTTCGGCCCTGGCGCTCGCCACCGTCGGCGGCATCATCCCGGCGCCCGGAGTGACCGGCGGCGCCGAAGCGTCGAGCGTCTCCGCGGCGGCGCTGCGGATCGCCGCCTCCAAGAAGGGGGCGCCGTACCAGTTCGGCGCCCGGGGACCACACCGTTTCGACTGTTCGGGGCTCACGCAGTACGCGTTCCGGCACGCGGGCAAGAAACTGCCCCGCACCGCGGCCGCGCAGTACAACCACACCCGGCATCTCCCCGCCTCCGCCCGCAGGACCGGTGACCTGGTCTTCTTCCATACGGGCAGCGGCATTTACCACGTCGGGATCTACGCCGGCCGGGGCCGCATCTGGAATGCGCCCAGGACCGGCACCGTCGTCCGCCTGGACAAGATCTGGAGCAAGGCCGTCTGGTACGGGCGGGTCCGGTGAGCGGGCGGCCGCCACCGGCACCTTGTTGAGCTGCACGGACACCGCGTCCCGGTCAATTGTCAGTGGGTGCCGGTAATTTGACCGGGTGACCTCGAAACGGAACAGTCCGCCGGCCTCCGCGACGCGCGGGGGCCGCCCATCCGCCGGCGGTGCGACGCCGGTGGCGTCCACCGCCGAACTCCCCCGCGTCTGCCCGCCGTTGGCACTGCCGGAGGCGCGCGGCCGCGGCCGTCCGCGTGCGCGAGGGAGCGGCGCGGTCAGGCGAGCGCCACCTCGACGAGGAGGATGCCGCCGAGCGTGGTCAGCAGTGCGCCGGTGGTGGCCTCCAGGGCACGGGTGACGCGCGGGCGGCGCAGCCAGTTGCCGAGCCGGTCGACGAGCAGGGCGACGGCGGGGAACCACACCAGCGCCATCGCGACGACGATCGTGGCGAGCAACAGGGTGCGCGGAAGCGCGGGTGCTCCCGCGGGGACGAACTGCGGGAGCAGGCTGAGGAAGAGCACCGGCGCCTTGGGGTTGAGGGCATTCGTGAGAAAGCCCTGGCGCAGGCTCCGGCCGACGTCGGCGGACGGCCCCTGGTGCATGGCGGGCTCTGCGGCTGGTGCCGCGGCGTCCTCGCCGGCCGTGGGTGCCTCGGCGGCGGGACGGCGTATGACGGTCATCAGCGCGCGGACTCCGAGGTACAGCAGGTAGGCCCCGCCGAGGACCTGGACGGCGCCGAACAACACGGGCACGGCGACGAGCACGGCCGCGAGTCCGGCCACCGCCAGGGCGGTGTGCACCAGCAGCCCGCCCGCGACCCCGACCGCGCAGGCCACCCCCGCCCGGCGCGAGCCGAGTGCGTTGCGCACCACGACCGCGAAGTCCGCGCCCGGCATGACGACCATGCCCGCGGCGACTCCGGTGAAGGTGATCAGCTGTCCGTCCATGACGCAATCATCGCTGGTCAGAGCCTTTAATGGGGAGTGGCAATCTTCTTCGTCAGGCTAAAGAGGTTCTTATGTACGACCCCACGCGGCTGGCCGCCCTGGTGGCGGTCGCGGAGGCGGGATCCATCGGCCGGGCCGCCGCGCGGCTCGGCTACACCGCGCCCGCACTCTCCCAGCAGCTCGCCAAACTGGAGCGGGAGGCCGGGACGGCGCTGCTCGTGCGCCACCACCGCGGGGCACGACTGACGGCCGCCGGGGAGCTGCTGCTGGTCCGGGCCCGGCGGGCGCTGGACGAGCTGGACCGGGCGCGGCACGAGTTGGCACAACTGGCGGGCCTGTCCGGCGGCCGGCTGCGGGTGGGCACGTTCATGACGGCTGGTACGCATCTGCTGCCGCCCGTGCTCAGCGCGTTCCGCCGCGCGCACCCGGATGTGGAGCTGAGCGTCACGGAGTACGAGCCGCCGCTGGGTATGCGGGCAGTGGCGCTCGGCGAGGTGGATCTGGCGCTGACGCACGCCTACGTGCCGGGGGATCCGATGCCCGCGCCCGAGGGGGTGCGGCTGGAGCCGCTGCTGACCGAGGAACTGGTACTCGTCACGGCTCCTGGGCATGTCCTGTCGGCGGGCCAGGGCCGGCTGCCGCTGTCCGGTCTGGCCGGGCAGCCGCTGGTCAGCATGGCCCCCGCCAACCCCCATCGGCGCGGCGTGGAAGCGGCGCTCGCGGCCGCCGGCGCGAGCGTAGCGGTGCGCTGCGAGTCGCCGGGGTATGCGGTGGTGTGTGCTCTGGTGAGCGCGGGTCTGGGGGTGGCGGTGGTGCCGGAGATGACGGCGGCCGGGTCGGTGACGCCGCTGGGAGTGCGCCGGCTGGAGCCGCCCGAGCTGCACCGCACGATCTCGGTGGCCTACCGCCCCGGTGGCGGCTCGCCGGCCGCCGACACCTTGCAGGCGCTGCTGCGCGGCGCGTTCACCCGTGGCGGCGCCGTGCAGTGAGGCCGTGGGGTGGCGTGCCCGGTGACGGGCGGGGGGGTCAGCGGGCGGTGGCCGTCCAGGGCAGGGAGATCCAGACGGTCTTGCCGCCGTTGGGAGTCGGTTCGACCGTCATGCGGCCGCCGGCTTCCGCGGCGAGGAAGCGGATGATGACCAGGCCGCGTCCGTTGTCCTGCTGCACCGCCGCGGGCAGCCGCTGCGGGTGGCGCGGATGGCTGTCGGTGACGCCGACGCGGAGCTGCTCGTCGCGGTCGAGCCGCAGTTCCACGGTGAAGGTCGGGGAGCGGCCCAGGGTGTGCTGGACGGCGTTGGTGGCGAGTTCGGAGATGATCAGCCGGAGGGCGTCGGCGCGCACCGCGTGCGACGGCAGGCCCCAGTCGCCGAGCACGTCGCTCACGTATCTGCGGGCCAGCCGCACCGAGGCGGGCTCGCTCGGCAGCGTGAGTGAGGATTCCTGGTGGTCTGCCATCGCGACGCCGTCCTTTTCCCACCGAGGCTCGATTCCGGCGCACCGACCAGGAGCGAGGTGCCGCTCGGACATCGATACGGCCTCGGGCTGCTGCTGCGCGTCAGACTGCCATCCATGCTGCCGGTATGGCGTCGATCCACCACGATATGCCCACGTCTGTCGCTCAATGCGGTGAACTCTGCTATGCGAGAACGGATTTGGGCGGCGGGGACGCACACCGGCCCGCCGGTGCCGGTCCCCCACGCGGCGCCCGCGAACGCTGTACCCGCCTCATACTCGCCGGGCGGGGCCGGTAAACCTCTGGGGAGGGCTGTCGCCTCCGGGCCCGCCGGGCGTCCGGTGCCCTCAGCCGCGGGGTGCGGTGGCCACGATCACCTCGACCGCCCTGTCGATCTGCGCGTCGGTGAGGTCGGCACGGGCGGTGAGCCGCAGCCGGGAGATGCCGTCCGGCACGGACGGCGGGCGGAAGCAGCCGACGACGAGCCCGGCCTCCCGGCAGTCGGCGGCCCAGCGGACCGCCTGGTCAGGGGACGGGGCGCGTACCGAGACGACGGCGGCGTCCGGGCGTACGGCGGCCAGGCCCGCGGCGGTGAGGCGGCGGTGCAGCTGCGTGGCGACGGTGCGCACCCGGTCGGCGCGCCCGGGTTCGCGGCGGAGCAGCCGCAGCGCGGCCAGTGCGGCGCCGACCGCTGCGGGTGCCAGGCCGGTATCGAAGATGAACGTCCGCGCGGTGTTGACCAGATGCTCGATGACGCGTGCCGGGCCGAGCACCGCGCCGCCCTGTCCGCCGAGGGATTTGGACAGGGTCAGGGTGGCGACGACGTCGGCGTCACCGGCCAGCCCCGCGGCCGCCGTCGCGCCGCGGCCGCCGTCGCCCAGGACGCCCAGTCCGTGCGCGTCGTCGACGAGCAGGCCCGCGCCGTGCGCCCGGCAGACCTGGGCGATGGCGGGCAGCGGGGCCGCGTCGCCGTCGACGGAGAACACCCCGTCGGTCACCGCGAGCGCCCGGCCGCCGTGGCCGGCCAGCGCGGCGGCCACGGCCCGCGGGTCGGCGTGCGGGACGACGGTGGTACGGGCCCGGGAGAGCCGGCAACCGTCGATGAGGGAGGCATGGTTGCCCGCGTCGGAGGCCACGAGGGTGCCGGGTCCGGTGAGCGCGGTGACGGCTGCGAGGTTCGCGGCGTAGCCGGATGACAGCACCAGGGCGGCCTCGAAGCCGCAGAACGCGGCGAGTTCGGACTCCAGCCCGGTGTGCAGTTCGGTGCTGCCGGTCACCAGCCGGGATCCGGTGGCGCCCGCGCCCCAGCGGTGCGCGGCCTGGGCGGCGGCGCGGGTCACCTCGGGGTGCCGGGCGAATCCGAGGTAGTCGTTGCAGGCCAGATCCAGCAGCGCGGAGTCGGCGGAGCGCGGGCGCAGGGTGCGGACCAGGCCCGCCCGCCGGCGTTCGGCACGCGCCGTATCGAGCCAGTCGAATGCCGCGCCGAATGCCTCGCGTACGGGTGCCGCTGCGGGGTCGGCGGGCGGCACGGTGTGTGCGTCCCGAGTCTGCGGCGGTGCGGTGTCCTGCGGCATCGGCATCCTTCTCGATTGTGGGCTGTCGATAGACGTTAGCGGTCGTTACACCCGTACACAGTGTGGTGATACCCACACCCCGAGCCGAGGTCGTTGTGGGAATCCTCCTTGGCCCGGGGCGGTGCCGTACGTCAGGATCAACGGCATGGAGCTGCTGAACACTCTGGTGGACAAGGGGCTGCGGCGTGAGCTGCCGACCCGCGAAGAGGCCCTCGCCGTACTGGCGACGTCCGATGACGAACTGCTCGAAGTCGTGGCCGCGGCCGGAAAGGTACGCCGTCAGTGGTTCGGGCGGCGGGTCAAGCTCAACTACCTCGTCAATCTCAAGTCGGGCCTGTGCCCCGAGGACTGCTCGTACTGCTCGCAGCGCCTCGGTTCGAAGGCCGAGATCCTCAAGTACACCTGGATCAAGCCCGATGACGCGTCGAAGGCGGCGGCTGCGGGCGTGGCGGGCGGCGCCAAGCGGGTGTGCCTGGTGGCCAGCGGCCGCGGGCCGACCGACAGGGATGTGGACCGGGTTTCGGAGACCATCTCCGCCATCAAGGAACAGAACGAGGGCATCGAGGTGTGCGCCTGCCTGGGGCTGCTCTCCGATGGCCAGGCCGGGCGGCTCCGGGAGGCCGGGGCGGACGCGTACAACCACAACCTCAACACCTCGGAAGCCACTTACGGCGACATCTGCACCACGCATGACTTCTCGGACCGCGTGACGACCGTGCAACAGGCCCAGGCGGCCGGCCTGTCGGCCTGTTCCGGACTGATCGCCGGGATGGGCGAGAGCGACGCCGATCTGGTGGATGTGGTCTTCGCACTGCGGGAGCTGGACCCCGATTCGGTGCCGGTCAACTTCCTCATCCCGTTCGAGGGCACCCCGCTCGCCGAGGAATGGAACCTCACGCCGCAGCGCGCGCTGCGCATCCTGGCCATGACCCGCTTCGTCTGCCCGGACGTCGAGGTACGCCTGGCGGGCGGCCGCGAGGTGCATCTGCGGAGCATGCAGCCGCTGGCGCTGCACCTCGTCAACTCCATCTTCCTCGGCGACTATCTGACCAGTGAGGGCCAGGCGGGCAAGGACGACCTCGCGATGATCGCGGACGCGGGCTTCGAGGTGGAGGGCGCGGACACCGCCACCCTGCCCGAGCACCGTGTCCAGAGCTGCGGCGAGGGCTCGGGCGGCTGCCACGGCGAGGCGCCGGACGCCTGCCACCCCGCAGCGGACGCGCCGCCCGCCGCTACCGTGCCCGCGCCGTCCGACGAGGCCCGCCGCGGCCTGGTCTCGGTACGCCGCCGGGGCGCAGGCACCGAACTGCCGCCCAATGCCTGAGGCCCTCTCCCCGGGCGACCTGCTCGCGCTCGACCGGCAGCATGTGTGGCATCCCTACGGCCCGATGCCGGGACGCGGCACGCCGCTGCTGGTCGAGTCGGCGGCCGGCGTCCGGCTGCGGCTGGCCGAACCGGCCGGTGGCCACACGGAGTTGGTCGACGGGATGTCGTCCTGGTGGTCGGCGGTGCACGGGTACAACCACCCCGTACTCAACGACGCCGCACACGACCAGCTGGGGCGGATGAGCCATGTGATGTTCGGCGGGCTCACCCACGAACCCGCCGTACGGCTCGCCACACGGCTGGTCGACATCACACCTGCCCCATTGCGGCACGTCTTCCTCGCGGACTCCGGTTCGGTGTCCGTCGAGGTCGCCGTCAAAATGTGCCTCCAGTACTGGCGCTCGGTCGGCCGGCCGCGCAAACAGCGGCTGCTCACCTGGCGGGGCGGCTATCACGGCGACACCTGGCAGCCGATGTCCGTGTGCGACCCCGAGGGCGGGATGCACGAGCTGTGGCAGGGGGTACTGCCGCGCCAGATCTTCGTGGACGCACCGCCGCCCGGCTTCGACGCGGAACCTGACCCGGCGTACGCGGCACGGCTGCACGAGCTGATCGCCCTGCACGCCGACGAGTTGGCCGCGGTGATCGTCGAGCCCGTGGTGCAGGGCGCGGGCGGGATGACGTTCCACTCCCCCGGCTATCTCCAGGTGCTGCGGGACGCCTGCGATGCGCACGGCGTGCTGCTGATCTTCGACGAGATCGCCACCGGCTTCGGCCGCACCGGCTCGCTCTTCGCCGCCGGGCACGCCGGGGTCTCACCGGACGTGATGTGCGTCGGCAAGGCGCTGACCGGCGGCTATCTCACGCTGGCCGCGACGCTGTGCACCTCGGACGTGGCCGCGGGGATCTCCGGCGGCGAGGTGCCGGTGCTGGCGCACGGCCCGACGTTCATGGGCAATCCGCTGGCCGCCGCCATCGCCGACGCCTCCATCGAGCTGCTGCTCGGCCAGGACTGGGCGCAGGAGGTCAAACGGATCGAGACCGGCCTGTGGGCGGGTCTCGCGCCGGCCCGGGACCTGCCGGGCGTACGGGAGGTGCGGGTGCTGGGCGCGATCGGCGTGGTCCAGCTCGATCACGAGGTCGACATGGCGGCCGCGTCCGCCGCCGCCGTCCGGGAGGGCGTATGGCTGCGCCCCTTCCGCGACCTCGTCTACACGATGCCGCCGTACATCACGGGCGACGACGACGTGGCGCGGATCTGCGCCGCGGTGTGCGCGGCGGCCCGGGAGGGCTGAACTGCCGCGCGGCGGGGCCGGTTCGGGTATCGGACCGGCCCCGCCGCCGCGGCGCGGTGCGCCACGCACCTGTTCCCTGGCTCCCCTTGTTCCCCTATCCCCTTGTTCCCCTCAAGACACAACTCGGAGGCGCGCCATGACGGTGCTGTTCGTGACGGGCACGGGCACGGAGATCGGCAAGACCGTGACGACGGCAGCACTCGCGGCGGCCGCGCTCGCCCAGGGCCGCTCGGTGGCCGTGCTCAAACCCGCGCAGACCGGGGTGCGGACGGATGAACCCGGTGATGCCGCGGAGGTCGAGCGGCTGGCCGGCCCCGTGACCACGGCCGAACTGGGCCGCTTTCCCGAGCCGTTGGCGCCCGCGACGGCAGCCGCACGGGCCGGGATGACGCCGGTCCTGCCCCAGGACGTCGCGGAGGCGACAGCCGAACTGGCCGCTTCGCACGACCTGGTGCTGGTCGAGGGCGCCGGCGGCCTGCTGGTCCGCTTCGACGGGTCCGGCGGCACCCTCGCCGACGCCGCGCGGCTCGCGGACGCGCCCGTCCTGATCGTCGCACCGGCCGGCCTGGGAACCCTCAACGCGACCGCGCTCACCGCGCTCGCCCTGCGCTCGTACGGTCTCGACTGCCCCGGCGTGGTCATCGGCAGCTGGCCATCGGCGCCCGATCTGGCGTCCCGCTGCAATCTCGCCGATCTGCCGGACGCCGCCGGCGCTCCACTGCTCGGCGCCATTCCCGAGGGCGCAGGAAGCCTGCCGCCGCACGCGTTCCGAGCCGCGGCAAGGGACTGGCTGGCGCCGCTCCTCGGCGGCACGGACGCCTTCCGGCTGCCGAGCTGACCCGGCCCGCCGCACACCGTCCGGAGGCCGCCCGGAGCAATCCGCCGGACCACCCGCACCGCCCGGCGCGGCCCTGGCACACTCCCCGCATGGTCGATGACGCGTACGCCGATCCCGGGCTCGCCGAGTGGTACGACACCCTCAACCCCTGGGGCGCGTCGGACGACTTCTACCTCGGCCTGGTGATGTCCGCGGGCGCCGTCCTGGACGTCGGCTGCGGTACGGGCGCGCTGCTGCACCGCGCCAGGGAACGCGGCCACCCGGGCAGGCTGTGCGGTCTCGACCCGGCCGCGGCGATGCTCGACCGGGCCCGTGCCTGTGGGCGTACCGGGATCGAGTGGGTATGCGGCGGCCTCGGCGACGGGCCCGGCCCCGCTGCGCTCCGCGGCTCCGGCCGGGGCGGCGGGTTCGACCTGATCGTGATGACCGGCCACGCCTTCCAGGTGCTGCTCGACGACGCAGCGCTGCGCGACGCGCTGGCGTTCGTGCGCGGCGCGCTCGCCGACGGCGGCCGGTTCGCGTTCGAGACCCGCCACCCGTCGGCGCGTCCGTGGGAACGGTGGGCCCCGGAGCACGCCGTCGAAGTGACCCGCCAGGACGGCGTCACCGGCCGCACCGAGCACCTGGTCGCAACGCCGGTCGAAGGCCAACTGGTGCGTTTCACGACCACCTTCACCACATCCGACCGCGAACGGCCCCGCACCGGCCGCAGCACCCTGCGCTTCCTGCCGCCCGCCGCGCTGTCCGCGTTCCTGGCCGACGCGGGGCTGACGGCCGTGGAACAGTACGGCGACTGGGACCGCAGTCCGCTGACGGGGTCCAGCCCGGAGATCATCACGCTTGCCGCGGTCAGTCCAGGTCCGCGCCCTTCCGCTCCGGAATGAGGAACATCGCCGCCATGTCCAGAACGTAGAGGACGGCCAGCAGCCCGATCGCCTTCCGGAACCCGAACGACCCGGCGACCAGGGCGACCACCAGGGGCGCGCAACCGCCGACCCCGCGGCCGATGTTGAAGAGCACGTTCTGCGCGGTGGCACGGGCCTGCGTGGGGTACAGCTCGGCGATCAGCGCGCCGTAGCCGCCGGTCATGCCGTTGACGAAGGCACCCATCACCGCGCCGCCGATGAGCAGGGCCGTGGGGGTGGAGAGGGTGGCGTAGGCGAGGACGGTGAGGACCGCGCCGGCCTGGAAGATCCAGAAGGTGGGACGGCGGCCGATGCGGTCGGCGAGGTGACCGAACGCGAGGATGCCGCAGGCCATGCCGAGGACCGTGACGGCCGTCCAGGCACCGGACTTGGTGAGGCTGTAGCCGAACTGCCGGGACAGATAGCTCGGCAGCCAGGTCATGATGCCGTAGTAGCCGAAGTTCTGGACGGACGTCAGGACGAGGACGCCGAGGGAAGCGCGGCGGGCCGCCGGGGTGCCGACGAGGCTGCGCAGCGGTGCGGTGGCAGGACGTTCACCGCCAGCGGCCTCGGTGAACGCGGCCGGCTCGTGCATGGTGCGGCGGAAGAGGAAGGCCGCCACGGCAGGCAGCACACCGAGGGCGAACAGGGCGCGCCATCCCCAGGTGTTGATGACCGGAGCGGACACCAGGGCCGCGGCCAGGACGCCTGCCTGCCAGCCCAGGCCCACGTACGAGGTACCGCGGGCGCGCTTGCGGCTGGGGAAGGCTTCGGCGGCCAGCGCCATGCCGATGCCGAACTCGCCGCCGATGCCCGTACCGGCCAGGAAGCGGAAGATCGCGAGCTGGGTGAAGTCCTGGGACAGCGCGGTCAGTCCGGTGAAGACCGCGAACAGCACGATCGACCAGCTCAGCACCCGGATCCGGCCGAAACGGTCGGAGAGCACACCGAAGAACAAGCCGCCCACGACGCAGCCGATCAGCGTGAGCGTGGTGAGCGAGCCGGCCTGGGTCGACGTCAGATGCAGCCCGGCGGTGAGCGCGGAGAGCGCGAAGCTGAGGATGAGGAGGTCGAAGCCTTCGAGGCCGTAGCCGACGGCGGAGGCGACGACGGCCTTACGGGCGTACGCATCGGACCAGGCGGCACGGGGGCCTGCGGCGGCGGGCTCGGGCACCGGCGCCGACTCGGCAGTTCCTTCCGTGGCCGTCGCGTCGGGGGCCGGCCGGTGTTCCGACGGCGAGGGGTGGTGGGGCATACGTCCTTCAGTCCTGCGTATGGGAGTTGCGGCCGTCCGGGAGAGGGTGAGGCCGGGGGTGTCTGTGGTGGCGGGGCGTGGCGGGGCAGGTTCTCGGGGGGCCGCGGACTTTGTGGGCGGTGCCGGTGGCCGGAGCGTGCGGGGGCGGCCGACGCGCCAGTTTAGGATGCGGCGCCGTTGCGTGCGTGCGGGCTTGTGGAGAGGGCGGTCGGGAGGG
>NZ_JAJCXB010000021.1 GCF_020564935.1 Streptomyces pinistramenti
GCCCGGCCCCGCGTCCACCCCCGTCGCGCGGCCCACCCCCACCCCCGTCGGCCACGCCGCACCCGAGATGGTCTTGCCACCGCCCGTAGCCGGGCTTACGGTCGCCTCCACACGCGTGGAACCGCGTGGGCTGCAGGCTGACGCACCGACAAAGGAGCAGCTCATGGCCGATGTTGTGCGTGCCGCACTGGTCCAGGCGACCTGGACAGGCGACACCGAATCGATGATCGCGAAGCACGAGGAACATGCTCGGGCGGCGGCCGCGCAGGGCGCGAAAATCATCGGTTTCCAAGAGGTCTTCAACGCCCCCTACTTCTGCCAGGTCCAGGAGCCGGAGCACTACCGCTGGGCCGAGCCGGTGCCCGACGGGCCGACCGTGCGCCGTATGCAGGACCTCGCGCGCGAGACCGGCATGGTCATCGTGGTGCCCGTCTTCGAGATCGAGCAGCCCGGCTTCTACTACAACACCGCGGCCGTCATCGACGCCGACGGCACCGTCCTCGGCACCTACAGGAAACACCACATCCCACAGGTCAAGGGCTTCTGGGAGAAGTACTACTTCAAACCGGGGAACGCCGGCTGGCCGGTCTTCGACACCGCTGTCGGGAAGGTCGGCGTCTACATCTGCTACGACCGGCACTTCCCGGAAGGCTGGCGCCAGTTGGGGCTCAACGGCGCCCAGCTCGTCTACAACCCGTCCGCCACCTCCCGCGGCCTGTCCGGCTACCTCTGGCAGCTGGAGCAGCCGGCCGCCGCGGTCGCCAACGAGTACTTCGTCGCCGCGATCAACCGCGTCGGCGTCGAGGAGTACGGCGACAACGACTTCTACGGCACCAGCTACTTCGTCGACCCGCTCGGCCGGTTCGTCGGCGAGGTCGCCAGCGACTCCAAGGAGGAACTGGTCGTCCGCGACCTCGACTTCGGGATGATCGACACGGTGCGTCAGCAGTGGGCGTTCTACCGCGACCGGCGCCCCGACGCGTACGAGGGGCTGGTGCAGCCGTGACCCAGGGATCCCAGGGCCTGCACGAACGCCACCGAGCCGTACTGCCCTCCTGGCTCAGCCTCTACTACGAGCGGCCCGTCGAACTCACCCACGGCGAGGGCCGGTACGTCTGGGACGCCGAGGGCAACCGCTACCTCGACTTCTTCGGCGGTATCCTCACCACCATGACGGCGCACGCGCTGCCCGAGGTGGCCAAGGCCGTCAGCGAGCAGGCCGGCCGGCTCATCCACTCCTCGACGCTCTATCTCTCCCGCCCCATGGTGGAGCTGGCGGAACGCATCGCCGCGCTCTCCGGCATCCCCGACGCCCGGGTCTTCTTCACCGCGTCGGGCACCGAGGCCAACGACGCCGCTCTGCTGCTGGCCACCACGTACCGCCGCTCCAACCAGATCCTGGCGATGCGCAACAGCTACCACGGGCGGTCGTTCTCCACCATCGCCGTCACCGGCAACGCCGGCTGGTCGCCGACCAGCCTCTCGCCGCTCCAGACCCTGTACGTGCACGGCGGGGTGCGCACCCGCGGCCCGTACGCGGAGCTGTCCGACGCCGACTACATCGCGGCCTGCGTCGCCGACCTGGAGGACATGCTCCAGCAGACCGCGGGCGGCATCGCCGCGCTGATCGCCGAGCCCGTTCAGGGTGTCGGCGGCTTCACCGGGCCGCCGGACGGCCTGTATGCCGCCTTCCGCGAGGTGCTCGCCCGGCACGGCATTCTCTGGATCAGTGACGAGGTGCAGACCGGCTGGGGCCGTACCGGCGACCACTTCTGGGGCTGGCAGGCGCACGCGGACAACGGTCCGCCCGACGTCCTCACCTTCGCCAAGGGCATCGGCAACGGCATGGCCATCGGCGGTGTGGTGGCCCGCGCCGAGGTGATGAACTCGCTTCCCGCGAACTCCATTTCGACCTTCGGCGGCAGCCCGGTCACCATGGCCGCGGGCCTCGCCAACCTCACCTACCTCCTGGAGCACGACCTCCAGGGCAATGCCCGGCGCGTCGGCGGACTGCTCATCGAGCGGCTGCGGGCGGTCACGGCCGGTCTTGACGTGGTGCGCGAGGTGCGCGGCCGCGGCCTGATGATCGGCATCGAACTGGTCCGCCCCGGCACCGACGAGCGGTCGGCGGAGGCCGCGTCCCTGGCCCTGGAGGCGGCCCGCGCGCGCGGCCTGCTGATCGGCAAGGGCGGCCAGGGCGGCGCGGCACTGCGCATCGCACCCCCGATGACGCTCACCGTCGCCGAGGCGGAAGAGGGCGCCGCCCTCCTCGCCGACGCGCTGGGGGAGATCCAGGGCCGGCTCGCCGCATCTTGAGAGAGTGGCAGGCGGGAGGTCAACCCAGGCTGTGGCAAGCAGAGTTGACCTCTCGCCGCTTTCGGTGGGCGGTCGCGTCAGCCCAGTACGGCTGCGAGCGCCGCCGCGTCCTCCGGCTTCTGCACCCGGAGCGCGATCCAGGAGGCGTCGGCGAACTCCAGGTCGGCCCGGAACTTCTGACGGGCCGGGTGCGGTGCGCGGCGCCTGCCGTACGTGCCGCGCGGGTACGCGGCGAGCAGCCGGGCGGGGAAGTGCTCGTGAAGGCCCCACGGTTCGCTCAGGACCAGCAGCCGGTGGGTGGTGACGGTCGGCACGAAGTCGTCGTTCTCGCCGCTGAGCGGCATCTCCGGTGTGTTGTCACCCGAAAGTCCTCTCGATGCTGCCCGGTTCCTTGTGGTCCGGGTCGAGGCTGCCGGTGTCCACGCGGTAGGGCGCGGGAGCCTCGGAGCCGTCCTGGAGGACCGAGCGCTGCCCGGTGTCGCTCTTCGCGTACTCCTCCAGCGGTTTCTTCCGCTTCTGTTCCAGGCCGGTGCTTTCCCCGGCCTTGTCCACCAGCTTCGCGGCCTGTTTGCAGGGCTGTCCGATGGCCTGGCGCTGCAACAGGCTCAGGCCGTCCTCCTTGCCGTCCTTGCCGCTCAGGGCCTTGGCCGTGGTGCGGACGTGCGACGCGGCCTGCCGGACCTTGCGGGCCTCGGCCAGCACTTCCTTGACGGACTTTCCGCTGCGCACGGTCTCCTTGAGTTCCTTGACGGCCTGCTGGAGTTTGCGCAGCGTCTCGGCGAGCTTCTCGGAGATCCGGGCGATCCGTGCGAAGGCGGCGGTCACCTCGGCCCCGCTGACCAGGGCGTCGACGACGGTGGCCAGGCCCGCGGTGACCAGGTCGAGGATGAAGCTGGTGGCGAGTTCGGCGATCAGCATCGGGACCGGATCACTGAGCAGCTCGATGACGGTTTCTTCGGCGAGCGCGCGCTCCTTCGCCGCCTGGCCGAGGATCTTCGCGCTCTGCGCCATGTCGTACGCGGTGTCGTCGACCGCCTTGACGACGTGGCCCATGTGCGTGCCGAAGCCGTCCGACGACCGGCCGTGCCGGTGCTCTGCGAGTTCCCCGGCGCCGGTCCGCAGGCCGTTGGCCACCTCGCGCAGGTCCTTGGCCTGCGCGTGCCGGATCTCGGCCGCGGCGGACAGTTCGGCGGGGGCGCCGGTGCCCTTGTCCAGTGCGCCGGTCTTCTCCAGCGTCCACTGGACGGCTACGTCCATGGCGCCGCTGATGGCGCCCCGGTCCGGGCTCTCGGCCTGGGGTGTCCCGGGGAACCCACGGTGGTCGGGGCGTCCCGTCCAGGCGTACGCGGCGCCGGGCCCGCCCGTGGCCGTGCCGCTCACCGCTGGATGTCCTGGATGCTCGACACGGTGACCTGCTCGCTGTCCTCGTGGTGCAGGGCGGAGTGGGTGGGGCCGTCCGCGGTGTGCCGCAGGATGTCGGCGAGGTCCTTGCAGTCCTGGACGTCCGTATCGGCGTGGTCCTCGTAGGACCGGAACAGGCCGTCGGCGTCGGGCAGTTTGCCGAACGCGTCCGCCGGGACGCGGATCGCGCCGATGCTGCTCGTGATCTGCGAGACGCGGTCCGCGGCCCGGTCGATGGCCGTGGCGTAGGTGTGCAGCGCGTCGGGATGGACGCGGTACCCGGCTTGCATGGTTCTTTCCCGGTTGGCGCGCGTGGGTTCACTGGGCGTGCGTCAACTTAGGGGGCCGGTTCGGCGATATGACCCGATGCGGGGGTTCGATTGCCGGGAACGGGGAGGGAAATGAGGCGCTGTTGACGCCGGGGCGGGGATTTCGTTGCTTGCTGCGCAGGTCGGGTGCGGTCCCGCCGGGTGGCGGCGCGGGGCCGTGTCGTCCGCGCCGCCGCCGGGATCAGGGGGCGACGTCCTCGTACGAGCGGCCGACCGCGGGGCTGTTGAGGTAGGCGGTGGCCGGTCCCTTGACGCCGTCGGAGCGGTAGACGCCCCATTTGTCGGTCACCCAGTCGGCGCGCAGGGTGGCCGCCTTGTACGGTGCGGTGCTGCCGGCCAGTTTCTGGGCGGTGCCGTTGTGCCAGAGCTTGACCCAGCCCTTGGCGGGATCCTTGGAGATCTTGATGCCGACGACGAAGTCGTGCCAGGTGTTGAGGGTGAGGTTGGTGTGCCACAGGTAGGTGGTCTTCATGTCCGGGTCGCAGTAGTCGAGGTCGACGGTGCCGTCTCCTCGCGCGCGCAGTGACAGCGGTGGCGTGGCGGCGCCCGATCCGTAGTCCTTGAGCTGCCACAGGACCACCCAGTCGCCCTTGGCCGTGGGCAGCGGGCCCCACATCGACCGCCAGCCGATGTAGAAGACGTCGCCCTCCTTCGAGAAGCGCAGCCGGCCGCCGTCCGCGGTGCGCTGCCCGCGGGTCTCGACCCGTACCCGGGTGGGGGCGTCGATCTTGTCGCCTGATGTGTGCAGTGCGTACGTCGGGCCGTAGCGGCCGGTGGGGTCGTCGACGGTCTTGACGGAGCCGGGCTTGGTCTCGGTGCCTTCGAAGGACTTGGTTCCCTTGGTAGGGTCGGCGCGCCACAGGGGGGCCGCCAGGTGCTGGTGGGTGGTGAGGGGGGCGTGGTGGCCGGTGGTGTGCTGCGTGGTCTGTCCGTTGGCGGTGGCCGCCCAGGTGCCGGCCAGTGCGACGCTGGTCAGAAGAGCAACTCCCCAGAGAACAGGGCGTGTTGAAGCTCGTTTCATCGCAGGCTCCCGATGTGGGGGGTGGGATGCGAGTGAAAGTTAGGTTTGTTTCCAGTTGACGTCAAGGGGTGCGGCAGGGTGAGGTTCCGCCGCTGTGCGCGCCGATGACGGGCCCGGAAACCGTGGGGCCGGTGTCGTCGCAGGCCGGGGGTGTGGTCAGCGGTAGCCGCGGAGTTTGCGGTAGAGGGTGGCCCGCGCGATGCCGAGTGCGGCGGCCGCGCGTGCCTTGTTGCCGCCGTGGGTGCGCAGCGCTTCGAGGATGGTTTCGCGCTCGGCGCGCTCGATGGTGCCCAGGTGCCGGGAGGCCGGCTGCTCCCGTACGGCGTCCGGCAGTTCGTCCCGCCGGACCGGGCCCGTGGCCCGCCGATGCCAGGCCATCTCCCTTACGAGATGGGCGAGTTGGGTGACGTTGCCGGGCCAGGAGTGCCGTTCGAGTGCCTGCACGGCGTCCAGGGTCCAGGTCAGCCGGGGGTGTCCGGGTGCCGGGGCGGGGGTCAGGTGCGACAGCAGGGCCGTGAGGTCTTCCGGGCGCTCCCGCAGCGGGGGAAGAGTGACGGAACGCGCCGCCATCGTGTCCAGCAGCCGGGACAGGCACGGGCCGATCTCGGTGCCGGGGGTCCGGGTGACGACCAGCGGCAGCTCCGGGCGCGCCTCAAGGAGTGCGATCAGCGCGGCCACGTCCCGCTGGCCCAGCCGTTCGACGTGCCGCAGCAGCAGCGGCCGGGTGATCCGGTCGTCGGTCCTTCCGCGCCTGTCCTGGTGGGACGTCAAATAAGGCCGCAGGTCCTCCAGTTCGCCGTCGGGTGCGCTGGCGGCGTCCACGGTCAGCGGCTCCGTCGCCCCGTCGGGGCCGCGGAGGACGGCGCGGCCCAGTGCCGTCTTGCCGGTGCCGCGTTCCCCGGTCAGCAGCAGCGGGCCCGGCGTGCGCGCCAGGTCCACCGCGCGGTCCACCGCGTGCCGCCACGGCACCGAGTCCCCGGCCAGCGCGCCCGCGGGCCCGGCCGCGACCGGACGCCGCGTGGCACGGCCCGCCGCATCCGCCCGCGCCACCGCGACGACACCGACGACGGCGTCCGCCTGCCGCACCGGCACCGGCCGGGCCACCAGCCCCTCGCCCAGCCGGATCTCCGGGGCGCTGTCCGGCCGGGAGCCGGGAGCCCCGTCGCCCGCGTGCGCCTCCGGAACGTCGCCGCCCAGCAGGGCCGCCGCATACCGCTCCAGTCCGCGCAGCGCCTCGGGGGACAGCAGCCGCGCGGCCTCCTCACTCACCAGCCGGCTGCGCCCGTCGAGGGCGACCGCCGGCTGCCCGCCCGCGCTCTCCCGGAGGAACGCGTCCAGGATCAGCCGCTCCGGCGGATGCGGCGCACGCCCCGCGAGCCCGGCCTCGATGGCCGCGGCCGTCGCCTCGACGAGCGCCGCGTCCGGATGCGGGCCGCGGTCCGCGCACAGGCCGGACACCACCGTGACGGTGCCCAACGCCCGTGCCGCTCCCGGCAGGCGCAGCGGCACGCTGACGGCCGACACGTCCTGCCACAGGTCCAGGAAGTGCTCAGGCCCGTGCACCTCGGCCCGCCCACCACGGCGCAGGGCCAGCGCCGCGCTGTTGTGCCCGACCGCCTCTTCCGACAGGTCGCGGCGCAGGGTGTGCTGTGACCTGCGGCCGAGCCAGCACAGCACCCGGCACCGCTCGTCGGCGACGATCACGGAGCGGTCGCCGGTCTCCAGCGTGGGCGCCAGGCGCTCCAGTACGGGGCGCGCGGCGGCGGGCAGCGGCGCGTCAGGGCCGGTCGGCGCGGCGGGCACCGCGGCCAGGTCGGGCCGCACGCCGAAGAAGGAGGCACGGCGCCAGGCGGATCCGAGGTCGCCGGGGACGCCGTCCGGCAGTGGCCGGCCTGCGAGGAAGTGCTCACGGGCCTGGCGGATCCGGGACAGCTGTGGCGGTACGCGGAAGGAATCAGTACGGGTCACGACCTCACCACCGTAGTGGGGCGGCCGGCCTGCGGGGTGCGGTGGGGCGGCCGCGGGGTGCCGGCAGGCCGTGCGGTGTGTCCAGGTGTCTCGAAATGAGACACCCATGCGTCCGGTGCGTGTTCCAAGATCATTAGTTGTCCGTGCTCTGCGGCGGGAAGCCCGGCAGGGCGGCACACACCGGGCACGCAGTGCGGGAGCCGGGTACGCGGTACCCGGCGGGACCGGGCACCCGGGCCACGGAATCCGGCCGCAGGCACCGGCCGCGTGGCAGGCCGCGCAGCAGCACGACCACGAAACACGCACGCCGATGAAAGGGTGCACACACCATGGCCCTCGCATTGTTCCGGCGCAGCCGGGCCCACGGCTCACGCGGCGGAGCGGGCTTCCGGCTTCCCCTCCCGGTGGGGGCGGGCGGGGTCAGCCGTACGGTGGCCGACCCGATGGGGCAGCCGCTGGGCGGCGCCGACGTCACGATCACATCGACCGCCACCCAGCGGGTCGTACAGCGGGGCAGCACCGACCCGTTCGGGCTGTTCTGCGCGGCCCTGCCGCCGGGCAGCTACAGCCTGATGATCTCGGTGAACGGCCTCCAGCCGCACCACGAGACGCTGGAGGTCGTCGCGGGCCGGACCCGGCCGCCCGTGCACGTCCAGCTGGCCACCGCCCGGCCGCTGGAGCTGCCGCCGGCCGGCACCTGGCTGTTCGATCCGCCGCACACCGCCATCCGCTTCATCGCCCGGCACGTCGGCATGGCGAACGTGCACGGCCGCTTCACGCGCTTCGAGGGCGGCATCCGGGTCGGCGCCGACATCGAGCACTCGCACGTCGAGGTACGGATCGACGCGTCCAGCCTGACCACGGGCAACAAGACCCGCGACGACCACCTGAGGTCGGCGGACTTCCTCGACGTCGACGCCTACCCCTACCTCCACTTCTCCAGCAACCGCTTCCTCTCCCGCGGCGGCGCCAAGTGGTCGGTGCAGGGTTCGCTGACCATGCACGGCGTCAGCCGGTCGGTCGCGCTGGACACCACCTACCTCGGGGTGGTGAACGGCGGATACGGCCAGGAACTGCGCTGCGCCGCCCTGGCCAAGGCCGAACTGCACCGCGAGGACTACACGTTGAACTGGCGCAGCATGCTCGCCCGGGGCATCGCCGTCGTCGGCCCGACCGTGAAGCTGGAGCTGGACGTCCAGGCGATGTACCGCAGCCACGACACCCCGACCCCGCCCGAGTGACCCCGCTACGGTCCGGGTCGGCGGCCACGGCGCGCGCCGTCCCGGACCGGTATGGCCCCACGCGGCCGTACACCGGGCCGCGCCGGACCCGGCCTCATCCCGCCGCGGCCCGCATCGCGTCCGCGACCTCACGGAAGAAGCGGGTGTGTGCGCGCTTGCTGGACGGCGCCTCGGGGTTCCACGGCACCAGCCGGGCCGTGGACTCCAGGGCGCGCCAGTGGGCGTTGGTGCGCAGCGTGCCGACAGGCGCGGCATTGGCGCGGACGTCCGTCAGGACGATGTCGGCGCCCAGCGACGCGGCCTCGGCCCAGCCGACCGTGCACCAGTTCGCGCCGGGCCCTGCGGTCGGCTCCAGCAGGTCCACGCCGTGCTCGATCAGCGTCCGCAGGTCAGGCCAGGCGCCGGGCCGCGCCAGATGCGCCTGCTCAGGTCCCGCGGCGGACAGCGCCAGCACGCGGGGCCTGCCCCGGCCGTGCGCGCTCTCCCGCACCGCGTCCTCCGCCTCGTCCAACTCCACTGCCGCGGAAGCCGGTTCGCCCGCGCCGAGCGAGCCGGCGAGCGCGGCGAACCGCTCGCGCACCGTCGCCAGGCCGCGGCCAGGACCCACGCCCAGCGCCACCACCGGGACGTGCGCCTCCAGTTCCTGCGCGGTCTTCGACTCCAGGCCGTACACCGCATCGCCGTCGTAGGTGACGGCCACCACCAGATCCGGCTCCGCCTCCAGGACGGTGTCCGGATGCAGGTCGCTCCCCGCACCCAGGTACGCGATCTCCCCGAGCGGCAGCTCGCCGCTCTTCGTCCGGTCGGGAGTCGCGCCGTCGTGCTGGGAGCCGAAGAGCCCGACGGGGCGGATGCCGTGATCCCACAGCGTCGCCCCGGCCGGTATGTACGCGACGATCCTCGATGGGCGGGCCCCGGCCACCACCAGGCGCCCGCGGTCGTCGGAGAACTCCCATGGTGTGCTCCGCTCCATGACGTGCCGCCTTTCCGCTCTGCGCTGATCCGCTCTGTTTGCCGCTGCGCGCTGTCCGTTGCCGCGCGGCCCCGCCGTCCGGGCGGGACAGCACCGGGGTGTGAGGGGTGCCTGCGGGCGGCGTCGGTTACCTGCCCAGCGCGTGGCCCCCGCACCCCTCCGCTGCCCCCTTGGTACGTACCGCCCAGTACGCCGGCGTGCACCGGTCCGTACGGTGGACGGCCGGCGCAACACGGGCACCTGACGGATCAGCAGTCACGGTCTTGCCGCCGTGGGTGACATGCTTCTACGGTCTCCTTCTTCACCGGAATCGCCCGGTGTGGACCAGTTATGACGTGGCGTCAGGAAAGCGGGCAGGTCCGGGAGACGGCGCACGGCGGGCTCTCCGCCTTCCGGCGCCGCCCGGTGGCGCCGGTGTGGAAGGGAGCAGGGATTGTGAGCCGTACGGTCATCCTGGGCGGTCTTGTCATCACCGCCGCCGACGAGGTCCATGCCGATGTCCTGGTGGAGGACGGCAGGGTCGCCGCACTCGCCGCCCACGGCAGCCAGGCCGCGGCCGGCTGGAGCGGATCCGCCGACCATGTCATCGACGCCGCGCAGAAATACGTGATCCCCGGCGGCGTCGACGCCCATACGCATATGGAAATGCCCTTCGGCGGCACCCAGGCGTCGGACACCTTCGAAACGGGAACCCGGGCCGCGGCCTGGGGCGGCACGACGACCATCATCGATTTCGCCATCCAGCCCAAGGGCGGCTCCCTCATGGCGGGAATCGACACCTGGCATGGGAAAGCGGAGGGGAAGTGCGCGATCGATTACGCCTTCCACATGATCATGTCCGACGTGAACGCGTCCTCGCTCAAGGAAATGGACAGGCTCGTCGAGTCCGGCGTCAGCTCGTTCAAACTCTTCACCGCGTACCCCGGGGTATTCCTTTCCGACGACGGGCAGATTCTCCGGGCCATGCAGCGCGCCGCGTCGAACGGCGGCCTGGTGATGACGCACGCGGAGAACGGTCCCGCCATCGACGTGCTCGTGGAGCAGGCGCTGGCGCGCGGTGAACGGGATCCGCGCTATCACGGCGAAGTCCGGAAGGCGCTCCTCGAAGCGGAGGCCACGCACCGGGTGATCCGGCTCAGTCAGGTGGCGGGTGCGCCGCTCTACGTCGTACACGTCTCGGCGCAGGAAGCCGTGGCCGAACTGATGCGGGCCCGTGACGACGGCCTTCCGGTATTCGGCGAGACCTGCCCCCAGTACCTTTTCCTGTCGACGGACAATCTGGCCGAGCCGGAATTCGAAGGCGCCAAGTACGTGTGCTCCACCCCGCTGCGCCCGGCCGAGCATCAGGCGGCACTCTGGCGAGGACTGCGCACGAACGACCTCCAGGTGGTGTCCACGGACCACTGCCCCTTCTGTTTCAAGGGGCAGAAGGAACTGGGCCGGGGCGACTTCTCGAAAATCCCGAACGGTATGCCAGGCGTCGAGAACCGCATGGACCTGCTCCATCAGGCTGTCGTCGACGGACACATCGGCCGCCGCCGCTGGATCGAGATCGCCTGCGCGGCACCGGCCCGGATGTTCGGTCTGTACCCGAAAAAGGGCACCATCGCCCCGGGAGCCGACGCCGACATCGTCATCTACGACCCGCACGCCGAACAGATCATGTCCGCCGATACGCATCACATGAACGTCGATTACTCGGCCTATGAGGGAAAGCGCGTGACAGGGCGGGTGGAGACGGTGCTCTCCCGCGGAATTCCGGTGATCGACCACCGCGATTACGTGGGCCACGCGGGACACGGGGCGTATGTGCCGCGCGGAATCTGCCAGTACGCGCAGTGAGGGCTCCGTAACGCCGTCGGGGCCCGTGCTCGACGGGCGGGCGCGGGAGGACGACACTGGAAAGGCGAGGAGGTGCCTCATGCGCAAGGTGATCGACTGCCGGAATTTCCCCAGCGAATCGGGATGCACGCTCACCATCTCCGGTGAGGAGGAGGAAGTGATCCGCGCCGCCAGTGAACACGCCGTTTCCGTCCACGGGCACACGGCGAGCAGGGATCTGCGTGAGCAGATCCGGGCCTCGCTCAAGGACGAGATGCCGCAGCACGCCTGAGCCCGCGGGCCCGCGCCGGCCGTCGCAGCGGTGGAAGCCGCTCCGGCGGCCGGCGTCGCGTCTGCCTAGGTCAGCGACGTCGCCCTGAAGTCCTCCGGGACCAGTTGCAGCAGCTCCTCGCGGCTGGGCGTGGAGTGCCGGCTGAGGCGTCCGGCCTGGCGCGTCACGAGCGACTCGAAGACCTTGCGGGCGTAACGGGCGTTGCCGAAGGAGCGGTCCCGCGGGACCGAGGCGAAGTGCTCGTGCAGCAGCGCCTCCAGCTCCGGAGCGCAGGTGTAACCGCCCGCCGTGGCCTGCCGGTTCACGATGATCACCAGCTCGTCGGCGTCGTAGTTCCCGAACTCCACCCGCTGCGAGAAGCGGGAGGTGAGCCCCGGGTTGGAGGCGAGGAAGGAGCCCATTTCCTCCTCGTAGCCTGCGGCGATGACGACGACGTCGTCGCGGTGGTCCTCCATCAGCTTGACCAGTGTGTCCACCGCCTCCTGACCGAAGTCGGAGCCGCCGCGCTCGGACGGCGTCAGCGTGTACGCCTCGTCGATGAACAGCACCCCGCCGCGCGCCTTGTCGAACGCCTCCGTGGTCATCTGCGCCGTGTGCCCCACGTACCGGCCGACCAGATCGGCGCGGGCCACCTCCACCACCTGGCCGCCCGCGAGTACGCCCAGCGCCTTGAGCAGCTTCGCGTAGAGCCGGGCGACGGTCGTCTTGCCCGTGCCGGGAGGGCCGACGAACACCAGGTGCCGGCTCAGGGACGGGGACGGCAGTCCGGCCGCCTCCCGCTGGCGCGCGTTGGCCAGCAGATGCACCAGGTCGGAGACCGAGCGCTTGGCCTCCGCGAGACCGACCATCTGCTCCAACTCGGCCAGCAGCACCTCCAGTTGCCCTTCGTCGCCGCCCGCCGCATGTGCGCCGACTCCCGGCCCGGCCACCTCGCCCAGGTCCTGCGGCAGCAGGCGGACCATGTCGGCGGGGGAGGCGTCCGGCTCGTTCGCCAGGCGGAACGCCTGCCGGTCCACCATCTCCTCGAACACGCCGCGGGCGGCCCGCGCGTTGCCGAAGGTCTCGTCCCGCGTCATCTGCCGGAAGAGCGCCGAAAGACCGTCCTTGGCGGCCGGGTCGAGGGCGTACTGGTGCCGGGCGCAGATGGTCTCGACGATGGTCACCAGCTCGTCCACCGTGTAGTTGGGGAACTCCACGGTCCGGTTGAACCGCGAGGCCATGCCCGGGTTCGACGACAGGAAGCTGCGCATCTGCGAGGAGTAGCCTGCGGCGATGACGACGACATCGTCGCGGTGGTCCTCCATCAGTTTGACCAGCGTGTCCACCGCCTCCTGCCCGAAGTCCGGGCCGCCGGAGCCGGACTGGGCGGTGAGCGTGTAAGCCTCGTCGATGAACAGCACCCCGCCCAGCGCCTTGGTGAACGCCTCCGTCGTCTTGATCGCCGTACCGCCGACGACCTGCGCCACCAGATCCTGGCGCGCCACCTCCACCAGGTGCCCGTACCGCAGGACCTCCAGCTCGGCCAGGATCGTGCCGTACAGGCGGGCCACGGTGGTCTTGCCGGTGCCGGGCGGGCCTGCGAAGACCAGGTGCCGGCTCATCGGCGGCACCGTCATGCCCATCTCCTCGCGGCGCCTGGCCATGCGGTTGAGGCTGACCAGCGTGGTCACCTCGTGCTTGACGGAGGCCAGGCCGACCAGCTCCGCCAGCTCGTCCAGCGGCGAGGACGGCGCCTCCTTGCCGCCCGGCCGGCCGGCGCCGCCCGCGCCCTGTGCGTCCTGGCCGGATTCCGCGGGCCGCTGCTCACCCGCGTTTCCCGCGGCCCCCGTTGCTTCGTCCCAGGCGGCGCTGCCCGCGCCGGGCAGGTCGGCCCCGGCGCCGTCGCCGCGCGCCGCCGCCGCGTCCCGTGCGGCATCCCGGTCCGTGCCGTTCGCCGCCGCGAGCCCGGCGTCGCCGTGGATGTCCGGCACGCCGTTGCCGCGCGACATGACCTGCTCCAGCACCGCGTTCTCGCTGACCACCGTGCGGTGCACGCCAGCGCGGCCGTTCTCCCATGTGGACACGTCCCGCAGCGCGAACTGCTCGCCGGTGTGCGTCAGCACGCCGTCGCCGCGGTTGCCGAAGACCTCGCAGCCGGTGAACGTGCCCGAGCCGCCGGCCGCCACCAGGATGCCGTTGCGGTCACCGTCGTGGAAGCGGGAGCGCGTCACCACGACGTTCGCGCCGGAGCCGACCGACAGCCCGTCGCCGCCGGTACCGGCCACATCGCAGTCCCGCAGCCGCACCGACGCCTTCCCCGCGACGGCGATCCCGGCCGCCCCGCTCTGCCGCACGACGATCAGGTTCATCCGGGCGCGGGCCTCGCCCGCCACCTGCACGCCGCCCCGCCGCGTACCGGTGATCTCCACGTCTTCGAACCGCCCCTCGCTGGTGTCGCACACCTCAAGGCCGTGGCCGCCGCCGCCCGTCAGCACCGCCCGGCGCAGCGTCGGCCGGGCGTCCTCGGCCACCCGCAGCCCGACACCCAGCGGCTCCGTCACGGTCAGCCGGTCCAGCTCGGGTGTGCAGTCCTGGGTCAGCTCCACCCCCGTACCGCGCACGTCGGCGATCCGCAGGTCCACGAAGACGGGCCGGGCCGCGCCGCCCACCCACAGGCCGGTGTCCTCGCTGGCGCTGACCTCGCAGTCCTCGAACCTGCCGCGCGCCGAATCGGTCACCTTCAGGCCCCGCCCTGCCGTGCGCGCCACCCGCAGCCGCCGCACGAGCGGGTCGGCGTGTTCGGTGACCGTCACGCCTTCCTTGCCGGTCTCCTCGATGCGGCAGTCCTCGATCAGTACCTGGTTGCGGCTGGCTATGTGCAGGCCGACGGCCTTCGTGCGGTGGATGCGGCAGCGCAGCAGGCGGGTGGCGCTGTCGTCCTCCAGGGCGACGGCCGGCTGTGTGGTGCCGGAGAAGTCGCAGTCCTCGATCGTGCCCTGGCCGTGGCCGCTCACGAACAGGCCGTTGCCGCGCGCGTCGCGCACGGTGCACCGGCGCACCAGCGGATCGCCGTGCTCCCCGATGACGATGCCGGACGCGCCCAGGTCGGCCAGCCGGCAGTCCTCGATGACGCTCTCGGCCTCGCTCGTGACGACGATGCCGGCGCCCTTCGGGTTGGTCACGTCGCAGTTGCGCATGGCGAGCGTGCCCGTGTCCCGGGCCAGGACGGTGGACCACGCGGTACCGCTGATCTCGCAGTCGTCCAGCTCCAGTTGGCCGTCGGCCACGTCCACGGCCGGGCGTTCCTCATCGCTGCCGTGCACGACGAGACCGGTCAGTTTCACGGCCTCGGCGGCGACCGTGACCGCCGATCCCGTCCGCGGGGTGATCCGCACCGTGCCGCGGCCCTCCGCTGCGACGACGGTCACGACGCCGGTGAAGACCAGCGCCTCGGCGTACCGGCCCGGAGCAACGGTGATCAGCGCGCCGTTCGGCGCCGCCTGCACCGCCTCCGCGATGGTCGAGAAATCCCCGGACCCGTCTGGCCCCACGGCCAGCACCTGACGGCTCATCGCCGCTAACTCCCTCCAGGGCCCGGCACCGAGGCGGTGCCGGGCCCGAACGTGCTCACTCTGCGCGGCATTCGGCCTTCACCTGGGAGGCGGCGACGTGTGCCTGCGTCGGCCCGTCATCGTCCCAGTCCTGCCCGGCGTTGGTCAGCCGGAGGGTGAACCGACCGCCCTCCACGGTGACCGTGGTGCCGAGCACCCAGCTTCCCTTGTTGTGCGGCTGGTCGATGTGGAAGCCGGCGAGGTCGCCGCCGTACGCCTTGGTGCCCTTGTGCACCGAGTATCGCGCGGGAGAGCCCCCCACCTCCAGCGGGCTCTTGCCCTGGGGGATGTAGACCGAGATGCGGCAACTTGCCGATTTCATCCCGGAATTGAACTGCCAGTACGAAGTCACGTCCGAGTCCGGCCTGTCCGCGTCACCGGACATCGGCAGCGCCCGCACCCCGCCCTGGCAGCCCCCGGCCGACGAGCCCCCGGTCCGCGTCAGCCACCCGTCCTTGCCGTCGCCGTACGCGCCGATCTCGTGGTATGAGCCGCTGCCGGTCGAGGGGCAGGTCGGCCCGGCGTACGCGGTGAACGTGTGGGTGGCGGTCGCCTGGGAGCGGGTCTCGGCGTGCGTGCCCTTGTCGGCCGGCGCGTCCGCCTTCTTCCCGTGGTCGTCCCCGCCCGCGGGGGCCGCATGGGCGCCGGCGTTGCCGTCGGTGTGCGGGCCTGCCCCGCCACCGGTCCCGTCCGTGCCGCCGCCACCGTCCCCGGGGCCGTTCCCGGAGCCCTGGTCGCCCGCCTGATGAGGGGCCTTGCCGGCGTCGTTCTGGGCGGCACCCGGGACCGGCACGAAGCCCCGGCCGCCGTCGCCGCCGTTGTCCGGCAGCGGCTGGGCCGCGTTGCCCGCG
Organism: Streptomyces pinistramenti; assembly: GCF_020564935.1. GTDB lineage: Bacteria > Actinomycetota > Actinomycetes > Streptomycetales > Streptomycetaceae > Streptomyces > Streptomyces pinistramenti. The sequence continues at coordinate 15,804 of NZ_JAJCXB010000021.1, forward strand.
GCGCCCGTGTGCGCGGAGGCGAAGGCGTTGCTCAGCGCGGAGATCGCGAACGGCGAGGCCAGCAGGACCACGCCGGCCAGCGCCGCGCCCGCCACCACGCCGGGGGAGACCCGGCTGCCGTCGGCCTTGGCGTCCGTGCCCGCTGCCGCGCCCGCCGCGGCGTCGGTGCGGCGGAAGAGCCCGAGCCCGCGCCGCGCGCCGGCGGCCTGCTTGCCCGACTGCTTCGGGGACGCGTCGGATGCGGCCGCCGTGGCGTCACCGGACATGGCAGGCGCGGCAGTTACGGCCGATGCCTGGGCAGCGTCGTCCCCGGCATCCCGCACCGTCGCCGGATCCTCCGCTTCCGCTTCCGCTTCGGGCTCCGCGTCCTCCGCCGTGCCGGGCAGGGGGGAACCCGGGCGCAGGACGGTCGCACCGGAGCCGGTGCCCGTGGCCGCCGGCGCGTCGGGGTCCGGGCCCGTCGGCGCCTTCGTCTCCGGCCGCTCCTCCGGGCGCAGGGTCAGGCCGTCGGCCGATCCCTTCACGGTGCCCGCGGACGCGGACGACGTGCGCGCGTCCGCGGTGCCGGTCCGCCCGGCCTGCTCCTGCCGCGGCGCAGAGGCGTCGGACGCGTCGGTCACGGGCACGGATGCCGCACCGGCGCCACCGGCCTCTTGCGCGCCGCGGGAGTTCGCCGTCTCGTCGGTCATGATGAGTTCCGCTTCACTCGTCGGGTGTTGGGGGGAGAGAAGGTCGCCGTCGGGTGGGGCACGAGGGTGTCCCCCCACCGGCGGCGGCCCGGACGCCGCTCAGGTGTACTTCTGGAGCACCAGGTCCAGATCCACGTTGAGTGCGTCGGCCCACTTCTTGAGGCCGTCCGACCCCTGGCCGGCGTCCTGTTGGCTGGTCTTCGGGTCGGTGACGTCGTGGGGGACGTCTTCGGTTGTGGCCTCCGGTTCCGCAGTGGGAGGGGGGCTCGGGGTCTGCGGGCGCGGCCCGTGCCGGCCGATCGCGTCCGTCGGCACGTCGAGGTGGAGCAGCAGCCCCGCGCCCGCCCCGCCGCCCTCCCAGTGCACCAACTCGGCCAGGGTGTCGGCCTGTTCGGAGGGCAGCAGCGGCCTGACGTAGCGGTCGATGAACTCCTGCCGGGACAGGTGCTCGCCGCGCACCAGGACGCCGCCGTCGTCCGTGGCGGTCAGGTGCCAGGTCTGCCGGCCGTCCGTCACCGCCGTCTCCTGGGCCGTCAGCAGGGCGTCGAGCATGGAGTCCAGCCGCGTCCCGTCCGCCTCGTCGGCGGGGTACGGCGGGAAGTACCAGCCGGAGTCGACGCGGACCGCGCTCTCCTGCACGCCGCCGGTGCCGCGCAGCACCGCCTCCGGCGAGAAGCGCAGCTGCAGGGCGTCGTTGAGGGTGAAGGTCCCCTCGAAGACGTCCTTGCCGGAGATCTTCGGCAGGCCGAACGTGTCGAACGTGTCGTAGGTGGACAGCGTCACGACCAGGTCCACGGACGTCGGACTGTGCCGCAGCCAGTGCACGGTGCGGTCGACGGAGTTCTTCTGCAGCGCGAGCTGGCCACCGGAGTCGTGCTCCAGCGAGTGGGTCACCGCCGAGGAGAACGACAGGTTCTGTTTGACCGGGCCGCCGAAGCTGCCGGTCGCGCCGCCGCCCGCCTTCGTGCCGCGGCTGTCGACGGACGCGTCGATGTCGTTCTGCAGGTCGTAGTCGGCCCGCTCGCCGGTGCCCTTGTGCCAGCCGTCCGCGTAGCCCTGGGACCTGGGGACGAATGAGACGCTGAGCCGCCCGTGCGTGAACGTGGCCACGCCGCCCTCGGCGGACAGCCGCACCCGGAACGTCGAGGTCTGCGTCGTCGGCGTGCCCAGACCGGCCCGGACCAGATGACGGGCCATCTCGCGGGCGCCCATCAGGTGCTTGAGCTGCGTGTGACCGCCGTGCGCGGGGTCGGCGAAGAGCCGGGGGCCGCCCTGGTGCCGGGCGAGCTGCGCCATCAGGTCGGTGAACAGCGCGGGCGCGGCCGTCTCGTCCATGTCCACCAGCACGTCGTGCCGCTGGAAATCCTGCGTGCTGATGAGGGACAGCGGCCCGCGCTCCTCGATCAGCGGGTCCGGCAGCTCGGACCGCGGCACGAGGACTTCCTCCCGCACCGGCAGCGTGATCTCGTGCCGGGCGTCCTTGCCCGTCGAGAGCCAGTCGGCGGCCTTGGCCAGGCCCGCCTTGACGATCTGCGCCTTGCCCAGCAGCAGGGCGTTGACCAACTGCGAGGCGTGCGAGGAGGTTTCCACGGACAGCGTGATGGTCCCGTCGGCCTCATACCCGCACAGGTCCTCTTCGGAGGTCGTGTAGCCGTCGTGCCTGCGGATCATGACGCTGCTGTTGTTCGCGGTGTCCGTGGACTTGCTGAACGTCAGGGAAGCGGACGCGGAGCCGCCGCCCTGCGGCCTGCTGCCCGATCCGCCGAGCGAGATGCCCTTGGTGTTCTTGCTGCTGTGGCTGAACTGTTCCTCGACGCGGGTGTTCGACTGGATGTAGCGGGAGAGGACGCCGGGCGCCGTCTTCCCGGCGAAGCGGGCGTCCGTCGGGTCGCGGTCCATCCGGAGGGAGACGTCGACGTAGGTGTGGTGGCCGACGCCGTCCGTGCGCACCCGGATGGTCAGCCCGGTGTCCAGCAGCAGACTCGCCAGCGTCCGCAGCGATGCGCCGTCCAGGATGCTGTCCCCCATGGACGAGAGCGCGCTGCCGGGCTCGTTGAGCGAGTGGACGGGGCCGAGCGTCCCCGGGGCGGCCTTGGCCAGCAGGGGGACGAGGTTGCTGAGCACCTGGTGGGTGAGGGTCGGCGGCAGCGTGGTGTGCCGCTCGTCCTGGGACAGTTCCTCGCCGGAGAGCTCCTGCGGGGTCTCGTCCTGCGTGCCCTGGTGCCGGTCGGTGACGGGGGCGGGGGCCAGGCCCGTCGTCATCGACATGACCGGCAGGCGCGGCAGCGTCTTCGGCACGTTGGCCTCTTCGGCCGTCCGCACCGTCATCTCCGGGCGCTGGAACGTCATGCCGCCCGGCGCGTGCAGCGTGCTGCTGAGCCCCGCCGCCTGCCAGGTGCCCAGCATGTTGTTCTGCGTGACGGCGATGTTCAGCTGCCAGACGACGTCCATGGAGTAGTGCTTGTTCGGCAGCGTGATCTCGAAGAACTGGCCCGGGTGCGTGTCGTCCACCTCGATGTCGGCCCGCCCGGTGGAACGGTTCCGCGACGCCGTGAAGCCCGCCGACCCGTCGCCCGTGGTGTCGCCCCGCTCCCCCTCGTACGTCATGCTCGCGCCCGCGTTCTGGCTGTTGGTGCCCGTCACCTGCGTCTTCTGCGTGTAGCGGAGCATGTACTCGTTGAGGCCGAAGGTGGACAGCTCCTGCGGCTCGTCGCCGAGCGGCTTCTTGTTGCCCGTGACGGCCTGCGCCACGAGGTACACGTGGGTGTCGGCGAACTGGTGCCCCACGACGAAGCGGCCGGGCAGCGCGTTCGACTCGCTGCTGAGCGCCCCCTTGAGCTGGTCCGTCGTCACCAGGTGCTGGAGGTAGGAGGCGACGTACGGGGGCACGTTCAGCTCGGCCATGAGGGCGGCCGCGGCCTCACGCAGGACGCGCGCGTGGTACGCGTGGTCGATCCGGTCGCTCGGCTGTAGCCGCTCCTGCACGAAGGCGTCGGGCAGCTGGACCGGGGCGAAGGACAGTGTCTTGCCGTTCCACGTCGCCGCGGGTGCCTTCTGCGGGGCCGGCGGCGGCGCGTCGGCGTTCCTGTCGTCCCCGTCCTGCGGGGACGACAGGTCGGACAGCGACTTCGGCATGAGGTACTGCACGCCGCCGTGCCGGGTGTCGTGGACGGGGGTGCTCTGCGACGACTCGGATCCGGTGACCTTCTCGGCGTACACGGAGACGTCGTAGGTCGCCGGGTAGTGGTCGTGCCACATCGGTCCGGACGCGTTGGTGCCGTTGTGCGCGAACGCGTATGTCGTGATGCTGTTCATCAGGGAGTGGTCCCGCGAGCGTCCGATGGACAGGTCGGCCGGCGTGAACGTCAGCCCGCCGCCGGACTCGGACAGTGCGAATCCGGCCGAGAAGGACTGCCCGTTGCCCATGGACGAGGCCATGGCCAGCCAGTTCCAGTGGGTCGGCCAGTTCTGGACGGTGGCGTTGTCGACCGGCAGGCGCCAGGCGGTGGTGTCGCCGTCCCCGCCGGGGTGGCGCGTCCCCTTCACCTCGAAGTGCAGGAGCAGCTGCGTGCCGTTGTCGCCGCGCGGGCCCAGGAACGTGAGGTGGATGCCCTCGTCGAACAGCTCCGTGGTGTTGCGGGACAGCTCGTTCACATGGAAGTTGACCTCCAGGAAGCGGTTGAGCTGTTCCAGGTGCTGCGTCCGGTGCCGGAACGACCGGTGCGTGAAGCCGACGTTCTGCTCGGCCGTGACCGCGCTCCGACGGAAGTGGTCCACGAGGTGCGTGAGCCCTGAGACCCCGAATCCCTCGTAAAGACCGAACTTCGGCGGGCGCGGCGGCGGAGTCGTCAGCTCCCGGGGCGGCTGCACGCTGCCGTCCCCCATGGCGTGCGCCAGGCGGTACTCGAAGTAGCTCGCCAGGTGCTCCGGGACGTGCACGACCACCCGCACCGGGACGGTCTTCGACGGCATGGGCGGCTCACCGACCTGCGTGAGACCGGCCTCCAGGTTGACCATCACCTCGTACGGGACGCTCTTCCCGTTGAAGCGGACGGTGCTCAGCGTCCCCCCGGTGTTGCCCTCCGTCAGCGACATGGAGTCGCTGCTGCTGAGCGCGAACGAGAAGGGGAACGAGAGATCCAGGCCCTCGTGGGACAGGTCGGGCCCGACGGTGAGGTCCACCTCGAACGCCTTGCCGCCCCCCTTCGACGTGCTGTGGAACACCGACTTCCACATCCGGACGTTGTGCGCCAGACCCACGTCCGTCGGGTCGCCGCCCCGCTTGACGGAGAGGACGTCGGCCCGGATCTCCGAGGTGTAGTGATGCCCCTGGCTGTAGACGGCGGGCAGCTTGGTCGAGCTGAGCATGCGGGAGAAGTTGGCGATGGTGGCCATCTCGCTGAACCAGTTGTCCAGGAAGCCGCGCGCCCGCGTGCCGGGCCCCATCCCCGCGTACGGAGTGGTCAGTTGGGGCACCAGGGCTTCCTGCCCGCTGCTCTCCCGGGGGAGGAAGAAGAGTTCCTGGAGGGCGCGGTTGAGCTTGCGCCGCTCGTGCGCGTTCCGGGGGGTGACCTCCCAGGCGTGGTCGGTGTGGTTGGCCTGGTGGCTGGTCAGCTCGCGCGGGAAGGACACCTCCACCGGGACGGTCTGCTCGCTCCGGCCCGCCCGCCCGGCCTTCGGGACGCCGCTCAGCTCCAGCTTCAGGGCGGCGTCCTTGAACGCGAAGTGCTCATGGTCCCCGCTGAGCACCATCTCGGGCCGGTCGTAGGAGTTGGTGAGGAAGCTCTGTCCCTTGGACGCGCTCGACGAGCCCGTGATCTTCAGCACGAGCTTCACCGCCTCGGACACGACGGGCGGGGCGACGGTCGTGCTGCTGGTCAGGGCACGCGACTCGGCGGTCGAATGAGTGCCGCCCGCCTGCCGGTTGAGGATCGCCTCGCGCTGGCCCTTGATCTTCGCGCCGTACGGCAGCAGTTGCGTGGCCGCCCGGTGACTGCCGTCGGCCCGGTGGGGCAGGAGGGAGACCTGCTCACGGGAGAGTGCTTCGAGCCGCAGCGTCACCCGGTACTTCTTCTGCCGGTCGTCGCCCAGCTCCAGCTTCAGCCCCTCCTTCGACAGGAGCTTGCGGGCCAGCAGGGGGCCGTCCGCGCCGGAGACCTTCTGCCACACATCGTCGGCCAGCTTGTTGGCCAACGCCTCCCGATTGCGGTCCTTGAGCGACGTCCCGCTCTGCGCAATCGCGGACTTCATCAGCTCCTTGAGCGCATGGGGGCGCGGTCCCGGCGTACCGAAGGAAATGTTCCCAACCCGCAGCACACGGCCGAACTGCCCCAGCGGGTAGTGCCCCTGGTGCCCGAACCCGGTGGGCACCTGCGGCTTGTGGTGGACGAGGGATGATTGCCCGCCGGAGGGGGAGTGCTGCTGCTCCTGCTCCTGCTGTGGTGAATCCTCCTGCTGTGGTGAGTCGTCCTGCTGCTGCGAGTTCTCCTGCTTCTGCTGCTGCGCCTCGTCATCGGAGTGGTCCGAGCGGTCGGAGCGGTCCGAACCATCCGAACCATCCGAGTGGTCCGAGTGGTCCGAATCGTCGGGCGAGGACGAGGAGATGGGCGGCGTCGGAGCCTCGTTCGTGTGCTGCCGGCCGGTGTCGATGTGGAGCCGGAGCGGGGAGCCGTCGGTGTCCGCGCCTTCCCACCGCGTCAGTTCGCCCAGGTGCGCGTACTGCTCGGGCGTCACGTGCGGGCGTACGTACTGGTCGAGGAAGTCCTGCCGGCCGATGCGCCGGTCGCGTACCCAGACGTGGCCGTCGCCCGCGCTGGTGACGTGCCAGGTGTTCCGGTCCTCCGCGGCCGCGGTCTCCTGGGCGGTGTGGAGGGCGTCGAGCATGGCGGCGTTCTGCTGCTCGTTCGCGTGGTGTGGTGCGAGGTACCAGCCCGAGTCGACCCGGATCGCCGCCTCGGTGACGCCGCCCACTTCGCGCAGCACCGCTTCGGGCGAGTAGCGCAGTTGCAGCATGTCGTCGAGGACGAAGCTGCCCTGGTAGACGTCGTCTCGGGTGAGGACGCCCAGGTCGAAGCGGTCGAGGTTGCTGTCGGCGGCCAGGTGCACGTCCACCTTGACCGCCGTGGGGCTGTGGCGCAGCCAGTGCACGGTGCGGTCGATGGACTCGGTGGGGCGCGAGGTGAAGCCGCCGCTGTCGTGGGACTCGGAGCGGCCCTGGCCGAACTTGCCCGCCAGGCCCTGGGTCATCTTTCCTGTGGTGGCGGTGAAGTTGGCGGTGACGTCGCCGCCGATGCTGCTGTCCTCGCCGGCCGCGAACGACTGGGTGTTGTACTGGTACTGGTAGTCGGAGCGTTCGGATGTGCCCTTGACCCAGCCTTCCGACGAGCCGAGCCCGAGCTGGGTGAAGGTGACGCGCAGCTTCCCGTAGGTGAGCGTCGTGACGCCGCCCTCGGTCGTCAGACGCGGCGCGAAGGTGCTGTCGTCGTCGGTGGCGCCGCCGAGGCCGGAGCGGTGCAGGTGCCAGGCGAGTTCGCGGGAGTTGAGGAGCTGGCGGAGCTGTTCGCGGCCGGCCTGGCCCTTCTCGGCGAACTTCTGCGGTGCGCCACTGTGCTCGTCCAGCTTCTTCATCAGGTCGTCGAAGAGCTTCCGCGACGAGGACTCGTTCATGTCCACCAGCACGCCGTGGTTGCGGAATTCGTCCTTGCTGATGGCCGTCGGGGTCTTCGGCTGCTGTTGCGGGGACTGCCCGCCGCCGGGCTCGTCGTCGGTCGCGGTGTCGTTGCCGCCGTCGGCGTGTTCGTTCTGCTCGTTCCGTCCGGTCTGTTCGTTCTGCTCGACTTCCTTGAGGAGCGCCGGGGGCAGTTCGGAGCGGGCGACCACGACTTCTTCCCGTACGGGGAGGGAGAGGGTGTGCGACCCGTCGTCGTGCTCCGTCACGTACTGCCACAGCGTCTCGGCGCCGCTCTTGAGCGAGGCGGCCTGGCCGAGGAGGAGGGCGTTGACCAACTGGGAGGCATGGCTCGCGCTTTCGACGGCGAGGTCGATGGTGCCGTCGACCTCGTAGACGTACAGCTCCTCCTCGGCGGTCGAGTAGGCGTCGTGGCGACGGATCATGATGGCGTCGCTGTTCGAGAGGCTCGTGCTCTTGGACTTGCCGAGGGACAGGGACGGGGACGCGCCGTTGCTGCCCAGGCCGCCGGAGCCGCCGCCGCCCGCCGATCCGGACTTCTTGACGGTGTGGACGACCGCCTTCTCGCTCCGCGTGTGGGACTGCGTGTAGCGGGAGATCATGCCCTTCGACGTCTTGCCCGTGAAGTGCGCGCCGTTGTCGTCCCGGGTGAGCTGGGCGATGACGTTGGTGTAGGTGTGGTGGCCGATACCGTCCGTCCGCATGCGGACGTGCACGCCCGTACCGCGCAGGACGCTGCTGAGGCTCTGCAGGGTGCGGGAGTCGAAGAGCGTGTCGCCCATGCCCGTCAGCGTGGTGCCGGGCGATTCGAGGTGGTGCGCCGGGCCGAGGGCACTCGGTGAGTTCTTCCGGAGGAGCTGCGCCAGGTTGTTCAGGATGGTGCCGGTCAGGGGCCGGGATTCCTGGTTCTCCTGATTTCCGCGGTCGTCGCCGTCGGCGTCGCGGGGTGCCAGGTCCACCGTCATGGCCGTCAGCGGGAGGTGGGACAGGCGCTCGGGGACCTTCGCCTCGGCGGCCGTGAGGTGGGTGAACTCGGGGCGCAGGTACGAGACGCCGCCCTCGACATGGACGTCCTTGACCAGGGTCTGCGGCTCTCCCCACGAGCCGAGCATGTTGGTGTCGTACTGGATGACGCTCAGCCGCCAGATGACGTCCGCCTCGTGCTGGCGGTGCGGCAGCGTCTGGTCGACGAACTGGCCGGGGTGGATGTCGGTCACGGTGACGGTGGTCTTTCCGTGCGAGACGGCCTTGCTTCCGGACGCGTCGCCCGAGCCGCCACCGGACCCGTCACCGTTCTCGCCCGTGCCGCTCAGCGAGATGCCGAGGCCGTGGGAGTTGGTGAGCACGGTCTTGTCGGTGCTGGTGAAGCGGCTCATGCCTTCGTCCAGCGTGAAGTTCGACAGCTCCTGGGTGTTCTGGAAGGTCGTGTCGTTGACCGTGATGGCCTGGACGATGAGCTGCACGTTGTTGTCGGTGAACCGCTTCTCGCGCACCAGACGCCCGGACGACGCCTGCGCGTCGCGGTTGAGTATGCCCTTGAGCTGGTCCGGCGTGAGCAGCTTCTCCACGTACGGGACCGCGTCCTGCCGGGGGATGCCCAGCTGCCGGAACATCTCCGCCGCCTCGTGCTGGAGCTGCCGCGAGCCGTGGACGTGGTCGATCCGGTCCTGGGGCCGGATGCGGTTCTCCGTCGCGTGCTGCGGCGGCTTGAGCGGCGGGTACTTCTTGTGCTTGCCGTGCTCGGTGGGCTCCACATCCCGGGAGGTGACCTTGTGCTCGTTCGCCGTGGGGGAGCTGTGGTCCTCGACGGTGAGCGACTTCGGCACCAGGTAGTCGGCCCGGCCGTTGACGTGCTTCGTCAGCACCTGCTTCTCGTCCAGCACCGTGGTGCCCAAGACGTGCTCGGCGTTCACGTTCAGCTCGAAGACCACCGGGTAGGAGTCGTGCCACATCTCGCCGGAGGCGTTGGCGCCCATGTGGGAGAAGCCGTAGGTGGTGATGCCGTCGGACTGGGTGTGATCGCGGCCCCGGGAGAAGAACGCGTCGGCCGGGGTCATGGTGAAGCTGTCGGTGACGTCCCCGGACAGGGTCGTGCCGATCGTGAACGACTGGCTGCTGGTCCGGCTCTGCGCATCGGAAAGCCAGGCCCAGTTCGTCGGCCACTTCTGCACGGTGGCGTCCTTGACGGGCAGCCGCCAGGCGTGCGCGTGCGCCTCCTCGCCGGGTTCGGCCGGGCGTGCCGTGACGCCGAAGTGCAGCAGGAGCTGGCCCTTCTTGCCCTTCGGGCCGCGGAAGGTGCGCTGGACGCCGTCGCCCAGAACATCGGGCGCCAGATGGGACACCTGGTCCGGGTGGAACTGGGTGTTCAGGAACTCCTTGAGCGCCTGGCGGTACTCGCGTTCCGCCTTGACGCCGGTGTGCTCGAACTTCAGGAGCGTCTCGGCGCGCCGCCCGGCATGGAGGAACGTCTGCGGCAGGTCGGCGAGTCCCTTCAGCCCGAACACGCCGAAGAGCCCGCGGGACGGGGGCGTGGGTGGCGGCGTGTGCGGCTGCTGATCGGTGGTGTTCTGCGAGCTGGAGTCCTCGGAGCGGGATTCCTCGTCGCGCGGGTGGGTGGTGACCTGGCCGCCGCCCTCTTGCGCCACGGTCGCCAACTGCTGCTCGAAGTGGTCCGCGAGGTGTTCGGGGACGCGGATGACGACGACGGCCTCCTGGGTGTGGGAGAAGTCGCCGCGGCCCACCGGGTTGAGGCCGGCCTCCAGGTTCAAGGTCAGTTCGTACGGGACGCTGGGGCCGTTGAAGCGGGTGGTGTTGACCATGCCGCCGGTGTAACCCTCGGTCAGTGACGCCGAGTTGCTGGTGCCGAGGCCGAAGCCGGCCGAGAACGACAGCGGCAGCATGTCGGGGCCGAGGACGACCGCGCCGTCGACCGACTTGCCGCCACCCTTGGACGTGGTGTGGAACACCGAATTCCAGTCGCGGGTGTTGCCGGCCGTGCCCACCTTGGTCGCGTCGCCGAGACGCCGCACGGACGTGACGCCGCTCCGCACCTCCGAGGTGTAATGGGTTCCCTTGTGGGCGAAGGACGGCAGCGACGTGCCGCTGAGCATGCGGTGGACGTTCCACAGCGTCGAGTGCTCGCTGAACCAGTTGTCTAGCAAGCGCCGCGGCCCCGAGCCCGGCCCCATCGAGGCGTACGGCTTCGTCAGTTCGGCGGCCAACGGCGCCTGGCCGTGACTGTCCTGGGCTATGAAGAACGTGCTCTGCACGGCCTCCGCGAGCTTGCGCCGCGCGGCCTGCGTATTGCCGCTCTCCACCTGCCAGGGACGGTCGGTGTGGTTCGCCTTCGGGTCGGTCAGCTCGGTCGGGAACGACACCTCCAGGGTGTCCTTCGTGCTGCCCTTCCAGTCGGGGCCGCCCGCGTTGCGGCGGATATCGACGGACAGCGAGGCGCCGTCGAAGCCGAAGTGCTCGCGTGTACCGGAGAAGTTCAGCTCCGGACGCACGTAGGTGTTGGTGAGGTTGCTGTGTCCCTTCGACGAGCTGGAGGAACCGGTCAGGGTCACCTTGGGCTTGACCGCCACGGTGTCCGCGGCCGAGGCGTGCGTGGTGGTGACCGAGACGCTGCGGCTGTTGCTCACCGTCGTGCTGTCGCCGGTGTTGTAGTTGACCGACGCCTCGCGCTGGCCCTTGTCGCGCTCGCCGTGCAGGAGCTGCTGGGTCGCCTTGGTGCTCTTGGCCGCGCCCGTTTCCGGGGAGGCGGACGAGGTGGATGAGGCGGACGGCGCAGGCTGCGGCGGCGCGTTGAGGTGCTCCGCCCTGTTGCGGTCCACGTCGCCCAGCCGCAAGGTGACCGTGTACGGGTTGCTGAACCGGCCCACCGGCACGGTCAGCGTCACACCGCCCTCGTCGAAGAGCTGCCGGGCCAGCTCCTGTCCGTTGTCGCCCGACAGTTCCTTCCACAGCCGGTCGGAGATCTGGTTCGCCAGCCGCTCGCGGTTCTTGGGCGACAGGCGCTCGGGCCGGCTGTCGATGGCCGACTTGACCAGCGTGTGAAGCCCGGCGGGACGCCCGCCGCCCGCACCGAAGGAGATGTCCCCGAACCGCAGCACGTGCCCGAACTGCCCCAGCGGATAACGACCGTCGCGCCCGAAGCCGTACGGGACCTCGACGGCCTTCGGCTCGGTGTCCTGCCGCCCGCCATCGGACCCTTCATGGCCGTCGGGGTCGGTTGGGTGGGTGTGCTGGGGGGGCTGGTCGTTGTCCGAGGTGTCGTCGTGTCCGTCGTGTGTGTCACGGCGGTCGTGCTCATCGTGTTTGCCGGGAGGGCCCTCCTCCTTCGACGGGCCGTCTTCCTCCTTCCCGTCCTCGTGAGGCTCTTCCTGGCGCTCGTTTCGTTGTGCCTGCTCCTGCTCCTTCTGCTGCGACGGGCCGGGTTGCTGCTCGTGGGGCGGGTCGTCCGACGACGCACCGGACACGGTCTTGGCCATGGCCTGGTAATGCGAGCCGCCGCGCTCGAAGAACACGTACAGCGGGCCGTTCGTGGCATCGGGGGCCGTCGCGTAGGGCGGCTGACCGTTCTCGACGACCGTGAGATTGACATCGAGCGCGTTGGCCACGAGCTGCGGGAGGTTGTCGGCGAACGGGGAGTTCCACAGCCTGGTTTCCGCGGCGGCCTCGACGATGAGCCTCTTGGTTCCCAGCCGCTGCGCCGCCTGCGGGGTCGGCGCCAGATCCAGCAGGTGCGGGTAGTTGCTGCCTGCCAGCAGATCCTGCCACTTCCGCCGCGCGGCAGGGCTTTCGCCGCCGCCGTGGTTCAGGAGCGCGCGAGCCGCCTGCCGCTCCCGCCCCCGTTCCGCTTTCTCGTTTTCCCACCGGCGCTGCTGCTCCGGGGCCGGATTCCGGTGGAGCGTCGGCGGGTCCGGGAACAGGTCGTGCAGCACGACCTCGACGGGGTCGTCACCGAGGAACCCGGCCACATCCGTCTCGTCGTGGTCCCTCGTGTGCTCGGCCACGCGGTCGCGCAGTTCCTGGACGGAGAGGTGCCGGATGTCGGGCAGCGCGTTCTGCTGGTACGCGCTCACCAGGACGGACGTGAACAGGCAGTCGCCGTCCCCCGGCACACGCAGCACGCGGTACGTATCGCCGTCCACCAGGTGCTCGGTGACGACGTGGCGCTCCTCGGCGATGTCGGGGTGCGGCGGAAGACCGTTCCCTTCCGGGGCGTCGTTCGACGCCTTGTCCGGCTCTTTGTCCGGTTCCTTGCCCGACGCCTTGTCCGGTTCCTTGTCGGACCCCTCGTCCGAACTGTCCGTGGGGTCCTTCAGGGGGTGATGTTCCGTGGTGACGGGCGGGTTCAGCTCGCTCCACTTGTTGCCGGTCGGCGGGGTCTTCTCCTCCTGCGGATGCGGCTGTTGCCCCTCATCGGAGGTCTTCTCGGACGTGGTCGGTGTGGTCGACGGTGTCGAGGTCTGCTGTGGGGCCTGGCGGTCGTCGTGGTCCGTGGGCCGGTTGTTGCCGGTGTCCGAGGACGAGGGCGAGGGCGAGGACGTCACGACCTTCTTCGGCTCGACGGCTTCGCCCGTGATGGGTTCCTTGCCGGTCGTGTTGTCCGTTTTCGAACTGTCCTGCTTCTGGGCGGTGTTCGGGGTGTTCGGGGTGTTCGCCGTGTTCGTGTGGGTCGGCGTGGGGGCCGTCTGTTGTCCGGTCGTGGTGGTGGCGTGCGCGGTGGCCGCGTTCTGGAGATTCGCGCTCTCCGCACCCTGTGGCGCGGGATGGTCCTGCGATGAACGAGCGTCCTGCGAGGCCGAGTTGGCATGGTCCTCGTTGCCGTCGCCGCCCTCGCTGCTGACCTCGTTGTCGCCTTCGTTGTCGCCTTCGCTCCCGCTGCTGTGCGTGGAAGCGGTGTCGTTGTCCTCGACGTAGTGCCCGCGGCCCGGATCGTTCCCGCCGTTGCCGTTGCCGTTGCCCCCGCCACTGTTGCCGTTGTCGCCACTGCCGCTGTGGTGCGACGGGCTGGACTGCGTAGGCGTGGTGGGGCTGTTCGCTCCGGCGCCGCCGGGGCCAGGGTTCGTGCCGGAGGTGTTCTGCTGCCCGTCGCCGGCGGTGTCCTGGGCGGTGTCCGTGTTCTGGTCGGTGTACGCGCTCGGGCCGGCGTTCGTGTTCTGGTCGGTGGCCGTGGCCGTGGCCGGATTCCGGGTGTCGGGAACGGTCGTGTCGGAGCCGGTGGTGATCGGTGTCGGTATTGCCGTGCTGTTGACGGAGCCGGCCAGCTTGGTCGCCGCGGTGATGCCGCCGATGGTCGCGCCGTGCGTGGCACCCTCGGCCATGGCGGCCGATACGCCGGTCATCGGTGAGACCTTGAAGCTGTGCTCGTCGTCGAAGAGCAGGTTGTAGAAGCCCTCGGAGAGGTAGCCCTGGCCGGCGACCGCGGCGCTCATGCCGGCGAAGTCGCTGCTCTTGGTGATGATGCTGTTGTGGTGCTGCTGGATGCTCTTGAGCGTGGTCTCGGGCAGTTTCGCCAGCGAGTTGTGCACCGCGGGGTCGATGTGCTGACCGCCGTTGTTCCTGAGGGTGTCGCGCAGCGCGTGCTGGCTTTCGGTGCCCCAGTTCTTGGCGAACGTGTTGCCGTAGGCGTTGCCGAGGTTGCGGGCGGTCTGCTCGCCCAGCGTGTCCTTGAACGAGTGGGCGAAGACGTCCCCGAAGTCGTCGCTGAGCTTCTTCGTCGCCGTCGCGCCGAGCTGCTTGCCCTGGCCGGAACCACCGAGGGGACGGAGCAGGTCGTCGGCGTTCTTGGTGATGACGTCCTGGATGCCGTGCGTCAGCGTCTTGACGGTGGAGTCCGTCGCCGTGTCGATGGTGTGGGACAGGTCCTTGGAGATCTGCTTCGCGATGTCCTTGGCCACCGTGCCGCCGAAGAGGTCGGCCAGCTTCTTGCCGGCCTTCCCGCCGAACATCGACAGGGGCCCCTCCAGGAGGCCGTCGAGCAGGCCGCCCAGTGCCGCGTCGTTGGTCAGACTCTTGTCCCAGACGCGGCGGGAGCCCTTCCCCATCTGGATGCGCTGCGCGAGGCCGTCCAGGGCGACGCCGATGGTCTCGTTGATGACGACGTGCATGATCAGCTGCTGGAACAGGGAGCGCATCAGCTGTTGCAGGCTGGCGCCGGCCTTCGCCTTGATCTCCGGGATCAGCTCGTACTGGAACGTGGCGATGGCGATCAGGATCTCCACCAGCATCTCGGCTATCTGGAGAATGGCCATGATCTTCATGTACTCGACGTTGACCGCGGTGGTCTTCGCCATCGTCTCCAGGCCGCCGGTGATCTCCTGGCCGGCCTTGACGTAGTTCTGTCCCCCCGAGGTGAACTGCGCGACCGATGCCGCGTACGAGTCGGCGGTGTCCATCTCGAAGCTGTTGCGGACGGACTGGGTGACCCGCACCACGTCGTTCGGCAGCTGTTCCAGGCGCCGGCGGGTGTGCCCGTAGATCTCGCCCATCGCGTTCAGGGCGTCCTCGTCCGCGTTGGGGAGCGGAGAGCCCGTCAGGATGAGGGCGATGACACGGAACTCGTCGGACACGTGGATGGTCATGAGCTCACCGCATCCGGTGCTTCATGCGGTTGGTCTCGGCGAGGTTGAGGTCCTCGGCGTTGGCGAGCGACTTCTGCGTGCCGAGGGTCTGATCGGCGGTCTGCTGGAAGGCGACGGACAGGTTCGTCAGCAGTTCCTCGCACGCGTCGGCGGCCGGAATGAGCGTCTTCCTGAGCTGGTCCGCCGTGTCGTCGCCGTAGCCACAGGCGTCGTTCGCCATGCGGTTGGCCGTTTTCGCGTGGGTGAGGATGTCTTTGGTGATACGGGACAGCTCGTCCGTCTGGAAAGCGCCGTGCGCCATTCCGCTCATATCGGCTGCCATGTAATCGGCCATGACCGTCTCCCTTCGTCCCCATCACATCCACTCGCACTGCCGGCACCTGGGTGCCCGAACGCCGTTCCGCACGGGGCCACCCGTGCGGAACGGCTCCTGCCATGTCCTGGGCCGCTCCGCGGCCACCGATGAACTAGCCCTGCTGGCCGGGCAGAGCCCCTCGGGTGAACGCCGCGATCACGTCGTCCAGCGTGGAACGCCCCTCGGCCGCCGCCCGCAGGTCGAGCCCTTCGGGCATGTGCGGCGCCATGGTCCGCTGCGCCGCTTCGGAGGCGTCCTCCTGCGCCCGCTGGACCGTCTCCAGCAGCACCTTCGACAGCTCTGCCGCGGCCATCGACCGGTAGCGGGTGCTGTGGAGCTTGACGCCCGTCACCCGTCCCCGGGCGTCAGCCGTGACGCTGAGCAGATGATCCTTGGCCGTGGCCGTCACGCTGACCCGGCTGAGGCTCTCCCGTGCCTCCTTGGCCTGCACGCGAGACGCCTCCAGACGTTCCAGGGCGTCCTCCATACGGGCCTGGAGCGGATTGCCACTCATCGGTCTCTCCCGGGTACGAGGTGTCGGCATACAGTTCGGTGCCCGTGCCGGGCCGGCCGAGCACGGTGGGGGCGAGTTCCGGGTCGGTGCCCCACACGGAGGCGTCCTCGGCCAGCCAGGTCGTGCGCTCGCGCTCCTGGTTCTCCTGGCCCTTCCCGCCCATTCCGTTGGCCATCGGCGGGAACAGCGGGACGCCGGAGCCGCTCTTGCCCGTCGACGCGGTGGACATCGGCCCGCGCACGCCGGTGGAACCGTTCGTCCCGGAGCTGCCGCTGCCGCTGGAAGTGGTCTGCAGGCCGCCGGATCCCGTACCGGTTCCGGTGCCGGTTCCGGTGCGGCCGGAGGAGAGCGGTGGCGGCGTGTAGTTCTTGATGTCGTGGGGCGCCCACCGCTTCAGGTCGGTCTGGCCGGGGCGGGGCGGCTTGTAGGTGATGTTCTTGTTGCCGTTGCCGGTGGTGCCCCTGTTGTGGGTGTTCAGGCCGCTGTTGGGGGGCTTCCGGTTGATGTCGTTGTTGCCCGGGTTCAAGTTCCGCAGGTACGGCGGTACGTAGTGGTTCTGGTCGTGCTTGGTGTCGGTCTGGCCCGGGGGCAGATCCTGCTTGTCGAGGTCGCCCGTCCCACCGGTGCCGGTGCCGGTGCCGGTGCCGGTGTCGCCGGAACCGTGGTTCAACAGGTTCTTCAGCGCGCTGCCGTCGCCGTTGCCGGTCTGGCCTTCGCCGAGCCCGCCGCTGCCGTCGCCGTTGCCGGTCTGGCCTTCGCCGAGCCCGCCGCTGCCGTCGCCGTTCCCCGTCTGGCCTTCACCGAGACCGTTGCCGTCCCCGAGTCCCTTGCCGTCGCCGTTGCCGGTCTGGCCCTCGCCGAGGCCGTCCGAGCCCGGCGGCTGGGTTTTGTCGTCCGAGCCCGGCGGCTGGTCCTTGTTGTCCGAGCCCGGCGGTTGATCCTTGTTGTCCGAGCCCGGGGGCTGGTCCTTGTCGTCCGTCCCGGTGCCACCCGGTGGATTGGCGCCGTAGCCACCGCCGTTGATGGCGTTCTCGATGCTCGTCGGTACGGGCTTGAGCGAGAGCACCGCCCCGTTGTACGCCTGCGCCAGCTTGACGTGGACGTCGTTGACCATGCCGTCGAGGTACTGATGGGCGGTCTGCAGCCACAGGTCCTTGGCCTTCTGCTCGATCAGGTCCCAGGTCCCCTGCTGGTCGACGTAGCCGATGTCCTGCCCGTTCAGGGTGAGCTTGGTGGTGCCGAGGCCGCCGCCCGGATTGTCCTTGTGGTCCACGTTCAGGCCGGACAGCACCTGTTGCAGCGCCCCGGCCGGCGACCATGTCGGCTGGGATCCCCAGGTGTTGTAGATGTTCTGCATCTCGTCCACGGCGGCCCGCAGCCCCGCCTGCGCCCGGGCGATGCCGTCCAGATAGCCGCCGGAACCGCTCGGGCCGCCGGTGAGGGTGTTGATCTCCTCGAAGGCGCGGGAGAGCCGCAGCAGGACGTCCGCGAACGCCGAGGAGGCGGAGCCCTTCCAGCCGCTCTCCGGAGAGTCCAGCTTGGCCCGCCACTGGTCGATGCCGATGTGGAAGTTGTCGAAGTACTGGATGGCGGCCTTGAGTTGCTGCTCGGCGTTGGTGAAGCTGGGGATCGAGGTGACGTCGGTTCCCGAGCCGGCCAGTGCCTGGAGGATGTGGTAGGCGCCCATGTTGAACTTGGGCCAGGCCGCTTCCTTGCCGTCCGGTCCCTCGTCGCCGTCGAGCATGGCGATTCCCGCGGTGCGCGAGAGGCCACGCCCGTCGTCGTACCGCGTGACCCACTGGCCCTTCCACGGGTCCTGCCCGAGGGCGTAGTTCCAGTAGGCGTGGGTCCAGCGCGGTGCCGTCACGTCGGTCGCCTTCGGGATCTGGGCGGCGGACGCACCGTCCGGACTCTTCGTCTGGAAGGAGTTCAGCAGGGAGGGCCAGTCCGTGGGGTCAGCCAAGGGTCTGCTCCTGAGCGAGTTGCGGTCGGGAAGCGGAATGCGGTCCAGGCGCCGTGACCGGTCCTGCCGCCGTGACGCGTCAGGTGGTGGTCTGACCGTCGGTGTTCGACTGCTGCCCGGAGTTGCCTCCGGAGTTGCCCCCGGAATTCCCGCCGGAGTTGCCCCCGGAGTTGCCGTCGGACCCCGAACTTCCCTTGCCGCCGCCCGCGGCCAGGGCGCTGCCGATGATGCTCTGGAGCTGCTGGGCCGTCAGCTCGGTGTTCTCGTCCTCGATGTTGCTCATGGCGGCACTGGTGGTCATGAGCTGCACCATCATCTTGTCCGAGAGGGTGTACGCGGTGTTCAGCTCGGTCAGGAGCGCGTTCGCCGCCTCGTTGAAACGCGTCTTCAGATCGACGGCAGGCTGGTAGTTGTCCCCGCCCGGCAGCAGCTTGTTGGCGCCCTGGAACGCCTTGAGGGTGACGCGTGCCTGGTCGGCCGCGTCGCGCAGGTTGGTCAGCTCGTTCGCCCGGAAACCCTCCAGGGTCTCCTTCGAGAACGTGATCGTTCCGTTGTCATCCGCCATTTTCGCTCCTGCGGGGTGAGAGCGCGCACGCGGCGCGGGCCGCGATGATCAGCGCGGAATACGAAGAGTAAGGGGACGGGGCCCGTAACGGAATGGGGTTCCCGGTACGGGCCGGCGTGCGGAACCTCGGTGCTCCGCACGCCGGTCGTAGGGGCGGTCAGGCCGCAGGGGCGGTCAGACTGTGGTGTTCTGCCACTGCTTGTTCTGGTCGCCGTCCACCTGCTGGTAGTTCTGCGCCACCTGCATCAGCGTCTTGTGGCCCATGCCCAGGGTCTCGCGCATGTCGTCGACCTTGGCCATCCACTGCTGGTGTGCGGTGTTGTACGCGTCGATGGTCAGACCGTCCATCTCGCCGCGCACGGTCATGACCTGGCGGGACAGCTCCTCCAGGTAGTTCTCGATCTGGATGGTGTAGTTGACCAGCTCCTGGCGCGTGTTGTCCATGACGCCGTGGTTGGCGCTGAAATCCGCGAAACTTCCGCTACCGGGCATGTGAGACGTCCTCACGAATCGATGGGGTGAAGGAGAGGGGGAAGCCGCCGGCCGGCGGCGCGGGCGCGGGCCGCGGGGTCAGACGCCCGACCAGCCCTTGCCTTGCTGCGCGGCCAGCTCTTCGTTGGTCACGAAGTCCTTGTGCGTGGCGCCCAGTTGCAGGCCCATCTGCTCCAGGGAATCCATGAGCGACTTGAGCTGCGTCTGCCAGGTCTCCAGCGCGCCGCCGAACCCGTTCGACGCGTTGCCCGTCCAGCCGCCCGCCAGCGTCATCTTGCTGTTGGTGACGTTGGTCTGGATGTTGTCGCAGCTGTGGTGCACGTTCTCGATGGCGCGGGCCGCGACTTGGAGGGCGTGCTCACTGCTTGTGAACTGGTTGCCAGCAACCATGCGATCACTCCTTGAGGTCGGTGCCGGAGGCGGGCGGAGTGTCCGCGCCCCGGCAGCGGGAATCGGTGTACGACGTCAGGGTCGGGCCATACCGGCGGTGGCTCGTCATCCGGCTGCCTTCGTGCCCTTCCCCGAACCTGCGGTGGAGCTTCCGGAGGCGCGGCACTCAGGGTCCTGCGGCGCCTGCGGAGCCGCCAGCGCGGGCTGTACGGCGGCCGACGGATCGAGCACGGGGCCCGTCGGAAGCAGTCGCAGCAGCGCCGACGGCAGTCGGACGGCCTCCCGATCGGTGTACGAAAGCTTCTTCAGCACCGATGCGTCGGCCAGCGGATATTTGGTTCCGTCCCCGGTGACCAGGTACGGGGCACCGGCGCTCGTGCCGCTGCCCTCGCCGCCCCGGCCCGGCACCGGCCGTGCCAGCACCGCCGTGCCCGGCTGTGCGGTCACGAGTCCCGGCTGCGGGCAGCCGGGCGCGGTGCTCTGTCGCGGCACGATCTGCCGGCCACCGGCCAACTTGCGGTCGGTCAGGGTGATCTGCTGCTGCGGGGAGCTGCCGCGAGGGGCGACGGTCAGGCAGGGTACGGCGCCGCCCACGGTGACCGCGCGGGGCGGGGAGGCCGGCAGTCCGGCGGTCACGTCCGGCTGCTTGCCCTTGGCCAGCGCCGACTTGACCTGGTCAGGGGTGAGTTCGACGGCGGTGGGCGCGGCCCCGCCGTACGCCTTGCTCCGGGTGGCCGCGTCGCCGCGCAGGAGCTGGGTGCCGGTGAGGGTGAAGGGCACCAGGCCCGACTCGGTCAGCAGGTAGTACTGGTCGGCCGAGCTGGGCGTGTGCACCACGAAGAACTGGCCCACCAGCCGCTTGTGGCCGGCGATCACCGGCCCGGCGGAGCCGCGGCCGGACACGTCGGGCGCGCTCAGGTCGGGGCCCGCAGGTACCGCGGCGAGGAAGGAGTCGTCGACGGAGACCGGGTCGGTGGTGCCGTAGCCGAGCGCCTGCACGGCGCCGCTCCCGCCGTCCAGGCGCAGCCGCTGGCCGTGCCACAGCAGGTAGGCGTTCTCCTTGGCGTCCTGGACGAGCACGGCCTTGCCGTCGGGCAGCGGCGGGCTGCCGGCGCTGACGCCGATGCCCACCGACGTGGCCGCCAGCTCGGCGCCGTCGTCGCCGGTCCTGCTGGTGGCGCACACCTGCCAGGCGCCCTGCGAGAGTGCGTCGCCCGCGGGCAGCGAGTCGGGTGCGTCGGGGATGCCGATGGGGGTGCCGCGCGGCACCCCGTTCAGCGACTCCCGCGAGACCTCCTGCACCAGGCCCTTCTCGCCGGCGGCCAGTTTGGCGGAGGTGTAGTTGAGTACCGGGCGCAGCTCACCGTCGCCGTACAGGTACCTGGCCCCCGTCTCCTTCTCCACGATGATGGCGTTGGCCTGGCGCCAGGCCGTGGAGGTGCCGGGGAAGAGGAGTCCGGAGAGGGCGAAGCCGACGCACAGCAGCAGGCCGATGACCAGGCCGATCACGGTGCCGCGCTTGGTGCGGCCCAGGTGTGTGTCGACGGCGTCGGGGTCGGCGGAGAGCATGCTGGAGGTCAGGCGTCCCACCACGAAGGAGTACGCCTGGACCTGGTCCCGCCGTGACTGCATGTGCTCTCCTACTACGTGCCGTGACGTCGGTGACCGGACGGCGCCGCCCGCGGGGCGCGGTGACGCGGGGGAAGCGGAAGTCGGGCGGCGGGGCCGGTCGTCCGCCGCGCGCCGCGTGCGTCAGCTCAGCCAGCCGCGCAGGGCACCGAGCGCGCCCAGGTCGACGAGGACGAGGGGCAGCAGCGCGATGGCGCAGGCCGAGTGGAGCAGGTCGGCGGCGCGTCCCCAGTACGGGACGAGACGGCGGCCGGGGAGCGACCACGAGGCGATGACCAGGCCGGTGCCGGCGACGAGCAGGGCCAGCAGGACGAGGGCGCGGGCGCCCAGGGAGCCGTCCCAGGCGAAGCCGAAGGCGGGCAGCAGCAGCCCGAGGCAGCCGGGCAGCGCCACGGACAGCCGCTGCCGGGTGCCGGCCATCGCGCGGGCGTGCAGGATGAGCAGCACGCTCAACACGGCGCCGAGCACGAGCGGTTCCCAGCCCACTCCGGTGGACAGCGCGATCAGGCACACCGCGCACATCAGGCCGCAGGCGGCGTAGAGCGCGGTCATGTAGCGGTCGGCGACGCGGGTGCGGTCCAGGACGTCGGTGGAGGGGACGGGGTCGATTCCCTCCTGGAGTTCCTGGGCGTTGGTGGGCAGTGGCGGCAGCCGCAGGCCGGCGAGGCGGAAGGACAGTATGGGGACGAACGTGCCCAGCACCACGGCGAAGGCGGCGACAGGACCGGCCGCTTCCGACGGTGCCAGGCCGGCCGTGAGGCCGAGGACGCCGCCCACCGCTCCGAGGAGGAAGGCGAGCAGCACGGCGGTGAACAGGGGTGCCGCGGACGCCGCGGCGGCCAGGGCCAGAATGGCGCCTCCCGAGCCGGCCGCGGAACCGGCCAGCAGCCGTGCCCCCGACAGCGCGTCGCCCGGTGGTCCGGCGGGTATGAACCAGCCGGCCACGAAGAGGAACGGCACGGCCAGCAGGCCGAGCACGGTCCCCGCGACGGCGTCGCCCACCGCACGGGAGGCGCAGACCGCGCCGAGGAGCAGCAGGAGGGCGACGACCGCACAGCCGCCGGAGCGCAGCAGGGGCAGGTCGCTGGTGGCCAACGGGGCGAGTCCGCAAAGGAGTACGGCGGAGCCGAAGCCGAGGGCCAGTCGGCGGGTGCCCTGGGGGCCCCACTTGTCGGCGCGCTCGCGCATGCCGGTGGCGACCCCGTCGACGAGGTCGTCGAAGTGCACCGGGGGCAACTGTTCGCGGCGTGGGCGCAGATGAAGTGTTTCGCCGTCCCGCAGCCCCAGATCGGCCGGTGTCGCATCCTCGTCGAGCGCCGGATGGCCGAGTCGCTGGAGGACCCAACCGCCGTGCTCCACACCGGTTTCTTCCAGGTCACCGCCCGGCACGGAGCCGTGTTCGAGCAGTGCGGGCAGCAACTCGGCAAGGGGCATGTCGGCCGGCAGACCGATGTCGAAGGAGCGCTCAGGTGCCTTGACGACGACTTTGCAGATATCGGCAACGATGGTGCTGCTCACGTCAGTTCTCGCCTTCCGCCCCGACGTCGAGGGTCATCAGCCGGACGCTCTTACCGAGGCAACAGTTGCTTCGGACGCAACGATGCGGAAGGAGTGGACGTCCGGAGGCTGTGCCGACATCGTCGTGCTCGATGACTGGAACCCCTGCACAGGCCACGGAACATCACGCTCTCGGCGCGACAGCATCGCTCTGCCTGCGGGGAGGGCGCCCGGGTGGAGAGGAAGTTAACACAGGTCTCATTAACATTGGTCTGTTGCCTGAAAAGTTGTGTGATCTTCGTGAGAACGCGACCGATGGGGCCCGAGAGGCGCCATGGCATCATCGGGGCCCACGAGCTCGACGCGCCACCCTCCGACCGCCTTGAGCGGCCGCCCCCTGCCCGTACGCCTCCCGTACGGCCGGCCGGCCACGGGGGCGGCCGCACCCCGTACGCACCGAGAGGACCTGTGTGAGCCTCATCCTCTTCCGCCGTCCCCCGCGCCGGCCAGGGCCCGAAGTCCCCGGCGGCGAGCTGGAATTGCAGGAGCCCCCCGTCCTGCCCGAGCGGGTCAGCAGCATGTCCGCGCTGTTCACGTACCTGCCCATGGCCATCGCCTCCACCGGCATGGTGCTGATCTTCCTGCGGCCCGGCGGCGGCAGCAGCGTCTTCACGTACATGGTCGGCGGCATGATGCTGATCAGCACGCTCGCCATGCTGATCGGCCAACTCGTGCGCACCGCAGGGGAACGCAAGCAGCGCCTGAGCGGCGACCGCCGCGACTACCTGCGCTACCTGTCGCAGAACCGGCGCCGGGTCCGCGAGGCCGTCGTCGGCCAGCGCGACGCCCACTCCTGGCGCAACCCCGACCCGGACGCCCTGCGTTCGCTCGTGCGAACGTCGCGGCTGTGGGAACGGCGCACCACCCACGAGGACTTCGCCGAGGTCAGGATCGCCGTCGGCGACCAACGGCTCGGTATGCGCGTCGCCCCCATGGAGACCAAGCCGGTCGAGGACCTGGAGCCACTGGCAGCCCACGCCCTGCGCCGCTTCATACGGGCCTACACCTCGGTCGCCGACCAGCCCATCGCGCTCTACCTGCGCGGCTACGCACGCGTCCAGCTCCGCGGGGACGACGACGCGGCGCGCGCCATGACGCGGGCCCTGCTCGGCCAGCTCGCGGTCTTCCACGCCCCCGAGGAACTTCGCATCGCGGTATGCGTGAACGAAGGCGACCTGAAGCACTGGGAATGGCTCAAGTGGCTGCCGCACGCCCTCCATCCCACCGAGCACGACGGCGCCGGCCAGCGCCGCCTGGTGACGGACGATGCCACCGAGTTCACCGAACTGCTCGGCAGCGTCCTCGCCGACCGCCCGCGCTTCGACCCCCAGGCCACGCCCGGCAAGGAAGACCCGTTCACCGTCATCGTCCTCGACGGCGCGCAGGTCCCCGCCGACGACCGGCTGGCCGGCGGCGGCTACCGCAACAGCGTCATCATCGACATCGCCGGCAGCATCGCCTGGAACGGCGGCCCGCACACCCTCGGCCTCGAAGTCGAGCCCGGCCACCTCCGCGTCGTGGGCCGCGACCGCAATGGACGCGAGACCCTCTCCCGGCTCGGCAGCCCCGACAGCCTCAGCATCGTCAGGTCCCGCGCCCTCGCGCACCTGATCGCGCCGTACCGCATGAGCGTCACCACCGAGGTCGCCGAGCCGCTGGAGTCCAACTTCCAGCTCACCACCCTGCTCGGCATTTCGGACCTGCACACCCACGAGCTGGAACGGCTCCACGAACACCGAGGCCCCGGCGAACGCGACCGGCTGCGCGCCCCCATCGGCGTCGCCGCCGACGGATCGCCCGTCGAACTCGACCTCAAGGAGTCCGCGCACAACGGCATGGGCCCGCACGGCATGCTCATCGGCGCCACCGGCTCCGGGAAGAGCGAACTGCTGCGCACGCTCGTCACCTCGCTCGCCCTCACCCACTCGTCCGAGATCCTCAACCTCGTCCTCGTGGACTTCAAGGGCGGCGCCACCTTCCTCGGCCTGGAGGACCTGCCGCACACCTCCGCCGTCATCACCAACCTCGCCGACGAGGCCGCTCTGGTGACCCGCATGCACGACGCCGTGCACGGTGAACTCATCCGCCGCCAGGAACTGCTGCGCAGCGCGGGCAACTACACCAACAACCTGGAGTACGAGAAGGCCCGCCTCGCCGGCACCCCGCTCGCACCCATGCCGTCCCTCGTCATCATCGTCGACGAGTTCAGCGAACTCCTCGCGGCCCACCCCTCGTTCATGGACCTCTTCGTCATGATCGGACGGCTCGGCCGCAGCCTGGGCGTGCACCTGCTCCTCGCCTCCCAGCGCCTCGACGAGGGCCGCGTCCACCAGCTCGAATCGCACCTCTCCTACCGCGTCGGACTGCGCACCTTCTCCGCCATGGAGAGCCGCGGCGTCCTCGGCGTCCCCGACGCCCACCAGCTGCCGCCCGCCCCGGGCAACGGCTACCTCAAGAGCGACACCGCCACCCTCACCCGCTTCAAGGCCGCGTACGTCTCAGGCCCCTACGAGGCCAGGCGCCGCAACACCCCGAGCGCGCAGGGCGGCGGCGTGGCCGTGCCGTACCGGTCCGGCTACGTCCCGCCCACCCGGCCCCTGGTACCCGTCGAGCCCGATCCGGCCGATGAGGAGCAGGAGAAGCTCACCCTCCTGGAGGCCGCGAACCGGCGCCTGCTGGGCAGCGGCCCGGCCGCCCGCCGCATCTGGCTGCCCCCGCTGGACGTCCCGCCCACCCTCGACGAGATGCTGGCGGCCCAGCCGGAGGACGTGGCCCGCCTCTACGACCCCGAGCGCAAGCAGGCGGGCCCGCTCAGCGTGCCCGTCGGCGTCATCGACCGGCCCTTCGACCAGCGTCGCGACCCGCTCGTCGCCGACCTGTCGGGCACCGGCGGCCACCTCGGCGTGGCCGGCGGACCGCAGACCGGCAAGAGCACCCTGCTGCGCACCGTCATCGCCGCACTCGCCCTCACCCACACCCCGCGCGAAGTGCAGTTCCACTGCTTCGACTTCGGCGGCGGCAACTTCAACGTCCTGTCCGGCCTGCCGCACATGGGCACCATCAGCAGCCGCGTCCACACCGAACGCGTCGACCGCACCGTGGGCGAGCTGAACACCCTGCTGACCCGCAGGGAGGAGCAGTTCGCCGAGGAGAACATCGACGGCATCTCCGACTACCGCAGGCGCCGCGCCGCCGGGGAGTTCGCCGACGACCCCTGGGGAGACGTCTTCCTCGTCGTCGACGGCTGGTCGACGCTCCGCAACGACTTCTTCGACCTCAGCCAGGACATCGCCCAACTCGGCGCGCGCGGACTCAACTACGGCGTCCACCTGATGATCGCCTCGCCGCGCTGGGCCGACATCCAGTCCGCACTCCGCGACCAGATCGGCAGCCGCTTCGAGCTGCGTCTCGGTGACCCGGTGGACTCCGTCGTCAACATGCGCAAGGCCAAGGAAGTCCCGCGCATTCCCGGCCGCGGACTGACCGAGGACACCTACCACTTCCTCACCGCGCTGCCCCGCACCGACGGCGACGGCAACCCGGCCGGCCTCACCGAAGGCACCCAGGAACTCGTCCGCTCGGTGCGCGACGCCTGGGGCGACCGCCCCGGCGCCCCCGCCGTGCGGATGCTGCCCCACACGGTTCTCGCCGCCGACCTCCCCGAGCCCGAGGGCCGCAACGTGGCACTCGGCCTGGAGGAGAACGAACTGGCCGCCTTCCGGCAGGACTTCGACGCCAGCCCGCACCTCATCGTCATCGGCGACACCGAGAGCGGAAAGACCAACCTGCTCCGCCTCGTCGCCGACTCCATCGTCCGCACCCACACCAGCACCCAGGCCAAGTTCGCCTTCGTCGACCTGCGGCGCGAGCTGTACGACGCGGTGCCCGAGGACTACCGGCTCGACTACGCCGTCTCCCTCGACGCGGTCCGTGAAATGGTGCGCAACGCGGCCGCCTCGATGCGTCCGCGCGTCCCGGGACCGGACATCACGCCGGACCGGCTGCGCAAGCGCGACTGGTGGAACGGTCCGCAGGTCTTCCTCATCGCGGACGACTACGACCTCGTCGGCGGGGGCGGAATCGGCGCCCAGACGCCGTTCGAGCCGCTGCTCGAACTCCTCAGCCAGGGCGCGGAGATCGGCTTCCACCTGATCATCGCCCGCTCGGCAGGCGGCGTCAGCCGCGCCATGACCGACCCGCTGATGCGCCGCCTCGTCGAGGCGAACACCAACCGCATCCTGCTGTCCTGCCCGCCGGCGGAAGGCATGCTCTTCGGCGACATCCGCCCCCGCACCCTCCCTCCGGGCCGCGCCCAGTGGATCTCCCGCCGCCGCAACGTCCAGGTACAGACGGCACTGTTGGGGGAGAGCGAGGGGCGGTAGGCCGCGCGTTCTCCGCCGCCTCTGCCACCTGCGACGAAGCGAGGAAAGCCAGGGGCGGGCCGGGCCCGCACCCGAGGGCGGACCCGGCCCGCACCGGTTCAACTCCCGCGCCGTCCGGCTACGGTGCGCGCCAGCCCCGCGCCCGGCCCCGGGGGATGAGCACCGCCAGCATCGCCACCACAGCCGCTACTCCGGCAACCGCGCCCACGACCGCCCACACGGGCCCGGACGTCACCTCCGCCGGCGTCGGGTCCGCCCGGTAGGCGGCGGCCCCGTCCCGCCCGCCCTTGCCGTCACCGGGCCCATCGCCCGTGGGCAGCGCGGCCACGGCGCCCTCCGGGTCGACCGTCCCGTAGCCCGTCACCGGGTCGGGGACCGCGCCGGCACTGCGCACCGCGGTGGCCCGCAGCCGCTCCCGTACCGCGTCGGACGACAGGTGCGGGTCGCGCGCGCGGACCAGAGCCGCGGTACCGGCGACGAACGCCGCCGCCACCGCATCCCCGCTCCCGGTGAAGTGCCCGCCGCCGGGCCCCACGCTCAGCACCCGGTCACCGGGCGCCGTCAGATCGACGCGGGCCGTCGCCCCGCCGTCCGCCACGGCCCGGCCGGTGCTGCCGCCCGTGCCGAGCGGGGCACCCTCCACGTCGACGGCGGCGACGCTCACGACCTTCGGATAGGCGGCGGGGTAGGCGACCTTGCGGCTGCTGGACCCGGTCGCGCCGGCGACCACGACGGCGTTCTTCTCCTGCGCGTACGCCACGGCCGACTTCAGCGCGTCACTGGAGCGCACGGCGCCCGTGCCCACCAGGACCACCTGCGCTCCGTGGTCGACCGTCGAGCGGATGCCCGCGGCCACGGAGTCGGGGTCGGCGTCGTCGCCGTAGCCCTCGGCCTTCACCGTCGCCCCGATGACGCGCGCTCGCGGTGCGACGCCCTCGAAGCCGACGCCCGGGGTGTGCGAGGCCGCCACGACTCCGGCGAGGAAGGTCCCGTGCCCCGAACAGTCCGTGTGTGCGCCCGAGACCCGCCCGGCCAGGGCCGGTACGCCGCCGTCGAGCCCGCCGTCCACCACACCGACGGCCACACCGCTGCCCTCGCTGAGCGGATGCGCCCGCTCGATGCCGATGAGCTTCTGCGGCCACGGCGTCGCTTCGGCCGTACGGGAACTGTGCTTGACGCACTTCGTGCCGTCGAGCGACGAGGTGACCTGCGGCAGCACGGCGGAATCGGCGAGCGGGGCGGCGGCGGCCGCCGTGACCGTTCCCATGCCGGTGAGCAGTACGCAGCCCACCGTCGTGGCCCGTAGGGAAAGCTTCCGCCGGCGGTCGGACACGAACGTGCCTCCTCAAGCAGGGGTCGAACAGCAGCCGTCAGAGAACAGCCGGCCTCCGTATGCCGGGGATCATACGCAGAACCCCTCCACCTGCGAACGGCCAGGCGGATCAGGGCAGTCGGGCCGTTCTTCCACGGGCGGACCGGGCCGGCCTTTCGGCGTCACGCGGCCCGCGGCGGCGCCGTAGAGAGCCGTAGAGGTGTGATCTACCCTGCGTGAGTGCGGCATTCAAGGGACATGGACGGGCCCGGCGGGTGCCGAGCGGGCCGGGGCGCGGTGAGCGGGGGACGGGCCATTCGCCAGGCCGTCGTGCTGGCGGGCGGCTTCGGGCGGCGGATGCGGCCGCTCACCTTCAGCCGGCCCAAGCCGATGGTCGAGGTGCACGGTACGCCGATCCTGCGGC
Organism: Streptomyces pinistramenti; assembly: GCF_020564935.1. Taxonomy (GTDB): domain Bacteria; phylum Actinomycetota; class Actinomycetes; order Streptomycetales; family Streptomycetaceae; genus Streptomyces; species Streptomyces pinistramenti. Next base: position 44,353 of record NZ_JAJCXB010000021.1, read on the forward strand.
ACCAGATCGACTGGTTCGCCGAGTGCGGTGTGGAGCAGGTCGTCGTGGCGGCGGGCCACCGAGCGCAGGTGATCAAGGACTACGTCGCCTCGCAGGAACTGCCGCTGCGCACCGACGTGGTGGCCGAGGAGCGGCCGCTGGGCCGCGGCGGAGGGCTCAAACGGGCCGCCGCGACGCTGGCACGCCCGGACGAACCGTGGCTGGCCGCCTACGGTGACATCTGGACGCGGTTCTCACTCACCGACATGTACGCCCACCACCGGCGGCACGCCGCACCGGCCACGGTCGCGCTGGCCCGCCCGTGGCTGCCCCGGGGCAGCGTCGACTGCGATGAGCAGGGCCGGGTTTCGGCCCTGGCCTCGAAGGCGCCACCGCAGTTACGGGTCAACGCCGGCATCTACATCTTCGAACCCCAGGTCATCGAGCTGCTCCCGGACGAGGGCGACCACGAGGACAGTGCCCTCGCCCACCTGGTCCGCACCCGCCGGTTGATGGGCTATCCGTTCGACGGGCCCTGGCGGGCGATCAACACACCGCGCGACCTGGAAGACCTCGAACGTGAACTCGCCGCGCAGGCCGCGAACACCACGACTACGAAGGGGACGTGACGTGGATCTGGGAGTCATCGGCGTCTGGAGCGTTGCACTCACCCACGGGGACCGTGCCGAGGCGGCCGACGCCGCAGCCGAGCTGGAAGCGCTGGGCTACGGCACGCTCTGGCTCGGCGGCATCCCCGGCGGCAATCCCCGGGGCGATCTCGTCACGGCATCCGAAGTGCTGGCGGCGACCCGCAGGGCCGGGGTGGCGCTCTCGTGCGTATCGATCTGGAAGCAGCCCGCAGCCCAGCTCTCCGCCGCCTACGGCGCGCTGCCCGCGAGGCAGCGTGACCGCCTGATGACGGGCCTGGCCGTGAGCCACGCGCCGTTCGCCGACCGCTACGAGAAGCCCTGCACGGCGATGCGCCGCTACCTCGACGCCCTGGACACCACCGCCACGCCCCTCCCGCCCGCCGCGCGGATCATCGGCGCCCACCGGCCGCAGATGCTCCGCCTGGCCGCCGCCCGGACCGCGGGAGCACAGCCGTACCTCGTCGGGCCCGAACAAGTGGCCCGTGCCCGGGAGCTGCTGGGCGCGAGGCCGGTCCTGGCGCCCGTACAGACCGTCGTCCCGCACACCGATCCGGACGTGGCGCGTGCGAGGGCACGCTCAGTGCTCGCTCCGTACCTCGCCCTGCCGAACCTCACCGCCACCTGGCTGGGCTCCGGCTTCGGGGAGGAGGACCTGGCGGGCGGCGGCAGCGACCGGCTCGTCGACGAACTCGTCGCCTGGGGAGACGCCGAGACCATCGCCGCCCGCATCGCCGCGCTCCGCCGGGCGGGTGCCGACCACGTCGCGGTGCAGGTCGCCACCGATGACCCGCGCCATTTTCCCCGCGCCGCGTGGCGCGAACTCGCCGATGCCGTGCGCGCCGCCTGACCGAATGCGAGCGCAGGGCAATCGGAGGAGAAAAGCGAACAGTCATGGAGAAGGCCGGGTAAGAGCGTAGGGGGACGGGGGAAATGGGGGTGCGGAACGAGAATTCCTAAGGGTGCGCGACGGCCCCGGAATTCGTTTTGTTGAGCCCGGTGACGATAAGCAGCCGAACCGGCGCAGTACCCGGTCCGGACCGCCGGAAACGGTCGGGATGTCGCGTCCGGGCCATGTGGGAGGGCCTCTTCCCAAAGTCCGGGAAGCGGTCCAGGATTGTCCCTTCGCGACTCGCGTCAGAGCGTCGTTGCGCACGGCTCGGTACGGCCTGATAGGGAATGGTGTCCCGGGAAGTCACGCGCGCGACCGGCGCGATGCCGCCGGGCGCGCGGGCGGCCGGTCCCTCCCGCGCGGCACCCGCCCGTACCCCGAGCAAGGAGCGCAGCGTGGACTTCGGAGTTGTCCTGCAGGCCGACCCGCCCGCATCGGCCCTCGTGAGCCTGATGCGCCGCGCCGAGCACAACGGCTTCCGCTACGGCTGGACCTTTGACTCCTCCGTCCTGTGGCAGGAGCCTTTCGTCCTCTACAGCCGCATCCTGGAGCACACCGAGCGGCTGATCGTCGGGCCGATGGTGACCAACCCCTCCACCCGCACGCCGGAGGTCACCGCATCGACCTTCGCCACCCTCAACGACATGTACGGCAACCGCACCGTCTGCGGCATCGGCCGCGGCGACTCCGCGATGCGGGTGGCGGGACGGCCGCCCAACACCCTTGCCAGGCTGGGCGAGGCGATCACCGTCATCCGGGATCTCGCCGAGGGCCGAGAGGCCGTCATCGGCGGCCACCCGCTGCGCATCCCCTGGATCAAGGACGGCCGGCTGCCGGTCTGGATGGGCGCGTACGGTCCCAAGGCGCTGGCGATGACGGGGCGTCTGGCGGACGGTTTCATCCTCCAGCTCGCCGATCCGTTCCTGACGGAGTGGATGGTCAAGGCGGTGCGGGACGCGGCGGCCGACGCCGGACGCGACCCGGACGAGATCACCATCTGCGTCGCGGCCCCCGCCTACGTCGGCGACGACCTGGCGCACGCCCGCGAGCAGTGCCGCTGGTTCGGCGGGATGGTCGGCAACCACGTCGCCGATCTCGTCGGCCGCTACGGCGAGCACTCCGGGATGGTGCCGGACGAGCTGACCGCGTACATCAAGGACCGCAGCGGCTACGACTACGCGCACCACGGCCGGACCGGCAACCCCGACACCGCGTTCGTGCCGGACGCGATCGTCGACCGCTTCTGCCTGCTCGGACCGGCCGATGCGCACATCGACAAGCTGCGGCGGCTGCGGGCGCTGGGCGTCGACCAGTTCGCGCTGTACGCCATGCACGACGCGAAGGAAGCCACCATCGACAGTTACGGGGAGCGGATCATCCCGGCGCTCGGCGACTGAGCCGTCCGCCGGAATGCCGCGGCGGCCACGGTGTCCCGCACCATGGCCGCCGCGACCGGTCCTCCCGCCGGATCTCAGGCGCCCGGAGGCACCCGGGACGGGCGGCCGCGGCCCTGGGTGAGGCGGTAGCCCGCGATGCCGCCGAGCGCGGCCAGTACGCCGCCCGCCGCGGTCCAGATCCAGCGGTCCGACCAGCGGCCCGACGACCAGCCGCCGTCCGGCTCGCCGGCCGCCGCCTGCGGACCGGGGGAGGCGCTCGCCGTTGCGGATGGCGAGCTGTCGTCGTCCGCCGCGTCGGCAGGCACTGCCCCCGGGACCAGCGGCGCGGCCAGCGCGCCGTCCACGGCGTGCCCGCCGCCCGCGTCGGAGACCGCGGCCTCCACCTCGGCGTGCACCGGCTGCCCCAGGTCCTGCGGCGACAGGTCGGTGGCCGTCAGCCGCAGGTAATACCGGCCGGGCAGCGGGTCGTTGGCCCACGGCTCCGCCCAGGAGCGGACGGTGCGCAGGGTGCAGGACAGCTCCACCGAGCCGGCGTCCGCCGCGACCTTGCGGGCCTGCATGCCGTAGCGGCACGACTGGCGGCGGCGCAGGCCGTCGTACACGTCGAGCTGCCAGGTGGCGGCGCCGTGCCGGGCGGTCTCGGGGAGCTTGACCTTCGCCCGTACCGTGGCGTTCTGCCCCTGGTCGAGGGGGACGGCCCAGTACAGGTAGTCGCCGGTGGAACCGTCGGCGGTGGCCCGCTGCCCGGCCGCGACCAGGGTGGCGGTACGGAACGAGGTGCCCGCCTCGGTCGGCGCGGGCGGGGAGTCCGGGTCGGAGCCGGGGCTCGGGGTGGCGCTGCCGGATGCCGGGGGCGGGTCGTCGGCGAGGGCGGGCCCGGCCGTGGCGAGCAGGCCGCCGGCGGCCAGCAGGGCGGCCGTCACAGTGCGCAGGGTCCGCATCAGTTGGTCCTCCAGACGGAGATGCGCCAGCGGGAGATCCAGCCCCAGACCAGGCCGCCCACCAGACCGGCGAGTGCCAGGGTGATCAGCAGCCACCAGCCGCGGCCGAGACCGAAGGAGGCCGGGTCGGCGGCGTCGTGGGGTGCGTCGACGAGGTCGATGGCCAGCTCGACGGGCAGGCCGGGATCCCGCTTCACGGACGCGGGGGCCGAGAAGGAGTTGCTGACCTGGAGGCAGACCGTCTCGGCGGGCGGCTCACCGCCGCCGTCGGGTGTGTCCGCATCCGGCATGGGGTAGCGCAGCCCGGTCGAGACGGCGTCGGTCCGTCCGTCGCCCGCCTCCGAGCCGCGGACGATCTCCCGGCCGTGCGCGGACACCGCCCGCAGCAGCACGCCGTAGTCGTTGTCCACGGCACGGTCGGCGCCGATGCTCACCGACGCCCGCAGTTCCTGGCCCGGCCGGACGCCGACGCGGTACCAGCGGTGCTCGGCGAACTTCTCCCGGTCGTTGTAGAGGCCGGGCTTGAGCTCGGGTGCCGTGCTGCACTCCTGCGCGCCCTGCGTCGCCACCGGCGTGACGACGGGATCCGCCGCCCGGTCCACCAACTGGTGCACCCGGTCCCGCAGTTGGCCGGTGTGCTGCACCGAGGTGTAGGTGCCGCCGGTCGCCTCGGCGATGCAGCTCAGCTGCTTGCGGGTCTTGTCGTCCGGCAGCAGGCCGAGGGTGTCGACGGTCAGGTGGATGCCCTTGGCCGCGATGTCCCGGGCCACCTCGCAGGGGTCGAGCGGCTGGCAGGTGTCCTCGCCGTCGGTGATGAGGACGATCCGGCGGGTCGCCTCGCCGCCCTTGAGGTCGTCGGCCGCGGCGAGCAGGGACGGGCCGATCGGCGTCCAGCCGGTGGACGTCAGCGTCGCGACGGCGGTCTTGGCCTCGGTACGGTCGAGGGGGCCGACGGGGTAGAGGAGCTTGGTGTCCTTGCAGCCGACCTTGCGGTCCTGCCCCGGGTAGTTCGCGCCGAGGGTGCGGATGCCGAGCTGTACCTCGCCGGGCACCGCGTCCAGCACCTCGTTGAAGGCGGTCTTCGCGGCCGCCATCCGGCTCTGCCCGTCGAGGTCGCGGGCCCGCATGGAGCCGCTGACGTCGAGGACGAGTTCCACCTTCGGGGCGGGTTTCGTGTCCGGCTCACCGGCCGCTGCGGGTGTGGGGAGCAGGCCCACGGCCAAGGTGGCGAGCAGGCCGCACACCCCGGCCGCCAGCCGCTTTCTTATGATCATCGAGGGATCGTATGGAGGATCGGCCGCCAAGCCAAAACGGGGCGTCAGATGCCGGACACCGGCCCGCGGTTCCCGGCCCCTCAGAGCACCCGGCCGCCCTACGGCACCCGGCCCAGCCACTCCGGCGAGCTGAACTTGCCGGCCGCCAGCTCCTGGGCGCGGGCCAGCTCCGACGCGCTCACCGTGCCGTCCGTGCCGCCGTAGCGCGACCGGAACGACGCGATCATCCGGTCGATGACCTCGGCCCGCGGCAGCCCGGTCTGCCGGCGCAGCGGATCCACCCGCTTCTTCGCGCTGGTGGTGCCCTTGTCCGACAGCTTCTCGCGGCCGATCCGCAGCACCTCGACCATCTTGTCCGCGTCGATGTCGTACGACATCGTCACGTGGTGCAGGACCGCGCCGGACGCCACCCGCTTCTGCGCGGCGCCGGCGATCTTCCCGGCGTCGGTCGCGATGTCGTTGAGCGGCTTGTACCAGGCGTTGATGCCCATGTCGCCGAGGGCTGCCAGCACCCAGTCGTCCAGATACGCGTAGCTCTCCGCGAACGACAGGCCCTGGACCAGGGCGTCCGGTACGCACAGCGAGTAGGTGATGGTGTTGCCCGGCTCGACGAACATCGCGCCGCCGCCGCTGATCCGCCGCACCACGCTCACGCCGTGCCGGGCGGCGCCCTCGGGGTCGACCTCGTTGCTCAGCGACTGGAAACTGCCGATGATCACGGCCGGGCGGTCCCACTCCCACACCCGCAGCGTCGGCTGCCGCCGGCCCGCCGCGACCTCCTGCGTGAGCACCTCGTCCAGCGCCATGTGCAGCGCCGGGGACTGCGGGCCCTCGTGGATCAGCTGCCAGTCGAAGTCGGTCCACTCGGCCGCGTCCGCCACCGCCCGCCGGACCGCGATGCCCACCGCCTCGCTGCTGAACCCGAAGAGCACCGCGCCGGCCGGCAGCGCCGCGTCGATCCGGGCCGCGAGCCCGCGCGCATCGGTGTCCGAAGGGGCGCCCTCCAGCGCGCCGTTGATGGCGTCCAGTGCCTCGTCGGGCTCCAGGAAGAAGTCCCCGGCGACGCGTACTCCGCGCAACGCCCCGCCCGCCACGTCGAGATCGACGACGACGAGCTTGCCGCCCGGCACCTTGTACTCACCGTGGTGCTTGCCCTGCACGGCAGATCCTCCTGTTGTCGCCCGTCGTCCCGCGGCCGGTCAGGTGCCCCGCGGTCGTCACCAACGGTAATGCGGGACGGGACATTCCAGGCGTCCCCGCGCGGGCCCGGGTGCATCCGCCGCCAGGGGGCCGCCCGGCGACCCTGGCCAGCGGGAAGCCGTTGCTCCTACGATGCGGTCATCACGGGGAGGGATGTACACGTGGCACAGCATGTGGGACGCGTGGAGACCGGCGTGGCCTGGGTGATCAAGAACCTGGATGTGGTCATCGCCGTCGGACTCGGCCTGACCATCGGCATGATGGACGTCTTCGGCGACGTCATCAGCGACGATGTCTCATCCGGAGCGACGCTGCTGGTGCTCGGCACCCTGGCGGTCGGCTCGATGACCGAGCGGACGCGGCGCAAGTCCGACATCCAGGAGGCGAACGGCGAGACCCGCCGGGCCCTGGAGGACCTCGCCATGGTCCGCTCGCTCTCCGGCGACCAGGTCGGCGAGGCACTGGAGAAGGCCAGACAGCAGACGAACCGGTGGTACTTCAAGGGCGGCACCGGCACCTACCTGCGGGCCGTGACGCTGCCCCGGTGCGTGGAGGCCGCCACCCGCCAGCGTGCCCAGCTCAGTGTCAAGATCGACATCATCAACCCCGGTGACGAGCGGACCTGTTCGGCATACGCCCGCTTCCGGCAGACGTTCGCACGGCAGCGCAACGTCACCGCGTCCAACACCTGGACGACGGACCGCACGCGCAAGGAGTCCTACGCCACCGTGCTGGCCGCCTGCTGGTTCCGGCAGCGCCTCGACACCCTGGAGATCAGCGTGCACCTCTCGTCGGGAGTGCCGACCCTCCGCTTCGACCTGTCCGAATCCTGTCTGATCATCACCCAGGACGACCCCAGTCGCGTCAACCTCCTGGTCGCCCGCGACCAGCCGCTCTACGACTACTACGTCACCGAGCTGCACCAGAGCCGGGAGCAGGCGGTCAAGCTCGACCTGCGCGGCATCGCACCGCTCGGCGAGGAGCCGACCGTCGACGAGGTCCGTACGGTCTTCGACGACGTGGGACTCTCGCTCCCGACGGTCTTCACCGACGCCGACGTCGGCGAGATCATCGAAAAGGCCCTGCACGCCGAGGACCCCTACCGGAGGTGAGACGCCTCGGGCGCAGCCCCATGGACTACGACACGCTCGACCAGCTTCTCCGGCCCGGCGCCGAACGGGACGCTCCGCGCGAGCGGGTCACCGGCGCGCTGGAGGACATCGCCTCCGGGAAACGGGAGCTGCGCGCCGTCCGGCACCCGCTCGGCTTCCTCTGCCTGCCGCTCGTCCGCGACGGCGCCCGCGGCGTCTGCGTCCACCTCTTCGAGAGCGGCAGCGGCGCCGAACCCACCGCGGCGCCCATGCACGCCCACAGCTGGGAGCTGCGCAGCTACGTGCTCTACGGCCGGGTCGGCAACCTCCCGGTACGGGTGACCGACGGCGGCGACGGCGCCACCCACCGGGTCTTCGAAGTCGTCAGCGCGCCCTCCGGCGTCGACGAACTGCGGCCCACCTCCCGCCTGGTGCGCAGCGAACCAGGACCCGCCCACTCCAGCGTCAGCGGCGAGACCTACGCGCTGCCGGCCGGCGAATTCCACGCCACCGTCGTCGCCGCGGGCGAACCCGCCGCGACCCTGGTGCTCGGCAGATCCCTGCCGGGCCACACCGACCTCTCCCTCGGACCCCTGCACGGCCGCAGGCACCGCACGATGCGCCGGCTGTGCGCTGCGGAACACACCGAACGGACCGTGCGCACTGCACTCAGGAGGATCCATGCCGAGCAGCGAGAGTGACCCGGGCGGCGCACCGTACGCCCGCGAACAGCAGGTGGCCGTCGCCGCCGCAGAGGAGGCGGGCGCGCTGCTGCGGGCCCGTTTCCCCACGGCGCAGGCGGTGGGCGTGAAGGACGCCGCGGGCGATGTCGTCACGGACCTCGACCTGGCCGCCGAGAAACTCGTCCTGGCCCGGCTCCAGACGCACTTCCCGCACGACCGGATCCTGTCGGAGGAAGCCGGACTGTTCGACGCGGTCGGCCGGCGTACCTGGCTGGTGGACCCGCTCGACGGCAGCAACAACGTCGCCATCGGGCTGCCCTCGTACGCCGTCGGCATCGGCCTGTGCGTCGACGGCGCGCCCGTCGTCGGCGTGGTGCACGAGCCGGTCACCGGCAGCACCTGGCGCGCGGCGGCCGGGCAGGGGGCGTACGGCGGGGGCGGCAGGCTGCCGGGGCCTGCCGGGCGGGTGCCGCAGGCCGGGCCTGTGGTGGCCTGGACGCAGGGGCACGCCGTCGGCCGGGACGACACGGTCGCCGCGGGCCTGCGCTGCCAACTGGAGCGCCGCTCCCGGCGGGTGCTCCAGCTGTGGGCCCCGCTGCTGGGCTGGAGCATGCTGGCCCGCGGCACCATCGACGGCTTCGTCGGCTACTGCGCCGAGGGCATCGACTTCCCGCCCGGCGCGCTCCTGGCGTCCGAGTCGGGCGTCGCCTTCCGCACGCTGACCGGCGGCGACTTCCGGGTGGGCTTCGCCGGGCCCGACGCGGGCCGCAGCTTCGTCGCGGCGCGTGCGGACACCCTGGCCTACCTGCTGGACGTGGTCGCTGCGGCGGACGTGTCCTGAGCGGCGGGCGGGAGCGGGCCCGGGGTCAGGCCGTGACGGTCAGTGCCGCCGTGGCCGCCAGCGTCGCCGTCACGGCGAGGACGAAGCCGGTGCCCATGAAGCGCCGCAGCGGGATGACCGTGCCGTGCCCCCGGCAGCGCTCGAACCAGAGCAGGGTCGCCAGCGAGGCCCACGGGGTCACGAGCGGGCCGACGTTGGTGCCGATCAGCAGGGACAGCAGCTGGTCGTGGTTGCCGACCGGGACCGCCGCCTCGCCCGCCATGTAGACCGGCAGGTTGTTGAGGACGTTGGAGAGCCCGGCGCCGACCCCCGCCGAGCGCAGCATGCCGAGCAGCCCGCCGTCGGGGCCGACCGCCGCCGTCAGCAGCTCGTGCAGGCCGTGTGTGTTGACCGTCTCCACGACCAGGAACATGCCCGGCACCAGCACCAGCAGCCGCCAGGGGACCAGCGAGAGCCGCAGATCGGCCCGGCGCCGGAACGCGAAGGCCAGCACGACGACCAGCATCGTGGTCAGCGAGGCCGACCACAGGGGCACGTCGGCGACGAGGATCGCCACCAGGAAGCCCGCACAGGCCACGGCGCAGATCCGGAACAGCACCGGGTCGTCGGGCTTCAGCGGGGGCGGCGGGACGTACGCGGCGGCCCCGCGGCGGCCGCGCCGCCAGTAGAAGCCCCACAGGCAGGCCATGGTCACGACGATGGCGGCCAGTTGCGGCAGCCCCATCCTGGCGGCCATCGCGGTGGGGGTCAGGCCGACGCGGTCCGACGCCAGCAGGTTCGTCAGGTTCGACACCGGCAGCAGCAGGCTCGCGGTGTTGGCCAGCCACACCGTCGTCATCGCCAGCGGCACCGGCGCGATGCCGACCCGGGTGGCCAGCGCCAGCATCACCGGCGTCAGCAGGACCGCCGTGGTGTCGAGGTTCAGCGCGATGGTGGTGACCGAGGCGAACAGGACGCAGAGCCCGAACAGGAGCAGGTAGTTCCCCTTGCCCGCGCGCGACACCCAGGACGCCACCGCGTCGAACACCTGGGCCTTGCCGGTCAGTTCCGCCATGACGATGACCGTGGCCAGGAACACCAGCAGCGGCCCGATACGCGTCATCGCCTCCCCGGCGGGGCCGGTCGGCAGCAGGCCCGTGGCGACGAAGGCCAGGCCGCACACGAGCAGTCCGGCGGCCAGCCAGTCCAGGGGATGCAGACGCTTCAGGATTCGCACGGCAGACAGGGTCGCACACGGTCACCGGCGGCACGGCGGGAGGCGGCCGCCCGCGGCCGGCGTCACGGCGACGGCCCGCGGCCCTGCCGTGCCGTGCAGATGATCCGTGAAGGACCTGCCCGTCCGCGGCCGCAGCTCATACGATGGGGGCATGGCGACCGACGGGGAACTGATGGACCACGCACGCGACTTGGACTTCTTCATCAGCTACTCGCCGGCCGACGAACAATGGGCCTCCTGGATCGCCTGGACCCTGGAGGAAGCCGGATACCGCACGGTGATCCAGGCGTGGGACTTCGTCGCGGGCACCAACTTCATCGACTTCATGGACCGCGGCGTCAGCGAATCCGTCGCCGTCATCGCCGTCCTCTCAGGCCACTACGGGCGCTCCACCTACGGCCGCATGGAATGGCAGGCCGCCCTGCGCGCCGAGCCCGAGGAGCCCGAACGCAAGCTGCTCACCGTCCGCGTCGAGGACATCCCGATCGAGGGCCTGCTCGCCACGATCACCTACGTCGACCTCGTCGGCGTCGCCGACCCCGAAACGGCCCGCGGCCTGCTGCTCACCCGCGTCGGACAGGCCGTCGAAGGACACGCCCGCCCGGGACAGCGCCCCGGCTACCCCGGCAACCCGACCGCATCCGGACGGCCCAGGCCCCCGGCGTCCAACGGGCACTCCGACGAACGCCAGCGCCCGCTCGGCCGCACCGGCTGGTCCGGGCGCCGCCGGCCGGCCAGGGCGCCGCAGTACCCGCAGGCACCGGGCGCCGCCGGCCCGCCGGACGCACTGACCGTGCTCCACCTCGCAGGCCCCGACTTCGGCCGCGGCCGCGAACCCGACGCGCTGCGCCGGGAGATCCGCAGCGACCTCGTCGAGCTGAAGGACGCCGGCGCCCCGTCCCCCGACCTCCTCGTCGTCACCGGCGACCTGACGGCATCCGGCAGCCCGCGCGAATGCGACCAGGCCCTCAGCTTCCTCACCGGCCTCCGCTCCCAGCTCGACCTGCCGCCCCAGCGCGTCGTCGTCGTCCCCGGCAACCAGGACGTCAGCCAGGCCGCCTGCCGCGGCTACTTCCACACCTGCGAGGCCGACGAGATCCCGCCGCAGCCCCCGTACTGGCCCAAGTGGCGCCACTACACCCGGCTCTTCCGCGGCCTCTACGAAGGACTCGACACGGTCTTCGACAGCGACCAGCCCTGGACGCTGTTCCCGGTGCCCGAACTCCACACCGTCATCGCCGGGTTCAACTCCTCCATCGCCTACAGCCACCGCCCCGACGACCAGTACGGCTTCCTGGGACGCGACCAGGCCACCTGGTTCGCCGAGGCACTGCGCGGCTACGAGGACGAGGGCTGGCTGCGCATCGGCGCACTCCGGCACCCGCTCACCGGCCGCAGGCGGCCCGGCGACGCACCCGGAGGACCGGGACCGCTGCGCGACGTCGACACCTTCACCCGCCTCACCGCGCCCCGGCTGCACCTCCTGCTGCACGGCCCCAGCGGCGGCCCCCGCACCAGCACCGCCGAGCCCGCGCACGACCTGCTGCCGCTCACCGCGGGCGAGCTGCCGCTGTTCGGCTCCGCGGCCCCCGCCCGGTTCGAACTGCTGCGGGTCAGCGCCGACAAGGTCACCCGCTGGACCGGCGAAGAACCCACCGAACCGGACGGGTTCCCGGTCTCCTGGCGCAGCGCCCACCGCATCTTCCTGCCTCCGGGCGAGCCCACCGCCCCGCTCCCCGCCGCCGCGCCCGCCGACAACCGCTCCGTCGAAGAGCCCGCCGACTCGCTCGCCGAACGCGTCAAGGAGGTCTGCCGGGCCCGGCAGGAAGGGGTACGCCTGCGCGACGTACCGCGCGGCACCCCCGAAGACCTCACCCAGATCATGGTCACCTGGAACGACGAGGGAGTCGTACGGCAGCAGCGGATCGCCGTCCACCCCGGCACCCCCACCGACGACGAACTCGACCGCTTCCTCGCCCAGGCGCTCGCCACCGACACCGGATCCGAAGCCGAACTGGTCCACGCCGGGCCGCCCCCGGAGCCCGCGCTCCGCGAACGGGCCGGCCGCCGCGGCATCCGGGTGCGCAGTTTCCTCGAATTCCAGGGCCTGCTCGACCTGCGCGCCTACGTCACGGCCCAGACCGCCAGGCTCGGCAACGACGACAGGTACGCACCCGACCTCTACCTCCCGCAGCGCTACCGCGACGCCGAACGCCCCGACGGCGAGGAACGTGAAGGTCTCGTCGAGGCCATGCTGCAACTCCTGGAGACCGACCACGGCCGCTTCATGCTGCTGCTCGGCGACTTCGGGCACGGCAAGACCTTCGCCCTGCGCGAGCTGGCCCGCCGCATCCCCGAACGGCTCCCGCATCTCACGCCCCTGCTCATCCCGCTCAACACCCTCGACCGCGCGCACAGCCTCGAAGGTCTGGTCGCCGCCCACCTCGCCGGGCACGACGTCGACACCATCGACCTGCGCGCGCTGCGCTACATGCTCGGACAGGGCCGCGTCGTGCTGCTCTTCGACGGCTTCGACGAACTCGTCAACCGCGTCAGCTACGACCGGGCGGCCGACCACCTCCAGGTGCTCCTGAACGCCGCCGTCGACAACGCCAAGATCGTGGTGAGCAGCCGCACCCAGCACTTCAAGTCCCGCGACCAGATCCTCACCGCGCTCGGCGAACGCGTCGGCCTGCTCCCGCAGCGCCGCATCCTCTCCCTCGAAGGCTTCGTCCCGGCCCAGATCCGCGCCTACCTCGTCAACCGCTACGCCGACGAGGAGAGCGCCGACCGCCGCTTCCAGCTCCTCCGGAACATCCCCGACCTGCTCGCCCTGTGCGCCAACCCCCGCCTGCTCAGCTTCGTCGCCGACCTCGACCAGGACCAGCTGCGCGCCGTCGCCGGAGCCGGCCGTGCCCTGAGCCCCGCCCGGCTCTACGAAGACGTGTTCACCGCCTGGCTCGCCCACGAGGAACGCCGCGGCCAGGGCGGCCCCGGCGCCGCCCCCGGCCTGAGCATCGACCACCTCTGGACCGCGGTCACCGCACTCGCCCGGCGGCTGTGGGAGAGCGGCCGCAGCGGCCTGCGCCTCGACGAGCTGACCGACACGGTCGCCGCCGCGCTCAGCGAACTGTCGGCCGGCACGCTGTCCACCCAGGAACGCGCCCAGGCCGTCGGCGCGGGCAGCCTGCTGGTCCGCACCGACGACGGACTCTTCCAGTTCATCCACGGCTCCGTCATCGAATGGCTCGTCGCCCGCGAGGCCGCGGACCGACTCGCCCACGGGGACGGCACCCTGCTGTCCGCCCGCCCCTTCAGCCCGCTCGCCGTCGAGTTCTTCTGCGACCTCGCCGACCACGGCCTGTGCACCGAATGGGTCCGCACGGTCCTCAACACCCCGGGGCCCGGCACCAGCGACGCGGCCCGCGCCAACGCCGTCCGGATCATCGACCGGCTGCGGGTGCCCGCCAACGCCGACCTGCGCGCCGCCCGGCTCTGTGGCGAGGACCTCTCCGGGCGGGACTTCTCCGGCGTGGACCTCACCGGCGCCGACCTCACCGACACCCGGCTGATCGGCGCCAACCTCTCCGGCGCCGTCCTCAAGGACGCCCGGCTGAACGGCGCCCGGCTCGACCTCGCCGACCTGACCGGCGCCGACTTCACCGGCGCCGACCTGCGCGGCGCCCGCCTCACCCGCGCCGACCTGCGCGGCGCCCGCCTCACCGGCAGCCGCTGGCACCGCGCCGCGCTCATCGACCCGGTCCTCGACGCACAGGTACGCGCCGCCCCCGAACTGGGCACCGCCGCCCTCGCCCCCGGCATGCCCGTGGAGGCCGGCTTCCGCCCGGCGGCCGTCGGCGTCCCGTACGGCTTCGACATGCGCACCAGCCGGCTGCCCGAGCCCATCTCGTACAGCCCCGAGGGCGAACTCCTCGCGGTGGGCAGCGAGGACGGCGGGGTCCTGGTCTGCGCTGCGGACACCGGCCGGGCACTGCGCACCCTCCACGGACACGAAGGGCGGGTCTACGCCGTCAAGTTCCGCTCCCGGGTCCTCGCGACCGGCGGCGCCGACGGCACCGTACGCCTGTGGGATCCGGTGTCCGGCAGCTGTCTGCACCGCATCGACGTCCACCCCGGCGGCGTCTGGCCGGTATCGCTCGACGAGGACGGCACGATCGTCGCCACCGGCGACGCCGACGGCATGGTGACCCTCTGGGACACGGCGAGCGGCGCACCGCTGCACCACCTGCCAGGCCACACCGCCCCCGTCTACACCGCCGTGTTCAGCCCCGACGGCCGCACCCTGGTCACCGGTGACGCGGCCGCCGGTCTGCGCATCTGGGACACCCGCAGCGGAGCGTGCACCGGCCACCTGCCGGGCCACCAAGGGGCCGTCTACCGCGCCCGGTTCAGCCCCGACGGCACGCTGCTCGCCACCGGCGACCAGGGCGCCGAAGGGCACGGCACGGTCCGCGTCTGGCGGCTCTCGGACGCCCGCCTGCTGCACGAGTTCACCGGCCACACCGGACGCGTCTACACCCTCGACTTCCACCCCGACGGCACGCTGCTGGTCAGCGGCGACACCGACGGCCAGGTCCGGCTGTGGGATCCGGTCGTCGGCGCACCGGCCGGGGCCCTGGAGCGCTGCACCGGCGCGGTCTACCAGGTGATGTTCGGCAACGAAGGCAGGCTGCTCGCCGCCTGCGACAGCGACGGCACGGTCCGGCTGTGGCGGGTCGCGTCCGGAACCGGCCACCGCAGCGTGACCCTGTTGCGCCAGCAGCCGGTCGAACACCGCGGCTCCGCCTGGGCCTGCCGCTTCCGCCCGCAGGACAGCCAGCTCGTCACCGTCGGCAACGACGGCGGCGCCCAGATCTGGGATGCCGACACGGGCCAGGGCAAGCGGATCCTGCGCGGCCACGGCCGCCGGGTCAACACCGTCGCCTTCAACTCCGACGGCAGCCGCCTCGCCAGCAGCGGCAACGACGGCATCGTCCGGCTGTGGGACGCCCGCACCGGCCGCCGGACCGCCGAACTCTCCGGCCGCGGCGACCGCCTGATCTCCGCCGTCTTCAGCCCGGCGGGACCGATCCTGGGCACGGCCAGCAACGACGGCGACGTCTACCTCTGGAACGCCGCGAACGGCGAGTACCTCCGCGAGATCGACGTGGAGACCGACCACACCTGGGCCGAGGCGTTCAGCGCGAACGGCGAACTGCTCGCCACCGCCAACGACGACGACTCGGTCCGCCTGTGGTGGCGCAGCACCGGCGCCCATGTCGCCACCCTGAGCGAGCACCGCGGCCGGGTGCGCTCCATCGCCTTCCGCGGCGACGGCGCACTCCTCGCCACCGGCTGCGACGACGGCCGCGTCCGCCTCTGGAACGTCGAGGGCGGCCGCCTGGTCACCGAACTCGAAGGCCACACCGACCGGGTGTACGCGGTCACCGTTGGCGCCGACAGCGACTGGGTCGGCAGTGCTTCCTGGGACGGCACGGCCGTCGTCTGGCAGGACGGTGTGCTCCGGCACGTCCTGCGCGGCCACCACGGCCGGCTGTGGGCGGCCGTCGCCCACCCGCGCCGCCCGCTCCTGGCGACCGCGGGCGACGACCGCACCGTCTGCCTCTGGGACACCGTCACCGGCACCCGCACCGCTCGCCTCACCGGACACACCGGGCGCATCTTCTCCCTCGCCTTCCACCCCGACGGCTCCCGCCTCGCCAGCTGCGGTGAGGACGGCACGATCCGCCTGTGGAACATCCCCGCACCGGACGGCACGGGCCCCGCGCCCGAACCGTCCCTGCGCGCCACGCTGATCGGCGTGCCGGACGGCTGGGCGGCGCTCACCCCCGAGGGCGGCTACAAGTACGAGGGCGCTGTGGCGGGCGAGTTCTGGCACGTCGTCGGCATGGCCCGCTTCGCCCCGGGAGAACTGGACGACTATCTCCCCGGCGTCCACCGGCTGTCCCTGGACGCGGAGTTGTAGCGGCGGGGGAGGCGTCCACCGGGCCGCGCGCCCGTCCCGTGTTCCGGACGGCCCCTTGCCGCCGGGTGTGCCATGAGGTCTGCTGGGTGCCTTGAGAGCCTGTGTCCGAACCCCGGCCGGGCGCCCGCCGTGATTCAGACACAGGCTCTGACCGGTCCTGTCCGCACCGCACAAGGAGCCCGCCCGTGTTCACCACCCGCCCGACCCTCCACGGCACCTTCGGGATGGCCTCCACCACGCACTGGCTGGCGTCCCAGTCCGCGATGGCGGTCCTGGAGGACGGCGGCAACGCCTACGACGCGGCCGTCGCCGCCGGCTTCGTGCTGCATGTCGTCGAGCCGCATCTGAACGGCCCGGCGGGTGAGGTCCCGATCATCCTGGCGCCCGCGGGCGGCCCCGTACGGGTGCTGTGCGGGCAGGGGCCCGCACCGGCCGGGGCGAGCGTGGCGCACTACACCGGGCTCGGCCTCGACCTGGTGCCCGGCACAGGACCGCTGGCCGCCGCCGTGCCCGGCGCCTTCGACGCCTGGATGCTGCTGCTGCGCGACCACGGCACCAGGACTCTGGCCCAGGTGCTGCGGTACGCGATCGGCTATGCGGAACACGGGCATCCGGCCGTCGAGCGGATCGGCGAGACGATCGAGACGGTCCGGGAACTCTTCACGAAGGAATGGACCTCATCGGCCGAGATCTACCTGCCGGGCGGCAGGTCCGTCACCCCGGGCGGGCTGCTCCGCAACCGCCCGCTGGCCGCCACCTGGCGCCGGCTCACCGCCGAGGCACAGGCCGCTTCCGCCTCCCGGGAGGGACAGATCGACGCGGCCCGCAGGATCTGGCGCGAGGGCTTCATCGGCACCGCACTCGCCGACGCCGCCGCCCGCCCGGCCATGGACACCTCGGGCGAGCGGCACGCCGGCACCCTCACAGGCGACGACCTCGCGGGCTACTCGGCGTCGTACGAGGCCCCCGTCACGTACGACTGGAACGGCTGGACCGTCGCCAAGCCCGGCGGCTGGTCCCAGGGCCCGGCCTTTCTCCAGCAACTCGCCCTGCTTCCCGAGGAGTTGCCCGCCTATGGCAGTCCGGAATACGTGCACACCCTCATCGAGGGCTGCAAACTCGCGATGGCCGACCGCGAGGCGTGGTACGGCGACGCGGACGAGGTCCCGCTCGGCACGCTGCTCGGCGAGGCGTACAACACCGAGCGCCGGAAGCTGATCGGCGCGCGCGCTTCATACGCGCTGCGGCCCGGCACTCCCGACGGCCGGACCCCGCGGCTGAGCCGGCACGCGCTGGCCGCCGCCGCGGGGCGGGCGGGGGCCGCGGGCGGCGGGCGGGCCGCGGGCATCGGCGAGCCGACCGTCGCGCCCAGCCCTGCCGATGCGGACGAAGCGCTCGCGCAGAGCGTCGCGCCCGAGGTCGACCGCAGCGGCGCCACCCGAGGCGACACCTGCCACATCGACATCGTGGACCGCTGGGGCAACCTCGTCTCCGCCACCCCGTCCGGCGGCTGGCTCCAGTCCAACCCCGTCGTGCCGGGCCTGGGCTTCCCGCTCGGCAGCCGGCTCCAGATGGCCTGGCTGGAGGAGGGGCTGCCCAACTCGCTGACCCCCGGCCGCCGTCCGCGCACCACCCTGACCCCGTCGCTCGCGCTGCGCGACGGCGTCCCGGTGATGGCGTTCGGCACACCGGGCGGCGACCAGCAGGACCAGTGGCAGCTCCACTTCTTCCTCGCCGTCACGCTGCGCCCCGAGGTCCGCGGCGGCCTCGACCTCCAGGGCGCGATCGACGCACCGAACTGGCACAACGAATCGTTCCCCAGCTCCTTCTTCCCCCGCGCGATGCAGCCGGGCGCCGTCACCGTCGAATCGCGGATCGGCACCGGGACCGTCGTAGAGCTGCGCCGCCGCGGGCACCACGTCACGGTCGGCGGGCCCTGGTCGGAGGGGCGGCTGTGCGCCGTGGCCCGCGACCCGGAGACCGGAGTGCTCTCGTCGGCCGCGAACCCGCGCGGCATGCAGGGCTACGCGGTAGGTCGCTGACCTGCGACGGTGCCGGGCGCGCCGGAGACGTCGGGCGGCGGTCGGCACCCGCGCTTACCCTCCGGGGCGTCCGGAATTCACCTTTGGTCAAGCCGCCGTGTCAGTGGGGCGTGGTTCGATGGATGCATGATCGAAGCACTCAGCACTCATCAGGGAGACCTCGCGAACAGCACCGAAGCCGCGCCGGGCACCCCGCGCGCGGCGAGCGCCGCCGCCCCTGCCATCCCCGCGCCCGACCTGTCCGCGCTGGACCTCGCCGCCGTGGAGGAGGCCGTCCGCCGGGCGGCCGCCGAGGAGATCCTGCCGCGGTTCCGGCAGCTCGCGGCGGAGGACATCGTCGAGAAGAACGGCCCGCACGACCTCGTCACGGTCGCCGACCGGCGCGCCGAGGAACACCTCACCGCCGCGCTCACCGCCCTGCTGCCCGGCTCCGTGGTGGTCGGCGAGGAAGCCGTGCACGCCGACCCCGCGATCCTCGACGCGCTGCGCGGCGACGCCCCGGTCTGGATAGTCGACCCGGTCGACGGCACCCGTCAGTTCGTCCACGGCGACCCCGGCTTCGCGACCCTGGTCACCCTCGCCCACCGCGGCGACCTGCTGGCCTCCTGGACGTACGCGCCCGCGCTCGGCCTGATGGCCGTCGCCCGCCGCGGCGCCGGTGCCACACTGAACGGCGAACCGCTGGCGCCGGGCCCCGCCGCGTCCACCACGGGCATCGACGTCGCCATCTCGCACTTCGACTTCACCACCGACGAGCAGAAGCGGGTGCTCGGCGCCCTGGACACCGACGGCATCGCCCCGCGCCCCTGCGGCTCGGCGGGCCTTGAGTACCTGTACATCGCCCGGGGCGAGATCGACGCCGTCGCCTTCAGCTGGGAGAACGCCTGGGACCACGCGGCCGGGCTGCTGCTGGTGCAGGAGACCGGCGGCGCGAGCGGCACGGTCGCGGGCGAGCCGTTCCGCATAGCGGGTGGCAATGCACTGCCCTTCACCGCGGCGCGGGACGCCGACACCGCGCGGCGTATCCTCGGACTGCTGGCAGCCGCCAACTGATCCTCAGCGACGAGGACCGGACACGAGGGGAGTGGCGCAGGTGCCGAGGATGCTCGATGCCGTGGTGATCGGGGCGGGGCCCAACGGCCTGACGGCCGCCGTCGAACTGGCCCGCCGCGGAATGTCCGTGGAGGTCTTCGAGGCCCGCGGCACCATCGGCGGCGGTGCCCGCACCGAAGAGCTGACCCTCCCCGGCTTCCGGCACGACCCCTGTTCGGCCGTGCACCCCTTCGGCATCGGCTCACCCGCCTTCGCCACGATGCCGCTCGCCCGGCACGGCCTGGAGTGGCTGCACCCCGAGATCCCGATGGCGCACCCCTTCCCCGACGGCACCGCCGCCGTCCTCTCCCGATGCGTCGGCGAGACCGCGATGTCCTTCGGCCCGCGTGACGCGGGGACGTACCGCAGGCTCGTCGCGCCGTTCCTCGGCAAGTGGGACAGCATGGCCCACGACTTCCTGCGTACCCAGTGGCTCGGCCTGCCGCAGGATCCGGTGACGTACGCGCGCTTCGGGCTCTCCGCGATGCAGCCGGTCACCTTCGTCAACCGCCGCTTCCACGGCGAGAAGGCCCGCGGGCTGCTGGCCGGGCTCGCGGCGCACGCCATCGCCCCGCTCGGCGGCTTCGGCACCACCGGGCTTGCCCTGATGTTCGCGCTGGCCGCGCACGAGGTCGGCTGGCCGGTGCCCCGCGGTGGCTCGCAGTCCATCAGCGACGCGCTGGCGGGCCTGCTGCGTGCCCACGGCGGCGCGCTGCACACCGACTTCGAGGTCAAGCGGCTCGACGACCTGCCGCCCGCCCGCGCCTACGTCTTCGACACCTCGCCGACCGCGCTCGCCCGGATCGCGGGCCTGGGCAACGCCTACCGCAACGTCACGTACGGCCCCAGCGTCTTCAAGATCGACTACGCGATGTCGGCCCCGGTGCCGTGGACCGCCCCGGAGGCCCGGCAGGCCGGCACCGTCCACATCGGCCCCACCAGCGGCGAGATCGGCGCCGCGCTGGACGCCGCCGTGCACGGCCAGGACCCGTCCGTACCGTTCCTGATCACCTCCCAGCCCAGTCTGATCGACCCCACCCGCGCCCCCGAAGGCCGGCACACGTTCTGGGCGTACGGCCACGTCCCCAACGGCTGGGAGGGCGACGCGACGGACGTCGTCGAGCGGCAGATCGAGCGCTTCGCCCCCGGCTTCCGCGACCTCGTCCTGGCTCGCGCGGTCGCAGGCCCGCCCGAAATCGCTGCCCGTAACGCCAACTACGTCGGCGGCGACACCGCCACCGGCTCCGTGGCCGGCCTGCGCCTGCTCATCCGCCCCAAGCTCGCCCGCGTCCCCTACACCACCGCCCACCCCGCCGTCTTCCTCTGCTCCCAGGCCACCCCGCCGGGCCCCGGGGTGCACGGCATGTCGGGCCACTACGCCGCGAAGCACGTATGGCGCAGGCTGCGCGCCGGCGCACGCTGACGGCACCCCGACGCACCCGGCGCGCTCCTCTAGGCTCCGGCCCATGAGCCCCACACGCCCCACACCCTCCCCGCCCGGCCCGGCCCTGACGTTCGTCCGCGGCGACATCACCGAGCAGGCCGTGGACGCCGTCGTCAACGCCGCCAACTCCTCGCTGCTCGGCGGCGGGGGCGTGGACGGCGCCATCCACCGCCGCGGCGGCCCGGAGATCCTGGCCGCCTGCCGCGAGCTGCGCGCCTCGCACTACGGCCGTGGCCTGCCCACCGGCAAGGCCGTCGCGACCCCGGCGGGCCGCCTGCCGGCCCGCTGGGTGATCCACACCGTCGGCCCGGTCTTCGCCTCCGGCGACGCGGCCCTCCTCGCCTCCTGCTACCGCGAGTCGCTGCGCGTCGCCGACGAACTCGGGGCGCGGACGGTGGCCTTCCCCGCCCTCTCCACCGGCGCCTACGGCTGGCCCGTGGACGACGCCGCGCGGATCGCCGTCGAGACGGTGCGCGAGACGGAAACGGCAGTCGAAGAGGTGCGGTTCGTCCTCTTCGACGCAGACACGTACGCGGCCTTCGCGGCGCAGGCCCGGTAGCGGACGGCGGTCCGCAGCCCACGCGCCACCGCCGCGGCGATCTCGGCCCCTCCCGCCAAGTCGGCTCTTTCGCAAGGTCCTTGTCCCCCTCCGCGGTGTCCGCCCCGTTCCGCCTCCCCATCGGATGGCCGGAAGCCGTCGGAGTTATCCACCAACGGGCCTATGAGAGCGCAGATTTGAGGTGTGATACTCGGCCGCCGGGGCGGCGGTGCGAGAACGCCGGCGGAGCCAAGGAGCGGGCATGGCAAGTCAGCAGGACCAGGAGAGTCTTCTCGACGCGGTGGCCGGCCGGCTGACCGCGGGCAAGGTGCTGACGGACCTGCGGGCGCCGGGTGCGGTCCGGGTCACGTGGCGGTCCATGCTCGAATGCCAGGTCACCCGGTGCATCGAGACCCGCGGGGAAGACGACAGGCGGCAGCACGGGCAGGTCGACCTGGCCCGGCACGCCACGTACCGGGACCTGTGGACCCACCCGGTTCCCGAACCGTCCGACGCGAAGGCCCAGCAGGAGTGGACGCTGGTGCGGCAGGACTCGGTACGCGAGCACCACTGCGAATGCGGCAACGGCCGCGTGCCCTGCGACCGGTGCACGGGGCGCGGTGACCTGGTCTGCGAGCCGCTGCGGGCCTGCCCGAGCTGCGGCGGCGCCGACTCCTGCGCCACGTGCGGCGGTACCGGAAAACGCGGCCACCGCAGCGCCTCGGCCCCCGCGCACGGCGAGCGGGAGACCTGCGTCAAGTGCGGTGCGGAGGAAGCCGCCTGTCACGCCTGCCGTGGCGCGGGACGCGTCCGGTGCACCGACTGCGGGGGGAGCGGGAAGGTGGACTGCCCGGGATGCGGGGGCGAGGGCAGCGTCGACCACACGGCGTGCGGCGGTGCCGGCCGGACCACCACGTGGACCGAGGGCACCATCAAGCACCGCAGTGTGGCGGACAAGGTGCCGATGCCGACCAAGCCGCCACCCGTCCTCGTCCGGCTGATGGCGCAGGGAGCAGGGGAGTGGCGCACCGCGGACTGCGGCTACGGTGACCCGCTGCCCGATGACCTGTCCGATGCACATCGGGACGCCGTCGAACGGGGGCTCGCCAAGCGGTCGGGGGAACTGAAGAGGCGGGCCGGCCTCCGCTATCTGCCGATAGCGCGCGTGGTCGTCGCCGGAGAAGCGGGGCGGGTGTTCTACGCCTTCCCCGAGGCCGCCGGCACCAAGGTCATGGTGCTGCCTTCGGCACGCCGCGTCGCGCTGATCGCCGCGGCGGCCGTCGGCCTCGCGGCCGCGGTCAAGGCGGTCTTCCTGCTGCTGGGCTGAGCGCTGCCGGACGGCCCGGGGCCCGCGCACTGCGCCCGCGCCATCCGGTGCGAGAGTGTGGGGCGGAGCCCGTCCGGATCAGGAGTACGCCATGCCGCATATCCTCGTTTCCTACGACACGTCCCTGCACGACGTCCTCGACCGCCGCCGCTTCGCCCGCGACCTGCACGCGCTGGCCGCGCAGACGGTCGACGGCGTCACCGTCGAGAGCTGCAAGACCCGCTTCCAGCGCGTCGAGGAGACCGTCATCGCGGACGACGAGCCCGGACAGGCCCTGATCCACCTGGAGTTCGCGCTCCTCCCGGGCCGCACGGCGCAGGTCAAGACCGCACTGAGCCGGGCGACGCTGGAACTCCTCCGGCAGCACACGGCCGCCGCGCCGGACACCCTGGTGGTGCACGCGTCCGTGGACGTGACCGACCTCGACGCGGCCTACACCAAGCACGTGGAGCGGGGCGGCATCGGCACGTGATGCAGCGGTCCTCGCGGGCCGGCAACTGCCGTGACCGGCCGGGTAGTTGACGCGGCGCCAGCGGCATGACCGCCAAGGTGCCGCGGTACGTGCCGGGCCCGGGGCGAAAAGGGCGGGCGGGGGCGCGCGGCCCGGTGCGAGAATGCGCGCTCCGCCGCCGCACGACCCCGAGGAGCCGACGATGACCGGCCTGTACCCGCCCATCGAGCCGTACGACCAGGGGATGCTGGACGTGGGCGAGGGCAACCTCGTGTACTGGGAGGTGTGCGGCAATCCGCGCGGCAAGCCCGCGGTGGTCGTGCACGGCGGCCCGGGGTCGGGGTGCGGCCCCTGGAGGCGGCGGTTCTTCGATCCGGAGCGCTACCGCGTCGTCCTGTTCGACCAGCGCGGATGCGGCCGGAGCACCCCGCACGCCGGCGACCCGGCGACCGACATGCGGCACAACACCACCGACCGTCTGCTCGCCGACATGGAGCAGTTGCGGGAACACCTGGGCATCGACCGCTGGCTGCTGTTCGGCGGTTCCTGGGGCTCGACGCTGATCCTCGCGTACGCCGAGCGCCATCCGCAGCGGGTCTCGGAGATCGTCATCCCGAGCGTCACCACGACCAGGCGCCGCGAGATCGACTGGCTCTACCGCGGCGTCGGCAGGTTCTTCCCCGAGCAGTGGGAACGTTTCCGGGATGGTGCCCGCGCGGCCGAAGGGGACGGCAGCCTCATCGGGGCGTACGCGGAGCTGACCGGGCACCCGGATCCGGCGGTGCGGGAGCGGGCCACGGCGGACTGGTGCGCCTGGGAGGACACCGTGCTGTCCATGGAGCCGAACGGCTCGCCCGATCCGTACGCGGGCCGTCCCTCCGCCGCCCGGCTCGCCCTCGTCCGCATCTGCGCGCACTACTTCGCGCACGGCGGCTGGCTGGAGGAGGGCGCCCTGCTGCGCGACGCGGGCCGGCTGGCCGGGATCCCGGGGGTCCTCATCCACGGCAGGATGGACCTCAGCTCGCCGCTGGAGACCGCCTGGGAACTCTCCCGCGCCTGGCCGGACGCCCGGCTGATCGTCATCGACGACGCCGGGCACAAGGGCAGCGAGGCGATGCGGGAGGCGGAGATCGGCGCCCTGGACCGGTTCGCGGCGGCCGACGGCCGGGCCTGAGCCCGTACCGCTCCCGCACGGGCGTCACCGTCGTCGAAGGCGTGCCGGGGAGGGAATCGCGCCCGCCCCGGCAGGCGCACGTTGATGTCGGATTTCCGCCAGCGGGGGAGTGGTGGCTGCGGAATCCTGGAGGCATGCACACCGACACCGAGCGTTGCCTGCGGGCCGTGCAGTCCAAGGATGCCCGTTTCGACGGCTGGTTCTACACCGCCGTCGTCACCACCCGCATCTACTGCCGTCCCAGCTGCCCCGTGGTGCCGCCCAAGCCCCAGAACATGCGGTTCTACCCCAGTGCGGCCGCCGCCCAGCAGGCCGGGTTCCGCGCCTGCAAACGCTGCCGGCCCGACGCCAGCCCCGGCTCACCGCAGTGGGACGAACGGGCCGACCTCACCGCCCGCGCGATGCGGCTGATCGCCGACGGCGTCGTGGACCGCGACGGCGTCCCCGGACTCGCCCGAAGGCTCGGCTACAGCACCCGGCAGGTCGAACGCCAGCTGCTGGCCGAACTGGGCGCCGGGCCGCTCGCCCTGGCCCGCGCCCAACGCGCCCAGACCGCACGGCTCTTGATCGAGACGACCGCCCTGCCGATGGCCGAAGTCGCCTTCGCCGCCGGGTTCGCCAGCATCCGCACCTTCAACGAAACGGTGCGGGAGGTCTTCGCACTCGCGCCGGGCGAGCTGCGGCAGCGGGCCCGCCCCGGCCCGCGCGCCGCCCTGCCCGGCGCGCTCACCCTGCGCCTCCCGTTCCGCCGCCCGCTGTGCCCCGACAACCTCTTCGGGCATCTCGCCGCCACCGCGGTCCCCGGTGTCGAGGAATGGCGCGACGGCGCCTACCGCCGCACCCTGCGCCTCCCCTACGGGCACGCCATCGTCGCGCTGTCACCCCGCCCCGAGCACATCGAATGCCGGCTTGCGCTGACGGACCTGCGGGACCTCGCGGGCGCCATCGCACGGTGCCGCCGGATGCTCGACCTGGATGCCGACCCGGAGGCGGTGGACGCGCAGCTCCGCACCGACCCGCTGCTGGCCCCGCTGGTCGACAAGGCGCCCGGCCGCCGCGTCCCGCGCACCGCCGACGCCGACGAGTTCGCCGTCCGCGCGGTACTCGGCCAGCAGGTCTCCACCGCCGCCGCCAGGACCCATGCCGGCCGTCTCGTCACCGCGCACGGCGAGCCCGTCGACGACCCGGAGGGCGGCCTCACCCATCTCTTCCCGGCCCCGCAGGCCCTGGCCGGCCTCGACCCCGAGACGCTGGCGATGCCCAGGACCCGGCGCGCCACCCTCACCGGCCTGATCGCCGCGCTCGCGTCCGGCGCGCTTGGGCTGGGGGTCGGCGACGACCGGGACGAGGCCCGCGCCCGCCTCGCCGCGCTGCCCGGCATCGGCCCCTGGACCGTCGAATGCATCGCCATGCGGGCACTCGGCGACCCCGACGCCTTCACCCCCACCGACCTCGGCCTGCGCCGCGCCGCCACCCGGCTCGGCCTGCCCGGCACCCCGGCCGCCCTCATCCGCCACTCCACCGCCTGGCGCCCCTGGCGCGCCTACGCCGTCCAGTACCTCTGGGCGACCGACGACCACCCCATCAACCTCCTTCCCACGAACTGAGCCCGGAGCCATGACCCCGCACGCATCCGCAGCCACCGGCCGCACCCACACCGTCCTCGACGGCACCCCGGTGGGCCCGCTCACCTTCGTCGCCACGGACGGCGCCCTGGCCGGCCTCTACATGACCGACCACCGCCACCGTCCGCCACTGGAGACCTTCGGACGCCCCGTGGGCACCGACGCCGCGCCCTTCGCCACGGCCATCGAGCAGCTGCACGCCTATTTCCGGGGCGAGTTGACCGTCTTCGACGTACCGCTCGACCTGCGCGGCACCCCCTTCCAGTGCCGCGTCTGGGCGGCCCTGCGCACCATCCCGTACGGGCAGACCCTGAGCTACGGACAGCTCGCCGCGCAGCTGGGTGCGCCGTCGGCGGCCCGCGCCGTCGGCCTCGCCAACGGACGCAACCCGGTCAGCATCATCGTGCCGTGCCACCGCGTCGTCGGTGCCGACGGCAGCCTGACGGGGTACGGCGGCGGCCTCGACCGCAAGCGCCGGCTGCTCGCCTTCGAGAGCGTCGACGCGGCCCTCTTCCCGGCGTCCGAAGCCGGCTGACCGCGGCGGGGGAGTCCAGCAGTGCCTGGACGGGTACGGGCGGCGAACTCCTCGTCGCCGTCCGGCAGGCCGCCGTCGGGGGTCTCGTCGCCGAAGAAGAGGCCGAGGAACGCCCGGTGGAAGCAGGCGCCGATGAGCAGCGTGGCGGCCGTGTCCGGGTCGATGCCGGGCGTGATCCGGCCGCGCCGCTGCTCGGCCAGGTACGCGGACAGCCGCCGTGTCGCGTTCTGCGGCCCGTCCGTGCCCGGTTCGCGAAGCGTGCGCCGGTGCGTCGCCAGCGGCTCGGGGCCGGCGAACAGCGACGCGGCCATCGGGAACGCCCGGCGGTGGAAGCGGACGGCGGTGAGCGCCACCTCTTCGAGACGTCCGGCAGACCTGGAGCGGATGGAGGCGGCGCTGCGCGAAAGCGGCCTGGACCGGACGGCCGCCCGCCCGCCGCGGCTTCGCGACAAGCCGGGGGAGGGCCGCTACCGGCACGCCATCGAGGGCGACCCGGCAGGCAGCACGATCGCCCGCGCGGACGTCGCCCGCGCGATGCTGGATTTCGTCACGGACGGCGCGACCTACGGCCATGCGGTGGGGACGAGCCGGTGACGCGGCCTGCGTCCGTGAAGCGGTGACGCGCCGTACGCCCGCGAACCGGTGGGCGGGCGCGGCGTCCTACCCGCCCACCACGGCGCGCACGTCCGCCACGAGCCGCCCCGCCAGCTTCAGGGCGTGCCCCAACTCCGCACCCGTGCGGCCGAGTTCACCCAGCAGGGCGGTGGCGTCCGCGCCGAAACCCGGTGGGGTGTCCGGCAGGGCGGCGGCCGCCGCGAGCGCACCCTTCTCGTTGAGGCACCAGACACGGTGATGTGCGTGCAGCGCCTGCACGAGATCCCCGACGGACCGGGACAGGCACAGGGCCGCGTGCAGCACGTCGCCGGTGGTCCGCGACGCGCCCGCCATCGCCGCCGAGAACTCCGCGTCCCAGACCGCCCGGCCGGTCAGCGCGGTCCGCAGCGCCTCCGGATAGTGCCGGGTCTCGTCCTTGAGGCGGCCCAACTCCCCGCCCGGGTCGGCCATCACCCGCCCCAGCGCCACCTCGCCCGGGTAGGCGGGGGACCAGAAGCCGAGCGGATGGCCGGCCTGGGCGCCGATCTCGAAACGCCCCTCCCGGCACTCCTCCCACACCCGCCGCACCCGGTCGACGTCCCGCAGGATCCAGTCCACACGGCTGCCGTCCGGCATCACCAGCCAGGCACCGCCGTTGACCCACTCGCCCCAGGCACCCGGCACACACACCTCGACCGGACCGCCGGTGACCTCGGCCGCCAGCCGCTCCAGCTCGCGCAGCCCCGGTGTGCCGCGGTAGTACACCCCCAGATCCCAGTCCGAGTCCGGCCGGTGCGTGCCACGCGCCCGGCTCCCGCCGAGCATCACTCCGGTCACACCGGTTACCCGTGCGATCCGTGCGGCGATCTCTTCCATGTTCTGTACTCCGTGGACGTAGCTGCGGGGGCGCTGGCGGGGCGGTCGGTCAGGATCCGGCGGGCGCCAACTCCCGCTCGCCGACGGTCTGATCGCCGCTCAGCTCGCCGGTGGGCCGGAAGCCGAGCCGCAGATAGAACTGCTCGGGGCCGTGCTCCCCCACGCCCCAGGTCACCGTGGCGCGCGTTCCGCCGCGCCGCCGGATCTCCGCGCACACGGACTCCACGGCGAACCGGCCGTAGCCCAGGCCCTGCCGGCCGACGGCGATGTTCAGCCGCCACAGGCCGCTGCGCAGCCGGTCGTCAGGATCGGCGGGGTCGAAGCACACGTCGAAGAAGGCCATCACGAAGCCCACGAGCTGCGTACCGTCGAAGATCAGCCGCGGCCAGGCGGTCGTGGGGTGCACGTATGCCTCGGCCAGCGACCGGGCGACCGGCTCGACGAACTCCTGCTGCTCGGGCCTGACCGTCAGCCGGCACGCGGCCTCCACGGTGTCCGGCGTGATCTCTTCGAGGCGGAGTGACGGCGGCATGGCGGCACCCTACCGGCGGATCCCGGCGAACTCGACGGAATAAAACGGCGGCCCGGCACCGCACGCCGGCCGGCCGCGGCAGTCTCAAGCAGGCGTGCCGCCACGGCTGTTCGGCGGCAGCCCGTCCTCCAGCTCGGCCGGGCCCGTGCCCCGCGCCAGGGCATCCAGCGCGGCCCGCAGCCGCAGCGCCAACCGGCGGTCGACAAGGCGCTCGGCCTCGTCCCACGTCACCAGCCGCCAGGACAGCAGCTCTTCCTCCTGCAACCGGACCGCGCCGAGCTGCGCCGCGTCCAGCACCCCGCCGTCGAAGAGGTACGAGACCAGCGGCGGCCGCTGCTCGCTGCGCACCCAGTCGACGGCGAGCAGCGCGCCCGGCGCGAGGTTCAGGCCGATCTCCTCCGCGGTCTCGCGGCGGGCGGCCTGCCGGGGCGACTCGCCGCGGTCCGACTCGACGGTGCCGCCCGGGAGGAGCCAGGTGTCGCGGTAGTTGGGCTCCACGAGCAGGATCCGTCCGTCCGTGGCACGGAAGACGGTGCCGGCCCCGGCGAGCACGCGGGGCAGGCTCGCGATGTATGCGGCGTAGTCCATGGTCGTCATTGCGGAAGTCTAGGGCGGTTCTGACGGATCTCCGCGGCGTCGCGGCGCCTGGCACGCACGCTCGCGGCGTTGCCGAAATGTCCCCATAGCTCCGCTATGAAGACGTCCCGGCGCCTGGTGATCGCACGCACCAGGTGCCGCTCCCTCCTCCACGGGGATCCGTCAGAACTGTCCAGGGGTCGCGGCCCCGGACGGCCCGCTCCTCGGGGCTCTGTTCGCCGGGCCCCTCGCCGGATAGGGTCACAGCGGCGCGACTGCCAGTTCGAAAGCAAGGGGTAACACGGTGGCGGACGCAGCAAGGACACAGTCGGCACGGGTGCTGATCGCCGCGGACAAGTTCAAGGGTTCGCTCACGGCCGTCGAGGTCGCCGAGCACGTCACGGCCGGTCTGCACCGCGTCGTCCCGGAGCTGGACGTCACGGCCCTCCCGGTCGCGGACGGCGGCGACGGCACGGTCGCCGCGGCGTTGGCGGCCGGATTCACCCGCCACGAGGCCCGCGTCAGCGGACCCACCGGCACGCCCGTGACCGCCACCTTCGCCCTGCGCGGTGACGGCACGGCAGTGGTCGAGATGGCGGAGGCATCGGGACTCCAGCACCTCCCGGACGGCGTTTTCGCACCGCTGACGGCCAGTACGTACGGCACCGGCGAGCTGCTGCTGGCCGCACTGGACGCGGGGGCGACCTCGATCGTCTTCGGCGTCGGCGGCAGCGCCACGACCGACGGCGGCGCCGGGATGCTCGCGGCGCTCGGCGCCCGCTTCCTCGACGCGGACGGCGTGCCGGTGGCGCCGGGCGGCGGACCGCTGCGCGCCCTCGCCACCGCCGACCTGTCGGGCCTCGACCCCCGGCTGGCGCGCACCGGCATCGTGCTGGCAAGCGACGTCGACAATCCGCTGACGGGCCCCAAGGGCGCCCCGGCCGTCTACGGCCCGCAGAAGGGCGCGAGCGAAACGGACGTGGCCGCCCTGGACGCGGCGCTCGCGCACTACGCCGAGGTGCTGGAGCGGGCCGTCGGCACACGGGCCGCCGCGCACGCGTCGGCGCCCGGCGCGGGTGCGGCGGGCGGGATCGGCTACGGCGCGCTGGTCGGCCTGGACGCCGCCTTCCGGCCCGGCATCGACGTGATGCTGGACGTGCTGGGCTTCGCGCCCGCGCTGGCCAGGGCCACCTTCGTCATCACCGGCGAGGGCTCGCTCGACCGGCAGACGCTGCACGGCAAGGCGCCCGCAGGTGTCGCGGCCGCCGCCCGCGCGGCGGGCATCGACGTGGTCGCGGTCTGCGGGCGGCTCCAGCTCACCCCGGAGGCGCTGGGCGCGGCCGGCATCCGGCGGGCGTACGCGCTGACGGACCTGGAGAGCGACCCGGCGCGCTGCATGACCCTGGCGGGTCCGCTGCTGGAACGGGCGGCCGAGCAGCTGGCCCGCGACTTCCTGGCCTGAGCCGGATCCGGGCGGCCCGCACGCCGGGCCGCCCGGCAGCGGAATGCCGAGAGCCCCGGGCGCATCGTGCACCAGGGGCTCTCGGCGGATCGTACGGGCGTTACGGAAGCTGGGCGGCGCGGGCCTCGCGGCGGTTGTCTCGGAAGGTGTTGACCCTCCGGGCCGTCGCGAACAGCGGGATCATCGCGCCGAGCACCACCTGGAGCGCGCAGCCGGTCTGCAGCAGCCGCTGGCCTCCGGGGGCGTCCAGCGCCCAGGCGGCGAGCATGCCCATGCTGAGCACGATCCAGCTGAGCATCGCCACGGCCAGCCGGCCGCGCGGCTTCGGGTACTCGACCCGGCTCACCATCAGCCAGGCGACGCCGATGATCGCCAGCAGCGTCGGCAGGAACGGCAGCTCCAGCAGCACGATGGCGACGACGGTCAGCGCACCGAAGGGGCCCGGCATGCCCTGGAACATGCCGTCGCGCATCGGCACGCACGAGAACCGCGCGAGCCGCAGCACCACGGCCAGCAGCACCACGACCGCGGCCACCACCGACACCCGCTGGTTCGCGTCCTGGGCGACCATGCCCCAGGTCACGACGAAGTAGGCGGGGGCCAGGCCGAAGCTGATCAGGTCCGAGAGGTTGTCCAGCTCGGCGCCCATCGCCGAGGCCCGCAGCTTGCGGGCCACCAGGCCGTCGAAGAGGTCGAAGACCGAGGCGAGCAGCATCAGGATCACGGCCATCGCCGCGCTGTGCCGGGCCATCCCGCCGTCGTCCATGCCCGTCAGGTGCGGGATGAGGACGCCGGTGGTGGTGAAGTACACGGCCATGAAGCCGCAGATCGCGTTACCGAGCGTGAGGGTGTCCGCTATCGACAGCCGCGTGGACAGCGGCATGTCGTCGACGTCCTCGTCGGTCTCGGGCGCCCAGCTCGCCTGGGTCTCGGGATCAATCACGGTCAAGACGAGTCACCCCCGCGGTGGTGGCCTGGCCGACCTCGACCGCTGCCTCGACGCCCTCCGGAAGGTAGACGTCGACGCGCGAGCCGAAGCGGATCAGACCGATGCGTTCGCCCTGCTCGACCTTGGTGCCCTCGGGCACGTAGGGAACGATGCGGCGGGCCACCGCACCGGCGATCTGGATCATCTCGACGTCACCGATCTCGGTGTCGAAATGCCAGACGACCCGCTCGTTGTTCTCGCTCTCCTTGTTGAACGCCGGGACGAATCCGCCGGGGATGTGCTCCACGGACGTCACCGTGCCGGCCAGCGGCGCGCGGTTGACGTGGACGTTCAACGGGCTCATGAAGATCGCGACGCGGGTGCGCCCGTCCTTCCACGGCATGATGCTCTGCACCACACCGTCGGCCGGAGAGATGACGCGGCCCTGGGTGATGTCGCGCTCGGGGTCGCGGAAAAACCACAGCATGCCCGCCGCGAGTGCGGTGGTGGGCACGGCGACGGCAGCCCAGCGTCCCGAGCGACGGGAACGGGCCAGGCTGACCGCTGCCGTTGCCACGGTCGGGAGGAGCCACGGCGACGCTCCGCGCGCGAGGCGGACGCGACCGCGTGGTGCAGAGGATTGGCTGTGGGGCATGGATGACCTTCGTAGCGGAGGATGCCGCGTAGGGATACGGGGGACGGCGGCTTTCCGGGGATGCTATCGGTTGCGAGCGGCAACTGGCCAAGAGCCAGCGCCAATCCATGGCCGAAGAACGATGACGCGGTGTGATCTTCGTCTAGGTGAAATCGGCCTAAAGGGGATTTTCACCCCTGGATTCGGTACTCCTCAAGTAGCCGCCGGCCGATGATCATTTTCTGGATCTCGGCGGTACCTTCACCGATCAGCAGCATCGGGGCCTCACGGTAGAGGCGCTCGATCTCGTACTCCTTGGAGAAGCCGTAGCCGCCGTGGATGCGGAACGCGTCCTCGACCACCTCCTTGCAGTATTCGGAGGCCAGGTACTTCGCCATGCCCGCCTCCAGGTCGTTTCGCTGACCCGAATCCTTTTTGCGAGCGGCGTTCACCATCATTGCATGGGCTGCTTCGACCTTTGTAGCCATTTCGGCCAATTTGAACTGGATGGCCTGGTGCTGGGCGATGGGCTTCCCGAAGGTGTGGCGCTGCTGCGCGTAGTCCACCCCCAGTTCGAACGCGCGCTGGGCGACGCCGCAGCCGCGTGCGGCGACGTTGACGCGGCCCACCTCGACGCCGTCCATCATGTGATAGAAGCCACGTCCGGTCTCGCCGCCGAGCACCCGGTCGGCCGGGATCCGCAGGCCGTCCATGATCAGCTCGGTGGTGTCCACCCCCTTGTAGCCCATCTTGTCGATCTTGCCGGGGATGGTGAGTCCGGGCCGGACCTCGCCGAAGCCGGTCTCCTTCTCCACCAGGAAGGTCGTCATCGACTTGTGCGGCGCGGTGCCCTCGGGGTGGCCCTCGTCGGTCCGGCACAACACCGCGACCAGCGTCGACGAACCGCCGTTGGTCAGCCACATCTTCTGGCCGTTGAGGACGTACGCCTCGCCGTCCCGCACGCCCTTGGAGGAGATGGCCGACACGTCCGAGCCCAGCGCGGGCTCCGACATCGAGAAGGCGCCGCGGATCTCACCGGCCGCCATCTTCGGCAGGAAGTAGTCCTTCTGTTCCTGGGTGCCGTGTTGTTTGAGCATGTACGCCACGATGAAGTGGGTGTTGATGATGCCCGACACGCTCATCCAGCCGCGGGCGATCTCCTCGACGGTCAGCGCGTAGGTGAGAAGGGATTCGCCGAGGCCGCCGTACTCCTCGGGAATCATCAGTCCGAAGACGCCGAGTTCCTTCAGGCCCTCGACGATCTGCGTGGGGTATTCGTCCTTGTGTTCCAGCTCGGTGGCGACCGGGAGGATTTCCTTGTCCACGAATCCGCGGACGGTGGAGAGGATTTCCCGCTGGATGTCGGTCAGGCCCTCGGTCTGCGCAAGACGGGTCATGGGACTACTTCTCCTTCTTGGCCGCGGGGGCCTTCGGCTCCGGGCGGCCCGGCTGTTCGCCGCCGCGTTCCTCGATGTACGTCGCGGTGGGCACCATGACCTTGCGCCGGAAGACGCAGACGAGGGTGCCGTCCTGCTTGTAGCCCTTGGTCTCGACGTGGACGATGCCGCGGTCCGTCTTGGAACGGGACGGCGTCTTGTCGAGCACCGTCGTCTCGCCGTAGAGCGTGTCGCCGTGGAAGGTCGGCGCCACGTGTTTGAGGGATTCCACCTCCAGATTGGCGATGGCCTTTCCGGAGACGTCCGGTACCGACATGCCCAGCAGCAGCGAGTAGATGTAATTTCCGACGACGACGTTCTTTCCGAAGTCGGTGGTCCGCTCCGCGTAGTTGCTGTCCATGTGCAGCGGGTGGTGATTCATCGTGAGCAGGCAGAAGAGGTGGTCGTCGTATTCGGTGACGGTTTTTCCGGGCCAGTGCTTGTAGACGTCGCCGACGGTGAATTGTTCGTAGGTACGGCCGAACTGCATGGTGCTCACGCCTCCGGGGCTTCGAACGTGGACGTACGGGTCAGGCCGGCCGCCCGGCCTTTTCCTGCGATGACCAGCGCCATCTTGCGGCCGGCCGCGTCGATCATCTCCTCGCCGAGCATCGCCGAGCCCTTTGTGCCGCCGGCTTCCGACGTGCACCACTCGTAGGCGTCGAGGATCAGCTCGGCGTGGTCGTAGTCGTCCTGTGAGGGCGAGAAGACCTCGTTGGCGGCCGCCACCCGGCCGGGGTGCAGCCCCCACTTGCCGTCGAAGCCCAAGGTCTTCTCGATCTGCGTCAGCGGCAGGTCCGGCGCGACGACCTGCTGGGCATCCTGGACCTTCGGCAGCATGAGGCGGTCGAGGCGGTGGCCCGCGCCCTCGACGACCGTGCTGACGCCCCGGTAAGTCCACTGCGTGGTCCAGTCGTTGACCCGGACGACGCGGGTCCTGCCTGTCCGGTCGCCCTTGTTGAGCGCGTCCACGACGGTGCGCCGTGCGCCCTCCTCGGCGAG
Source organism: Streptomyces pinistramenti (assembly GCF_020564935.1). Taxonomy (GTDB): domain Bacteria; phylum Actinomycetota; class Actinomycetes; order Streptomycetales; family Streptomycetaceae; genus Streptomyces; species Streptomyces pinistramenti. Next base: position 78,768 of record NZ_JAJCXB010000021.1, read on the forward strand.
CGGCGCGCAGGCGCCCTCCAGGTCGAGGAAGACCTGGTCCGCCGGCAGGCCCTGGGCCTTCTCCAGGAAGCGCGGGTTGCTGCCGGGGACCGCGGGACGGGAGTGGCGCGGCCGCAGTCGGCGCGTAGCTTCAGGAGCGCAGCGACTTCCACCGGGGGCGGTGGCGGGAGACCGGCGGGCGGTCATGCGGTGACCTCCAGAGGGCCGAGCTTGTTCGCCTTGCGGATCTCGTCGACGATCCGGCCGATGATTTCCGTGATGCCGAAGTCCTTCGGGGTGAACACGGCGGCGACCCCGGCTTCCCGGAGCGCGGCCGCGTCGGCGGAGGGGATGATGCCGCCGACGATGACGGGCAGGTCGTCGACGCCGGTGCGGCGCAGCCGGTCCAGCACGTCAGGGACGAGTTCGGCGTGCGAACCGGACAGGATCGACAGGCCCACGCAGTGCACGTCCTCGGCGACGGCGGCCGAGACGATCTGCTCGGGGGTGAGCCGGATGCCCTGGTAGACCACCTCGAACCCGGCGTCCCTGGCCCGTACGGCGATCTGCTCGGCACCGTTGCTGTGGCCGTCGAGGCCGGGCTTGCCGACCAGCAGCCGCAGTTTGCCGCTGCCGAGGTCGGCCGCGGTCTTGGCGACCTTGTCGCGGACCCGGGCGAGCGGGGTGCCGGCCTCGGCGGTGACGGCCAGCGGCGCGCCGGAAACGCCCGTGGGCGCCCGGAACTCGCCGAAGACGTCGCGCAGCGCCCAGGCCCACTCGCCGGTCGTCACGCCGGCGCGGGCGCACTCCAGGGTGGCGGCGAAGAGGTTGCCGTCCCCTGCCGCGGTCTTCTTCAGGACGGACAGGGCTTCCTGGGCGCGGGTCTCGTCGCGGTTGTCGCGCCACTCGTGCAACGCCCGTACCACGCGCGCCTCGTTGGCCGGGTCGACCGTCATGATCGCGGTGTCGAGATCGGCGGTCAGCGGGTTCGGCTCGGTGCCCTCGAAGCAGTTGACGCCGACGATCTTCTCCTCGCCCGCCTCGATCCTGGCCCGCCGCTCGGCGTGCGAGGACACCAGCTGTGACTTGAGGTAGCCGGACTCGACGGCCGCCATCGCGCCGCCCATCTCCTGGATGCGGTCGATCTCGGCCAGGCACTCCGTGACCAGCGCGTCCACCTTGGCCTCGATGACGTGCGAGCCGGCGAAGATGTCCTCGTACTCCAGCAGGTCCGACTCGTGGGCCAGCACCTGCTGGATGCGCAGCGACCACTGCTGGTCCCAGGGCCTGGGCAGGCCCAGCGCCTCGTTCCAGGCGGGCAGCTGCACGGCCCGCGCGCGGGCGTCCTTGGAGAGCGTCACGGCCAGCATCTCCAGCACGATGCGCTGGACGTTGTTCTCCGGCTGCGCCTCGGTCAGCCCGAGCGAGTTGACCTGGACGCCGTAGCGGAAGCGGCGCTGCTTGGCGTTCTCGATGCCGTAGCGCTCGCGGGTGATCCGGTCCCAGATGCGGGAGAACGCCCGCATCTTGCACATCTCCTCGACGAACCGGACACCGGCGTTCACGAAGAACGAGATGCGGGCGACCACCTCGCCCTTGCGGTCGTCGGGCACCTGGCCGGACGCGAACACCGCGTCGAGCACGGCAATCGCGGTGGACATCGCGTACGAGATCTCCTGGACCGGAGTGGCCCCCGCCTCCTGGAGGTGGTAGCTGCAGATGTTGATCGGGTTCCACTTCGGGATGCGGTTGACCGTGTACGTGATCATGTCGGTGGTCAGGCGCAGGGAAGGGCCGGGCGGGAAGACGTGCGTCCCGCGCGAGAGGTACTCCTTGACGATGTCGTTCTGCGTCGTCCCCGACAACTCGGTGATGTCGGCGCCCTGTTCCTCGGCCACCACCTGGTACATCGCCAGCAGCCACATGGCCGTCGCGTTGATGGTCATCGAGGTGTTCATCCGGTCCAGCGGGATGTCCTGGAACAGCCGCCGCATGTCACCGAGGTGGGAGACCGGCACCCCGACCCGGCCGACCTCGCCGCGGGCGAGGATGTGGTCGGGGTCGTAACCGGTCTGCGTCGGCAGGTCGAACGCGACCGACAGGCCGGTCTGGCCCTTGGCGAGGTTGCGCCGGTACAGCTCGTTGGACGCCTCGGCCGTGGAGTGCCCGGCGTACGTCCGCATCAGCCACGGACGATCCTTCTGACGCTCAGTCATGTATGACCCGTATCCTCGTGATTCAGGTGTCCGACGGGGCTGCTCAGATGTCCCTGAACCGGTTGATGGCGTCGAGGTGCCGCGCGCGCATCTCCTCGTCGCGCACCCCCATCCCCTCCTCGGGCGCCAGCGCCAGCACGCCGACCTTGCCCTGGTGGAGGTTGCGGTGCACGTCGTACGCCGCCTGGCCGGTCTCGTCGAGGGTGTAGGTCTTCGACAGGGTCGGGTGGATCCTGCCCTTGGCGACCAGGCGGTTGGCCTCCCACGCCTCGCGGTAGTTGGCGAAGTGCGAGCCGACGATCCGCTTCAGCGACATCCACAGGTAGCGGTTGTCGTACTCGTGCGTGTAGCCCGAGGTCGAGGCGCAGGTGACGATGGTGCCGCCCTTGCGCGTGACGTACACGGACGCGCCGAAGGTCTCGCGGCCCGGGTGCTCGAAGACGATGTCCACGTCCTCGCCGCCGGTCAGTTCGCGGATCCGCTTGCCGAAGCGCTTCCACTCGCGCGGGTCCTGGTGGTGCTCGTCCTTCCAGAACCTGTAGCCCTCGGCGTTGCGGTCGATGATCGCCTCGGCGCCCATCCTGCGGCAGATCTCCGCCTTCTGGTCGCTGGAGACCACGCAGATCGGGTTGGCGCCGCCGGCCAGCGCGAACTGGGTGGCGTAGCTGCCGAGTCCGCCGCTCGCGCCCCAGATCAGGACGTTGTCGCCCTGCTTCATCCCGGCGCCGTTACGGGAGACGAGCTGGCGGTACGCGGTCGAGTTGACCAGTCCTGGCGCTGCCGCCTCCTCCCAGCTCAGATGCTGCGGCTTGGGCATCAGCTGGTTGGACTTGACCAGGGCGATCTCGGCGAGGCCGCCGAAGTTGGTCTCGAAGCCCCAGATCCGCTGCTCGGGGTCGAGCATCGTGTCGTTGTGTCCGTCGGACGACTCCAGCTCGACGGAGAGGCAGTGCGCGACGACCTCGTCGCCCGGGCCCCAGGCGTTGACGCCGGGGCCGGTGCGCAGCACGACGCCGGAGAGGTCGGAGCCGATGACGTGGTACGGCAGGTCGTGCCGCTTGGCGAGCGGGGAGAGCTTGCCGTAGCGCTCCAGGAAGCCGAAGGTCGGCATCGGCTCGAAGATCGACGTCCACACGGAGTTGTAGTTGACCGAGGAGGCCATGACGGCGACCAGCGCCTCGCCGGGCCCCAGTTCGGGCACCGCCACGTCGTCGACGTGCAGGGACTTGCGGGGGTCCTTGTCCTTGGTGGCGAGCCCCGCGAACATCTCGGCCTCGTCCTTGTGCACGGTGACCGCGCGGTAGGACTCGGGGAGGGGCAGGCCGGCGAAGTCAGCGCTGGTGCTGTCGGGCGCGAGGATCGCGTCCAGGATTTCGTTCATGGTGTGCCTCCGGCGAAGCTCGTCTTCGGGGAACGGCTTGAGGGAACGTCGGGGGTGGTGCGGGTCGGGTGCCGTCGGTTCGGCCGGGGTGGCTCCGTTTCCGGTGCCGCTGCGGTGGTCGCGGCGGCGCAGGGCGCGGGGCCTGGCAGCGCGGGTGGCGCGGGAGGTGCCTGTGACGCAGGCGTCCGGGCGGGACAGCCGTAAAAGGGCTGTTGGGACAGCCGGCCCGCGAGTGGTGCCGCGCGCCGGCCGCCCGGACGACTTCACGTTATGACACCGCGTGCCAGGCGACAAGACACTGAGTGCCATGACTTTCTCTCAAGTGAAAGAAAGTCGTCACATCTGAGCGATGATCGTTCAAAGGGGTCCGGGGCGTGCGGGATGATCGGTCAAATGGCCCTGCGGGGGCGGGAGATGGGGCCGCCGGCGAGGGGGGCGCAGGTCGTCACGGGTGGCCGGGCACCCGTCGGTTCAGCGCTTCTTCAGCGCCTGCTCGATGGTGCGCATGATCTCGTCCAGCGGGGCGTCCGTGCGGGCCACCGCCACCAGGACCTCGCCCTCGCGCGACACGGTCGCGGGCGCCGGCTCCCCGGATGCCGCCCGGCCCGCGCCGATACCGGTGCCGAAGGTCTCCCGGACGATCTCGAAGGCGTGGTCGAGCTGGGTCTCGACGTCGCCCTGGGCGCCGGCCCGCAGCCAGCGTCGCAGCACGTGGTTGTGCGCGGTGACCACCGCCGACGCGGCGACCTCGGCGAGCAGCGGATCGTCGTCGCCCTCGCGGTGCGCGCCCTCGTCGAAGTGGCCCAGGAGATAGCGGGTGAACAGCCGCTCGTATCGGGCCACCGAGGCGATCTCGGCCTCCCGGAGCGTGGGCACCTCGCGGGTGAGGTGGTACCGGGCCACGGACACGGCGGGTGACGCCGCGTACATCCGCATGACTTCCTTGATGCCGCGGCAGACCGTGTCGAGCGGGTTCTCGTGCGGCGGGGCGGCGTCCAGGACGGCCTCGGCGCGGACGAGGGTGTCGTCGTGGTCGGGGAAGATCGCCTCTTCCTTGGAGCGGAAGTGGCGGAAGAACGTGCGCCGGGCGACGCCGGCGGTGGCCGCGATCTCGTCGACCGTGGTCGCTTCGTAGCCCTTGGTGGCGAACAACTCCATAGCCGCAGCCGAGAGTTCGCGGCGCATTTTGAGCCGCTGGGCGGCTGCGCGGCGGGTACCGGGAGTGGTGGTTTCCGGTGCGTCGGATGACTGCGGGCGAGCGGGCTGGGACATGTGGGGACGGTACTGCATATTCATCCGGCCTGCGGCATTCGGTGCCGCCCGCGGCCCCACGGCCGGGGGCGGGCTGCCGGAAGGCTCCAGCAGCCCGCCCCATCCGCCCCACCCGTCAGCGCCGGGCGTACTCACGGAAGCCGCGGCCGGTCTTGCGGCCGAGGCAGCCCGCCGCGACGAGGTGCTCAAGCAGCGGCGCAGGGGCCAGGCCCGGGTCGCGGAACTCGGCGTGCAGCACCTTCTCGATGGCCAGCGAGACGTCCAGGCCGACCACGTCGAGGAGTTCGAAGGGCCCCATCGGGTAGCCGCCGCCGAGCTTCATGGCGGCATCGATGTCGTCCAGCGTCGCGTAGTGCTCCTGCACCATCTTGATCGCGTTGTTGAGGTACGGGAACAGCAGCGCGTTGACGATGAAACCGGCCCGGTCGCCGCAGTCCACCGGGTGCTTGCGGACCGCGGCGCAGACCTCGCGCACGGTGGCGTGCACGTCGTCGGCGGTCAGCACCGTGCGCACCACCTCCACCAGCTTCATGGCGGGCGCGGGGTTGAAGAAGTGCATCCCGATGACGTCCTGCGGCCGGGAGGTGGCGCGTGCGCAGGCGATGACCGGCAGCGAGGAAGTGGTGGTGGCCAGGACGGCGCCGGGCTTGCAGATCCTGTCCAGGGCGCCGAACAGCTCCTGCTTGACCGCCAGATCCTCGGCCACCGCCTCGACGGCCAGATCGACGTCGGCGAACGCGTCGAGCGAACCTGCCGTGGTGACCGCGGCCAGTGCGGCATCGCGTGCTGCGGCGGTCAGCCTGCCCTTGTCCACCGAGCGGTCCAGCGACTTCGCGATCCGGGCCTTGGCCTGCTCCGCCTTCCCCTCGCTCCGGGCGGCCAGCACGACCTCGTAGCCCGCCTTCGCGAAGACCTCGGCGATGCCGCCTGCCATCGTCCCCGAACCGGCCACGCCGACCCGGCGCACCGGACGGCCCGCAGCGCCCGCGCTCGGCCCGGCAGGGCTCAGCGGGTCCGGCACGACCGTGGCGCTGCCCGGCGCCTCGTACGTGTAGAAGCCGCGGCCCGCCTTCCGGCCGGTCAGCCCGGCCTCGGCGAGCTGGCCGAGCACCGGTGCCGGGGCGTGCAGCCGGTCGCGGGACTCGGCGTACATCGCCTCCAGGACCGTGCGCGCGGTGTCCACGCCGATCAGGTCCAGCAGTGCCAGCGGCCCCATCGGCAGCCCGCAGCCGAGCCGCATCGCCGCGTCGATGTCCTCGCGGGTGGCGTACTTGGACTCGTACATCGCCGCGGCCTGATTGAGGTAGCCGAAGAGCAGGCCGTCGGCGACGAAGCCGGGGCGGTCGCCGACCGCGATCGGATCCTTGCCCAGGTCGCGGGCGAGAGCGGTGACCGCGGCGGTGGCGGTCGGCGCGGTGAGCACCGAAGAGACCACCTCGACCAGCTTCATGGCGGGCGCGGGGTTGAAGAAGTGCACGCCGAGCACCCGCTCGGGGCGCAGCGAATCGGCGGCGAGCCGGGTCACCGACAGGGCGTTGGTGCCGGTCGCCAGGATGGTGTCGGGGCGCACGATGCCGTCCAGCGCGGTGACGATCTGCCGCTTCAGCTCGTAGTCCTCGGGCACCACCTCGATGACGAGGTCGGCGTCCGCCGCCGCCTGAAGGTCGTCGAAGGTACGGAACCTGGCCAGGACGGCCTGCCGCTCCCGCTCGGTGATCCGCCCGCGCTGCACGGCGCGGGCGGTCGCGGCGTCGAGGGCTTCGGCGGCGGCACGGGCTGCCGCGTCATCGGTGTCGATGCCGATGACCTTGCGCCCCGCGCGGGTGAGCACTTCGGCGATCTGGCTGCCCATGGTGCCCAGGCCGACGACGGCCACGGTGGCGAGGGACGGGGACGCGGCGTCGGAAGAGTGGTCTGAGGTGGACTGACGGTCCATCGCGAGACTCCAGAGGATGTTCCCCGAGACAGGGGAGAGGTGACGACTGAGGAGTGTCCGCGCGGCGGCGCGAGAAGCGGCGCACGGCGGACGGGCCGCGGCGGACGCCACGGGAGGCCGGAGCACTGCGGGCAGCGCTGCGCGGGGAAGGAGAGGCGGCGGGCCCTGTCCCGGGGCCGTGCCGTGTTCTCCGTACGGGTGTCGTGCTGGGTGTGCCGAACCGACTGCACGCTGTGGCGGCTGCGTCACCAGGCCGCCGGAGCAGGGGTGCTGCTCGTTCCAGCAGGTTAACCGGTGGGTAACCATAGGTCCAGGGGTAGTGCGGGGCATGAAGGCGTGGTGCGGGCCACATCGCGCGAACCGGGGGCGGCGGGAGGGAATGCGACACATGGAAGAGGAATTCCACGAGTTGACCGACCGGGTGCGGACCGAACTCCGCTCCCCACAGGACCTGTTGGCGTACGAGCGGCTGCTCGGGCTGGCCCGCAAGGGAAGCCCGGCGGGGCGCGAGGAGCTGGCCGGCCTGCTGGTCGCCGTCGAGCGCCCGCTGTGGACCCGCGAGATCGCCGCCTTCGTCCTCGGCTGCGCCGGGGACAAGCGGGCCTTCGAGACGCTGGTGCTGCTGCTGAACTACCGCGATCCGGTGCGCTGCGCCACCGCCGCCTACGCCCTGGCCAGACTCGGCGACCCGCGCACCGCCCGCGCCGCCGCGGCACTCGCCACCAATCCGCTGCGCACCGCCTACGCGCTGCACCCCGTACGGCTGCTCGCCGAGCTGCGCGCCCCGCAGTCGGTCCCGGCGCTGATCGCCACCCTGGAGCGGCTGTTGACCCCGTACAACCCGTACTGGCGGGTCGCGCTCGCCTGCGTCGAAGGGCTCGGCGCCCTGGGCGACCGCCGCGCGGTGCCCGCCCTGAGCGCGGCCGCGGCCCATCCCCGGCTGGCCGCGGCGGCGGCCGCCTCGCTCGCCAGGCTCGGGGTCCACGAGGGGGGCGGCTGACGAGGCGGCGGGCTGCTGCGGACCCCACGGGTCCGCTCTACGGCGCCACCACCGGCCTGCGGTAACGCAGTTCGGGGACGCTCACGCCGCCCGCATCGGACGCCTCCTCGGCGCCGTCCGGTGTGAATCCGGCCCGTTCGTAGAACCGGCGGGCACGTGCGTTGCCGCGCACCACCCACAGGCACAGCAGGCCGAAGCCGGCGGCCCGCGCCCGTTCCTCTGCCGCCGCCAGGAGCGTGCGCCCGACACCCGTGCCGATCAGGGCGGGCGCGACGTAGAGGGCCAGCAGCTCACCGGCGACGGGCGCCCCGCCACCGGGTGCGGCCAGATCGGGATCGCGCGCGGGGCCGACGGCGGCCCAGCCGATGACCTGACCGGCGCGCTCCGCGACCAGTTCGGACACCCCGGGCGGCCGGCGCCGGAAGCGCGCCCGGTGCCGCTCGGCGTACTCCGCCGCGCTCATCGAGTCCAGGTACGGCTGCGGCATCAGACCGGTGTACGCCGCCCGCCACCCGTTCACCCGCAGGGCGGCGACCGCGTCGATATCGTCCTCGGTCAACTCGCGTACGCACTGCGGCGCCCGCTCCCGTACTGCGTCCATGTGCGGCAGGCTAGAGGGCGGGCGGAGATACGGCACGTGGATTGTTGACGGGGCGGGGCGGGGCGGCTGCCGGACACGCTCCACGTGCCCACCGTGCCCACCGTACGGACCGGACAGGGCGCAGGCCGGGGAAGGTGTGTCCTGCCGGCGCCGGTTGCCTTACAGAGATGAAGGTGGATACATGGCGGCGTCGTTGAAGCGGTCGGTTCCCGACGTCTGGCTGCTGGTGCGCAGCCGTCCGGCCGTGCCGTTGGCATCGACACGTGTGCTGGCCGACACGCTCACGACGGCGTACGGCTCCCGCTTCGCCGTCCGGCACACGGACGAGCTGCTCATCGGCGTCCAGGACGGGCGGCTGATCCTGCGCACACCGGCCGGCGATGACCTGCCAGCCCCGAAGGCCGTCTGCGTACGACAGGTACCCGGCTCGACGCGCCACGACCACGAAGTGACCCTCCTGCGCCACCTGGAACGCATGGGGAGCACACTCATCAACTCACAGGAATCGTATGTCACTTGCCGGAACACGTGCTGGCAGCTGCAGGAACTGGCCGTGGCCGGCTTACCGGTCCCCGCATCGCTCTCCTACGCCACCACGCCGTTGGACCGCGTCGTCCGCACCCCCGGTCTCGACGTGCCCTGCGTGGTCAAGTCCGTCAACGGTTTCGGGGGCGCGGACGTGTTCCTCGCGCCGGACCTCCCCACGCGCGCGGGACGGCTGACGGTGCCGCCCACGGCATGCCCCTGCTCTTCCAGCAGTACGTGGCTTCCTCCCACGGGCGCGACCTGCGCGTCGTCATCGTGGACGGCGAACCCGTCGCCGCCGCGGTACGCACTTCTCGCGACGGCGCCCTCGCCTCGAACGTCACCAGAGGCGGCTCCGCCGGCCTCTGCGCCGGACGCTACCCGGAGGCCGAAGCCCTCGCGGTCCTGGCCGCGCGGGCGCTGGGCCTCACCATCGCCGGCGCCGACCTCCTCTCACCGCCACCGGCGCCCACACCATCTGCGAGGTCAACGCGGTCCCGGGCTGGCGCCCGCAGATGACGGCGGTCATTCCCGCCATCATCGACTGCATCGACCGCCGGCTGCACGACGGCCCGGACGACGGGAGCCCGGACCTGTCTCCCTGAGCTTCGCGGGCCCGCCCTGCCCGCTCAAGGTCCGCCGGTCGCCAAAGATGTCGGAGACCGAGCATTCCTGCTGGCTTCACCGTGCTCGTGCATCGCAATCACTTGGTCTTCGACGGGGTGCTCATGCGCACACTCTTCTCCTAGGCGGCGATCAGTCTCGACGGCTACTACGAAGGCCCGAACGGCGAGTTCGACTGGCCGTACATCGGCGCCGAGTACTTCGAGTTCGCCAACCAGAGCAACGCCTATATCGACACCCTGCTGTTCGGCCGGGCGGGATACGCGCACATGGCCGCGTTCTGGCCGGACGCGACCGGGCCCGACCCCGAGATCGTCGCGTTCATGAACAGCGTGGAGAAGATCGTGGTCTCCGCCACGCTGGAGAGCGCGGAGTGGAATAAACACGCCCCTCGCCCGCGCTGACGACCTCGCCGGGACCGTCAAGGCCATCAAGCAGCGGCCCGGCAAGGAGATCGGGCTGTCCGGCAGCGTGACACTGACCGCGAGCCTGCTCGAACTCGGCCTGGTCGACGAGTTGCGCGTACTCGTGAACCCGATCACCCTGGGCGCGGGCCGCTCGCTCTTCTCGACGCTGAACCGGCGCGTGCCGTTCGAACTGTGGCGGACCACAACATTCCGTTCCGGCAACGTCCTGCTGACCTACCGCCCGGCCTGAATCACACCGGACACCCGAGGAGCGAGATCACCGACCAGCCGAGCGTGCAGCTCCACGTCGTGGCGCACGCCGTCATGGACGAGTTTCCGGTTGTGCTCCCAGGTGTCGTGGTGGGTCAGGTTCGGGACGGTGGGCCGGCTGCTCGAACCTTGTGTCCCCCGGTCTGCGTTGAAGTGGGTGTCGAGGCGGGGTAGGGCGGTGTTTTCGCGCCGTAGATCCAGCTCTTGATGTAGGCGCTGAAGTCTCGTCCGGAGACTTCGTTGGCGACGTTGATGTAGTCCTGGGTCGAGGCGGTCTTGTTGCGGAAACGCTCGAAGAAGGTCTTCTCGATCTTCTGGAACGTCGCGTCGCCGACCTGGCGGTTGAGGCCGTGGAGCATGAGGACGCCAGGCGCGTTGGTAGCGCCAAGGACCTCACCGGGGTCCTTGAGCCGGCCGGGCGGCCCGGCCACCGGGCGCTTCTCCTGGTCGAACTCGTAGGTGCGGTCCATGCTCTCCTTCAGCGGGGTGTCCTTCGTTTCGTCCATGTAGCGCAACGTGTAGTAGGAGGCGTGGCCTTCGCTGATCCACATGTCGTCCCAACTCTTGAGCGAGACGGCGTTGCCGAAGTACTGGTGGACCAGCTCATGGACCATGGTCGGCGCATCGTTCGGTCCGCCCAGCGCCATGGTCGGCCGTGTCGCTGTTTCCAGGGCTGCTCCCGGGTAGTCCCCCTCGGGAACCAGGACACCGTAGGTCTCGTAGGGGTAGGCACTGCCGATCTTTTTCTGTACCCAGGCGATCTGCTTGCCGATCTGGTCCACGTACGGCCTGGCCTTGTCGATCTTTTCCGCGGGCACGTAGCTGAGCAGCGGGAGACCGCCGGGGCCGGTTGCGGTGATCTTCTTGTAATGGCCGACCGCCACTTGGACGACCTCGGTGGGGATCGGGTCGCGCGTGCCGTAGATGTACGTGGTGCGGTCCCCCTTCGTGGTGGTCCGGCGCAGCGTGCCGTTCGCCACCGCCGTCAGGTTCTTGGGAACGGTGATACGGAAGGTGACACGTGCTTTATCGCTGGGATGGTCGTTCATCGGGAAGAACAGGTGGGCCCGGTCGGGCTGGCCCAGCACCGCGAACCCCTTGCCCTTGTCCGTGGAGTCCCACCAGCCGGAGAGGGGGTGGTGCGACGGCTGCGGGTCGGACGAGGGCGGGGTGGCCGGGGACAGGAGCGTGGAGCGTGTCCGGTCCGGGGTGGCCGGGGACGGGGTGGCTGGGGACGGGGGCTGAGCTGAACGGTCGGCGGTGTAAGCGACCTCGACGCGGAACGTCTGCCCGTTCGGCAGGACGTGTGCGGGGGTGATGATGAGTTTCTCGCCCTTGCTGCGGAAGGCGGCCGCCTTGCCGTCGACCGTGACCGATGCGAACGTCATCCCGGCCGCGTCCAGGCTGAACTCGGAAAGATCCTGCGTGGCCACCGCGTCCACCCGCACGGACGACGCCATCTTCGTGGTGTCCGGCCGGTAGTCGTATGCCACGTCGTAGGACCGCACGTGGTAGCCGCCATTGCCGACATAGGAGAACAGCCGGTCGCCTATGCCCCGCGCACCGGGCTTCGCCGTGTCCTCCGCGGCCGCGGCGCTCCCCGGGCCGGTTACCGTCACCACGACGGCCAAAGCCGCTGCGGCAGCGGTGAACGAGCAGAGGCTGACCCAACACACTCCCGTGCGAGGGGTTGTACGTTTACGTGTTCCGACGTGCATGAGCGTCTTCCTTCGTGGTGAGAGTGATCGCGAAATGCGACTGGACTGTGGTCGCCCGTGGCACCGAGCGCCTCGTCGGAGACGGGTGAAGCGGGCGAGATGAAGGGGCGTGGATGGGCGCCGCGGTCGTCGGGCGTACGGCGCCGACGGCCGCGTGCTCGGTCTCGTTCCCGTTGACGGGGATCAGGAGTTGATGACGGACTTGATCCAGTCGGCCCTGATGGTCACGTTGGTGTAGACGGTGGGGTCGACGGGCTCGACGTTGGGGTCGGCTCCGCTGCCGGAGGTGGCGCCGACCAGGGTCCAGGCGCCCTTGGTCTTGATGAGGGCGGGGCCACCGGAGTCCATGTTGGCCGCGCCGCGGCCGTTGACGGCGGCGATGCATATCTCCTTGCCGTAGACGATCCCCGAGTCGTCACACTTCCCGTCGGGCAGCCGCTCGGTGTCGAGTTGACGCAGATCCTTGGGCCAGTTGGCGGGAATCATCTTCGTTCCGGTCAGCCCCCAGCCGAGGATGCGCACCGGGGCATGGTGTTCGGGAACATCGGTGGCGATGGGCGCCGGCGTGGCCGCGGCGGGCCTCTTGAGCTTGATCAGAGCGATGTCGTCGCCGTGGATGCCGCCGGAAGGCCAGACGGCCTTCTCGACACCGATCACTTCACCACCCCGGTCCACACGCGGAGAACCGATCCGCACCTTCATGGTGTCGAACCCGCCGCGCCCGTCCACACAGTGGCGGGCGGTGACCATCCATTCCTTGTCCACGAGGGTCGCGCCGCAGGCATGTCCGTCGGGGCGGGGTGATTGGGGGTTCTGCAGCGACCCCATGAAGGGGTAGCTCTCCGTGGCCTTTTCGCCATTGATGATGGCCTGGGCCGGAGGGGCCGACACGAGTAATGCCGTCGCGGAGGCCAGAAAGGCGCACAGGGCGCCGCGCTTGAGTCGTGTCATGTGCGCAAGCGTGGGCAAGGGATGTGATGGCCGGACTCGCGCGATGTGAGCGGTACGTAACGGGGGACTCCAGCAGCACCCGCGTCAGAGATCTCCGCCGTCCCCGCCACCGCACGCGGGGACGGCCTCGCGTGCACGAGTGCCCGTCAACGCCAGGCGTATCCCCCATCCGGGATCAGCGTCGAACCCGTCATGTACGTGTCGAGGAAGAGGAAGACCGCCGCCTCGGCGACCTCCTTCTCGGTGCCGACGCGGCGCAGCAGGGTGTCCCGGCTGCTTTCCGGCCGGTCAAGCCCGCAGGGCGGCCTCGTTGATCACGCCTTGGAGGACCGCGGCGAACACACCGGCGTCCCGCCACTGCCGGAACCGGTCATAGACCGTCTTCCACGCACCGAACCGCTCAGGCATCTCACGCCACTGAGCACCGGACCGGAACTTCCAGATCATGCCCTCAAGCTGAGCCCGAAGATTCACCGGATACGGCCCGAACTCACCCACCGGCAGGAAGGGCGAGACGAACTCCCATTCAGCATCCGTCAGTTGCGCTCGCGTCACACCACGTTCCTACCGGGTTCCCGGCCCAGACGGGCCGGGAACCCGAAGATCACAACTCCAGACAGGCCCTAGTCCGCCGGCAGCTCGAAGGTGACCGCCGGGCTCTTCGAGCCGTCGTAGAGGTTCACCTTGCCGCCCGCTCCCGGGATGTCCAGGACGACATCGCCCGTGACGCTCTGGCCCGGCCGGTACGTCGCGTCGAGGTCGTGGCCGGTGTCGGACTTCTGCCGGGTGGAGACGTCCTGCTCGGCTGTCTGGCCGTCCGACCACTTCAGCAGGCCCTGCGGATGGAAACCGCCGTCCTTGCCCCCGACGTTCTTCACGGTGAGGGTGAGGACGACGTACTGGCCCTTGGGCTGCTTCGTGGCGTGGATCTCCGACGGTGTCACGGCCCGCAGGTCCTTGAACGTGACGGACATCTTCTTCTCCGCCCCCGTCGCGCTGTCGACGGCCGTGTACGTGCCGGATTCGCCGACGGTGAGATCGGGTGTCTTCGCGGGCTTGTCCGCGGCCTTGTCCGAGGCCGGGTGGACGGCGTCAGGGGTGTCGTCCGATGACGAACAACCCGTTGCGAGCACGGCAGTTACCAGCGTGCCTGCGGCGAGCGCGGCGACGCGGATGGATGGGCGCATTGGAGTCCCCGAGGTTCATGGCGGGCTCCCCTGCCCACGAGTGAGCGACAGGTTACGGCATGCCGGAGGCGGGCCTTCCGCGCGGGCGCGCAGGGTGCGCGGCCCGGCACAGGACCCGGGCGTATCGTCCTCTGCGCAGGCCACCGGGACGGCGCCTCGCACCCGCGCCCGCGTCCGCGCAAACGAGGGAGCATGCCCCGAATTTGGGCCCGCCGCCCAGTGGTGGTTGGCTTGGCGTCGCATCGCAGGACCGGCGCCGAATACTGGAGGAAGACACACATGGGTCAGGTCGAGGCCACCACGCAGCGCGAGATCGCGGCGGACCCGGAGGACGTGTTCGACGCGCTCGCCGACTACAGCGGCACGCGCAAGCAGCTGCTGCCCGAGCAGTTCAGCGAGTTCGAGGTCCGCGAGGGCGGCGACGGCAAGGGCACGCTCGTCCACTGGAAGCTCCAGGCCACCAGCAAGCGGGTGCGGGACTGCCTGCTGGAGGTCGACGAGCCGACCGACGGCCAGCTCGTCGAGAAGGACCGCAACTCCTCCATGGTCACCACCTGGGTGGTCACCCCGGCGGGCGAGAAGCGCGCCCAGGTCGTCGTCACCACGACCTGGCAGGGCGCGGGCGGCGTCGGCGGATTCTTCGAGCGGACCTTCGCCCCCAAGGGCCTTGGCCGGATCTATGACGCGATTCTCGCCAACCTCGCCGCCCACATGGAGAAGTGACCGGCGACCGTCGGGCGAACCGCTGAAGGGAGTACAACGGGCGCAACGGACACGGCAGTTGATGCCCGGCCCGCGCCCCGTTGGGCTCCCTTCGGCGCGCTCGGCCGGGCTTCCCGCCCACCCGGTCAGTGGCGCCGCGGCGATGCGGCCTCGGCCACCTTCAGGACGAAGTCGAACGTCGCCTCCTTCCCCGGGCCCGCCTGCCGCACGTTCATCAGCAGGGCGGGATCGAAGATCGGATCGGTCTCGTTGCGCGGCTCACCGGGGAAGTACAGCTGGGTGGTGAGGATCGGGTTGCCGGGCGCCTGGACCTTCACGTGCAGGTGCCGGGTACGCCCCGGGTAGAGGCCCGGCACGATCGTGGTGAGGGTGAAGGCGCCGCGCTCGTCGGTGAACTGGTGCCCGCGGAAGCCGAATCCCTCGTTGTCGTACGCGCCGCCGTCGTCCGCCTGCCACCAGTCGAGGAGCACGTCGGGCAGCGGCCGGCAGGTCAGCCCGAAGACGAAGCCGCTGACCGTGAGCGGCGTCCCCACGGTGCCCGGTTCGACGAGCGAGGACCGCAGCGGCGAGTCCGGCTTGAAGTACGGGCCCTCGATCTGCGGCGGGGTCGGGTCGTCACCGTCGTCGCAGTACGGCGTCGGGGTGAGCGGGCGGCCGGCGGGCCGGTTGTCGCGGGCCAGCGCGACCCCGCCGAGCAGCATCGGCAACGGCACGGCCGCGACGGCGGCCCTGAGCACGTTCTTGCGGCTGATCAGACTCTTGGGGCGGTCGGCCCCTGTGTCCTGACCGCGGCGGCTTTCGTCGTCCATCACACGCTCCTGTGGGGCGAGGGGAGGGAGGGCAGGGGCGGCCCATGGGGGCAGGACGCCGGGGACGCCGGACATCCGGCCGCCCCTGCCGATGACGCTTGCTGACGAGGCCACACGCTAGGCGCGGCGCCGGTGGCCGAGCCATGGACTTCCTTCGGGGGTCATGGTGAATTCCGCGGCGGCCGGTGCGGCCCCGCCCGTCGTGCGGCGGAAGTCGCCGGGACTCACGCCGGTTTCCCGCCGGAAGAAGCGGCAGAAGTACGCCGGGTCGGCGAAGCCCACCCGGCGGGCCACCTGGGCCACGCTCAGCCGGGTGCCGGACAGCAGCCGCTTGGCCTCCACCGTCTGCGCGTGCCGGATGATCCGGCCCGGCGTGCGGCCGGTGCTGCGCTTGACCACTTCCGCCAAATGACCTACCGATACGCCCAGTTCATCGGCGTACGACTGCACGGTCCGGCCCGCGGAACCGGGCCGGGCGAGCAGCCGCGTGAACTCCCGGGCCACCAGCGCAGGGCGGCCCGTGACAGGCTCCGGGCGGGCCGCTCCCGGCAGCCGGAGGGCCCGCGCCGCCAGGATGTGCACCTGTGCCTGGAGCACCGAGGTGAACGCGTCGGCCCGCTCCGCGCACTCCTGGACCATCTCCCGTACCAGCGCGGTCAGCCGCAGGGCCGCGGCGGGATCGACCTGGAGCGGGGGCCGTTCACCGAGTCTCGCCAGCGTGTGCCGGTCGCCGGGGTGCGCCAGCAGGAAATCCTCGGTGAACAGGATCACCCAGCCGTGCAGGTCGCGGACCCGGTCCCAGTAGTGGACCTGCCCCGGCACGATGAAGCTCAACTGCGGCGGACGCAGCGGCCACCGGGCCAGGTCGATGACGTGGTGTCCCGAGCCGCCGGTCACGTAGGCGATCTCGTAGAACGTGTGCCGGTGCGGGAAGTCGGCGCGGGAGAGCGGGCCGATGGTGTCGAACGAGCCGACGGCGAACGGGAGGAGGTGCGGGGCGGGCACGTCGAGCCGGTGCAGCGGTACCGGATCGTCCGCCGGGACGTCGTCGTTGGAGGAGCCGCGCGGTACGAAGACGTCCGGAGCGGGGCCCGCCGCGCGTCCGGCGCGCGGGGGCATGGCCTGTTCGCTGCGTCTGGGCACGGGCTCACCCTACGAGCGGGCGCAAGGCCGTCTTCTCGGCCACGGAGGCGGCAGCGGTGGCGCGTGGCGGCCGGGCCGGCCGGTGGGCCGGCCCGGCGCGCGGACGGTCAGGCCGGTCCGTTCCACTTCTGCGCGGGGTTGCCCGAGCAGTTGGCGATCTGGACCCTGGTGCCGTCCGACGTGTTGGCGGCACGGATGTCCAGGCACTTGTCGGCCTGCCTGTTCACCAGGTCGTGGGCCGGGGAGAACACCCACTGCTGCGAGGGGCTGCCGTTGCAGTCCCACAGGTGGATGAGCGAACCGTCGGACGTGGCACCGTTCACGACGTCCATGCACTTGCCGACGGCGCGCACGGTGCCGTCCGACGCCATGGTGAACTTCTGGGCGGGGGCGCCGTTGCAGCCGTGCACCTGGACCTGGGTGCCGTTGGCCGGGTTGCCGTAGGCCACGTCCAGGCAGGTGCCGTTCATGCCGACGATGGCGCCGGACGGGCCGCTGATCGTGGCGGGGCGCGGCGGGCTCTTCTTGGCACCGCCCTTGGGCGCGGAGTCGCCGGGCGCACTCTTCGGGGGCGGGGCGGGGTCCTTGTGCTTCGGCTGCGTCGGCGCGTCCGGCCGCTCGCTCGGCTCCTGGGTGGTCTTCTTCTCCGGCGTCGGGGGCGCCTTGGGGTGCTCGGGCGAGGCGGAGGGGGAGGCGTCGGCCGACTTCGACGCGGCGGCCTCGGGCGACGGGCTCTGCACGTCGGCCGCGGC
The DNA here is from genome assembly GCF_020564935.1 of Streptomyces pinistramenti. GTDB lineage: Bacteria > Actinomycetota > Actinomycetes > Streptomycetales > Streptomycetaceae > Streptomyces > Streptomyces pinistramenti. Next base: position 96,262 of record NZ_JAJCXB010000021.1, read on the forward strand.
GACCCGGGTGTCGTCGGCGCTCATCTTCAGGCCCTGCCCGGCCAGCGGGCCGAGCAGGGCGACGGCGGTGACCAGACCGGCGGCCGAGCCGAGCGCGATCCACACCCGCCGCTCGGGGAGCAGGCCGATGCGCGGCCGCCCGGGGTCACGGGCGAAGGTGCGGGAGAAGCCGCCCGGGGTTTTCCCGGGTGGCTGGGGGGAGTTGGGGGTGTCCGGTGGCACGGGGTCCTCCGACGGTCGGGACGGATGGCAGGTGGTGAAGGGATCGGGCAGGTCGGTGGTCGTGGTGGTGCGGTCGGGAAGGAGCGGGTCAGGGGGCGGGCGCGCGGTCCGGCATGTCGAGTTCGGACAGGCGCATCAGGGCATCGGCGTCCGGTGAGGCGAGTTCGGACACCCGCATCGCCTGGCGTTCGGTCATCTCCTGGAACACCTGGCGCGCGGTACGGCCGTTGCCGAACCTGACGTTGCGCGGAATCGACGCGAAGTGCCCGGACAGCGCGCGCCTGGCGTCCTCGCTGAGCCGGTACGCATGGCGCTCGGCGTGGTGCTCCACGATGTGCACCAGCTCGTCGGACGTGTAGTCCTCGAACAGCAGCGTGCGCGAGAAGCGGGAGGACAGGCCGGGGTTGGAGCCGATGAAGCGGTCCATGTCGTCCGGGTAGCCGGCCGCGATGACCACCACCTCGTCGCGCTGGTCCTCCATCAGCTTGACCAGCGTCGCGATGGCCTCGGTGCCGAAGTCGTTGCCGGCCACGGCGGGCGCCAGCGAATATGCCTCGTCGATGAACAGCACGCCGCCGCGGGCCCGGTTGAACGCCTCGATGGTCTTCGGACCGGTGTGCCCGACGTACTCGCCGACCAGGGCGCTGCGGTCCACCTCCACCAGATGTCCGACGGCCAGCAGCCCGAGCGCCTTGAGGAGCCTGCCGTACAGCCGGGCGACGGTCGTCTTGCCGGTGCCGGGGTTGCCCGCGAACACCAGATGGCGGCTCAGCGGCGGCGCGGGCAGCCCGGCCTCGCGCCGCCTGCGGACCGTCTGCATCAGCTTGACCATGCCGCCGACATCGCTCTTGACCCGTTCCAGGCCCACCAGTTCGCCCAGCTCGGTCAGCAGGTCGTCCAGCGACTCCGGCTCCTCCTCCGGGGCGCCCTCATCGGCCAGCTCCCTGTCGGCGGACGCCTCGTCGCCGTCCGCTTCGCCCGTCGCGGCCGCCGGGGCGCCGACGGCACCGGGCCTGCCGGGCGCGCCCGGCCCGGCTCCGGCGGCGGCCGACGACGGCAGCACCGCCGTCTCCACGCGGTGGGCGGCGCAGTCCTCGAAGACCGGGGCCGCGGCCTCGGCGGTCCCCACGTCCTGCGCGCAGTCGAAGACCCGGCAGCCGCGGAAGAGCGGATCGGCCCGCTCGCCGATGTGCAGGGCGGGGAAGGTGCTGCCGCGGACGTCGCAGTATTCGAAGGTGCCGCCCGCGTCGTCGCCGACGAGGATGCCGTTCTTGCCCGTGGTGTCGATCCGTACGCCGCTGACCTGGCAGTCGGTGTCCTTCCACAGCACCAGCGCGGTGCCGCCCGCCCGGAACACGCCGCCGCCGTCCATCCGCAGCCGGGCGCCGGTGGCGACGGTCACCCCGGCGCTGCCGACGTCCGCGACGCGGGTGCCGGTCAGCCGGGCACGGGCGCCAGGACCCAGCTCGACGCCGCTCCTGCGCTGCCCGGTGACGGTGGTCTCGGACAGCTCCGACTCCTCGCCGGACAGCAGGCGTACGCCACTGTCACCGCCGTCCACGCGGCACCCCTTGAGTACCACCGCGCCGCCCATCGCCACCTGGACGCCGCACATCGCGGCGCCGCCGAACGTGGTGTCATCGGCCTGCGCGCGGGCCTCGTCCACCACGGCCAGCGCATGCTCGTCGGTGCCGGCCACCCGGCACCCGGTGAAGGTGCCCTGCGCACGCTCGCCGAGGTGCAGGGCGCTGAACCCGGAGCCCGACACCGAGCAGTCGGCCATCCGCAGTGCGCTGTCGCCCAGCGCCAGCGCGCCGTTGGCGGCGGGCGACACGATGCGGCAGTCGTGCGCGGTCAGCCGGGCCGCGCCGCTTGAGGCCAGCGCGCTGCCGCCGGCCGACACCACCCGGCAGCCCGTGAGACCGACCCGCGCTTCGTGCTCGGCCTGTACGCCGGTGGCCGCCGCGCCCTCGATCCGACAGTCGTCCAGGACGACCTGGGAGCCGTCCTGGGCCAGCAGCCCGTTGCGGCCCGGCCGGATCAGCCGCGCGTCGCGCACCGCGAGCCGGGATGCGCCGCGGGCCCGCAGCGCCGACCCCGAACTCGCGGTGATCCGCAGCCCGTCGGCCACCACCCGGGCGGTGCCCGACAGCACCACGCCGATGCCGTCGACGGCATCGATCGTGCCGTCCTCGATGCGGGCCCTGGCGTCGCCGCTGACGTGCAGCGCCGCGTGCCGCGCACCGTGCAGCCGGGTACGCCGCCACACCAGCACGCCGCCCGTGGTGGGATCCCGCAGGTCCTCCACCAGGTCGGCGGAGAGGTCGCCGCGCAGCGCGTCGAGCGCCCCGGCGTCCGCGTCCGCGGTGTCGGTGGCCGCCGCGCCCGAGCCGTCCTGGCCCGCCCCGTCCGGCCGGCCCAGCACCTCGACCCGGCCGTGGGTCAGCGCACAGTCCTCCAGGACCAGGCCCGCCGCGTCCTCGACGCGCACCAGCGCCTGGGCGGGATCGGCGCCGTGCAGCGTCAGTTGCCGCACCGCGCAGTCCGGCGCCGCGACGCTCAGCGCGGGCCCCTGCGACGGCCGGATGACGACGGTGCCAGGGCCCTGCTCGGGCACCAGCACCACCCGGCGCTCCAGCCGTACGTTCTCCGGGTATTCGCCCGGTGCGACGGTGACCGCGGCGCCCGCGGGGACGGCGGCGACCGCGTCGGAGATCGTCCGGTAGGTCCCCCGTCCCCGGGCGGCGACGCGGTACACGGCGGGGTTCGTCATCCTGTGCTCTCCTGCGGGGGGTGCGGGTCCTGCGGGTCCTGCTTCGCGGCGGCGTCCGGCTGCCGCCAGTCCGGCGGGTTGTCGGCGCGCAGCGTGGGCGTGATGATCAGGCCGCCGAGCATCTTGTCGGCGAACTTGCTGATGCCGCCCACCAGGAAGAGGTCGGTGAATCCCTGCCGGTGGTAGAACCGGCCCGCCATGCTGTGCTGGAGCGCGGTCTTCGCCGCGCCCATGCTGATGCCGCCCACCAGTCCCGACGCCATGCCGATGCCGCCCTCGGTGAGCGCGTCGGTGCCGGACAGGTGGACGACGTTGCCGTCTGCGTCGTACACGCCGAAGATGGCGGATCCCGCGGCTCCGGAGACGAAGCCGGAGACCAGACCCGAGGTGATGCCCACGCTGAAATCGTACGTGCCGGCCCGCCAGCGGGTGACCTTCTCGTTGCCCGCCCACTCCGACGCCCAGGTGTCGTCGCTGTGCGGCGGCCGGGCGAAGGGCCGGCCCGAATCGAGGTTGCCCACGCCGGTCTTGAGGGCGCCGCCGCGGCCCGCCATGCCGTGCAGCCCGGTCACCCCGATCTTGACCGTGGAGCCGACGGCGGCGCCGAACGCGGCCTTGGCGACATCGGTCCAGGTGAAGTCGCGGCCGGAGATCTCCGCGGCGATGGCGTTGACGATCAGGCCGACGACGAAGTCCAGGGTGAACTCCTGGGCGAACTCCACCAGCATCTGGGTGCCGGCCTTCTGCACGAACGGCGTGTACAGCGACTCACCCGCCGTGTGCCCGGACCACTGGGAGCGGTTCGGCTCGCGCAGCATCCGGCTGTTGCCGCGGAACTCCGTGAGCCAGCCGCGGAAGTCGTTCTCCCGGCCGACCAGCGTCATCCTGCCGAAGCTGTCGCGTTCCCACACGTAGCCGGACATGGTCCGCTCGGAGAGCAGCGTGTGGCCGTCGGCGCCGCCGAAGCGCCGCCACTGCTTGTTCCACTCGTCGGACTCCAGGAAGGTGCCGTCGTCCAGCCGCGTCCTGGTGCGGACGGCGCCGCCGGCCTCGAACTCCTTCCACTCGCCTGCGGTGTGCGTCCCGGTGGGGGTCTCCTGGTACTCGCGCACCCGTACCGGGGTGTCGCCGAGCAGGTCCTGGAAGGCGGAGCCGGACTTCGGGGCCGCGGGGATCTCCTGGATCACCTGGCCGTCGGCGCCGCCGACATGGTCGCTCCAGCGCGCGCCCGGCTGCCAGTCGCCGAGACGGTTGCCCGCCGCGTCGGTCCAGGTGCGCACCCGGTCGCCTGGGCCGCCGCCGAACTCCATGAGGTGGCCGTCCTTGTCGACCTTGTTCCAGTGCCAGGCGGTCGGCGCGCCGTCCTCGCCCGCCACCCGCCAGGCGTCGACGTGCGTGCCGTCGCCCAACAGGCGGTGGTCGCGGACCAGTTGGCCCGCCGCGTCGAAGTCCTGGTAGGACGCCGCGTCCCAGTAGCGTCCGGTGCCGCCGCCGGCCGACCGGACGCGTACCCCGCGCTCGCCGGTCGCCGCGTCCACCCACGCCACCTTCGCCGAACCGGCGGGTCCTTCCGCGGTGATGGTCCGGTCGAACGTGCCGTCGGCGCCGCTCGGCCAGCTGTCCTTGCGTCCGACGATCGAGCCCTGGTGGTCAAAGCGGGTCCAGTCGCCCCCGGTCCTGATGTCGGCCCGGCCGATCGCCGCGCCGGCGCCGTCCGTGGCCCCTTCGGGCCGCGGCGGGTGGCGGTACTCGACGACCGTGCCGTCCGCGAACCCCTCCCGGATGACGTGCCATTCCTGCCCGCCGGTGCCGGAGCCCGCGGGGTGCGGGGTGTACCAGTCGCCGCCGGGCGGGTCGACGGTGTGCCGGTCCTGCCAGCGCAGCTCGCCGTGCCCGGTGCCGGCCGGTGATTCCCGGAAGTCCCCGGGGCGGAACGTGCGGTGCCCCTGGAGCCCGCCCTCCCCTTCCGACCAGGGCAGGTAGCCGTCCTGCGCCCGTACGTTGGCGGGCAGCGGCACGTCGCCCACGGTCAGTGTCGCGCCGTGGGACAGCGGGCGGGTGCCGCGGACGATGCTGCCGTCCATGGCGATGTCCAGGGTCGAGGAGTCCCGCCCGACCAGCCGCACGCCGCTGCTCGTCGGCGCGGCGGCGCCGGCCGGGGTGTGCTTCCAGGTGTGCAGCTGGAAGCCGCTGTCGGACGTCAGCCAGTCGGCGTTGCCGAAGGTGTGCCCGTCGACCGTGGACAGCAGCCGCCGCGTCCAGACGGGCGGCCGCTGCTCGGTGACGCGGTGCGTCTCCAGGAACCCGCCGTCCTCGATGACCTTGCCCGAACCGTTCTCCTTGCCGTGCGCCGAGTACGACACCCAGTCGCGCTTGAGCGTCCCGTCGGCGTCCATCGCGAACTGGAGGTAGCGGCGGTTGTCGTCGGGCAGGTGGAAACGGCCGAACTTCTCGTGGACGAGATCCGTCGCGCCGGTACGGGGGTTGGTCATGGTGTCGGTCCAGCCGCGGCCGGGGCTCCAGCTGCGTGAACCCTGCGCCAGGTGCTGGTGGTCCGCGTCGTAGCGGTGCCAGGTGGTGGCGTCGCCGCCGAAGCCCTGGGTGAGCGGGCTGCGGTCCAGATCGGCCAGTACGTGGCCGCCGTCGGGGTTCTCCCGCCAGTGCCGCACCCGCACGCCGTCGGCCATGTCGAACCAGCTCCGGCCGCTCTCGCCGAAGTGCCGGCTGCCGTGGCGGCCCGCGGTGCCGTCGGGCAGCACCTCGTTCCAGTCGGTGCGCTGATGCGTGAAGCGCCCGAACGTGGCCGTGCCGGTGGGGCGGTGGGCGTCGAGGAAGCCGCCGCCCGGCAGCGGCCTGCGCTCGAAGACCTCGGCGCCGCTGTGGCTCAGGAGCTGCACCCGGCCGTTGCCCAGGCCCTTGTCGGCGATGGTGCCGGAGTCGAACCAGGAGGTGGTGGCGCCGGAAGCGCCGGCCGACGTGTCGCTGCGGGCCGGGGTGATCCGGTGCCAGGTCGCCTTGGCGGCGTCGTCGGCCGACGCGGCGGGGAAGTCCAGCTCGAAGGCGTGGCCCTGCTTCACCGTGCCGTTCTCGACGACGTTGATCCGCATCGAGTGCAGGCTGCCGTCGGCCCGGTAGGTGGTGAACTCGCCCTGGTGCAGCGGCCCGGAGCCGTCGACGCGGAAGCCGCCGTCGGCCTGCCGGGTGACGACGGTGCCGGCCTGGGACAGGTTCGCGTCCAGCAATCGGCCGGAGTTGTCCGGCAGGAAGCGGGTGCCCACCGCGTCGGAGAGCTGCACGGCGTCGTACAGCGGGTGGCCGTCGCCGCCGGACACGTGGAAGGTGGTGCCGTCGACGGTGACGTGGTGCGTCAGCCCGCCGTTCTCGTCGAAGAGCCGGAAGCCGCCGTCGGCGCCCTCGACGCGGAAGCCGCCGTCGGGGCGGAGGGTGGCCGTGAGGCCGTCGGCCCGCTGGAGGTCGGTGTCCAGGACGTCCAGGGCGCCGTGCTCGTACACCCGCAGGGACTGGCCGGCCGTGGTGGTGCCCGGTGCGTCCTGGAGGCGCGTGGCCCGGAATTCGAGCGTGCCCGAACCGTCGAAGACCCGCACCGTATGGGAGTCCGTCACGCGGAAGCCGTCGCCGTGCGCGGCCACTTCGGTACCCGGCACGGGGCGGCCGTCCGGCGCGTGCAGCGGCCCGGTGGGGGCGGGGGAGCCGGCCGGAGGCCCGTGGAGGAAGCCGACCGTCTCCGAGCCGTCGGCCAGCCGGAAGGCGTCGGCGGTGTGGCGGCCGGTGGCGTCGAAGACCTGGTGCCCTTCGGCCGTCTCGACGCGGAGGCCGTCGCCGTACGGGGAGACGGATGCGTCCGGCACCGGCGAACCGTCGGTCGAGACGACCCGCGCCCCGTCACCGAAGGTGCCGTCGGGCGCCGTGTGCACGAACCGGAACTGCGTCATGCCGTCAGGGCCGGTCAGCCGCAGGTCCCTCCCGATGGGCCCGCCGCCGGGGACGGTCTCCTGCGGCGGGTGCGGCGTCTCGTGCGTGGTGGGGGCGGGTGTGCTCTGGTGCGGCAGGTCCGGTGTCCGGTGGGGTGCGGGCACGCCGGCCTGCTCCAGCGACTGCATCTCGTACGAGGGGCCGCCGGCAGGCCGGGAGTGGTGCGAGGCGCCGCCGAGGAGGCGGGGGCGTTCCTTGAGTGAGGTGTTGAGGAGGTCGTCGAGTGTGGTGGCGACTTCGTCGGGGTTCATGCCGTGGGCGCGGAAGGCGTTCTTGGCGTCGTTGAGGTGGGCTGTGGCGTTGTCGAGGTCGGTGCGTGTCTGTTCGCCGATGGCGGGTCCGCGGGAGGAGCCGTCGATGCGGGTGCCTTCGGTGTCGAAGCGCAGTTGGGCGTGGTCGAGTTCGGCTTGTGCGTGTTGGATGTCGTTCCAGGCGTCCATGCGGGCGTGGACGATGGCGTCGGTGTCGCCGGGTTTGCGGAAGACGTCGGCTCTGGCGGCGGATTCCCTGGCCCAGATGGCGTCGAGTTCGGCTCCGGTGGGTCGGCTCCCGGTGCCGGGTGTGGGGGTGTCGGGCTTGCCCTTCCAGCTTTCCGGTGTGGGGAGGTTCGCGAACTCCTCGGCGTTGTGCAGGACATGGCCGCGCAGATCGGCGGCGATGTGGGTGAATCCGGTGCCGCTCCAGCTCTTTTCGAGCAGTTTTGTGCCGGCGGGGTCGGTGAATGCCAGGCCGACGGTGTTGCGTTCGGGCTGGTGGGTGACGGTGATGGTGAGGTCGTCGGCGTATCCGGGCTTGCTGACGGTGGTCGTGTGGACCAGCCCGTCCTGGCTGACCGCGGCATGCGCGGTGACGTTCTCGAAGCCGTTCCAGCGGCCCAGTGACTCCGGTGCGAAGGCCCGGCCGAAGTCGTCGAACGCGGTGCCCGACGGCAGACCCGGCCACTCCGCCTTGATCACGGAGGCGAAGTCGTCGGGGGAGATGGCCTCGGCGCGTACCGGAACGACCGTCAGGCCGCTCTCGATCCGGGGTTCGCCGGTGCGGACCAGCGTGGTGGGGGCGAGAGTGATCTCCCACTGGTCGGGGCTGCGCGGGGGCGGGTCGCCCGCGCCCACCTCGTAGTGCGGTGGGTAGGACATGGCCAGCTTGCCGTGGTCGGCGGGCACCTCGATCTCGAAGACGACGCGGTTGCTCAGCACGCCGTTCTTGGCCCACTCGGGCTGGAAGTCGAAGGTGTTGGACGTCGAGATCGGCAGCCGCTCGATGAAGACGTCGGCCTGCTGGCTCGCCGGGTCCATGGAGACGCCGCGGTAGACGGTGAGCTGCTTGTTCGGGCCCGAGAACTGCAGGTCCTGGGTGATGCGGTGGAAATTCTGGACCTTGGTGAGGAGGCTGCCGCCCTCCAGTGCACTGGGGTTGACGAATCCGCCGAAGCCGCGCTTGGAGGTGAAGGCACCCCCGATGACGTCCCGCATCAGGGCGGAGACCTCGGGCTTGGCGACCGCGTGGCCCAGATGGATGCGGGCCACATCGATGAGCGACCCCCAGTTCTCGGCGGCCTTTCCGCTGAGCCCGGCGGCGGGGGGCGGCGGTGTGGTGTGCGGGGCGGGGGCCGTCGGCGCGTCGTGGAAGGCGCCGGACCACGTGTAGTGCTGCGGGCCCGTCGGGGAGGCGATGGTGAGGGTGTCGCCGTCGATCTTGACGGGCCAGTGGTGGCCCGCCGAGTCCAGGGGGGCGGCGGTGGACTTGCCGAGCTTGGACTGGGTGCTGATCGTCGAGCCGTCGAAGGGGCCGCCGCGCAGGACGATGTCCTCGCCGGTGAGGCTGAGCCCGAGGCCGCGGGAGTAGTGCCAGCTGCGGACGGGGCTGCCGCCGGGGGCATCCAGCTGCTGGACGGTGAACTGCCGGTCGGCGGGCCCGCCGTGGACCACGAGGTGGTCCGCGGCGGCGGCGTCCAGGACCTGGGGGGCCTCGCCGCGCGGCGCGTGCACCACCGCACCGTCCAGACCCGGGATCTCCTTGTCGAACCGGCCGAGACTGCGCCCGGCACCTGCGCCGGAGGCGCCGCCGAGGAGGCGGGGGCGTTCCTTGAGTGAGGTGTTGAGGAGGTCGTCGAGTGTGGTGGCGACTTCGTCGGGGTTCATGCCGTGGGCGCGGAAGGCGTTCTTGGCGTCGTTGAGGTGGGCTGTGGCGTTGTCGAGGTCGGTGCGTGTCTGTTCGCCGATGGCGGGTCCGCGGGAGGAGCCGTCGATGCGGGTGCCTTCGGTGTCGAAGCGCAGTTGGGCGTGGTCGAGTTCGGCTTGTGCGTGTTGGATGTCGTTCCAGGCGTCCATGCGGGCGTGGACGATGGCGTCGGTGTCGCCGGGTTTGCGGAAGACGTCGGCTCTGGCGGCGGATTCCCTGGCCCAGATGGCGTCGAGTTCGGCTCCGGTGGGTCGGCTCCCGGTGCCGGGTGTGGGGGTGTCGGGCTTGCCCTTCCAGCTTTCCGGTGTGGGGAGGTTCGCGAACTCCTCGGCGTTGTGCAGGACGTTGCCCTGGAGGTCGGCGGCGATGTAGCGGAACCCGTCGCCGCTCCAGCTCTTGTCGAGCAGCTTGCTGCCACCTGCGTCGGTGAACGTCACCGCGACGGTGTTCTTCTCCGGCTGGTGGGTGACGGTGATGGTGAGGTCGTCGGCGTATCCGGGCTTGCTGACGGTGGTCGTGTGGACCAGCCCGTCCTGGCTGACCGCGGCATGAGCGGTGACGTTCTCGAAGCCGCCGCCCCAGCGGCCCAGTGACTCCGGTGCGAAGGCCCGGCCGAAGTCGTCGAACGCGGTGCCCGACGGCAGACCCGGCCACTTCTCGCCGATCACCGCGGCGAAGCGGTCGGGCGTGATCTGTTCGGCGCGTACCGGAACGACCGTCAGGCCGCCTTCGATGCGGGGTTCGCCGGTGCGGATCAGGGTGGTCGGGGGGAGAGTGACCTCCCACTGCCCGGGGCTCATGATGGGCGGGTCGCCCGCGCCCACCTCGTAGTGCGGCGGGTAGGACATGGCCAGCTTGCCGTGCTCGGCCGGAACATCGATCTCGAAGACGATGCGGTTGCTCAGCACGCCGTTCTTGGCCCACTCGGGCTGGAACTCGAAGGTGTTGGACGTCGAGATCGGCAGCCGCTCGATGAAGACGTCGGCCTGCTGGCTCGCCGGGTCCATGGAGACCCCGCGGTAGACGGTGACCCGCTCGTTGGGGCCCGAGAACAGCAGGTCCTGGGTCACCTGGTGGAACTTCTGCGTCTTGCCCACCAGATCGCTCTTCTCCAGCGCCATCGGGTCGACGAATCCGCCGAAGCCGCGCTTGGAGGTGAAGGAGCCCCCGATGACATCCCGCATCGTGGCGGCGATCTCGCTGTTCTTGACGGCCTGGTCCAGATGGATGCGGGCCAGGTCTACGTGCTTGCCCCAGTTCGCGGCGGCGTCCCCGCTGAGCCCGGCGGCGGGCGGCGGCGGTGTGGTGTGCGGGGCGGGGGCCGTCGGCGCGTCGTGGAAGGCGCCGGACCACGTGTAGTGCTGCGGGCCCGCGGGCGAGGCGACGATCACGTCGTCGCCGTCGATCCTGGCCGGCCAGCTGTGGCCGGTCGAGTCGAGCAGGGAGCCGGCGGACTTGCTCGTCTTGAGCGTCGAGCCGTCGAAGAGGCCGCCGTGCAGGACGAAGTCCTCGCCGGCCGGCCGCAGCCCGCCGAGCCTGACGTAGTGCCAGCTGCGGACCGGGTTGCCGTCCGGCGCATCCAGCTTCTCCACCGTGAACTTCGAGCCCTGGGGGGTGCCGTGCACCTTGAACAGGCTCGCGTCGGCGGCGTTCGTGACCTTCGGGGGATCGGTGCGCGACACCGTCAGCAGCACACCGCCCTGGCCCGGGAGTTCCGTGGTGACCGGGGGCCTGCCCCCGGTGCCGCCGGGCAGCCTCGGGCGGGCCTTCAGCGAGGCGTTGTCCAGCGCCTGGAGCTTCTGCCCGATGTCGTCGGGGTCCAGGCCGTGCGCGCGGAAGCCGTCCTTGGCGTCGGCCAGGCTCTGCTCGGCGGCCTTGAAGTCGTTCAGGGCCTGCTCGCCGACGGACGGGCCGGTGGACGGGCCGTCCACGCGGGCGCCCGCCAGGTCCAGTTCGTTCTGCGCCAGGTGGTAATCGATCCGGGCCTGCTGCACCCGCGTCCAGGCTTCCCGGCGTGCCTGGAACGCCGCGGGCGTGTCGCCCGGCTTGCGGAACACGTCGGCCTTGGCGAGCGCCTCCTCGCGCCACTGCGCGAAGTTGTCCAGCGTGTGGGCCGGCGCCTTGCCCTTGATGTCCCCGCCCGAACCGACGCCGGGGCCGTGCCCGTCGGCGCGCGGAGGAGCGTGCGGCACGGCGGGGGCCGGGGCGTGCGGGGCGCCCGGACGGATGCCGCCGCCGAGCGGGACGTCGGCCTGCGGGGCCCGTACCGGACCGTGCGGGGCGATGGCCCCGGCGCCCGGTGCCTCCACGCTGCCGACGGTGTGCGGCAGGGCCGGGGCCGTCGCACCGTCGAGCGAGGGTGTGCCGTGCCCCGGCACACCCGCTCCGGGCAGGTCCGGCAGCTTCGGCGTTTCCAGGGCGGACGAGCCGGCGCCGACGGCCGGTGCTTCAACGGGGCGGCCGGGCGCGCCCGTTGGCACGTCGAGTGCGCCGTGGCCGGGGGCCGGCGTGGGCACGGCACGCTCGCCGAGCCCGCTCAGCCCGGCCAGATCGGTGCCGCCGGCCGCGGGCTGCGGGACGTGCGGTGTGGTGCCGGCTCCGGGCAGGTCCACCCGGCCGCCGGTTCCGTTGACGGCGGGCGGCGGCGCGAGCCGGTCGCCGGTGGCCGGGGGGGTGATGCCGTGGGTGGCGGGCGGCGGGGCGACGCCGTGCTGGACGGCGGGGGGCGTGATGCCGGTGCTGACGGCCGGGGGCGTGATGCCGTCGGTTGCCGCGGCGGGCGGCGTGATGCCGTGGGTGCCGAAGGCCGGGGGTGTGATGCCGTGGGTGTCAAGGCCCGCGCCGAGGCCGCGGCCGGTGCCCGTGCCCACGTCGGCGATCCGGCCGGCGTCCGCGACCGCGCCGGTGAGGTCGACGCTGCCGAGGCCGTGCACCGGGCCCGGTGTCACCGAACCGTGGGCCGGCAGGTGCAGTTGGCCGGGTGCGGCCACGTCGGATGCGGCCGTGCCGGCGGCGGGCATCTCGATGCGGCCGACGGACGGGGTGGGCACGGACGTGTGCCCGCCGGTGGCCGGCAGGTCGATGCGGCTGACGGTGGGCGGCGGGGCGAGCGATCCGGTGTGCAGGTCGAGGGCGCCGGGTGCGGCGATGCCGTGGGCGGGCGCCTCGACGTGGCCGAGATCGACCAGTCCCGCGGCCGGCGCGTGCGGGACCGCGGTCGTCGGCGAGGGGACGTCCATCCGCATCGCCGGCACGTCCGCGATCCGCGCGCCGGAGCCGATGTTGCCCAGGTCGCCGAGGCCGTGCGTGCCGCCGAAGTGGCCGGCGGACACGGAGCCGAGGCCGTGCGTGCCGAGGCCGGTCACGCCGCCCGGTGCCACCGGCGCCGACACGCCGGACGGCAGCGAGCCGGTCAGCGAGCCGTGCAGGCCGGCCGGCGGCGAAAGGTGCGTGACCGGGCCCGCGGTCGGCAGCTGGCCGAGCCCCGTGGGGTGCCCGAGCGACGTCAGGCCACTGAGGGTGCCGTCCAGGCCGCCGATGTGCACCGCCGGCAGGTCGAGTCCGCCGGGGAGCCCGCCGCCCAGCCCGTGCAGGGACAGGTTGGCGGAGCCGAGGCCCGACAGCGAGCCGTCGAAGTGCATCGAGGGCGGGGTCATCGCGCCGTGCATCGACAGCGACGGCGTGAACGTGCCGGGCCCCGCGAAGCCGCCGGAGCGCACCATCGCCAGGTCCTTCACCGGGTCGATGTGCACCGAGGGCGGGCCGCCGCCGATGTCGGCGAGATGGTGGATCGGCCCGGCGCCGCCCAGCAGCCGCCCGCTCGCGTCGAGTGCTCCGTAGCGGAATTCGCCGAACACACCACGGTCGATGAAGCCGATTTTCAGGGCCTTGCCGATGCCCAGCGCCTGGATCTCGGCGGCGTCCACGGGAAGGACAAGACGCAGGGCCTTGAACCCGGACAGCCCGTTCCACACCCCCCGGCCCGCTGCGGCCAGGCCCGAGCCGATCCACTTGGCGCCGGTGCCGATGCCCTTGACCGCCCCGTACGCCAGCGCCCCCGCGAAGTGCAGGCCGGTCAGGCCCTGGGGGAGGAACATCGGGAGTGCCTTGAACGGCGCGACGATGTGGAACGTGCCGCCCATGCCGGTGAAGATCCGGCCGCCGAATCCCGGGATGTGGGAGAACGGGGTGTGCGTGAAGAGGCCGTTGAGGCCGCGGCTCCAACTCGCCGCGCCGCGCGCGAAGTCCGCCGTGCCGAAGAACAGGCGGATCGACAGGTTGAGCATGTTGCGCCCGGTGAAGACGTTCTTGAACGAGTCGAACGCGGTCTTGATGCCCGTGATGCCCTTGGAGGCCAGGCCGCGCAGCCCCTGGAAGACCTTCGCGAGCTGGATGCCCCGGGTGCTGGGGGCGATCATGCCGAGCCCGGACAGCAGCAGATCGAGCGCGCTGGCGTCGCCGTTGGCGAAGTCCACCGCGGTCTTGATGAAGATGGCGACGTTGAGGGCGATGGCGAACAGCGCGATCGGGCCGCCGAAGATGATGGCCGGGATGATCAGGATGATGGCCAGCCAGCTGAGCGCCTTCATGATCTCGTCGCAGGCGTCGACCGGCGAGGCGATCTTCTGGCCGGCCGCCCGCACCGTACTGGCCGCCGTCTTCGACGCGCTCCGCTGGATCTCCCCGGCGTCCTTGGCGGTCGACTTCAGCGATGCGCGGCCCTCTTCGTCGTCCTCGGCGAGGCCCTTGGCCTGCTGGAGCGCGGTGTCCGCCCGGCCCTGCTGCTCCTCCATGACCGCCTGGTAGGTGCGCAGCGCGCCCTGCACGTCCTGCTGGGCCTCGCGGAACGTCGAGACGAACTTGCGCAGATGACCGTCGATGACCTCGCGCAGGGCGTCGCCGGTCTTGCCGACGAAGGCGCCGCCCGAGGTGTTCTTGACCTCGGTGAGTCCGGAGTCGATGGTGTCGGCCAGCCGCACCAGTTCGTCCTGGGCCGCGATGACCTCCCGGATCCTGGCGGGGTCGCCCGGGGTGGGGTCCGCGTCGAGGTCCAGGGCGCTCCAATCCGCTTCGCGAGGCAACGCCGGCACCGGCCTTCCTTGGTCGACTGCCGGCACGGGCGGTGCGGCAGGGGGTGTACGGGGCGGGGGATGTACGGGGGAGGTGGTGAACAGGGGCCGTGGCGGGATCGTGCGAGGGTGCGGGTGTGCGTGGTAGGTACAGCTGGCTGTAGTTGAATACACGCGCCACAGAGCCGCGAGGTTCAAAGAGATCGACAAGAATTCCGAACAGGTGTGAACCATCCGGCCCGGCCGTGCGTGGACAGAGTGCAAGGTTTTGCCCCACGCCGCCCGGCCGCCGGCCCGAGAGGTGCCCATGCCCGACTTCTCCATCGACTACGAGTTGCTGAACCAGGTGCAGACGCGGATGCGCGAACTCGCCGACACCGCCGACTCCGGAGGTGCCAAGGGCGCGCTGAAGGAACTGTCCTCCTCCACCGACGACGCGAAGAGCGTGATGGGGTTCAGCGACCTCGGCAGTGCCATGTGGAGCTTCTCGCAACGGTCCAGCAGCCGGGCCAAGGACGCGAAGGACGGCCTCAACAAGCTCGCGGACATCTTCAAGTCGGTCTCCGACAACTACTTCCAGGTCGATGCCGGGATGGCGGACAGCGCCGGCGTGATGGGCACCAGCCTCGGCCTGGACAAGTGGAAGAGCGACAAGGCCAAGTGGGACGCCTGGGACCAGGACACGAAGGACTGGAACGCCTACCTGGACAAGATCGGCGCGTCCGGCTACTTCAAGGAACACCCGGACGCGGACATCAACGACGTCTGCTCGGCGGACGGCGCGCCCGGCTGGTGCGAGGCGTACAACAACGACAAGGACGTGCCCTCGCCGCCCGGCCCGCACCCGGAGGGCGACCGGCCCAGCGACACCCCGCCCACGGAGAAGACGATCGACTCGGACTCGGGCAGCACGCACGTCAAGGTGACACTCGACGACGACAACAACGTCATGACCGAGGAGAGCACCGTCACCATCGGCAAGGGCGCGGACGAGCAGAAGTACACGAGCAAGACGACGTACGACACCGCGCCGCGACCCATCACCCCCGAAGACGGCAAGCCGTTCGACGCCCGGGACTACACGACGGTGACGACCGGGCCCGACGGTGCGACGACCACCAGCCGCTACGTCATCGAGGACGACGGCACGGGAACGCAGACCGTCACCGACAGCGACGGCAAGGTGACGACGTACACGCGCTCCGCTCCCGATGCCGACTGGGACGAGAAGGACGACGACTGAGCCGCGTCCGTGCCGGACCCCGGCCGCCGCCCCACCCCCCTACCTGCACGATCCCCCCGCTCACCCGAAGGAGAACCCTTGCCCGCCAACATCAGCCTGGACTTCGCGGAGATCGACCGCGTCTCCAACGTCCTCAACAACAGTGCCGACAACACCCTTGTGCCCCGGATGACGGAGGCCAAGAACGAGGTCGACACGATGCTCAACTCCACGCTGAAGTTCAACAACTCCAGCCCCGCGCTCCAGCAGTCCTACGAGAAGCTGACGAAGTCGCTGACCGATGCGACGCAGAGCATCAAGGACTTCGCCGAGCAGTTCCAGAAGATCGTCCAGTCGATGAAGGACATGGACGACGAGATGGCGAACAAGATCCGCTCCAGCGGCTGACCCCCGCACCGCCACTCCCGCACGCACCGACGACCGCACCACCCGGAGGAACGATGGCGCAGGACGTACTTCTCGATTACGACGACATCAAGCGCGTCGCCACCACGATGGAAAACAAGTTCACCGACATCGCCAGCGAGCTGAAGCAGCTGGAGACCACGGTGAGCGCGCTGCTCAAGGACGGCCTGGTCTTCGAGCAGTCCAGCCCCGCCCTGGAGCAGGCTTACCAGGCGTTCAGCAAGCAGATGAACGAGTCGTCGGCGAACATCAAGGTGTTCGCCCAGTCCTTCACCGACATCGTCAAGACGATGACCGACTCGGACGGCCAGATCGCGGCGGGTGTCCGCAGCAGCTCCAACGGCTGAACCCCGGCGTACGGGAAGGGCCCGGCTCCCTCATGGGTGCCGGGCCCTTCCCTGTTCCGGGAATCCCCGGAACGCGTCCCGCTCAGCTCTCCAGGACCGTCAGCGGCACCTGCACCGGCACCGCCGTCCCCGCAGGGCCCGCCGTCCAGGCGCGGCCGACGGCCAGCCGGGTGCGGATGTGCTCGGCGTTGATGCGCGCACCGATGATGTCGCCGTCGCCGATCGCCCGCGCGCCGAGCAGCAGACCGCGCCGCGACCTGCGGACCATGCCGATCCACCCGATGGCGCTCATCCCCTCGGAAGGACCGCCGATCAGGATGCCCTGGTTGCGGTCCCGGCCCGACGAGGCGATCTGCCGCAGCACCTGGTCCGCGCCGCAGTTGGCGACCAGGTCACTGTCGTCGACCACGACGACCACCGGCCGGTCGCCGACCGCACGGAGCGCCTCGGTGACGGTGTCGGCCGACGGGTCGGAGTCGGTGATGACCTGGGCCAGGCCGTGGTCGGCGAGCTTGCGCAGCGGCGACTCGCGCGGCGCGAGCACCACCAGGGCGGTACCGCCCGTGATCAGCGAAACGGACATCGCGGCGAGCGCGGTGCTGCGACCCGAACCGGGCGGGCCGACGACCGCGAAGCTGCCGCCGCCGGAGAGGAAGTCGAAGCCCAGCGGCCGCACTTCGTCCCCGCCGATGCCGAGCAGCGCCCACATCGGCCGCCTGGACTCCTCGGGTACCCGTTCCATGGCCTCCTGGAAGCCGATCACCTTCGGCATCTCCACGACCCGGAACGGCCTGCGCTCCACCGGGAGATGGGCGTCCCGTTCGGTCGCCAGCCGGCCGATCTCCCGCAGCGCGTCGGCCTGGTCGACGCTCCCCTGGCCGCCGGCGCCGTCCGCCGCCCCGGTGGGCAGCAGCGCGATCTGTGTCTCGACGGACGCCGGGGTGTGCCAGCCACGGCCCGGCGGGATGTGGCTCGGCACCCGGTTCGGGGACATCCCCGCCAGGTAGTAGTCGCCCTTGTCGGACTGGCGCAGCAGCAGCCGGAAATCGTTGTGCGCGGAGAGCCGGCCGCCGAGCAGCCCGCGTTCGGACGAGGCCACGAGGTGGATGCCCGCCGCTGCGCCCTCCCGCAGCAGCCGGGTGATCTCGTCGAACAGCCGCCCACCGTCGTACTCGTCGAGCATCGACGCGATGCCGTCCCAGCCGTCGATCAGCAGCAGCACGTGGGCCGGGCGCTCGGCCGCAGGCAGCGCGGCCCGCAGCTCCGTCAGGCCCGCGCAGTCGTGCGCGGACATCTTCTCCTGACGCTCCGTCAGCTCCCGGGTGAGGCGGCCGATGAGGCGCGCCAGCCGCTCGATGTCGAAGCGGGAGACCACCGCGCCGCAGTGCGGCAGCGCCTCCAGGGACGACAGGCCGCCGCCCGCCGCGTCGATCGCGTACAGGTGCAGTTCGCTGCTGGGCAGGGTGCGGGCGGCCGAGCCCGCGAGGGTGCGCAGCACCTGGGTGCGTCCGGAGCGCGGGGCGCCGATGACGTACAGGTGGCCGAAGGTGGCGAAGTCGATGCTGCACACCCGGCGTTCCTGGAGGCTGGGCAGGTCGAGCAGCGCGTACGGGACGGCGGCGGGGCGGCCGGGCGGGGTGGGGACGGTGGCCGGCAGGTCGTCGAGGGTGACGGTGTCGGGCAGCGCGGGCAGCCAGGGGCTGGCCTGCTCGCTGTGGTCCTCCAGCGCAGCCGTGGCCTCCTTGATCGTCTCGACCAGCGCGAGCAGGTCGGTGACGGCCTCCTCGGCGGCCGGCTCCGGCTCGCCGTCCTCCTCGTCGAACAGGTCCACCGGCCGGCCCAGACGGTTCCAGGACAGTTCGACGCCGCGCACGGGGCGCGCCGCCGGGGTGACGGCACCCGGCCCCACCGGGGCGGTGCCGTCGTCCGTACCGTCCTGGGAGGCGCGGGCGGCGCCCACCCAGGCGGTCTGGAACGGTGTCGGCGCGTGTTCGCCGCGGCGTACCAGGGCGCGTCCGGGGGTCGCGGAGGAAATGCTCACCGCGTCACCGGAGTTGATGATGTCCTGGCTCTCGGTCTTGTCGGTGACCCGCAGCGCGATCCGCAGGTTGGTGTTGGCCTTGATGTCGGTGCTGACCGAGCCACCGGGCCGCTGGGTGGCGAGGATCAGGTGCAGGCCGAGCGAACGGCCGCGCTGCGCCAGGCTGATCAGCCCCGGCACGAAGTCGGGCACCTCGCGCACCAGCGTGGCGAACTCGTCGATGACGATCAGCAGTCGCGGCAGCGCGGGCAGTTCGCCGTTCCTGGCCCGCTTGGCGCGGTAGTCGGCGTGGTCCTTGGCCTCGACGTCCGCGAGCAGCTGCTCGCGGCGCCGCAGCTCCGCGTCCAGCGAGGCGAGCGCACGCTGCACGAGGTGGCCGTCGAGGTCGGTGACCATGCCCAGGGTGTGCGGCAGTTCGGCGCATTCGCGGAACGCGCTGCCGCCCTTGTAGTCGATCAGGACGAACGCCAGCTCGTCGGGCCGGTTGGCGGCGGCGAGCGAGGCGATCATCGTCTGGAGCAGTTCGGACTTGCCGGCGCCCGTGGTGCCTGCCACCAGCCCGTGCGGCCCGTCGCGCACCAGGTCGAGCCGCAGCGGGCCGTCGTACCCGGCACCCAGGACGAACGTCGTCGACGCCGGGCGCTTGGTCCAGGACCGCAGCAGCGCCTCGGCGTTGGGCGGCTCCTGACCGATCAGGCCGAGCAGCCGGACGCCGTCAGGCAGGCCCGAGTCGCCGTCCAGCGTGACGTCGCGCACCGGCGCCAGCGCCCGCGCCACCTCCTCGCACCAGGCGGGCTCCACGAGGTCCGCGCGCACGCCGCTGACCTTGGGCGAACCGGTGGTGTGCACCGCGAGCCGGCTGCCGGTCGCGGTGATGACGGAGGTGCACTCCTCGGGCAGCAGCCGCTCCTGCTCGTCGACGCAGAGGCTGTAGATGTGCACGGCCGGCCCGGCCCTGAGCACCTGCACCATGCCGGGCACGTCGCGCAGCCGGCGGGCGCCGTCCGCGATGACCAGCACGTCCGGCTCGTCCAGCAGGGTCCGGCCCAGCGCGGACGCGGCGGCCGCGGTGCGGGCCTGGATGTCGGAGACGAGTTCGTTGACGCGGTGCGCGGTGCTCTCCGGGTCGTTGCCGAGCGCCACGACGCTGGTCGCCCGGCCGGTGTTCAGATGCGGCAGCCAGCGCACCCACGCCCAGGACTCGGCGTTCTCGTCGCTGGTCAGGACCACGATGCGCAGGTCGCGCGGACTGTGCAGCACGGCGCTCTGGGCGACCGTCCAGGCCGCGACGGAACGGGTGGTGGCGCCGGGGCCGACCAGGCCGACGACGCCGAGGTCGGCCATCTCCAGGCCGTAGGGCACGTCGGCGAGCCGCCAGTGGACGGTGCGGTGGTTGTTCTCCCGCGCCTGGTCCTCGATGCGCCGCAGCGAGGGGCGGGTCAGCGTGCCCAGCCGGACCGTCAGCCGGTCGGGGTCGCGCCTGCGCCGCTCCCAGAGGGCGCCGGACGGGCCGGTGGCGGTCAGCAGCACCGTCGCCGGGTCGGGGAACGTCGTGTTCCGCAGCTCCCGTTCGTCGACGGCGGCCTCCCGCAGTTCGAGTTCGAGCGCGGCCCTGCGCAGCCGGTAGAGCCGCAGGGACTCCTCGTACTGCTTGCGGCCGGTGCGGCGGCCGATGATCCAGTTGCTGATCGCCATCATCGGGCTGAAGAAGATAAAGATCATGAAGTAGAAGGACCGGAACAGGCCCATCATGACCAGGCCCATCATCAGCGGCGCCAGCACGAACAGCAGCGGGAAGGCGCGCGGGCCAGGACGGGACGGCGGGCCCTGCATCCGCATCGTCTCGGCGTCCAGATGCGGGGCGATCCGCGGCGGCCTGTTGTACTCCACGGCCATCCCGTCGGCCGACGGATTGACCGCGGCGTCCGGCTGGAACGGCGTCGTCCGGCGCAGCAGATGCTCGCCCAGGGAGAGGTCGGCGAAGGCGGGCCACTCCTGGGAGCCGTCGTCAGGCGGCGGCCGGTAGCCCAGGGGCCGCTCGGGCTCGGTCGGCGGCAGGCCGTCGGGCCCCGCCGCCACGGAGTGCCCTCCGGTGCCGCCGTCCCGCAGCCCCGCGGGCTCCTCGGAGGTGAGCGGCGTGCCGGTCTCCGGATCCACCGGCGGCGGGGGAGTCAGGCTGCGCAGCCCGCAGTTGGCCTGGTCCGCGTCGTCGGGCAGCAGGTACGACACCGAGCCGTCCGGACCCACGGTGATCCACACGCCGCGCTCCGGTGCGCCGCCGCCGGTCAGCCGCAGGGCGCAGCCGCGCTCCGTCCCGATCTCGTGGCTGCCCGCGCCGAGCCGCCAGACCCGGCCGGCTCCGGGGCCGCCCACATGCCTGATCTCCACCAGGACGGGGTCGCCGGGCGCCGGATCCCAGGCCCGCGCCCGGCGTTCGGCGGCACAGGGCGCGCCCAGGCCGATGACCGCGCCGTCACGGATGCCCGAACTGCGCAGCGGCAGCCCGCCGTCCAGGGCACGGTCGCCGAGGAAGACCTGCGGGGGCGGGGCGGGGGAGTCGTCCGCGTACGGCTCCGGTGGCGGGGCGAGGGAGGCGGCGAGATCGGCGACGGTCGCCTGCTCGGGCACATCGAGCAGATGGTCCGTCAGGCGTCCGGCGTCGGAGGTGGTGAGGGTCAGTTTCACGGGAGATCCAACTGATCGGTGCCGTCAGGGGCGGGGGAGCGGTGCGAGGGCCCGGCCGTGGCGGCGGGCCCTCGCGGCGCGTCGGGAGCTTCAGGAACGGGCGGCGGGCAGCGGTCCTCCCGCGTCACCGCGGACGGTGGGCGCGGCGCTCTCGGGCCCGCCGTCCCCGGTGGCGGCCGGCTGTCCTGGGACGCCGTCGGGGGGCGCTTGCGCGCCGCCGGCACCGGGTGTGGCGGCGCCGTCCGCGGCACCCGAGGCGGCCGAAGCGGCGGGCCCGGCCGCCGTGCCGCCGGCGCGCGCCGATGCCACCGGGACCGACGGCTCGTCGGACGCGGCCGCCCGGCTCTGCCTGGGCAGACCCGGTGCCGTACGGCCCGGGGCGTGCTCCGTGG
>NZ_JAJCXB010000022.1 GCF_020564935.1 Streptomyces pinistramenti
TCGGGGGTGCGGGGGCGGGCGGGCTCGCGGAGTGCGGGGCGGGTGGCCGGTTCGGCGGGTGCGCAAAGGGCGGTGACGCTGTCGGCGCAGGCGGCGACGGTGTGCGGGTCGTGGCAGGACAGGACGACGCCGATGCCGCGGTCGGCGGCGAGGTGGCGGAGGAGGGCGGTGATCTCGTCGCGCAGCGCGGTGTCGAGGCCGGCCGTGGGCTCGTCGAGCAGGAGGATGTCGGGCTGCCTGGCCAGCGCGCGGGCCAGGGCGAGGCGGCGCTGCTGCCCGCCGGACAGGGCGCCGGGGCGGTGGTGGGCGAGTGCGGCGGGGAGCCGGCACTCGGCCAGCAGCGCCGTGATCGCTTCGGGTGTGGAGTCGGCGGCGACTTCCGTGAGGAGTTGGGCGGCGGTCATGCGGGGGTTGAGGGCGGAGCCGGGGTCCTGGCCGACGTAGGCGATGCGGTGGCGGCGCAGGGCGCGCAGCGCGTCGGGGGCGAGGGCGAAGACGTCCTGGCCGAGGATGCGGACGGTGCCCGAGGTGACGCGGGCGCCGTGGGGGAGGTCTCCGATGAGGGCGCGCAGCAGGGTGGTCTTGCCCGAGCCCGAGGGGCCGGTCAGCGCCGCGATCCGGCCCGCTCGCAGGCGGAAATCGATGGCGTCGAGCAGGGCCGGGCCGTGCGGCAGGCTGATTTCGAGGTCGGTGACCGTGACGGGCGGCGGCGTGCGGGACGAGTCCACGTGCGTGTCCTGGGGTGTGGGTGCGGGGCGGTCGGTGCGGGTCATCGCAGTGCGGACCGGCGTGCGGTGGCCGGTGCCAGGGCGTTGGCGGCGAGGTTGACGCTGATCGCGAGCAGCCCGATGGCCAGTCCGGGGGCGACCACGGCCCAGGGGTTGAGGAGGATGCCGGGACCGTTCTCACGGATCATCAGTGCCCAGTCGGCCTCGGGTGGTTGGGGCCCGAGCTGGAGGAAACCGGCCATCGAGATGACGTAGACCGCGTCGACGAAGCGCAGGCCGAACACGGCGAGGACGACGGCGCGGAGGTTGGGCAGGATCTCGCGCAGCGCCAGATGCGTGGTGCCCTCCCCGCTCGCGACGGCCGCCTCGATGAATCCCGCGGTGGCGAGCGGGGCGGCCGCGCCGGCCACGATGCGTAGCGCGTAGGGCGTGCCCAGGACGATGGCGGCTAGGGTGATGGCGGGCCGTCCGCCACCGGGCCAGGCCAGCGCGAGGAGCATGATGCCGAGGACCGGCGGCAGGAGGATGGCGGTGTCCGCGGTCCGCTCGACCAGGCGTCCGAGCCGGGGGCTGAGCACGGCGTAGCAGCCGAGCAGGGTGGCCAGGGCGGTGACGGCGAGCGACACGATCAGGGCGCTGCCGATCAGGGCGCTGCCACCGTTGAGGAGCCGGCTGAGGACATCGCGGCCGAGCTGGTCGCCGCCGAGGACAGCATCGGCGCCGGCCTCGGCGTAGGGGGCGGTGACGGGCTTGTCGACGGGCCGGGCGGCCAGCGCAGGACCCAGCACCGCGGTCAGGACGAGCAGGACGGCGGGGACGACGGGCAGGAGGATCCGCGGCCAGGAGCGGCGTGCGGGCCGCTGGTCGAGGACCGCGGCGGCGGTCATGAGCGGGCTCCCAGGGTGCGGGCTCGGACGAGGTCGGCGAGGAGCAGGACGACGGTGATCAGGGCCGCGGCGCAGGCCACGACGGCGGCGATGACGGGGGTGTCGCGGTCGGCGACGGCACCGGCCAGCACCGTGCCGATTCCCGGGTAGTTGAAGAGCGTCTCCACCACCACCGTTCCGCCGAGGAGCATCCCGGTGGACGTGGCGATGCCGGTGGCGATGGCAGGCCAGGCACCCGGCAGGGCGTGCCGCAGCAGCACCCGGCGCCGTGGCAGTCCGTCCAGGTGGGCGGCCTCCACGTGCGGAGTCGCGGCCTGGTCGGCGAGGGCGGCGCGGACGATCCGGGTGTTCCAGCCGGTCTGCGGGACGGTCAGGGCCAGGACCGGCATCACCAGCATGGTCCAGCTCGCCGGGGCGCCGTCCCCACCGGTGACGGTGGCGGCGGGCAGCCAGCCGGTCCAGAGGGAGAGCACCAGCAACAGGCCGATGGAGACGACGAATTCGGGCAGCGCGAAGGCGGCGGTGGAGGTGAGGTCCACCACCCGGTCGACGATGCCGCGCGGGCGGGCGGCGGACCAGATGCCCAGTGCCAGCGCGGCGATGACGGTGAGCACGAAGGCGGTGGTGCCCAGCAGGATGGTGTTGGGCAGCGGCGCGGCGAGCAGGTCGGTCACCTGCTGGCCGCGGGCGGAGGTGCCGAGGTCGCCGGTGGGCAGGGCGGTGATCCAGTCCCAGAAGCGTTCCCACACCGGCCGGTCCAGGCCGAGCAGATGCCGGCGGGCGGCGATTCCGGCGGCGCCCTCGCCGCGTTCGGATGTGGCCGACGCCGCGTCGCCCGGCAGCAGTTCGATCGCCGCGAACACCACGGCGAGCAGCACCAGGAGCATCGCGAGGCGTTTGCCCAGCGCGGAGGCGATCCGCAGGGCCAGGGCACCAGCGCGGTGCGCGGCCGATGCCGCCACGGGCCGGGTGGCGGACTCGGCCGGGGGCGCGGTGGTTCCGGTCACGGGGCCAGCCAGACGTTTTCGAGCTGGACGCGGCCGTAGCCGGGGAGCTTGGGCAGGCCGTGGACCTTGGGCGCGGCCAGGTCGATGCCGTCGGCCATGCCCCACAGCAGGTAGCCGGAGCGGTCGTGCTCGATCTGCTGGAGGCCGCGCAGGGCGGCGGTGCGGGCCTTGGTGTCCGCGGTGGCGATGACCTTGTGGTAGGCGGCGTCGAAGTCCTTGTCGGACCAGTCGGCCTCGTTCTGGCCGGCTCCGGTGGACAGGGTCTTGGAGGCGAAGAAGACCACGGAGTCGTTGGTGCCCCAGTAGTTGGTGTAGAAGTCGCCCTTGAGCCAGGTCTTCTGGTAGAAGGTGCCGGATTCCTGCTTGACGACCTCGATCTTGATGCCGGCCTCGCGGGCCTGGGAGGCGAAGAGCGTCGCGGATTCGGCGAGTCCGGAGACGTCCTCGGTGGTGACCAGTTCGTAGGTCCTGGAGAAGTCGAACGAGGCGTCCTTGAGCAGCTGTTTCGCCTTCGCCAGGTCGCGGTGGCGCTGGGGGATGTCCTTGGCGTAGTCGGGGTCGCCGGTGCCGAGGATGTCGTTGGCGACGGTGCCGTACCCGGACAGGACCTGCTTGACCATCGCCTCGCGGTCCACCACGAGCTTCATCGCCTCGCGGACCCTGGCGTCGGCGAACGGGCCGCCGGACGTGCGCATCACGATCGGCATCGCCATGTCGTTGGGGCGCCGGACGACCTGGATGTCCTTGCGGGTGGCGGCGGTTCGGGCGGCGACCGCGCCGGCGTTGGAGGCCACGTCGATCTGGCCGGACAGTATGGCGTTGGCCATCGCCTGCGGGCTTTCGAACATGGTCACCTCGATGGCGTCGAGGTGGACCTGCCCGCCGTACCAGTGCTCGTTGCGCAGCAGGCGGGCGTTGCCGCCGCGGTACCAGTCGAGCTTGAAGGGTCCGGTGCCCGGCGCCTTGGCGATGTCCTTGTCGGGGGTGTTCTTCTTGAGGATGAACGTCGACAGGCGGGTGAGCGACGGCAGTTCGGCGTTGGCGTAGTCGGAGACGAGGACGACGGTGTGCTTGCCTTCGGCCGTGATGTGCTCCGCCTTGACGCCGGGCAGCCGGGCCGCGCCCGCGGGGGTGTTGCGCAGCCGGCGCAGCGACCACACCACGTCGTCAGCGGTGACCGCGGTCCCGTCGTGGAAGGTGGCTCCCTCGGCGATGGTGAAGCGCCAGGTCTTGAGGTCCTTGGACGGCGTGAAGGCACGGGCCAGGCGGCCGACGGTGTTGTCCTTCAGGCCGGGCGCGGTCAGCGTGTCGTAGACCAGGGCGATGACCAAGTAGTCGCTCTCGTTGCCCTGGTTGCCGTGCGGGTCGCGGGTGAGGGCCGAGGCGCGGCCGAGCGCGCCGATGCGCAGCGTGCCGCCCTTTCTCGGCTTCCCGCCGGAGCCGGACGAGGCCGCGCCGTTGCCGCCTGTGCAGGCGGCCAGCAGCGCGGCCGCGCCTATGCAGCCGCCGGCCCACAGCACCTGTCGCCTGTTGACGTTCACGTTGCCTCGCTCCACTCAGTTCCAGTTGCTTAGGTTTGCCTACCCTGATCGTGGCTGGTTCCGCAAGGCGTGCGGTGTCGATCACGTGAATTGGTCCGCGTCAACCAGTCCTTAAGCGGCGAGAGTTGAGTGAACCAGGGCACACGGTCGCAAAATTTAGTTAGGTTTGCCTTACCTTACGGCTGTGGGTACCTTCGTCACCGTCCGCCGGACGCCGGGCACGGAGCGGAACCTTCCGGTGCCCCGTGCCGGTCCGCAGGCCGTGCTGCGCCCTGCCCGTCCGGCGCCGCACCGGACCTCACTCCCCGCCTTCAACGGAACGGATTACCTCGACATGAGCACGGGAGCCGCACCCGTTCGTCAGCTCGACGCCGCCTGCGTCGGGGAACTGCGCCACGCCGCCGAGAAGATCCTCACCGAATTCGGCACCTCGGCCACGTCCCCCGAACTCCTCGCCCGTGTCGCCGAATTCGCCGGCGCACTCAGCGACCCGATCCGCCACGCGCTGCGCCCCGTCGACACCGACGACGGCCTGTTCGTCCTGCGCGGCCTTGAGGTCGACGACGCGGAGATAGGCCCGACACCCGCCAGTTGGGCCACCGCCGGGGACGGCGCGGCCGTTCACGACATCGAACTGCTGCTGCTCGCCACCGTCATGGGCAACCCCATCGCCTGGGAAGGCCAGCAGGACGGCCGCTTCGTGCACAACATCGTGCCCGCACCGGGACACGAGACCGAACAGACCGGCGCCAGCAGCACCGTGCTGCTCAGCCCGCACACCGAGGACGCCTTCCACCCCGGGCGCGCCCACCTGCTGATGCTCGGCTGCCTGCGCAACCACGACCACATCGCCACCACCGCGGCCGGCGTCCGCAACGTCCGGCTCGACGAGGCGGACATCGCGACGCTGACGCAGCCCGTGCTGCCGATCCTGCCCGACGACGCCTACACCGAGGCCCAGGAGTACGCGGACCGGGCGCCCGCGCCGGTGCCCACCCTCTTCCGGACCGACGACGGCCTGACCCTGCGGTTCGACCCGGCCTACACACCACTCGCGGAAGCCGACCCGGACTACCGGGCCTCCTACGGGCGCCTGGAAGCCGAACTCGCCCGCGTATCGGGGGCCGTGAGCCTGCACCCCGGCGAGGTGCTGATCGTCGACAACGACCTCGTCGTGCACGGCCGGGTGCCCTTCAGGGCCCGGTACGACGGCACCGACCGCTGGCTCAAGCGCGCCTCCGTCCGCGTCCCCGCACGCGGCACCCGCCCCCTGGCCGAACAGGACGAGCACGGCTACGGTCAGGCCGCCATCGAAGCCCACGCCGCCTGAGCGCCCACGACACGCACCGAGGACGGACATGACCGAGACCACCGCGGCCCACCAGACCCGCCCCCTGTCCACGGACGACACGACCCTGCGCGTCCTGTCGAAGAGCGACCTCGCCGGGATCGACGTATCCCTGGCCGATGTCGTCGCCACCGTGGAAGGCGCCTACCGCACCCTCCAGGCCGGACAGTCGGACAACCCCCGCAAGCTCACCGTCAAGCCCGATGACGGACACTCGGTCTCCTACGCGATGCTGGGCCGTGACGGCTCCCGCAACGTCGTCGCGATCAAGACCTCCTACAAGCACGGACTCGACAAGGGCCGCGACGCGCAGCACTACTACACCGCGCTGACCCTCTACGACGACGTCACAGGACTGCCCGTCGCGATGATGGACTGCGGCCGCATCGGCTCGCTGCGCACCCCGGCCGTCTCCGCACTCCTGGCCCGCGAATGCGCCAGGCCCGGCGCCCGCAGCGCCCTGGTCATCGGCACCGGCACCCAAGGCCGCCTGGCCCTGCCGTTCCTGCTGACGACCCTGCCCGACCTGGACCGCCTGATGCTCTTCGGCACCCACTCCGAAGGCATCGCCGCGGTCCGCGCACAGCTGCGCGCGCACTTCCCCGAGCGGGACGTGGAGATCGTCACCGACCTGCGGGCCGCGGCGGCCGACGCCGACATCCTCCTCGCCACCGCAGGCGGCCACACCCCGGCCGCCGTCGAAGCCGACTGGCTCAAGCCCGGCGCGCTGTCGGTCCTCGTCGGACACGGCCTGGCGCCGTCCACCCTCCACCAGGCCGACCGCGTCGTGGCCACCAGCGAGGCCCAGATGAAGGTCACCGGCACCGACATGGCCGACGCCAACGGCGAATTCCCCGCCGTCGACGCCGAGTTCCCACCGGTCATCGCGGGCATCACCGCGGGCCGCAGGTCGGCGACGGAACGCATCTTCGCCTACAACAGCGGACTCGTCGTCACCGACATCGCGCTGGGCCACCGCCTCGCCCAACTCGCCCTCGACCAGGGCCTCGGCGTGCAGGTGCCGCTGTGGCAGTGACCGACCCGCACGCCACGACCGTGCCGACGCTGCCCGCCCGCACCGACCCCGACACCGACCGGATCCTGGACAGCGGCCTGCTGCACGAGCTGTCCTACGCCTTCGGCGGCCCCTTCCACTTCCTGCTGCCGCACCGCTTCGACGCGAACCTCGCCGCCTTCCGCGCCGCGCTCGGCGACGCCGGCACCGAAGGACGGGTGTACTACGCGAAGAAGGCCAACAAGGCCGCGGTGTGGATGGAACGATGCGCCGCCCACCAGGCCGGCGTCGACGTGGCCAGCGCGGGCGAACTCCGCGAGGCACTCGGACACGGCGTCCGCGGCGAGCACATCGTCGTCACCGGGCCCGCCAAGAGCGACGAACTGCTGCGCCTCGCCCTCCTCCAGGGCTGCCTGATCGCCGTCGACGCCCTCGACGAGCTGGACCTGCTCATCACGCTGGCGCTGACCGGGACCGTCCGCCCGGCACGGCTGCTGCTGCGCCGCCTGCCGCCCGCACAGCCGCACAGCCGCTTCGGCATGACCGCCGCCGAACTGGACACCGCGCTGGACCGGTGCGTGGACGCCGGGGACGCGGTGCGGATGGAAGGCTTCAGCTTCCACCTGTCCGGCTACGCCACCCAGCCGCGCGCCGACCTCGCCGGCGCACTCGTCGAACTCTGCCGGAAAGCCCGGGTGAAGGGACTCCAGGCCGACCGGATCAGCATCGGCGGCGGCTTCGCCGTCGACTACAGCTCCGCCGAGCACTGGCACACCTTCCTCGCCGCCCAGCGTCCCGAGCACTACCACGCGCACAAGACGTTCCACAGCGGCGACTTCTACCCCTACCACTCGCCCGTCGCCGGAGCCGACGCCCTGCGCACCATCCTGGCCACCGTCCCCGAAGGCGGGCAGGACACCCTCGCGGCGCGGCTGAAGGACACCGGCACGCTGCTGATGATGGAGCCCGGCCGTGCCCTGCTGGACGGTGCCGGCTCGACCGTCTTCCGCGTCCAGGGCGTCAAGGACCGCGACGGGTACGGGATCGTGACGGTCGACGGCACCAGCCTGAGCCTGTCCGAGCAGTGGTTCGCCAGCGAATACCTGCCGGAACCGCAGCTGGTGACCCCGGCAGGACGCGCCCGCGGCGGCGCGGTCCATCCGGCGTGCGTGGGAGGCGCGTCCTGCCTGGAGTCGGACCTGGTCACCTGGCGCAAGATCCCCTTCCCCGCCCGCCCCGCAGCCGGAGACCTCTTGGTCTACCCGAACACCGCCGGCTACCAGATGGACTCCAACGAATCCCCCTTCCACGACCTGCCGTTGCCCGCCAAGGTCGTCCTGGACCGCTCGGGCGGCCGCCCGCGCTGGCGCCTGGACCGCCGACCCGCATGCTGACCTCCTTCGACCCGCCCAGGAGTCTTCCCATGAACGAGGCCCTCGCGCGCCCCGCCGTGGTCTCCCGCATATCCGACCTCATCGGCCGCACCCCGCTGCTGGAGCTGTGCCGCACCGAAACCGGCAGCCGCCTCCTGCTGAAACTGGAGATGTACAACCCCACGGGCACCGCCAAGATCCGGATGGCTCGCGCGATGATCGACGCCGCCGAAGCGGCCGGCGAACTGCGGCCCGGCGGCCGCATCGTCGAATCCACCTCCGGCAACACCGGCCTCGGCCTGGCCGTCATCGCGGCCGAACGCGGCTACGCCTTCACTGCCGTCGTCGACCACCACGCGGCCGCCGACAAGCTGCGCGGCATGAAGGCCCTGGGCACCGAACTCGTCTACGTCGTCGAGGACGGCACCGAGGAACTGGCCACCGCCGCCCGCGAAGAACTGGCCGAGGACCTGGCACGCGGCCAGGACAACACCGTCTTCACCGAACAGCACAACAACCCCGCCAACGGCGTCGGTTACTTCCCCGTCGCCCACGAAATCCACCAGGCGCTCGGCGCCATCGACGTCCTGATCGGCGCGGTCGGCACCGGCGGCGCCCTCTGCGGCACCGCACGCGAACTGCGCAAAATGGCCCCGGACTTCGCCACCGTCGGCGTCGAGCCCAAGGGGTCCATCGCGTTCGGCGGCCCGGCACACGACTACTACCAGTCCGGCACCGGCACCCCCGAAGGCGCCGGGATCGGCGCGCTCGTCGACTTCGACCTGATCGACGAGGGTGTCAAGGTCGGCGACGTCGAAGCCTTCGCCACCGCCCGCGCCGTCGCCCGCACCGGCCTGCTCATCGGCGGCTCGGCCGGCGGAGTCGTCCACGAGGCCCTGACCCGGCTGCCGGCCCTGCCGCCGCACAGCACTATGGTCGCGCTGGTCAACGACGGCGGTGAGAAGTACCTGGACACCGTCTTCAACGACGAATGGATGCACGCCCGCAACCTCATCGATCCCGCCGTCGAGCGCGAGATCGACGAGACGCTCACCAAACTCCGCAGGATTTGATACCCGCCATGCCACTGACCACCCTCATCCGCGACAGCCGGGCCCTGGCCACCCTCGCCGTCCCCTTGATCCTCACGCAGCTCGCGCAGGTGGCGCTGACCACCACCGACACCGTGATGATGGGCATGCTCAGCACGGCCGACCTCGCAGCGGGCGGGCTGGCCATCGTCCTCTTCAACCAGCTGCGGACCATGGGCGTCGGCCTGGTCACCTCCGTCGGCAACCAGATCGCCGCGGCCGCCGCACGCGCCGAGACCGAGCAGGACGCCGGGACGTCACCGGCCGCAGGGTGCGAGAGCGGCGACGAGGTGCGCGGGATCGTCCGCGCCGCTCTCGCCGTCGCCACCCTCGCCGGCATCGCAGGGGCCGTGCTCATGCTCCTCATCGGCCAGGCCCTGACCTTCCTGGGCCAGGAAGCCGACGTCGTCGACCGCGCGCAGACCATGCTGCTGGCCCTCGCCCCCGGTCTGCTGCCCTGCCTGTGGTTCCAGGCCATCCGCCAGTTCACCGTCGGCATGCGCCGCCCGCAGGCCCTGCTGCAGATCACCGTCGCCTCCGTCGCCGTCAACGCCGGCATCAACTGGCTGCTGATCCACGGCACCTGGGGACTGCCGAAACTGGGCCTGCCCGGCGTCGGTGTCGCCACCTCGCTGGTCTACCTGCTGACCTTCCTGGCCCTGTACCTCTCGGCGAAGCAGGATCCGGTCCTGGGCCCGCTGCTCAGCGTCAACCTCGCCAAGGCCGACCGCCCCACCGTCCGCCGCCTGATCCGGCTCGGTATCCCGATCGCCGCGACCTACGGTTCCGAGGCCGGTTTCTTCTCCGTCACCGCGCTGATGGCCGGATCCTTCGGCAGCGCGGCGCTGGCCGCGCACACCGCCGTCAACCAGCTCGTCTACATCGTCTTCCAGGTCGCCGTCGGCCTCTCGCACGCCGCGTCCATCAACGTCAGCCGCGAACTCGCCCTCGACCGGCCCGAGAACGCCCTGCGCATCAAGAACACCGCGCTGGCCTGCGCGGGCGCCGTGATGGTCGTCGTCGGCATCGTCTACGTCACGCTGCCCGGCCTCGTGCTCAGCCCGTTCTTCGACACCGGAAGCGCCCGCGACGCCCAGGCGGTGTCCATCGCCACCCACCTGCTCCTGGTGATCATGGTCCTGCAGTTCTTCGACTGCGCCCAGAACATCGGCGTCGGCCTCCTGCGCGGCCTCGACGACACCAAGAGCGGCTTCCGCATCACCCTCATCGGCTACTGGCTCATCGGCCTCCCCGCCGCCTGGCTCCTCGGCTACGCCGCCGGACTCCACACCCTCGGCATCTGGCTCGGCCTGCTCGCCGGCCTCGCCGCCACCGCCGTCCTGCTCCTGCGTCGCTACAGCGCGTCCCTCCGTACGAAGTTCACGGTGGAAGGGGCAGTTCCGGCGACCTAGGGACGCCTTTTCGGGTCACGTCGACGCGGCGGGGTCAAGCCTTGCCCGCGTCACGTCCTGCCGGGCCGTGGCCGGGCCGCGGAAGGTGTTGCGGTAGCCGGTGGGCGATACGCCGAGTGCCGCCTGGAGGGAGTGCCGGAAGGAGGCGGCCGTGCCGAAGCCGGCGGCCGCGGCGATCCGGTCGACGGGCAGGTCGGTCTCCTCCAGCAACTGCCGGGCCCGCTCGATGCGTTGCTGGGTGAGCCACTGCACCGCGGTGAGGCCCACCTCTTCACGGAAGCGGCGGGTGAAGGTCCGTACGCTCATGGATTCCTGTGCGGCCAGTTCCTGGAGGGTGAGGGGCTGGTCGAGGCGGGTGAGTGCCCAGGCGCGGGCGGTGCCGGTGGAGGCGAACTGCGGCTCGCGGACCGGCCGTTGGATGAACTGGGCCTGGCCGCCGTCGCGGTGCGGCGGTACGACCGTGGTGCGGGCCACCGCGTTGGCGACGGACGCACCGTGATCATTGCGGATCATGTGCAGGCACAGGTCGATGCCGGACGCCTCCCCGGCCGAGGTGAGCAGGTCGCCCTCGTCGGTGTAGAGCACGTCCGGGTCGAGAAGGACCGCGGGGTACAGCCGCCGGAAGTGTTCACAGGACTTCCAGTGCGTGGTGGCCCGGCGGCCGTCGAGCAGTCCGGCGGCCGCGAGGACGAAGGCGCCGGTGCAGATCGAGGCGAGCCGGGTGCCGGGCCGGAGGTGCGCGAACGCCGCGGCCAGGGCGGCGGGCAGCCGCCCTTCGGTGGTGGCCTCGTCGTCCTCGTGCGTGGCCGGGACGATCACGGTGTCGGCCTCGTGGAGGGCCTGCGTGTCGTGGGCCACGTGGAGGCTGAAGTCGGTGTCGGTGTGGACCGTGCCGGGGACGGGTGTGCAGGTCGCGACCTCGTACAGCGGATCGCCATCGGGCGATACGGCGGCGCCGAACAGCTGGTGGACCAGGCCGAGTTCCATCGGGAGCACCCCGTGCCGTACCAGGACGGCGACCCGGTGGCGCCCGGGATGTGCGAAGACACTCATGGCCAGATCCTTGCACATGGCGGCCATCCGGCTACTCGATCCCTCCGTGCCGCACCCGCAGCATTTTCGGTATGACGCAGACGATCGAAACCCCGCCCGCCGTCCGGGACCGCAGGCGCATACACCGTGCCTGGTGGGTGGCGGCCGTCGCCGCCCTGGCCATCATGAGCGCGGGCGCCTTCAGCACCATGCCGGGGCTGCTGGTCGACCCGTTGCACCAGGAGTTCGACTGGTCGCGGGGCTCGATCGGCTTCGCGATGTGGGTGAACATGGCGCTCAACGGACTGGCGGCGCCGTTCGCCACCTCGCTGATGGACCGGTTCGGCCCCCGGAACGTGGTCGCCGCCGCTCTCGGCATCGTCGCCGTCGGCGCGGCCCTGACGACGGTCATGACCCAGGCATGGCAGCTGACGCTCTACTGGGGCTTCCTCGTCGGCCTCGGCTGCGGCTCGATCGCCATGGGGTTCGCGGCGATCGTCGTGGGGCGCTGGTTCACCCGCAGGCGTGGCCTGGTGACCGGCATCCTGACGGCGGCGAGCGTCTTCGGGCAGTTCGTCTTCCTGCCGGTGCTCTCCTCGGCCATGGACCGCTACCAGTGGCGTCCCGTCACGGTGACCGTGGCGCTGGTGTCACTGGTCCTCGCGCCGCTGGTGTGGCTGCTGTTGCGTGACCACCCGGCGGACGCGGGCCTCAAGCCGTACGGGGCCGAGGAGTTCACCCCCAAGCCCGCCCCGGTGCCGGGCGCCGCCCGGCATGCCGTGCAGGTGCTGCGCCGGGCCGCGGGGACCGGCCCGTTCTGGCTGCTCGCCGGTACCTTCGCCATCTGCGGCGCGTCCACCAACGGAATCATGTGGACCAGCTTCGTCCCGGCGGCACACGATCACGGCATGCCGCCCACGACGGCAGCCTCGCTGCTCTCGCTGATCGGCATCTTCAACGTGGCGGGCACGGTCTTCTCCGGCTGGCTCACCGACCGCGTCGATCCGCGGCTGCTGCTCTGCGTCTACTACGCCCTGCGCGGCCTCTCGCTCGCCTGCCTGCCCGCCCTGCTCGGCCCGCAGACCGGCCCGCCGCTGATCGTCTTCGTCGTCTTCTTCGGCCTGCTCGACGTGGCCACCGTCCCGCCGACCATCGCCCTGTGCGCCATCCGGGAAATCTACGGCGAGCGCGACAGCGCGATCGTCTTCGGCTGGACGCTCACCTTCCACCAAGTGGGCGCCGGACTCATGGCGTTCCTCAGCGGCATGGTCCGGGACGCTCTCGGCTCGTACGACGCCGTCTGGCCGGCCTCCGGTGCACTGTGCGGGGTCGCGGCGCTGATGGCGATGGCCATCAGGAAGCCCGCCCCTGTCGGGTGAGGACCGCAACGGGATTCCGCGGACGGTGTGCCCGTCCGCGACCGGCGCCCCCGGATTGACGTCATTTCCGCACCGGGCCCGTGCCAGCGGGTTCACCCGTGATAAATGCCGCGGACGGATACCTAGGAAAGCGGCATTGTTCGTCGCGGCGGAGTGTTCCATGTGACGACGCGGGCGCTACCTGCTCTCCCTCTTGGATTCTGTGCAGCCGCATTCGTGGAACGGCCTCGTGTGCCGCCTTGGATTTCGTGAAGTTCGTGGAGTTTGTACGCGGTGGATTGTGGGGGCCCGCCCGTCATGCGGTCTCCTGCTCGTCCGGCAGTGGCGGCAGGCGCCGGTTGTAGAGCCAGGCGTGCAGGAGGGAGCGCAGGGGGCGGTGGCTGTGCTGTTCGGCGTGGGCGATGAACTCCTCGGTTCCGGCGCTGCTGTGGCGGTAGCGGGTGGCCCAGTTCCGCAGGATGCCGAAGAAGGTGTGGTCGCCCAGGGTGGCGCGCAGGGCGTGGAGGGTGCAGGCGCCGCGGGAGTAGACCCGGTCGTCGAAGAGCTTGGCGGGGCCGGGGGAGGCGATGCGCATGCGCTGGGCGTCGTCGGCCAGGTCGGACCAGTTCTGCGCGGCGAGATGGCGGGCGGCGGGGCCGCCGGAATGCTCCGACCAGAGCCATTCGCTGTAGGTGGCGAAGCCCTCGTTGAGCCAGATGTGCTGCCAGTCGGTGAGGCTGACGCTGTTGCCGAACCAGTGGTGGGCGAGTTCGTGTGCCACCAGGTGTTCGGAGGTGCGCCGGCCGTCGAGGTGGTTGGTGCCGAACAGGGCGTAGGTCTGGTTCTCCACCGGCTCGTCGAGTTCCGCGTCGACGACGACGGAGCCGTAGACCTCGAACGGGTACGGACCGAAGAGCCGCTCGAAGAACCGCATCATCTCCGGCTGGCGGCCGAAGTCGTGGGCGAAGAGCGCGCCGAGGCGTTCCGGAAAAGCGTTGCGGATGGGCACCGGGCCGCCGCTCTGACTGCTGAAGGCGAACCGTCCGACCTGGACCGAAGCCAGGTAGCTGGCCATGGGGTTGGCGTGTTCGTACGTCCAGGTACAGGTGCGGCCGGGGCCGGGGGAGCGGTCGTGGAGGACTCCGTTGGCCACGACGTGCAGGTCGTCGGGGACGGTGGCCGCGATGCGGTAGGCGGCCTTGTCGTCGGGACGGTCGTTGCACGGGAACCAGGAGGGGGCGCCCAGCGGCTGGCTGGCCACCACCACGCCGGCCGGTGAGCCGCCCGTGTAGTCCCAGCCGATCGACCCGAAGGGGGTGCGGACGGGGGCCGGCCGGCCCCGGTAGCGGATGGTCGTGGTGAAGGGCTTGCCGGGCAACAGGGCCGTGGCGGGTGCGATGCGCAGCTTGCCCTGGCGGTGCCGGAAGGGGGCGGGCGCGCCGTTCACCTCGACCGCGGTGACGTCCAGCCTGGAGGCGAGGTCGAACGCGACGGCCTTGCGGGGCTCCGCCACGGACGCCGTCACCCGGGTGACGGCGTCCAGGGCCCGGCCCCGCGGGAGGTAGCTGAGCCGGAGGTCGTAGCCGGACACGTCGTAGCCGAAGTCGCCGTGGGAGGGGAAGTACCCGGTGGCCCCGGTCCCGTTGGCGCCGCGCCCGGTGGTGCCCCGGCGATCCGCTCCGCCTCTGGCGGCCCCGTCCGCTGCGAGGCTCAGCGCGGCGGCCGAGAGGGTGCCGGCCATGAACGTGCGGCGGGTCCAACTGCACATACGTACGGTCTCTTTCACGGTGTGGGGTGTCGTTCGGTGGTGTGCGTCGCCGCCCGGGGATGGCGACGGGAGCGGGGCACGCTCCTCGTGGTGGCGGCGCGCGCCTTACGCTGCCCCGGTCTTGCTCTCCTGCCGCTCGCTCTCCTGTCGCTCGGAAGCGGCCCAGGAGACAACGGGGTTGCCCAGCCAGCGGGTTGCCGCGGGCAGCCGTTCGCCGCGCATGACCAGCGAGGCCGGGCCGACCACGGTGCCGTCCGCCACCGTCGAGGCCGGCAGGACGATGGAGTGCGGGCCCAGCGTGGCTCCGGCGCCGAGGTGCACGTCGTCGACGCGCATCAGGCGGTCGTGGAAGAGATGGGTCTGCAGGACGGCGCCGCGGTTGATGCTCGCGCCGTCGCCCAGGTGGACGAGATCGGTCTCGGGGAGCCAGTGGCTTTCGCACCACACGCCGCGTCCGATGCGCGCGCCGAGTGACCGCAGCCAGACGTTGAGCAGCGGCGTACCCAGCAGCGAGGTGCCGAGCCACGGCATGGCGAGTTCCTCCACGAACGCGTCGTACAGCTCGTTGCGCCACACGAAGGAACTCCACAACGGGTGCTCGCCCGCCCGGAATCGGCCCATCAGCAGCCACTTGGCGGCCGTGGTCAGCAGGCACGCCGCCACCCCCGCCAGCAGCAGCACCATTCCGGCGACCGCCGCGCCGGCCGCCCAGCCGTCGAGATCCACCGTCTCCTGGAGCACGGCGAAGCCGGCGTCGGCGATCAGCACGGCGCAGAACACCGGGACGATCCGGCAGAGTTCGATGGCGCCGCGCGCCAGCACCAGACGGAGCGGCGGGGCGTAGGTGCGCCGCGGGTCGGGCCGGTCGGCCTTACGGGAGACGGCCATGCCGGGGCGGCCGAGCCAGGAGCCGCCCGGCCCGATGTGCGCCGGGGCGTCGGACAGCACCCCGATGAGGGCGTCGTCGGGCACGGTGCGCCCGGGGCCGACGATGCCGGAATTGCCGACGAACGCGCGCCGTTGCACCTCGGCCGTCCCCAGGTGCAGCCAGCCGTGCCGGATTTCGAACGGGGCGACGAGGGTGTCGTCGGCCAGGAAAGCGCCGTCGCCGACGCGGGTCAGCGCCGGCAGCGGCAGCACCGTGGAGATCTCCGTCCCGCGGCCCACTCGCGCGCCCAGCAGACGCAGCCACGCGGGGGTCAACAGGCTGGCGTATAGAGGAAAGAGGGATCCCCTGGCCTGGTCCATCAGCCGGGTCGTGAGCCACGCGCACCACGCGACCCTGCCGTCCGCCGGGTGATATCCGGGCCGCAGCGCCCGCCCCGCCAGGCGTACGACGGCGGCCAGCACCGCGGCGTAGCACACCACCGACAGCAGCGTCAGCGGCACCGCGGACAGCAGGAGGTCAACGACGACGGTCCGCAGGTTCGCGGCGCCGCGCGTCAGCCACCACAGCACCGCGAGCGCGGGCAGGGCCGCGCACAACGGCAGCAGGGCGAGTGCGGGCAGCGCGGCGGCGTAGGCCGCGTCCCAGCGCCGGGAGCGGCCGGTGCGTGGAGCCGGACGCCCCTCGTCGGCGGCCTGTCCGGTGGGGCGGGCCGGGCTGCCGGCCCAGTGCTGCCCGGCCGGCACCGTGCCGAGGACACAGGAGCCGGGGGCGACGTCCGCGCCGGCCCCGACGTGCGCGCCCGGCATCAGGGTCGACCTGGCCGCGACCCGGGCCCCGGCGCCGACGTGCACGGCCCCCAGGTGCAGCTCGTCGCCGCTCAGCCACCATCCGGCCGCATCCACCTCCGGCTCCAGGACGCACCCGTCGTCGAACGTGGCCATGCCGGTCACCGGCGGCATGGTGTGCAGGACGGTGTCCCGGCCCACCGTGCAGCCCAGAAGCCGGGCGATGCGGCCCGCCCAGGGCGTGCCGGTCAGCGCGGGGACGCCGAAGGCCGCGACCGTGCGCTCGGCCGCCCACAGCCGCAGGTGCGTGGCGCCGCCGCGCGGGTGGACGCCCGCGCGCAGGCCGCGGGTGAGCAGGCGCGCAGCGCCCGCGCCGATCGCCGCCCGTGCGGGGGTGCTGCACAGGGCGAGCCACCATCCGGCGATGGCCCACCAGGAGGCGTGCGGGGCCCAGCGGAGCGGGCCGATGAGGTTGTCGACGGCGGCGAGCAGCAGCAGCCAGCGCACGCCCGACACGGCGTACAGCGCCATCAGGACGAGGAATTGGACGTACCCGGCGCGGCGCGGAGTCGGCCGCACCGCGCGGGCCGCGGCGTTGCCTGCGCCTTCCGGGCCGCGCGCTTCCTCGGCGGCGCTGCTGAGGACGCGGTCCAGGTGGGAGGCGAGCGCGTCGAGCCGGGGGCGTTCGTAGATGTCGGCGACGGAGACCTGGGGGCAGCGTTCGCGCAGCGCGGTGACCAG
Organism: Streptomyces pinistramenti; assembly: GCF_020564935.1. Taxonomy (GTDB): domain Bacteria; phylum Actinomycetota; class Actinomycetes; order Streptomycetales; family Streptomycetaceae; genus Streptomyces; species Streptomyces pinistramenti. The sequence goes on from NZ_JAJCXB010000022.1 coordinate 16,976, forward strand.
CCGGGCGGCGGCCAGACTGGTGCCGCCGAGCGCGAAGAAGTCCCCGTCCGCGGTCACCGGTACGCCCAGCAGGGCGTGCCAGCATTCGGCGACCCAGGCCGCGGTACCCGTCAACTCCGTTTCCGGCGCGGACCGTTCCTCGGTGACCGGGTGCGGCAACGGCCAGGGCAGGGCGTCCCGGTCGACCTTGCCCGATGTGCGGGTCGGCAGCTGCTCGACGAGCGTCAGGACGGGCACGAGGGCCTGCGGCAGCAGGTCGAGAAGCCGCCGCCTGGCCGCCGCGAGATCGAGTTCGCCGTCCTCGCCCTCGGGCGCGTCCCTGTCGGGAACGAGGTAGCCCACCAGGCGCGGGTCGCCCGCGCCGGTGGTCCGCACCGCGGCGGCTGCCGCCCGGACGCCGGGCAGGGCCCGCAGCGCGGCGTCGATCTCGCCGAGTTCGATGCGCCGGCCGGCGAGTTTGACCTGGTCGTCGGCGCGTCCGACGAAGACCAGGCCCGCCGGGTCGGCCCGCACCAGGTCGCCGCTCCGGTAGACGCGCAGGCCGGGCAGCGCGGGGTGGGCGGCGAACTTCTCCGCGTCCTTGGCCGGATCCAGGTAGCGCGCCGTGCCGGCACCGGCGATCAGCAGCTCGCCCGTCCCTCCCGGGGCGACCGGCCTGCCCTCCTCGTCCACCACGGCGATCTCCCAGCCGTCCAACGGCCGCCCGATACGCACCGGTTGTGCGGGAAAGAGCTGTGCCGCGCAGGCGACGACGGTGGTTTCCGTCGGCCCGTAGGTGTTCCACATCTCGCGGCCCGCGGCGAGCCGGTCGACCAGACCGCTGGGGCACGCCTCGCCGCCGACGATGAGCAGCCGGACGCCGCTGAGCGTCTCCACGGGCCACAGGTCGGCCAGGGTGGGGACCGTCGAGACGACCGTGATGCCCCGCTCCACCAGCCACGGCCCGAGGTCGGCGCCGGAGCGGACGAGTGCCCGGGGCGCGGGGACCAGGCAGGCCCCGTGGCGCCAGGCCAGCCACATCTCCTCGCAGGAGGCGTCGAACGCCACGGAGAGCCCGGCGAGCACCCGGTCACCCGGGCCCAGCGGCGCGTCCTGGAGGAACAGCGCCGCCTCGGCGTCGACGAACGCCGTCGCGGAACGGTGGGTGACCGCGACGCCCTTGGGCTTGCCCGTGGTGCCGGAGGTGAAGATGATCCACGCGTCGTCCTCCGGGCCCGGGGCGCTCTGCGGGCCCACGGGCGTCACCCCGGGACGGGTGAGGAGGGCGAGCCCGGTACCGATCACGACGGCCACCCCGCCCTCGTGCCAGATCAGTTCGGCGCGTTCGTCCGGGTCGTCGGCATCGACCGGTACGTAGGCGGCGCCGCACCAGAGCACGGCCAGAATCGCGACGTACAGATCCGTCGTCCCGGAGGGCACCCGCACTCCCACTCTGTCTCCCGGCCCGAGGCCGCACGCCCTCAACTTCTCCGCGAGCGCGGTCACTTCACTGACCAGGGTGTGGTAGTCGAACACCGTCCCGCCGGCGTCGAGCGCCGGCGCGCTCGGATGGGCACGTGCGGTGGCCGCCAGTACGCCGGTGAGGGTACGGGGCGTGCTGGGCGGCGGCGGGGCGGCTGTTGCCGCTCCGCCGGAAAGTTGAGGGGCTGCGTCATGAAGGCGTTCCGGCATCAAGGAAATTCCCTTTCCAGCACCGCCCGTCTTCGAAGGCGGGCGCACACCTCTATCGATGCACGCAGACATGGACGCGTTGAGAGCGAAAGCGCAAATGCTGGACAAAGACTGAGTAGCCCGACCATCAAAGACATCAGGGCAAGGAAAAGTCCACGCGAAAACAGATTCGCATTCCACCGTGCGGTCCGGCCTGAATTCTCTTTCCTGACAGCGAATTCCAGCCTTCCTGGTCCAGGCGACTACGACGACCCGGGGGAGCCGTCCGGTCCGGTCGCGGCCGTCGTTCCCTTCATCGCCTCGGCCACGAAATCGAGGGCCAGGTCGCGGGTGTCACGGACGGGGAGGCGGGCGTCGGTGAACCAGTCGTCGGTGGCTTCGGGGTGCGGGCCGACGACCGCGACGCGGCCCTTGCCGAACGGTGCGACGAGCGCGGCGACCGTGCCGTTCGGGTAAGTGGCCAGAACCGTCGCATCGGCGCCGTCGTCCAGCTCGAAAAGCGGTCCGTCCTGGAAGAACACGCTCCGCGTCCGCCCCCGCCACACGACGTCGACCAAGGTGTCGTCGTCGCCGCGTACGGTCGCGCCGCGCGAGGAGATGTACTGGTCGGTGTCGCCGGGCAGCAGTCCGAACCCCGGGGTGGCGCCGGCCAGATACCCGCCGAGGCAGAAGCCCAGGTAGCAGCCGCCGCCCTGGACGTAGTCACGGATGGCCTCGCGCTGTCTTCTGAGGTGCCGGTAGCCGTGCGCCAGGGTGCCGCCGCCCGGCTGGGCGTAAACCTGGGCACGGGCCAGCGCATCGGCTGTCAGGGGTACGGCTTCGCGGGGGCCGGTGTAGCGGACGTCCAGATCCCAGGGGCCGTCGGCCAGCAGTGCGGCCACGGCCTCCGCGCAGCCGGACGGCCGCGAGGCGGGGCCGCGGTAGACGAGCGCCAGCGGGCGTTCCCCCACGGGCGGCGCGGGGGCGCTCCGGCCGGTGAACGTGCGGCGCAACGTGGTGAGGATGCCGTGGTACGTCATGGGCTTCTCCCCGGGCTGTCAGGAGCGCGGGCGGGGGGCTGTTCGGCGACGCCTTCGGCCGGGATGCCCCGCCAGCTGGTGCCCGGGGCGAGGCGCTCGCCCTTCATGAGCAGCGACAGTGCGCCCAGACTGACGTTCTCGCCGACCACGCCGTCGTACAGCACGATCGCGCGGGTACCGACGCTGGCACCGTCCCGGACGGTGACCGTGTCCATCTTCATCACGCGGTCTTCGAACAGGTGTGTCTGCAAAGATACTCCCGGCCCGATGGCCACGTCATCGCCGAGCTCCACCAGGTCGAACTCGGTCAGGAACGTCGTGCCGATCCACGCGCCCCGGCCGACGCGGGTGCCGAACCCGCGGAGCACGGGAGGAAGGAAGGGCGTCCCGATCAGCAGTCGCACTCCCGCCGGAACCACCGCCGCCTCGAACAGGCCGGTGATGAACTCGGTGCGGCGCACGAACAGGCTCCACAACGGCTCGACCCGGGGCCGGTAGGTCCCGATGACCACCTGCTTGACCGCGGCGCAGTACACGACGACCGCGCACCCCGCCGCCATCACGAGGAACGGCGAGACCAGCGCCGCCCCCGGCAGATCCAGGGCACGGGCCACCCCGGCAAGCCCCAGCAGATACAGGTAGACGCTGCCGCTCAGCAGGGACGCGGGCATGGTGATGCGGAAGAACTCGATGGCCAGGCGCTGGAGCACGGCCCGACGGCTCGGGCGGAACGTCAGGCGTTCGGGGAACGATCCGCTGCTCTGGCGCACCGGCAGATCGATGGCGGGCGAGCCCAGCCAGGTGGTGCCCGCGGGCACACCGCTCCGCGGCGGCACCGTGCCCACGCCGACCAGGGAGCCAGGCCCGGTCCGCGTCCCGGCCGGTACGACGGCGGCGTTGCCGACGAAGGCACGCTCGCCCACTTCCGTCGTGCCGAACGCGACCTGGCCTCCCGCGAAGGTGGCCGCGCCGACGTGCGCCATGTCCGCGACGAAGCTGCCGTCGCGCAGGGTGAGCAGGTCAGGGTCGAGGTGCGCGGCGGTGGAGACCTCGGCCCCCCGCCCGATCCGCGCGCCGAGCAGCCGCAGCCACGGCACCGTGTAGAGGGTCGCGTAGAGCGAGTTGGTGAAGCCGAGGCTGAACTCCAGCAGCTTGTCCGACAGCCACTTGCGCAGACCGAGCGAGGACCACACCGGGTGCACGCCGGCCGGCGCCCGCGGCAGCGCCAGCCGCTTGCCGAGGGCCACCACCGCACAGACGGTGACGACGAACACCGGCCCGAACAGCACGGCCCCGACGACACCCCCGGCGAAGCCCCAGGCCAGGGCCGTCCACCAGAACAGCATCACACCAGGAACCGTCATGGTGAGCGCGGCGGCCTCCAGCAGCACCAGGCCGCCCAGCGCGGCCGTTCCCTGCCGCCACCCGACCGCGGCCGCAGGACGGCGCAGCATCGCCTCCACACCGGGCGCGAGCGCATCCGTCGTGGACGGCGGCGATCCGGTCCACCGTGCACCGGCAGGGACGGCCTCGCCCTGGCCGACGACGGACTGTTCGCCCAGCCCCGCCCCGGCCCCCATGCGCGCCCCCGGTTCGAGAACCGCGTTGGCCCCCACGTAGGCGCCGGGGCCGATCTCGATCGGGGCGACCGTCACCCAGCCGTCCGCCACCTGCCACGGGATCAGCGAGACGCCGTACCCCACCGACGTGCCAGCGCCGATCCGCACCAGCGCGGGCAGCGACACCACACCCGTGGCGATCGTCGTACGTGGCCCGACGCGCGCGCCGAGCAGCCGGAGATAGGGGCCCATCAGGGGGGAACCGCTCAGCACCTGGAGCGGAGCGAGGGCCAGCAGCAGGTTCGCCGCCCACAGCCGTAAGTACGTCCGGCCCCACAGCCGGTAGCGGCCCGGCCGGATCCCGGCCGACAACGGGCGGATCAGCACGGCGGGCAGCAGCCACCGCGTTCCGGCGTAGGCGATCATCGCGGCGGCCGTCAGCTGCGCCCACAGCTCGTCCGAGATGTGCCCGTCGTGTGTGCTGTACACGTAGACCACCGGGAGCGTGAGCAGGAGCGCCAGCAGGTAGATGAGCCCCGCCTGCGCCGTCCCGGCGGCCGCGAGGGTGCGCCTGCCGTGGCGGATGTGTTCCGGGCGGGGCGGCGCGGTCCGTCGCCCGGTCCGTGCCGAGCTGCCCAGCTGTGCCGCGAGGCCGCGCACGGTCGGGTGCGCGTACAGGTCGCGCAGCGCGGCACTCGTGCCGATGCCACGGTCGCGCAGCATCGTCACGACGCGGGCCGCCAGCAGCGAGTGGCCGCCGAGTTCGGTGAAGAAGTCCGCCTCCGCCGACAGCGCGTCCGGCTCGATGCCCAGCACCTCGGCCCAGGCGTCCCGCACCCGCCGCTCCAGATCATCCGCGACGTCCACCACCGGGCCCCCGCCCACCATCCGCCGGCCGGTCGGCGCGGGAAGCCGCCTGCGGTCCACCTTGCCGCTGGCCATCTCGGGAAGATGGGGGAGCAGGTCGACGAAGGACGGCACCATGTACCCGGGCAGCCGCCGTCGTAGATGCGCGTGCAGCCGCGTGACCAGGTCTTCGTCCGCATCCGTGCAGTCCTGCGCACGGACCACATAGGCGGCCAGCTCCCCCGGGCGGCCGTCGCCGCGCTCCGAAGCGGCCACCGGAGCGGTCACCGCCTCGGCCACACAGGGGTCCTCCAGCAGCACGCTGTCGATCTCGCCCAGATCGACCCGGTACCCCCGGATCTTCACCTCCGCATCGGCCCGCCCCAGGAACTCGATGTCCCCCTCGGCAGTCATCCGCCCCAGGTCCCCCGTCCGGTACAGCCGGCCGCCCCCCGGGGCCAGCGGGTGCTCGATGAACCGGTCGGCCGTCAGCTTCGGCTGCCCGACGTACCTGAGCGCCACACCGGCGCCCCCGATACAGATCTCCCCGACCGCGCCGTCCGGCACCGGCCGACGCTGCTCGTCCAGGAGCACCACGGTGTAGGTCGGGAGCGGCCTGCCGATGGTCACGGGCCGCCCCGGCACCAGCCTCGTCCAGGTGGCGGTGACGGTGGTCTCGGTCGGCCCGTAGGTGTTGAGCATCCGGCGCCCGGGGCGGCTCCACCGCTCGACGAGCTGCGCGGGGCAGGACTCACCGCCGACCACGAGGCTGCGGACGCGCGGCAGTTCCTGGGGGATCGTCTCCAGCAGCGTCGGCACGCAGTACAGCACCGTGATCGCGCTGCTTTCGAGGAATTCGCCGAGTTCGGCGCCGAGCCGGGCGGAGCCGTCCGGGCCTGCGACAAGCGTCGCGCCGACCGACCACGTCGGCCAGATCTCCTCGATGGAGAAGTCGAAGGAGATCGTCATCCCTTGGTAGACCCGGTCGTGGGGCTGCACGTCGTAGACCTTGGGGACCACGTCGAGGAAGCTGCAGATGCTCGACTGGGCGATCTCCACCCCCTTGGGTCTGCCGCTCGAACCCGAGGTGTACATGACGTAGGCCGCGGGATCGTCGCCGTCCGCGCCGCCCTGGCCGTACCGATGCCCCGGGTCGGCCGGGCTCGGGGGCAGCCGGGCCGTGGATTCCGCAGCCAGTGCGCGCCTGCTGGATTCCCACTCGATCACCCGGCATGCGAGAGAGCCGACGGCGGGGGCGAGTGCCGACGTGGTCAGCACCAGATCGGTGCCGGCGTCCCGCGCGATGTAGGCGATCCTGTCCCGCGGTGCCGCCGGATCGACGGGCACGAACGTCGCGCCGGTCTTCGCCACCCCGAGCAGGGACACGTACATCTCCACCGACCGCGGCACCAGTACCACCACGCGTGCCCCCGGGCCGATGCCGAAACCGTTCAGGTAGTGGGCCAACTGGTTGGCGCGCGTATCGAGTTCGCGGTAGGTCAGCATCTGCCCGTCGCACTCCAGCGCCACGGCCGACGGGATGCGGTCACACGTGGACTCGAAGACGAAGTGCAGCCGCCGGCCCGCTCCGTCCGTCGACGTCCCGCCCGGAACCACGCTCATCTCCCTTACCACCTGTCCCCTTCATCGCCCGATGACCGTGCGCCCGGCGGCCGGGCCGGCATACGGCGTTGGGCTACGGCCCCGCAACTCCCTTACGAGCCGGGCACGGTGAGCACGTCATCGATGACATAGACCTTGCCGTTGGCGGCGCCGATGTCACCACAGGTGACCCGCGCCGTGTCGTTGACCTTGAACGAGGAGCCGGAGCCCGAAGTGGTGAGCTCGGCGCCCGCCATGGTGAGGAAACTGCCGTGCGGCAGCCGGGCCCGGCCGATCTCCTTGCCGACCACATGGTTGGCCAGCACCTTCTTCAACTCGGCCTTGTCGCCCAGGAGCTTGGCCAGCCGCGCCTTGCCGAGCTTGGCGAAGGCCGTGTTGGCCGGCGCGAACAACGTCGCGTGGCGCGCGTTGCCGAGCGTGCCGGTCAGTCCGGCCTTCTTCACCGCGGCGAACAGCACCGAAAGATTCGGGTTGCGCGCCACCACCTTGGCGAGCGTCTCCTTGGCCATGCCTTCGACGCTGCCGGCACCGTTCCGCGGAAGCGACGAGCACCCAGGGCCGAACGGCACGGAGGCACCCGGCGACGGCGCCGCGGACACGCTCCGGCCGGCCGAAGTGCCCGGCGATGCCCAGGCGGCCGACGCCTCGGACACCGGCACGCCGAGCGCCACCGGAACGGTGAGTACGGTGGCAGCGGCCAGAGCGCTGGTGCAGGTACGCGTGTATGCCATGGAACGTCCTCTTCCTGACTCACTACACCCAGTCAAAGGGCCCCGCCCCCACTTTGCATCCCGAACCATCCGTGCTGTCCCCCGCAGCTCCCACCCGAAGCCCCTGACCTGCGAGATCGCACCACGCAAGACGCCGAAACCCCACCGGTGGACGGGACGGCACCCCGCCGCCGAGACGCCCGTTCGGCCCAGGGCTGCCCGGCAGGCCCCGGACGCCGGCACCGGTTCAGGAGAACAGCTTCGTCACCTCGTACAGGAAGGCCGTCCAGTCGGCCGTGGGCCGATTCCCTGGCTGATCGAGACTGAGCCGGAGCGTGCGGCTCATCGGGTACTGGGAGGGCAGGATCGCTCCGTTGCGCCGGGCCAGCGCTTTCGGGCCAGCGGGCCGACGGACTCCGCCAGTACGTTACGCTCGGCGGCCCGCCAGGTGGCGACCTCCACGGTGGCCGGCGACCGCCCCGCATCCTGGCCGGGCGGTATCGCCCGCAGTGCTCGGACGGCTCCCCGGCAGGCAGGATGTGCCAACAGCACGTTCCCCCTCTTGCCCTCCTCCCAATGCACCCCCCCCGCAGAATCTCCATCTCACGTTCGGGGCGGACGGGACGTCTACGAGATGAAGAGGCAGCAGAGAGCCGAGACGAAGAAGCAGCGGACCGCGGGATCGGGCCGTGTGGACCGGAGGACGTGAAGAGACGATGACGCGCACGCATATGGTGATCGATTCGCCGCTGGGAGAGCTGACGGCGGTCGCCGAGGACGGGGCGCTGGTGGGCCTGTATTTCGCGACGCACCGGCACCGCCCCGGGGCGGAGACGTTCGGCGAACGCGACGATGCGGGCTTCGACCCGATACGCGATCAGATCCGCGAGTACTTCGCCGGCGAGCGGGAGACCTTCGACCTGCCGCTGGCGCCGGCCGGGGACGCGTTCGACCGGCGCGTATGGAAACTGCTGACGCAGATCCCGTACGGACAGACGCGCTCGTACGGCGACCTCGCGCGGGAGTTGGGCGACGTGGCGCTGGCGCAGGCGGTGGGGGCGGCCAACGGCCGCAATCCGCTGTGCGTCATCGTGCCGTGCCACCGCGTGGTGGGCGCGGACGGGCGCCTGACCGGCTATGCGGGCGGTCTGGACCGCAAACGGTTCCTGCTGGATCTGGAGGCACCACTGGCGGCGGAGGCGGGACGCCTTTTTTGAAGCCGGGTCTCACGTTCCGGGCCCGCCCGTCGTTTACGGAGTGTGACCTTGCAACCTTTCGAGCAGATCGTGCACGACTACGGGCCCATGGTGCTGCGCGTGTGCCGTGCGGTAGTGGGCCCGCAGGACGCGGAGGACGCCTGGTCGGAGACGTTTCTGTCGGCGATGACGGCGTACCCCGGCCTCGATCCGGACGCCCATGTCGAGGCATGGCTGGTGACGATCGCGCACCGCAAGGCGATCGACATCGCCAGGGCCAACGCCCGCCGCCCGGTGGCGGTGGACGACATTCCGGAACGTCCTGGGAACAGCGACCGGCCCGAATCGTGGGACGGAGACCTGTGGGCGGCGCTGAAGGCGCTGCCGAAGCGGCAGCTCCAAGCGGTGGCCTACCACTACCTGGCAGGGCTGCCGTACAAGGAGATCGCCGCGCTGACCGGCGGGAGTACCGACGCCGCGCGCAGGGCGGCGGCCGACGGCATCAAGACTCTGCGTACCACCTATCCGAGAGACGGCACAGAAGAGAAGGGAGCGGCCCGATGACCGCATCCGACCGGGAGACCGGGAACCCGTTCGCCGGGCTGCCCTGGCAGGACGAGCCGATGCTCGCCCGGCTGCACGAGCGCCTGGAGGCCCAGGCCCAGCAGGAGGGAATCCTGGATGTCGCCTACCGCACCATCGACACTCCGGTCGGCGCGCTGCTGCTGGCCGCCACCGACCAGGGCCTGATGAGGGTCGCCTACGAAGTGCAGGACCACGAGGCGGTGCTCCAGCAGTTGGCCGACAAGGTCAGCCCGCGCATACTCCAGGCCCCGACCCGACTGGAGAAGGCGGCCCGGCAGTTCGAGGAGTACTTCTCAGGGCGGCGCACCCGGTTCGAGCTGGAGCTGGACTGGCGGCTGTCCAAGGGCTTCCGCCGCGAAGTCCTCGTTCACCTGCCGGACATCGCCTACGGCCACACCGAGAGCTACGCCGAAGTCGCCAGCGCATCCGGCAGCCCGAAGGCGGTACGCGCGGTGGGCACGGCGTGCGCGACGAACCCGCTGCCGGTGGTGGTGCCCTGTCACCGCGTCGTGCGCTCGGACGGCACCGAGGGCGGATACGTCGGGGGACAAGGGGTCAAGCACACCCTGCTGACATTGGAGCGAGCGGCATGACCACCACCGCCACGAAGAACGCGAGCACCCGCAAGACGACCGTGGCACGACGGGACGGCTTCGCGAAGAAGGTGGCCGAGGCCGACTGGGAGGCGGTCACCGCGGAGGTGAACGACTACGGCTGCGCGCTGCTGCCCCAGTTGCTCACCCCCGCCCAGTGCGCCCAACTGGCCGCGCTGTACGAAGAACCGGAACGATTCCGGACCACGGTGAACATGCGGCGCCACCGGTTCGGGGCGGGCGAGTACCGCTACTTCGACACCCCCTTCCCCGAGCCGGTCCAGCGGCTGCGCGAGGAGCTGTATCCCCGGCTGACGCCGATCGCCCGCGACTGGTACCGCAAACTCGGCCGGGAGGCGGAATGGCCCGACGACCTGCAGGAGTGGCTGGAGATATGCCACCGGGCGGGTCAGGCCAGGACGTCGCCGATCCTGCTGCGCTATGAGACGGGTGACTGGAACGCCCTGCACCGCGACGTGTTCGGCGAGAAGGTCTTCCCCCTCCAGGTCGTGATCAACCTGAACGCGCCGGGCGAGGACCATACGGGCGGGGAGTTCCTGCTGGTCGAGCAGCGTCCCAGGGCGCAGTCGAGGGGCACGGCCACGCTGATCCCGCAGGGGCACGGGCTGGTGTTCACCACCCGCGACCGCCCGGTCCGCTCCCAGCGGGGCTGGTCGGCCTCCCCGGTGCGGCACGGCGTCTCGGCGGTCCGCTCGGGCCGGCGCCACACCCTGGGTCTGGTGTTCCACGACGCCTGATCGTCCTCGGACACGAAGACGCCGGGTGCCCTGGGTGAGGCCGTGTGCCCTGGGTGAGGCCGTGTGCCGCGGGTGAGCACGGAACAGGAGCCTGCCACGCCTGCGCCGGGCCCTACACGCTGCTGGGAGCCGACCGCCGGCCGTACGCCGGCAGCTCCCCGGGGCGGTGCGGCGGCCACCGCGCACACCGTATCTACGGCCGTCTCGACTGCCCGGCCGCACTGCGGGCCCTTGCCCGGGGCGGCTACGCCACTCAGCGGGTCTTCTTCGCCGGCGAGGACACCGCCCTCGCCGCCGGCTACCGGCCCTGTGGGCCTGTCCGACCGCCAAGTACCGGGTGTGGAAAGCGGGCAGCGACCCGCGCACCGTGCCCGACGAAGGGAGTGACAAGGAATGAGGGAGGGACAGGCGCCGCCGGACGGCTGGTCGCCGAAGACCGCCAGGCCGGTGGCCACACCACCCGCACTGCCGCTGACCGGGCCGGAAACCGACGCGGTGATCCACCTGCTGGAGGCGATGGACCCCCGCCCGGTGACCCTGGTGACCGGCTCGTCGAGGGATGCCCCCGCGCGACGGGCTGCCGCACTGCTGGCCGGTAGATGGCAGGAGCGCGGGGGCGAGGTGATCGACGCGGTCGACTGGCCCGAGGACGCCGCGTCCTGGCTGCGGCAGGCCCGTCGCTTCACTCGCGCCGCCCCCGACGCCTGGCTGGTCACCGGAAGGCTCACCGGCTGGGTGCAGATGGGCCGCCGCCTGACCGTGTCCACCACCTGGAATCCGGCCCGCACCGTGGCGACTTCCGGCCTCGCTCACGACGACCTGATATCTGGCGGAGGCATCGGCACCTTCGACGGCCTGCGCGGCGCCCACCGCGACGGCGGCACATGGGAGATCATCCGCACCCTCCGCGTCGACCACCCCGCTCCCGCGGTACGGGCGAAGCCGTGATGTGCCCCGACAGTGGTCGCCGGAGTGCGGTCGGCGGGGGCGGTTGCGGGCGGACGGTCAGCTGAGCGGCCTCCGTGCCGGAGGGCGCCCGCTGCCACCACCTCGACAACCTCACCCGAAGTGACCGGACTTGGGGGAAAGACGGGCTGCCTCCGCCCTCGCCCCGCCGTACCGTTCACTGTCCCGCCTGATTGCTGACCACGGAGCCTGCACCACGACACTCGTGAGCGGGTGACCCGCCCGCCCTCACGCGCCCGCGCCCTCGCTGACGACACCGCCCGTCGCCCGCACCGCCTCTTGACACCCCAACGCCCCCGCATCTCTCTCACCTCCCGACGCCGTTTTGCTGTGATGGCAATGAAGCTTGCCGGGGTGTGACGGGTGCGCGCATGGTCTGCATCGGAACGGAGGTCATACACATGAAGGAGCAGACGGTGCGGCATGTGAATGGTTCGTCGGTCGATGGTGACCAGCGCTATGACGTCGTGGTGATCGGGGGTGGTGCCGCGGGCCTGAGCGGGGCGTTGACGCTGGGGCGGGCGAGGCGTTCGGTGGTCGTCATCGACAGTGGACAGCCGCGCAACGAGGCGGCGACGGGAGTGCACGCCTACCTCGGCAGGGAGGGCGATGCGCCCGGTGCGTTGCTGGCCGACGGGCGGGACGAGGTGCGTGCGTATGGCGGTCAGGTCAGGCAGGGCACCGTTGTGTCCGTGGCGCGGGACGCTACGGGCTTCGCCGTGCGGCTCGTCGACGGCGAAGCCGTGCACGGCAAGCGGCTGCTGGTGGCGACGGGGCTGGTCGATGAGCTGCCCGAGGTGCCCGGCCTGGCCGAGCTGTGGGGCGCGTGCGTCCTGCACTGTCCGTACTGCCATGGATGGGAAGCGCGTGACCAGGCGATCGGGGTTCTGGGAACCGGGCCGTTGGCGGTGCACCAGGCGCTGTTGTGGCGGCAGTGGAGCGAGCGAATCACGCTGTTCCTGCACACCGGCCCCGAGCCGAGCGATGAGGAGTACGAGCAGCTCGCCGCCCGCGGCATCGCGGTGGTGGACGGCGAAGTGAGCGCGCTGGAAAAGGTCGACGGACGGCTGACCGGGGTGCGGCTCGCGGGCGGCACGGTCATCCCCTGCCAGGCGCTGTGTGTGGCCCCGCGGTTCACCGCCCGCGCCGGTTTCCTGGCCGCACTCGGTCTGGAGCCGGCCGAACTGGAGCGCGGCGGGACGGTGATCGGCAGCCACATACCCGGTGACGCCACGGGGCGGACGGCCGTGCCGGGGGTGTGGGTGGCAGGCAATGCGACCGACCCGATCGAGCAGGTCATCGGCTCCGCCGCCGCGGGGGCCCGCGCTGCCGGAGCTATCAACGCGGACCTGATCGATGAGGAAACCCGCGTCGCTGTCGCCGTCCGCCGTGCCGGCGGTGTCTTCTCCCCGGAAATGGAACGCGAAGTGTGTGAGCGCGTCCTCGGCGACCGCCGGCACGGACTGTGACACCCGCCTTCGTCACCACTGCAACCACTGCCATCAACCACTGCCATCACGAAAGGCACCTAACGATGACCAGCACCCCACCTGGATCCCCAAGCGACCCGTACGGCACGGCACTTGGCAGCACTCCTGACAGCACTCCTCACGCCGTTCCTGACACCGCCTCCGATACGGTGCTCGTCGCCGCCTCGGGCGCTGAGCCGGCCTCGACTGAGGAGATCTGGGACGCCCGCTACCGTGCCGGGGACAAGATCTTCAGCGGTGACCCCAACACCGCCCTGGTCCGTGAGACCGCAGGGCTGCGCCCCGGCACGGCGTTGGACCTGGGGTGCGGTGAAGGCGCGGACGCCGTCTGGCTCGCTTCGCGGGGCTGGCGTGTCACCGCCACCGACGTATCACCGACCGCCCTGCGGCGCGCCGCCCGGCAGGCGACGGCGGCAGGTGTGGGCGACCGGATCGACTGGCAGCACCACGATCTGGACGCGTCGTTCCCCGAGGGGGAGTTCGACCTGGTCTCCGCCCACTTCCTGTACCCGCCGCTTGCCGCGGCCAGAGAGCGGATACTGCGCACGTCTTCCCGAGCCGTCGCGCCCGGCGGGCTGCTCCTCATCGTCAGCCACGCGGGCCCCCCCTTCTGGGACCACGACCTCGCCCCGGAAGTGCACTTCCCCACCCCTGAGGAGATCCTGACCGCGCTCGATCTTCCGGCCGTGCAGTGGGAGGTACAGGTCAGCGAGACCTATCACCGTCCCGCGACCAGCCCCGGCGGGGAGTCCGGAACCCGCGCGGACAGCACCCTCAAACTCCGTCGGAGCCCGGTGTGATCCGCGGGAAGTGAGGGCTCACGACCTGGGGAGTTACGGGCGCGGGCGGAGCCTTGGAGGTGGCGGTGTCCCGGGGGATGACGCACTGGGGGAGTGGTGGAGCCCTGGCGGTGATGGCTGCCGTCGGTCCCACCGACCCCCAGTGGCGTTCGGCAGTGATGAGGGACGAGAGGTGAGGGATGAGGGGTGAGCAGGTTCGTGGATATGCGCGGTGTGCGGGTGGTGTTGGTCGGGGGGACGTCGAATGCCGGGAAGTCGACCGTTGCCCGGGTGGTGGCGGGGAGGCTGGGGTTTGCGTACCTGTCCACCGACGGGCTGGCGCGGCACCCGGGGCGGCCCTGGCGGACGCCGGAGCGGGAGGTGCCTGCGCATGTCGCCGAGCACTACAGCTCGCTCACGGTGGATGAGCTGATGGCCTCTGTTCTGGACCATTACGGGCGGCTGTGGCCGCGCATCGAGGAGTTGATCACTGATCGTGCGGTCGGGACGGGCTCGGGGGAGGGCCTGGTGCTGGAGGGGTCGGCTCTGTGGCCCGTCAATGTCGCGGGGTTGACGGTTCCGCACACGGGCGCCGTGTGGCTGACCGCAGACGAGGTGCTTCTCCGGGCCCGGATGCGGGACGCCGGCCGCTACGGGGAAGCGACGGGCGAGGAACGGCACTTGATGGATCGGTTTCTGGCCCGCACCGTGCGCTACCAGGCGCTCATGGTGGATGCCGTCGACAGGCTGGGCCTGGACCGTATCGATGCGGGCGGCCATCGGTCCGTGGAGGAGTTGGCCGACGTGGTGCTTGCGACGGTCGGTGCGCAGCGAGCGGTCGGGCGGTCGTCTGCCGGGTGAAGACCCGGCCGTCCCCCCATCCGCACCCTCCGCCCGCGCGGCCCGAACGCCCCGCTCGTCGCCCGCGCGGCTGTCGACGACGGCCTGACCTGGACCGACACGGTCCTCCACGATGACCTCTTCCCGGCATCCCTCACGGGCGGCCCGGCAGGATCCGACGGCGGGCGTTCCCGAGGGAGTTGGGCCGGGGTGACCGTGTGCGTACGGGCCCGGTCCGGACGCCGTCGGGTCAGGAATCGCTGAGCAGCCGGCTGCGGTGCGAGCGGCGGCGGGCGGCGGCTTCCAGGGCGTGGATCTGGAGGCCGAACTGGTCGACGTCGGTGAGCTGGGTGGGGAACGGGATGCGTACGTCGTGGTGGCCGCGGGTGTATTCGAGGCGGAGGGTGACGCCGTAACGGTCGAGGGCGAGCGGGACGGCGCGCTGCGTTCCCTGCGCGAGGCGGGGTTCCACCAGGCGGATCAGCAGCCGTACGAGATCGTGGTGGTCGTCGACCAGGTGCGTGAGCATGGCGGCCTCGCAGGTGGCCAGCGGGTCGGCGGTGGCGGACATCAGGTCGGCGAGGCCCACGGATGCCTTGGTCGTCGTGGTGTCCAGGACGGCGCGGGCGAACCGGAGGCATTGGCCGTTGACCGAGCCGGGCCGCGGGGGTGAGGCCAGCCGGCCCATGACCGTGACGCGGGCGCGTACCCGGTCGCGGACGGCGGTGGGGGCGATGTCGGTGAATTCGAGGGTGGCGGGTACCTGCCGGGGTGCCGCGTGGTGCGGGCCGGATTCCGGTTCGTCCGTCAACGGATGGAGGTGGATGTGCTGGGTGAGGCCGGGTCCGTTCAGGCGGGACACCTCGGTGCGGGACTCGTCGGTGATCAGCGTCATCGACTGGGCCGAGGCCAGGATGGTGCGGATGCGTTCGGCGTGTGTGGGCTGCGCGGGCGGGCTGTTGAGGGTGCGCATCCAGATCTCCACGGTAGAGAGGTTAGGTTAGGTTTACCTAACTTACTCGTCCGGGAGGGTGCTGCGCCACCGGGTCCGCCCCCGGTGGCCGAAGAGGGCTGCTGCCGCCGCGAGCCATACCGTGGCGAACAGCCAGCCGGCGGCCACGTCGGTGGGCCAGTGCACGCCCAGATAGATCCGCGTCAGGCCGACCGCCGCCGCCCAGCTCAGCGCGACACCGCACAGCAGACGGGCCGCGACCGGGCGCGCGCGGTGGACGATCGCCCCGCACAGCAGGCCGGCGGCCAAGGCGGACGTGGTGGCGTGGCCCGAGGGGAAAGAGTGGCCGGATGCGTGCGCTGCCCAGTCCGCGGCCGGGGGGCGCGGCCGGGCGATCAGTGTCATGAGGCCGTAGCGGGCGGCCTGGCCCGTGGCGAGGCAGGCCAGTGCCGCGACGGCCGCCCGGATCCGCCCCCTGGCACCGCGCCCCGCGATGATCCCGGCGGCCGACGCCATCAGGTACGGCCAGATACCCGTGCCACTGGCGGTGAGGCCGCGCGCGAACGCGGCCGGCCCGTGCGGGCGATGCGTCACCGCCCAGCTGTGCAGCGCCGAGTCCACCGCGAACGGCGCGGGCCCGGCCACCACCACCGCCACCGAGAGCGCCAGCAGCGCGGCGGCGCATCCGGCCGGGACCGTCCACCGCCGGCACGGACCGTGCGCCGCGGCCGTCACCTGTCGGACACCAGCGGCCGCAGCCGGGTGGTGTGCAGTCGCGTGACGAGCGGGGCCGCGCGGCCGAACAGGCGGGTCAGCAGCCAGGCGACGGCCGCGCCCAGGACGAGACCCGCGGCGACGTCGTGCGGATAGTGCGCGCCCACCCACACCCGCGAGGCCCCCATCAGCAGCGCGCACACCGCCGCGAGCGCGCCGATCCGCCGGTCCACCTGGAGCAGCGCGACGGCGGCGGCCGCGGCGATGGCCGCGTGGTTGCTGGGGAAGGACCAGTCACCCAGGGACGGGCACGCCTGGACCGTGACCGTGTGCAGGACCTGGCACGGCCGCTGCTCGTCGACCAGCGACTTGACCACGTCGTTGACGCCGTACGCGGCGACGACCACGAGCGGCGCGGCCAGCGCCCGCGCGATGCGGTCCGCCTCGCCGCCGCTGCGTGCCCGCCACCAGGCGGCCACCATGAAGACCGCGAACACGGCGAGCCCGACGTCCGTCCAGAGGGACACCACCGCGTTCCAGGGGCCCGGGGCGCGCGCGGCGAGCCCGGTGACCCAGGTGTAGAGCCCGCCGTCGATGGCGTACGGGGCGGCGGCGAGTGCGTGCGTCACAGGTGCTCCTCGGAGGGGGAGGCGGAGGGGGGAGTGGGCAGGGCGCGGGCGCGGGAGCGGGAGCGCATGACTTCGACGGCGAGCGGCAGGAGCGAGACGGCGACGACCGCGGCGACGAGGGGCAGCAGGTAGTGGTCGACGTTCGGGACGGACGAGCCGAGGGCGTAACCCGCCAGGACCAGCCCGACCGTCCAGACCAGGCCGCCGGCCACCTGGGCGAGGGTGAAGGTCTTGGCGGGTACGTCCAGCGCGCCGGCCAGCGGGTTGAGCACTGTGCGCACCACCGGGACGAAGCGGGCCAGGACGACCGCCTTGGTGTGCCCGTAGCGCGCCAGCAGGTGCTGGGCGTGTGCGGCGCCCTGGTGGATCTTGCGGGAGCGGCTGCGGGCCAGTGCGGCCCGGCCGCCCCTGCGGCCGATCCAGAATCCGGTCTGCGCGCCCAGGAGGGCGCCGGCCACCGCGGCGATCAGGACCTGCGGCAGCGAGAGATGCACCACGCCGTGCACCCCGGGTACGCACAGCAGCCCGGCGGTGAAGAGCAGTGAGTCGCCGGGGAGGAAGAAGCCGACCAGCAGGCCGGTCTCGGCGAAGAGCACGCACGCGATCCCCAGTGCTCCGAAGGCGGAGAGCAGGGATCCGGCGTCGAGGAAATTCACGGCCTGCGGTGCCGCTGCGAACACGGATACGGCCATAGGGGGCTGCTCCCATAATGGTGGGCAGGGGCTCCTGCGCGAGACTCGACTGTCTACAGTGGAGTAGACGGTCTACATTACTGTAGACGAACATGTGGGAGGGTGCGGCCATGAGCGGCGCGAACGGGGAACGCAGACCTGCCGGAGAGCTGGAGGCCGGGGTCCTGGCCGCACTGTGGGCGGCCGACGGGCCCCTCACGCCCGGCCAGGTGCAAGAAGCGCTCCCGTCGCCACTCGCCCGTACGACCGTGACCACGATCCTCTCCCGCCTCCACGAGAAGGGCAGCGTCTCCCGCGCGCGCTCCGGCCGCGGCTACGCCTACACCCCCGCGCAGGACGCCCACGGCCTGACCGCCCGGCGGATGCACGCGGAACTGGCGAAGGACGACGACCGCAGCGCCGTACTCGCCCGCTTCGTCTCCCAACTCGACGGCGAGGACGAGCAGTTGCTCCGCTCACTGCTCGACGGGAGCACCGAATGAACGACCTCGTGTGGGTGCCACTGCTCGTGCCCTTCCTCGCCGTGCCCGCCGCCCGCCGCCTGGCGCAGGCGCTGCCGCCCACCCGCGCCGCGTGGCTGCTCACCGGCATCGCCGTGGGCCTCGCGGCGTGCAGCACCGCGGCGCTCGCCCTGCTCGTCGTGCCCGGCGCGTCCTACGTCCCCGCCCTGGCCGCACTCGACGCGCTCATCGAGCCGCTGACCGCAGGCCCGCCCGCCGTCACCGTCGCCCTCGCATCGGCCGCCGCAGGACTGCTCGCCTGGAGCGCCGCCGCCGTGGCCGGCTGCCTGCGCCGCCACCGGGCGGACCTGACGCGCGCCAGGGCCCTCGTGGGCGAGGCGCACGGGGAACTGGCGGTCCTGCACGACAGCCGGCCCGACGCCTACGCCCTGCCCGGCCGCCCCGGCAGGATCGTCGTCACCACCGCCATGCTCCGCGCCCTCGAACCGGCCGAGCGGGAAGCGCTGTTCGCCCACGAGAGGGCCCATCTCCGCGGCCGCCACCACCTGTTCCTCGCGGCGGCCGAGCTGGCCGCCCGCTGCCATCCCGCGCTGCGGCCGCTGCGCGAACCCCTCGGATACGCGCTGGAACGGATCGCCGACGAGGCCGCGGCCGCCGCCGTCGGCAGCCGGGCGCTCGCCGCCCGCGCCATCGGCCGCGCCGCCCTGGCCGGCGGACCGTCCGGATTGTCCCGCCCGCTCCTCGCCGCCACCGCGGGACCGGTGCCCCGCCGGGTCGCGGCGCTGCTCCGCCGCGACCTGGGCCGGGCGGCCCCGGCGCCCCGCGTGCGCCGCTTCATCGCCGCGGGCCTGCTGGTCTGCCTCGTCGGCTCCGGCGCCTGTGCGCTGAGCGCGGCGGACGATCTGCACGCACACATCGAAGTCGCCCAGGGCGAAGCCTCACACCTCTGACACCGGCCCGTACGCAGGTGCGGGGGAGCCGGCCAGGGCCGCTGCGGCGGGCGGCCCGAACTGACCTTCCGGCGGGCAAATGCCGTGCCCTGCATACGATGTGCGGATGCTTCCCTTCGCCCCGGCGATCTTCTGCTTCGCCCTCTTCCTTGTCGGCGTGCTGCGTGATCGGCGCCGGTTCAGCAATGCCGTGTTCCTGGGCTTCGCCGTCGTGTTCGCCGTCATCGGGTGGGTCGCCGAGATCGGCCGGGAGCATCCCGTCGTGGGAGGCATCGCGATCCTGGTGATTCTCGCGGTACTGGCGCTGGGCATCGTCGTGTTCGGCTTCTTCCTGATAGCCAACGGCGTGCAGATGCTCCGCAAGGAAGGCCGCAGCCTCGGCAACTTGATGTCCCTGCTGGCCGGTGTGCTGATCCTCGCCGTGATCGTGCTGCTGATCGTGGCCATCGCCCAGCACACCCGCACCCTGATCGTGATCGCCGGCACCGCCATGGCGCTGTTCGGCTACGTCGGGTTCCTCTTCCTGTGCTTCGTCGGCTACGCCTTCCTCTACGGGCGCCTGCGGGTCCGGCGCGACGCCGACTACGTGGTGGTACTGGGATCCGGCCTGATCGGCGGGCACCGGGTGCCGCCCCTGCTGGCCAGCCGGCTGGAGCGGGGACGCGCCGTCCACGAACGGCTCTCGGCGCGCGGCGGCCGGCCGGTGCTGCTGACCTCCGGAGGGCAGGGGCCCGACGAAGAGCTGCCGGAGTCCCATGCCATGGCCGACTACCTGGTGGAGCACGGCTTCCCGGCGGACCGGATCGAGCGCGAGGACCGCTCCCGCACCACCGAAGAGAACCTGCGGTTCAGCCGGGCCCTCATGGAGAAGGCGAATCCGGACTACCGGTGCGTCATCGTGACCAACAACTACCACGCGTTCCGCGCCGCGTTGACGGCCCGCAGGTGCGGCGTCAAGGGACAGGTCGTGGGCTCGCCCACCGCGGCGTACTTCTGGCCCAGCGCGACGATCCGCGAGTTCGTGGCCGTCTTCCTGGAGCACAAGGTGATCAACCTCGGCATCTGCCTGCTCTTCATCCTGAGCGGCTCGACCCTCTGGTACGCCATCGGACTCCTCCGCGGCTAGGGCGCTCCTGACGGATCTCCGCGGCGCCAGGGAAGCCCGCGCCGCCCGCGGCTCAGGCGTGCTCGGGCTTGCGGGCCTCGATGAGGGTCCGGCTGGAATGGGCGAGGAACGGGCCCTCGGCCTCGATCTTCTCGTGCAGCGCCCGTAGGTGGTCCCGGTAGCGCTCGACGGTGAAGCCGGGGACCGTCCAGACCACCTTGCGCAGGAAGTAGACCACCGCGCCGATGTCGAAGAACTCCATCCGCAGCCGCTCCATGCGCACGTCCACGATCTCCAGCCCGGCCGCCCTCGCCGCCGCGGCCTCCTCATCGGGATGGCGCTTGCGGCGCAGCTCGTCGGAGAGCGGGCCGAGGAAGAACTCGATCAGTTCGAAGACGGTCTCGGGACCGACGTGCTGCGCGAAGTACGTACCGCCGGGCCGCAGGACGCGGACGATCTCGGGCCACCACACGGTCGCCGGCTGGCGGCTGGTGACCAGGTCGAACGCCGCGTCGGCGAACGGCAGCGGCGGCTCGTCCGGGTCCGCGACGACGACCACGCCGCGCGGGTGCAGCAGTGCGGTCGCCCTGGCCAGATTCGGCGGCCAGGACTCCGTGGCGGCCATCACCGGCGGGAACCTCGCCGCCCCTGCCAGCACTTCGCCGCCGCCGGTCTGGATGTCGAGCGCCGCCGACACGGTGGCCAGGCGCGCGCTCATCAGTCGCTGGTAGCCCCACGAGGGGCGCGCCTCGGTGGCCCGCCCGTCCAGCCAGGAGAAGTCCCAGCCGTCCACGGATACGGAGCCGGCCTCGTCGACGAATTCTTCGAAGGTGCGTGCCATGCCGTCATCATCGCCCAAGGGAGGTGCCGGGGAGTGACCGGATGCGGTGTGGCGGCCCGCCGGACCGCCACACCGCATCCGGACCCGTCACGAACCGCCGTGGGACGGGCCGAAGAACTCGATGGCGGCGATGGCCACCTGCTTCTTCGGGGCGGTGCTGTAGACCGAACGCACCGTGAAACGCACCGAGGTGACGTTCTGGAACCGGAACGGCCGGTGCTGGAAGCCGCTGCCCTGGTCGAGGACGATGTCCTCGGTGGTGACCTTGCCGTCGTCCGTGGTGATGCGGGCCTCGATGCGGTGCGGCAGGGAACTCTTGCCGAGGGTGTCCGCGTGCGTCGACTCGCCCGGTGTGATCCCGATGTCCAGCAGCCGGGCGGGCTCGTCGAAGCGGGCCTCCAGCCACTCGCCTTCCCCAGGAGTGACACCCGGACCCCACCAGGTGTTGTTGAACGGGTCGAACGCCAGGTTCGGCCCGTGGCCCGGATAGGAGCGCTTGGCCTGGTACGAGTCCGGGGTGACCGGCGCACGCTTCGCGACGTGATCGCTTATCGCGTCGACGGCCTGCCCGATGTGGAACAGGCCCGTCACGACCAGCGCGAGCACCGCGGCGCCCACCACCCAGCGCAGGATGCGCCCCAGCTGCCGGCGCAGCCGCGGGCGGTCACCGGCCCACGGCGCCTCCCTGTTGCGGTGGTCGAGCAGCCGCCGCCACCACGGCCGCCGCGCCGGATTCACCGGCCCACGGGCCATGCGCATCGCGCACCGGCTGCAGAAGTGCCGCGTCGGCTGGTTGGCGGTGCCGCACCAGGGGCAGGCGATGCCGCCCACCAGCTCCTGCTCTCCCGGCGTACGGACCTCGGGCCGCGCGGGCGCGGGCCGTCCCGGCAGCACCGGGGCCACCGAGGGAGGCGGGTCCTGCGGTCCCTGCGGGTCGGCGACCGGGACGAGGAGCGCCCTGGCCCGGTCGGTCGCCGAGCCGGTGTCGGCGCCCGTGCCCGCCTCGGCGGGGAGGGGCCCGGCATCGAAGCCGCAGCCCGCGCCGTGGCCGGGCGGCTGCCCGTCCTGATCCGCCGGCCGGCCGGCCGGTTGTCCGGCACCGGCCGCGTGGGCGTACGGCGGCACCGGTGCGCTCGCGCCCGCGCGGGGGGCAGGACCGTCCTCGCGGACCGGCGGGAGCTCTTCGGTCGGCGTGCGGTCGGCGTCCGGCTCCGCCTCGGCCGACGGCGCGGTGGCGGCCTGCGTGCCGGCGTCGTCCGTCGCGGTGCCGGTGGCGGCCGCCGAGCCGGGGGTCCAGCGCAGCACCGCACCGCAGGTGTCGCAGAACGGCTGCCCCGGCTCGTGCCGCGTGCCGCACTGGTCGCAGGCCAGGACGCGTTCTTCTCCCCCGCGGGCGCCGGAGGCCCGGCTGCTGGTCATGTCGGTGAGGTCCTTTCCGCTGCGGTCACCTGGACCGTGTAGGGCATGTGGGCGGGGCGGGCGGCGGCGACCAGGTCGTCCAGGCGGTGGGTGTCCGCGGGGGACGGGTCGGCGAGCCGGACGGTGACGTGCAGCCGGGGCCGCCGCTCACCGGGGGCCGGGCCGCGCGGCCGGGCGCTCCAGGCGGCGCCGCCGCTCTCGGTGATCTCGGGTTCGACGCCGAACGCCAGCCGCACCGCCTCGGTCAGCCCCTTGCGGGTGCCGCGGACGCGGTGCAGATACGCGGCGGCGGCGACCGCGGCACGCAGCCGCGCCTCGGACCCCGGTTCGTCGTCCTCGATGCCGTCGGTGTCGGCGCCGATCCACCAGCCGATCCAGCGGGTGAAGTCGACCGGGGCGAGCGACGGCGTGAAGTACGTGTCCAGGCAGTCCAGGGCGCTGAGGATGGGCGCGAGCACCTCGTCGAGCCCGGCGACGAAATGCTGCGCCAGGACGTCGTCCGCGAAGGCGGCGGGCAGCATCGGGCCCAGTGGCGCCGATGAGCCGAGACCGTCGATGGATCCCCTCACGACGCGTCCCCGATCACCCGGACGCGGTGGTCGAAGGAGAAGACCAGGGACGGCGCGTCGAGGTCGATCCGCTCGGTCTGGTCGCCGCGCTTGCCGGTGAGCGGGTCGGCCGGGTGCAGCAGCACCTCGTCGACCAGCTCCACACCCGGGACGCGCTGGAGCACCGCGAAGATCTCGCCTGCCTGGACGGGGCGGCCGAAGGGCCAGCCGGTCCCGTCGGCCCCGCCGGTGAGCGGGTCGATGTGCCGGTACAGCGCGTCGTGCGCCTGCCGCCGTACGCGGTCCACGTCGACGCCGCGGAAGGCGTGCAGCGTCGCGACGACGGTGACGCCCTGGTAGTAGGGCGGGCCGACCGCCAGCCGGGTGCCGATCAGGCGCCGTTCGTCGAGATAGCGGGTGACCCGGTCGAGCAACGCGTCGGCGGGCACCAGCTGTTCGAAGCGGAGCTGCCCGCCGGGGTCGGGCACGGCCTGCGGGACGACCAGGACGCGCACCGCATAGGCGCCGTGCTCGTCCTCGTCGCCTGCCAGGCAGGTGATGCGGGCGGTCTCCGGTGCGGCCCTGCGGGCCAGCTCCTCGTAGTCGCGCAGGGTCACCGCGCGGTCCTGGGCCCGGAGCGTGATGGGGGCGCGGGCCCTGGCCTCCGCCACCGTCTCGCCGTCCACCCCGCCGTGCGCGGCCTCGCGGTTGGTGACCTCGGCGACGTAGGGGACGGAGTCGCGCAGGGCCCGGACGGCGCCGCGGGCGACATTGCCGGTGCGGCCGCCGCCGGTGCGGTAGTGGCGGGCCCGGATGGCGGCGCCCTTGGGCGGCACGGCGCCGTAGCGGCGCAGCGAGCCGTCGGGTTCGCGGACCGCGGGCCCGAAGGCGATCTCGCCGGTCGCCGCGTCGAGGGTGAGGTGGCGGTCATCGGGCCCGGACGCGGCGAAGTGCGGGACGACCTCCCAGTCCACCCAGCCGTCGTACTCGGCGATGTGGAGGTGCAGCGGGGGGACGTCGCCGACGACGGGCGCGTGGGCCAGCCGCAGCCGCTGCCCCGGCAGCCCGGTGGACTCGCCCAGGTTCTCGTCCGTGACCCGCTCGGCGTGCACGGAAGGCACCGTACCGCCGAGCGTGAACGCCTCGGCCGCCCGCACGGTGGGGGAGGTGGTGAAGAAGGGCTGGCCGGTCTCCGGTTCGGTGACCCGGCAGCGCAGCCACCCCGCTTCGTTCCGGCCGGAGCGGGACAGGATGTGCCCGCCGGGGATGTGCAGGACGACGTCGCCCGGCCGGTTGAGGCCACCGGTGGTGTCCTCGTCGACCTCGCACACCGTCCACCCGTCGGCGGTCCACGCCTCCCAGGCCAGCGGGGGCTGCCGGGGGTCCACACCGACACCGTCGACCCGGCTGTCGAGCCGCAGCGCCACCGCGCAGTGCGGCACCGCGGCGCTGAGCCCGAGCAGCATGCAGTCGCCCGGCCTGGGCGACTCGGTGAAGCACAGCAGGTCCTCGCCCTCGGCCAGCTCCGACGTCCGGTCGGCGACGGGCTGCCCGTCGTTCTGCACCGCGAGATGCCGCAACTCGCAGGGAATCACGGTCAGTTCGCGTTCGGTGGCGAAGACCACGGCCTCCTCGCCGTCGGCCCGCACGGTCGCCGTCTCCGTCCCGAGGGGGACGTGGACCGGATCCTCCTGCGCGGCGGAGAGCCAGAACGTCATGTCGGTGCGGGCGGCGGACGGCGGGAAGAGGGTGATCCCGACGAGGTCGAGGAAGGCCAGGTGGTTCTTGTCGGGAACGCGGTTGAGCCGGTAGACGATCTGGTCGGCCATGTGGGCGACCGTCTCCACGAGGGTGACGCCCGGGTCGGACACGTTGTGGTCGGTCCACTCCGGGGCGCGTCGCTGGATGTAGCGCTTGGCGTCGTCGACGAACTGCTGGAAGCGCCGGTCGTCGAGGTTGGGGGAGGGCAGTGCCATCAGCGGTCGCTTTCGGTGGCCGGCCCGCCCGCGCCGCCGGGCGCGAAGTCGGAGCCGGATGCGGAGTCGGTGTCGGGCCCGTCGTGGGCGGGGATGACGTAGAAGGGGAAGACGAGGTTGCGGGGGTTGTTGGTGCCGCGGATCGCGTAGCGCACGTCGATGAACAGCACCCCCGGTTCGTCGCCGGCGGACACCTCCACCTCGTGCACATCGATCCGCGGTTCCCAGCGGTCCAGACTGGTGTGCACCTCGTGCTGGATCCGGCCCGCGGTGGCCTCGTTGACCGGCGCGAAGACCATGTCGTGGATGGCGCACCCGAATTCGGGACGCATCGGCCGCTCACCCGGAGCGGTGGCCAGCACCAGATGGATGGCCTCCTCGATCTCCCGCTCACCGGTGACCAGGGCGATGCCTCCGGTCGGACCGATGCGCAGGGGGAAGGCCCAGCCGGAGCCGACGAATTGTTCCGGCATCAGATCACCGGTATCCCGTCGGCGGTGACATAGCCCACCAGCGCGACCTCCGCGCCGCCGATGGCGACGTTGCCCGGCGCCAGGATCTGGAGGGCCGCGCCCGCCATCAGGTTCGCCTCGGCCCCGGCGGCCATCTGCAGCATCCCGCCCACGTCGATCATGCCAGCGCCGGCCGCGTTCAGGTTGAAGATGCCGCCTGCCGTCAGGCCCAGCTCGGCACCGCCCTTGACGGACATCGCCCCGCCCGCCGTGAGGCTCATGGCGCCGCCCGCGGTCAGGTTCATCACGCCGCCCGCTTTCAGACTCAGGTCCGCGCCGGCATCGACGGACACCATTCCGGCGCCCTTGATGCTGACCGTGCCCGCGCTGTCCACCGTGATCTCGGTCTTGGTGCGGTCCAGTTCGACGGTCAGCCGGTTGTCGCCGGTCCGCAGCCGTACCCCGCGCTTGCGGCGGCCGGTCTTCTGGCTGAGCAGGTCCAGGCGGTTGTTCTCCCGGTCGGCGACGGTGTGCCGGCTGGCCTTCCCGCTGATCCGGTCGTGCAGCGGCACGTCGTTCACGTCCGGCTTGTCCTTGCCGTTGTAGAGGCCGCCGATGACGTACGGATGGTCCAGGGCGCCGCGGTCGAACGCCACCAGCACCTCGTCCTTGACGTCCAGCGGGACGATGCTGCCGCCCTCGACGCCGCCCAGCTGCACGGTGCGCGTCCAGTCACTGACGTACGTGTCGTCGAGCCAGGGGAACTGCAGCTTCACCCGTCCCTGCTTCAGGGGGTCCTTCACGTCCGTCACCACCGCGTTGGCCACGCTCGGCAGCCGCGGCGAGGCCGAGGTGCCGCCCGACGCCACGCCGTACAGGGACCGCCACTGCCGTCCGCTGACGGTCACCCAGGTCTCGTAGTGCCGGCCCGATTCGAAGACGTGCCGGACGGCGGTCGCGGTGTACTTGCCCTCGAAGGGCTCGCCGACGTCGGTGAGGGTCACCGGGAGGTCGGGGCGCAGCTTGGGCGCGCCGCGGACGGTGACCTCCAACTCGGCGAAGGACGCGGTCACATCGTCGGCCAGCGAGTCCGCCGCCCGCTTGACCTGCGTCTGCTCGTCGTAGGGCGTGGCCGTCTCGACCAGGGTGCTGGCCTTGAACGCCTTGGCGGCCTTGCCGGGTGTGATGCCGATCCCGAAGCCGGGGTTGCTCGTCGCCGGAGCCTTCGCGGTCAGGGGCTTCTTCGCCTTGACGTCCCAGCCGCGCGCCTCGACCTGCGGGACCTGGTCGGCCGCGGTGACGGCGGCCCGGCAGCGCAGGATGTCGGTGCCCGCCTGCAGCACGTACGGGCTCCTGTCGCCCGGAGTGCTCTCCGGCGGTGCCCCGGACGCCCGGTCGGGGCTGACGAACTGGAACTTCCCCTTCTCGTCGAGGAACATGATCCGCTCGTTCTCGTCGGCGAGACGGCTGAGGAAGTCCCAGTCGGTGATGTTGTCCTGGGTGATGAAGTCGTAGGCACCCTTGGTCGGTTCGATCTTCCCGATCCCGATGCCGCTCTCCTTCACCAGCTTCCGCACGATGGCGGCGGCGGTCATCTTCGCGTATCCGGTCACCCGCCGCTGCCGGAGCATACGGTGGCCCAGGTCGTAGCCGCGGACGACGGTGAAGGTGCCGGTGCCGTCGTAGTCCGTCTCCAGGCCGGTGACCTCGCCGGTGATCAGCGGGTCCTGGGCCCCCTTGCCGTCGGCGATGGGCGCCAGCTTGATCCGGGTGCCGAGCTTGATGCCCGCCCTGCGCAGCAGCTGCCGCTTCGGATCGCGGAAGGTCAGCTGGAACGCTCCGGGCACACCGGCCCCGAGGTCGACCCAGGCGCCGGTGAGCAGCGGCAGGAGCGGGGACGGCAGCGGGCTGCCGCCCACCGTGACGTGGATGACGCTGGAATAGGAGACTCTGGGCATCAGGAGGTCACCTCCTCGACGGCGGGCAGGATGAGTTCGGTTCCGGGCGCGATCCGGGACGGGTCGTCGATGCCGTTGGACTCGGCGATCACCCGCCAGGTGGTGGCGTCCCCGTATTCCCGCCAGGCCAGCGACGGCAGCGAGTCACCCGCGACCATCCGGTGCACGCGCCGCGCGGTGAGCGCGCCGGACGTCGGGTTCTGCCCCTTGGTCTTGTTGGGGATCTCGCGCATCTGGACGTGGCAGGTGGCCCGGATCGGCACCCCGGTGGTGCCGAACAGCGTGTAGTTGGCGTCCACGGACGCGACGTACGCGGTGAAGCGCGCGGTGGAGAAGGCTCCCCACTGGAAGACCACCCACGGCGTGGACGGCTGCTTGGCGGCGATGCTCGCCGAGGTCACCTCGCAGCAGGAGAACAGCGCTTCGACCTTCTTCAGCACGTCGTTGGCGTTCGGGTCGTCGGACGAGTCGAGGAAGACGTCGATGCTCAGTTCGCGGGGATCGGGGCCCATGAACTCCGGAGGCACACCGTCGCGCACCGCCGGAGCCGGGGTGGTCTTCCAGTCCGCGCGGCGGCTCAGCGAGAGCTGGGACGGGTTGAAGTCGAAGCTGAACGTCTTCATCAGCGCGCCGGGCGTGGTGCTCTCACCGATCGGTGGCTCGTGGATGGCGAGCGAGGCACGGACCAGGCTCTTGCCCGCCCCGCCCTTGCTGCCGCCGCCGCTGCCGCCCTTGCCTCCTGACGTGGCCATCAGGCACCTCCCGCATCCGTGAAGCCGTGGTGGGTGATCTCCAGGACCTCGGTGGCGACACCCGGGTTCGCCGGGTCGAGCGAAGGACCCTGCCAGCGGACCGGCAGCACGTCGATCAGCCCCCAGCGGGCGACCAGTGAGCCGTCCGCGCGCAGCGCGGCGATCTGCGCGGTCGGGCGCTTGACGCCGGTGGCGACCGAGGAGATCCAGGCCGCGACCTTCGACGTGTCGGGAGTGAGCGGGCGGGTCAGCCGGATGCTGGAGAAGGTGACACGGGAGGGGAGCTGCCACACGAAGCCGTTGTTGCCGCCCTCCTGGTGGTGCTCGACCTCCACCTCGGACGACAGCCCTTCGCAGCCGTTGAAGTACCCCAGACTCTCGCCGTCGATGGTCAGGGTGAAGAAGATGGTGGATCCCGGGTCGAGATCGCTGGGCATCGGGGACGGCCTTTCGTGTTCGGGCTCGGGTGGTCTGTGAGGTCCGGGGATCTGCCGCCGGGCGCTCGGCCGCGGTCAGCGGCGCGGGTCGCGGAGTCTGCCGATGCGCTCCCGGTCCAGGCGGAGTTCGATTTTCAGTCGCGGCACCAGCGAACCGATCAGACGGTGCACCAACTCATCCAATTGACCGTCCGTCAGTTTCCGGGCGTCGAAAGCGTCGGCACCCCGGGCACCCGAACCGCCCTGGCGGCTCCTGCCCTTGGTCCCGCCATTCCCGCCACCCCTGCCGCGGTCCCCGCCCCTGCCCTGACCCTCGTCCTGGTCCTTGCCGAACGCTGCGCGGGACGTACGCGTCGACGTCCGGTGCGCAGGTGTCTGCGACTCCGGAAGCCGCTGGACGGCCGGGCCGGTCGGCGCGGGCGCCGCGGTCGGGAGCGGGAGCGGGAGCGGTGGCATGGAGCGAGCGGCCGGAGCCGGTGGCACTGCCGCCGGTGGCGTGGCGCTGCTGCGCTGCACGGGCAGGGTCAACGGAGCCGGGGGAGCGGATGCGCCGAGGCGGGTGGGGGGTGCGGAGGGCGGCCCTGTGCGTGCGGGCCCGCCGCTGGAGAGGGCTCGTCGTCGCACGGGGGCGCCGTCGGACTGCCGGGCGCCGGTCGGCGGGGTGGCGGGGGTGGGAGTCGAACCGATGCGTACCGGCCGGACTGCGGCACCCGAGGGGCCGGTGGGGGCGGGCCCGGAGGGAAGGGGCGCCGAGGCAACGGGCGCTGACGGAGCGGGTGTTGTGGGGAGGGACGCGAACGGGGTCGGTCCCGTAGGCGCGCTGCTCCTGGAAGGGCCGGTTCCGGCCGGTGAGGTGAGGCGCTGCACCAACGGCCTTGCGGCGGCCGCTCCGCCACCTGCCCGGACACCGGAAGGCGCCGACGGACCTGCCCCGCCCGGGATCCCGGCTCCCGCAGGCCGCCTCGAAGCGGCACCCCCGCTCGTGGTCCCCGGCAGCGCGGGCCCGCTTCCCTGAGCCACCGGCACAGGCGCCACTGCGGTGCGCTGTGCCACCGGCCCGGCCGACGCGGAACGGTTCCCGGCAGGACGAGCCGGAGGCGCGGCCTGCCCGGTCGGGAGGCCGGTGCGGACGGTGGCGCCTGGGGTGTTGCCGGTCGGCCCGGGACGTGGCGAGGCGGGCGCGGGGGTACGGCGGAGCGGCACGGCCGTCGGCGTACTGCGCCGCTGCACGGGGGTACGGCTGGGCGCGGCGGTCGGCAGGACGGGCGCCAACGGCCGGGCCGAGGACAGGGGGAGGGTGGCTGCCGCCCTGCTGCTGACTGTGGGCGTCTGCGCCTCCGCCTGCGGGGTGGCCGGGCCGGGCTCTGCATGTACCGGCACGTTCCCGGCGTTCGGGGACGCTGACGGACCGGAAGGCCGCGCACCGCCCGCCTTGGTGGTGGGCGATACCGCCCGCTGTGCCGGGAGGGCGCGGCCGGTCGCAGCGCCGAGAGCGGGACGCAGCGGCACCGTGGCCGGACCGGCAGCCCGGGAGGATCCCGGGCCGACGGCGGGTGAGCCGGTTCTCGGCGCGCCCGCCGTCGGACCGGGGGACAGGGGCTTCCCGACCCCCACGGCACGCTGAATCGACGGCTGCCCTGATACCGGTACGGGGCGCTCGCCGGCTGATGTCACGCCTGCTGTGGACGCCGCGGGAGAGGCGGGTGGTACGGAAGGCGTGTGGGATGTTGCTTCAAGTGCAGGGGGCGCGACCGGAGTTGATGAGGGCGAGGTCGCGACCGGAGAGGACGGCGGGGTTGTCGTGGCCGGTGCCGACGATGACGGTGCCGACGGCCGGCGTACCGCATCGGAGGCGCGTACGGGGTGCCCCGCGGAACCCGGACCGACGGATCCGTTGCCCGGCGGCCGTCCCGCACCGCTGCCGGCCACCGAGCCGGACGCGGCACCGGAACGCGACGCATCGCCGGACACACCGGATCCACCAGCCGTACCAGGCACGCCAGACCCTCCGGACCCACCAGGTGTCCCCAGCCCGCCGCGGGCCGTGGATCCCGGCTGCTGCGGCGCGCTGCTCGGCGTACGGGTGGCCGGGGCGCCCGGGGACGCCACCGATCGCTGTACGGGGGCGGATCCGGGGCCGGGCGCGGGCGTCGGGCGCCGCGTGCCGGCGGTGGAGGGCGTGCCCAGGGCGGAGCCGCGCGGGGTGTGGCGGGTCGTGCCGGGGGCGGTGGCGGCCGGACGGGTCAGCGGTACGGCGCTCTTGCCGGTGTGCGCGTCGGGGCCCTGGGCGACGGGGCGTGCGTCCGGGAGCGGCGTGGTCAGCGGGGCGCCCAACAGCGGGCGCCTGCGCGGCTGTCCGGGCGTACGGTCACCGGCCGCCGCCGTGGCGTCGGGCCCGGGATCCGGGGAGGAAGGGGCGGCGGCCGGGGAGGTGCGCGGGGACGGCGTGCCGTCCGCCGGCGCGCCGAGCCCGGCCCGCGCCGCTGCGGGCCCCGGTACCGCGGGCCCCGGTACGGGCTCCGACGCCGCGCGGGTACGCCGCTGGACCGGAGCCGTCGCCGGTGCCGTCGCGGGCGCGTCCTGGGAGGACGGCGCGAGCGGCAGTCGGGCGGGGTCCGGGGCCGGGCCGGGGGAATAACCCGGCCCCGGAGTCATGGGGGCGGAGGCTGCGCGGACGGCGCGCTCCACCGCGAGAGGCACGTCAAGACCGGCCCCGACGGGGCGGGACGGCGCCGCGGGAGCTGACGGACCGGACAGAACGCCAGGGACGGACGGAACAGCGGGTGCATCCGGGCCGGACGAGACGGCGGGCGTGGACGGAACGGCGGGGGCGGATGGAACAGGGGAAATGGACGGAAGGGCGGGGGCGGACGGAACGTCAGGTGCGCCCCGGCCGGAACCGGACGCTCCGGCCGGACCGTCCGCCCCCGGCGCCGCCGCATCCCGTGCCGAGCCCGCCGAGCCGGCCGGAGCCGTCGGCCCGCCCGTGGCACCAGGACCCGGGCTCGCCGGACCGGCCGTCCGGCTCGCCGGCTTCGGCGCCGCCGTACCGGCTGCCACCGTCGGCAGTGCCCGCCGCTGTACCGCGGGCGATGCGGGTGCCGTGGTCAAGGTGGCGGGGCGGGCGGTTCGTACGGCGCCGGACGGGACCGGCGCGACCCGCGGCCCCATCGGCCGGCGGACCGGCAGCGAGGCGCCCGCCCCGGCGGACGCGGCAGCGACCCCGGCACCGGAGCCGACCGGGCCGGAGACACCCGTACCGGAGCCGACCGCACCGGCACCTGAACCGACCGAACTCCCCGTCCCCTCCAGGGAACCAGGCTCAGCGGACGGCTGCGGGGCTGCCACGGGCAGGGTCAGCGACGGCAGGTCGAGTGCGGCCGACGGGCCCGTCGACGGGGTGAGCAGGTCCTTGACCAGTCCGCCGGGTCCGCCGTCGAGGACCGCGTGCGACAGCGTCCCGGTGAAGGACGGGTTCTGCCAGGTGGTCAGCGAGGCGCTGAAGCCGGGGTCGGCGACGTGGCCCGGCGTGCGTGCGGCGGACGCCCGCTGGATCGGCGGCAGCCCGGCCCAACTGCCCGGCCCCCTGCCCTCCGTGGCGTGCGGCTCGGCCGTCGCCCGCGCCGGGTCGTCGGCAGCCGGTGTGCCGACGGCCTCGGATGCCGCGTCGCGCGGGGCGTCCGGCCGGCCGCGCAGCCTGTCGAGGAGTCCCATCAGCCCTCCGTCGATGCGCGTGTGACGAGGGAGGCGATCTCCTCGGCGTAGCGCCGCCGGTCGCGGTGTTCGAGGTCCAGGATGTCCTCCAGACTCCAGTGGAAGTGGTAGGCGACGTACGCGATCTCCTCGTGAATACGGTCGGCCGCGTACGTCACGATTCCCCCAGGCGGCTCCCGCCCAGCTCCACCTCGAACGGCTGCTCGCAGTGCGGGCAGGTCACTCCCGCCCTGGTGTGTCCCTCGGCGTTGACCTGACGGTAGAAGTCCTGGAGGAAGGCCAGGTCGGAGGCGAACATGTTCTCCACGACGCCGTCGTGCACCTGGGGCAGCGTGCCGAGCCGGGTGATCACCCGGCCGAGCAGCACCACCGACAGGTAGGCCGGGTTCTCCTGCACCCTGATGTCCCGCAGCGGGACCAGTTCGTCCCGGGCGGTCGCCAGCCGCATGGAGCCGCTGCGGTGCACGGTGCCGGAGTCGTCGACGTAGCCGCGCGGCAGCTCGAACGCGAACTCGGTGCGCAGGCGCTGCGGTTCGGGTTCCGGCTCCGTGGCCTGCGGCACGGACCCGGGGGTCTCGTCCGTGGCGGCGGACGGGCCGGCCGCCACGGACGAGCGGGTGGTCGTACGACGCATTACTCGATGACCAGTTCTTCGAAGGTGATGGTGACGCTCTCGGTCAGCGCGGAGGCTTCGCCGGCCTTGACCGTGCTGGTGTCGACCTTGCTGCACCAGGCGTTGCGCATGTTGTAGCGCTTGACCGGGTTGTTCATGTAGTCCATCACCATGATCGTGGCGTTCTTGCGGGCCATGTCCATCTGGCCGTTGACCGACTGCGTGATCCACTGGTTGAACGCCGCGGACTGGGTCATACCACGCACGACGGTGCAGGTGCCCGCCTTCTTGACGCCGGGCAGCTTCTTCGTGACGGGCTTGCCCTGGCTGGAGACCTGCTGGTACTCGATGACGTCCTGCTCGATGCTCAGGCCGCTGACCTCCTGGAGGTACTCGACCATGACGCCGTCGATCTGGAGGCCGAAATTGTGTGAGGTGAGGGAATCACCGGGCTGAAGGCTCATGAGGCGCTGTCCGTCCCTTTACTGACGCGGTCCGTCCGTCATGGCGGACGGAGAAGTGGTGAAGTGGGGTTAAGCGAAGCGGAGTTGGCGCGGGCGGGCCGGTGTACGGCGCGTCCGCGGTGCGGGGCCGGGCGGCCGGCCCGCTACTCCTCCAGCTCGCCGCTGCCGCTGGAGAACTGGGCCAGGCGGAAGATCACGAATTCGGCCGGCTTGACGGGCGCGATGCCGATCTCACAGATCACCCGGCCGAGGTCCACCGACTCCGGCGGGTTGGACTCGGCGTCGCACTTGACGTAGAAGGCGTCCTCCGGGCGCGAGCCGAACAGCGCGCCGTTGCGCCACTCGTTGACCAGGAAGGCCGACACGTTACGCCGGATACGGGCCCACAGCGCCTCGTCGTTGGGCTCGAAGACCACC
The DNA here is from genome assembly GCF_020564935.1 of Streptomyces pinistramenti. Lineage (GTDB taxonomy): Bacteria > Actinomycetota > Actinomycetes > Streptomycetales > Streptomycetaceae > Streptomyces > Streptomyces pinistramenti. Next base: position 50,705 of record NZ_JAJCXB010000022.1, read on the forward strand.
CACTGGGTGCCGATCAGGATCGACTCCTCCAGGTAGTTGAAGTACCGGCGGATGTTGATGTAGCGCCAGGCCGGGTCGGAGGAGAGGGTGCGGGCACCCCAGACGCGGATGCCGCGGCCGGGGAAGGCGCGGATGCAGTTGACGCCGACCGGGTTGAGCAGGTCCTGCTCGCCGCGGGTGATCTGGGTCTCCAGGTCGACGGCGCCGCGCACGACCTCGTTGGCCGGTGCCTTGTGCACGCCGCGCTCGAAGTCGTTGCGGGCCCAGATGCCGGCCACGTGCCCGCTCGGCGGGACCAGCTTCGACTGGCCGCTGGCCGGGTCGAAGACCTTGACCCACGGGTAGTACACGGCCGCGTACTTGGAGTCGTAGCCCGCCGTGTCCTGCCGCCACACCCGGATGTCACGGGCGTTCAGGCCGGGCGGCGGGTCGATGATCGCGACCCGGTCGCCCATCAGCTCGCAGTGCGCGATCAGCCCGAGCTGGACGGCCTTGACCGACTCCAGGTCGATGGCGCCGCGCTGGTAGGCCGCCATCAGGTCGGGAACGGAGACCATCGCGATCTCGTCGACCGCCTCCAGGCCGCCGAAGCCGGTGCGGTCGGCGGAGTCGCCGAGGTACTGGGCGGGGCCGGGGTGGGCGCCTTCCGCAGGGGCGGGCACGGCGGGGACGGCGGCCGGGGTGACACGGCCGAGGGCCACCGTCTGGTTCTCCGGCCGGGCGAGCTGCCCCGCGGGCGCCGCCTCCTGGACCGTGATCAGCCGGGAGCGCTCCTTGACCTGCGTGACGACGTAGTTGCGGTTGCCCTTCTTGGCCGTCACGTCGAAGGACTCGGCGACCTTGTCGCCATCCTTGACGACCAGCTTGAACCGCTCGGCGGGGCCCTCGCCCTCGGGATCGGCCACCTCGACGCTGAGCGGGCCGCCGGTCCCGGACGCGATGGCCCGCACCGCGAACGTGCCCAGTTCGGCCGGGTCACCGGGGGTCAGCTCGGCCGGTGCCGATGAGGCCGCCACCGCTGCCGGTGCGCCGGCCGTGGCGTTCTCCCCGCCGGGTGCGCCACCGACCCGCACCACGTACGCGGCGGAGCCGCCGTTGTTGAAGAAGCCGTAGACGGAGTGTGCCAGGTAGTAGCCGTCGGTGAACTCGCCGAAGGCGGCGACGTACTGGGACCAGTTGGTCACCAGTGTCGGCTGGTTGAGAGGCCCGGTGGGCGCGAGGCCGACGAAGGCCGCCACCGAGGTGCCCACCCCCTCGATCGGACGTGAGCCGCTGGCGACCTCCTCGACGTAGACGCCGGGCGACAAGTACGACGGCATGTTCTGGTTCTCCTCGGGGTAGGACGACCGTGCGAGTTCGGACGCTCTTCACCCTTGTCCGGCCGGGCGGGCCCGTGAAGGTCTCTCCGGGCCTGGCCGGGGGCACGGCCGGTGCCCCAAGGGGCAGTGTGCGCTGGGCGGATGGAATTCCGGGCAGCCACGGAACGGCATCCCGGGCGGCGCAGGACGGGCGCGGCGCCTCCTCGGGGCCGTGGGCGTGGGGGCCTGCCCACCCTCCTACGGCAGGCAGAAGAAGGACGGAAGGGCCGTACGGGCAGTCACCGGGGACCTCCGGGGCACTCTCGGGGTCCGGCCGTACGGGCGGGAGCGCCGGGAGCGACGGCGGCGAGGGCCCTTTTGCCCGCCTGCCGCCCCGGAGGGCAGGCCGCTGCGTACCTTCGGGCAACGGACGGTGCCCCGTGTCCTGCGACATGCCCGAATACCCGCCATAGCCTGGGCAGATGAGCCTGTGGACCTCCCTCGAACCCGCCTCGACCACTGTGGACCCGGGCGGCAGCACCACCGTGCGGCTGCGGCTGCGCAACACCGGCGACGTCGTCGACGAGTACCGGTGCGTGCCGGTCGGGGACCTGGCCCCGTGGACGACGGTCGAGCCGCAGAGCATCCGGCTGTACCCGGGCACGACCGGGTCGGTGGAGCTGACGTTCGCCCCGCCCCGCACCCCCGACGCCACCGCGGGCCCGAACCCGTACGGGGTGCAGATCATTCCGACGGAGCACCCGGAGGCCACCACCGTCCCCGAAGGCAACGTCACCATCACGCCGTTCAGCGAGGTCCGCGCCGAACTCGTGCCGCAGACGGTCAAGGGCCGGTTCCGTGGACGTCCCAAGCTCGCCATCGACAACTTCGGCAACGTCGCCCTCACCGCGTCCGTCAACGGCAGCGACAACGGCGATCAGATCTCGTACGACATCTACCCGGCCAACGTCCAGATCCAGCCGGGGCGGGCCGCGTTCATCAAGGCCACTCTGAAGCCGCGGCAGATCATCTGGGCCGGCGCGAAGCAGTCCCGGCCCTTCACCCTCGGAGTGCAGCGCTCCGGTGCCGAGCCGCTTCCGGTGCGCGGGACCTACGTCCAGCCCGGGTTGCTGCCCCGCTGGCTCGGAGTGGTCCTCAGCATGCTGCTGGCGCTGGCCATCGCGTTCCTCATGATCTGGTTCACGTACAAGCCGAGCGTGGCCACCAAGGCGACGGAGAAGCCGCAGCAGGAGGCCGTCAAGACGGTGCCGACGCCGGATCCCAAACCCACCCCGAGCGCGCCCAAGCCCGAGTCCGACCCGAAGCCGGAGCACACCAAGGGCGGCGGGGACGGCGCCGCGGCGGCCAAGGCGAAGGCCGAGCGGGAGAAGTACCACAACGTCCTGCTGCGGAACGGGACGACGCGGAAGTGCGCCAACGTCTCCGACAAGGGGTCGATCGGCGGCCCCGTCGACCAGCTGACCTGCAACGGGGGCGACGGCCAGGAGCATCAGCTCTGGAGCCTGGAGCTGATGCCCCAGGGCAAGGGCGCAGGGCCTGGCAACGCCGACCTCTACCAGATCAAGAACGTCAAGGACGGCTACTGCATGGACCTGCCGGACAACGGTCCGGCTCCGAAGGAGACGCACATCACGGAGGGCCCCTGCACCGGGCGGAGCGACGACAACCAGAGCTGGTGGCTGGAGAAGCGGGTGGAGACCAACCTGTTCTGGATCCACAACTACACCAGCGACAACCTGTGCATGGACGTCTCCGGCTACGCGAGCAGCGGCGGCGACATGGCCGACAAGATGCCCCTCACCCTCTTCGGCTGCAGTGACACCGACGACCAGGGATGGTCCATCGACAAGCCCTGAGGGCACCACACCTCATGAGCGAGGCCCGGCCGGGACCGTCAAGGACCTGGCCGGGCCTCGCCCGTTCACCTGCCGGTGCCGTTCACCAGCCCATGTCGTCGAGCACCAGGCGGCCCGCCTTGCGGTACTCGCGTCGGGCCCCGGCCAGCAGGTCGGCGCCGCCGACCGGCTCGCCGCGTCCTGCCGCCGCGTAGGCCGCGGTCACCACGGCGCTGCGGATCGAACCGCCGGCCAGCTCGAAGTCGCGGGCGCAGGGCCCCGGATCGAGGCCGTCCACGCACGGCACGTGGACCAGGCTGTGCCGCCACAGCGCGAGGCGCTGCTCGGCGTCCGGGAAGGGGAAGTCGACGATCAGGTCCAGACGGCGGGTGAAGGCGTCGTCGATGTTCGCCCGCAGGTTGGTGGTGAGCAGCGCGATGCCGTCGAACGCCTCCAGGCGCTGGAGCAGGTAGGCGCTCTCCAGGTTGGCGTAGCGGTCGTGCGCGTCCTTGACCTCGGAGCGCTTGCCGAAGACGGCGTCGGCCTCGTCGAAGAGCAGCACGGCATCGGTGCGGTCGGCCTCGGTGAAGATCCGCTCCAGGTTCTTCTCGGTCTCGCCGACGAACTTGTCGACGACCGAGGAGAGTTGGACGACGTACATGTCCAGGCCCAGATCGGCGGCCACCACCTCGGCCGACAGGGTCTTGCCGGTGCCGGAGTCCCCGGCGAACAGCGCCAGGACCCCGCGGCCCCGGCCGCCTCCGGCGCTCAGCCGCCAGTCGCCGAGCACCCGGTCACGGTGCCGGGCGCGCAGCGCCAGCTCCCGCAGATACGTCAACGGCCCCTCGGGCAGCACCAGATCGTCCCAGCCGACGTCGGGCCGGATCCGGCGGGCGTGCCGCTCCAGGCCGGACGCGGACTGCTGCCGGGCGGCGAGCCGCAGGTGATCCGCGGTCAGCGGGACGCCGTCGAGGGCGGCCAGGTCCTGCGCGGAGCGGGCGGCGCGGCGGATCCGTTCACTGCCGAGGTGGTAGGGCGCGATGGCCGCGGCCAGGTCGAAGCCGGGATCCTGTGTGCCGAGGCCCAGTTCCGCCGCCCAGGCGTCCGTCGCGCCCGCACGCAGCCGCGGCGCGTCCAGCACCAGCGGGTCCTGGTCGCACCACTGCGGGTCGTACGGGCGGGGCCCGCCGAACAGGACCGGCACGTCGGGCACGGCCAGCGCCCGGATCAGTGGTCCCGGCCGGTCGGGCAGCGGCGACACGACGATCGCGCAGTCGCGCAGCCGCGCCTCGCGCAGCAGTTGCGGCACCGGGCCCAGCGCGGCGGGCCCGGAGAGACCGGGCCCTTCGTGGTCGCCGTGCGCGTCGTGCGTGGGGGCGGTGTCGGCGGGGCTGAAGTGCAGGGCGGCTTGTCCCGTGGCGCCGAGGGCGGCCGTGGCGCAGGCGAGGCCGTCGCCCTCCCGGTGCTCGCGCAGGTACACCGTGAGCGGACCGGCACCCAGGCGCGCGGCCAGCTTGCCGGTCAGCGGCTCGTCGCCGTCCGCGGGCGCACCGGATGCGGGCAGCGCGGTGACGTACCCGGACAGCGCGGCGTCCTGGGTGTCGTCGCCGAGCAGGTGGGCGGCGACGCGGTCCGGGACGCGCAAGGAGCGGCTGAGGAAGGGGCGTTCCGCCTCCTCGACGAGGAGCAGGCCGTGGCCGGAAAGCGGCGCCGACGGATGGAAGCGGCCGCGCGCCTCCGCGCCGGCGGCGCCGGGAGCGAGCAGTCCGCAGAGGTCGAGGGCCAGCCCGGTGGTGGCCCGCCGGCGGCTGACGTCGTCGTTGAGGTAGCCGTAGAGCGGCTCGAAGCCGCGGTCGAGGTCGGGGGCGACGGCGATCAGCAGGATCGTGGCGTCCAGCGTGGTCAGCCCGAAGCGGCGGGCGAGTGGGTGCAGCCGGTCGCCGTACTGCGGTTCCGCCTCCTCCGGGCCGTCGTCCGCCGGGTCTCCTGGGAGGCGGGATGCGGCGGGGTGCCGCAGGTGGTGGCGTACGGCGTCGTCGGACAGGTACAGGCCGCGCAGCGGGTCGGTGGCGGTGGGATCGCCGGCGCTGCGCGCCTCGACCAGTGTGCCGACCTGGTCGCGCAGCCGGGCGAGCCGGGTGAGCAGCGCCCCTGCCGGGTCATCGACGGCTTCGTTCCGGGGCGCGGCGAGCGCGCTCCCGGTCATCGGGCCTGCTCCGGAGCGCGGCCGTCCTGCGGGGACGGCGTGGTGTCGGTGAGATGGCGCGGCAGGTGCGCGCGCTCTTCGTCCGACGGCCCTTCGATCTCGCGGGCGCGCACCACCGCGCCCTCGGTGACCGGCGGCCCCGCGTCGTAGTCGGGAAAGCCGGGGAACGGCACGGTGACGACCAGGTCGAGCGAGGGCTTGAGTTCGCCGCCGAGCGCGGACCAGACCTCGGACATCGACCGGGAATCGGTGTGCAGCCCGCCGACGGTGAGCGGCACGCTGAGCCCGAGGGCGGCGAGCGAATCCGGCAGGCTCTCGGGCGGCAGGAGTTCGTGCGGCAGCAGGGTGGCCAACGCCGCCGACAGCAGGCGGTGTTCGTCCTCCGGGCGTTTGGTCCAGGCGGTGACGAGATACGACAGGCGGAACCAGCGGGGCGGCCGGCGGCGGCGCACCACGACGCCCCGGTCGTCGTGGACGGGTATCGCACCGCGTTCGCGTCGTTTGACGTCCTCGCGGATGTCGTACAGGTAGGCGTCGAGGGCCGGTGCGTTGCGCCGTGCGGCCCAGGCCCGGGTCGGGGCGTCGAAGGCGACCTCGATGTCGGTACCGGCCAGCGCGCCGCCGGTCAGCAGACCTTTGAGGACCTCGTCGACTTCGTGAATCATGTGCGGTTGCTCCTGTCGGCCGGTGGCGGCCCTTACGAGATGTATCCCTCACGCAGCGCGTACGCCACGGCATGCGCGCGGTTGCGCAGGTTCAGACGGGTCGTCAGGCCCTGCATGATGTTCTTGACGGTGCGTTCGGAATAGGCCAACTTGCGGGCTATTTCCCCGGTGTCCATCCCTTCCGCGACCAGCCGGAGGGCGTCGACCTCCCGCTGGTTCAGGCCGGACGGGCGGCCGCCGGGGGCACCGACGGTGCCGGGCCGCAGTGAGCCGACCTGGCTGATCAGCCGCCCGAGCAGGTCGGACGGCAGGTCGCCGTCGCCGCGGTGGGCCGCGAGCACGGCCTGCAGCAGCCGCTGCCCGGTGGCCTCGCGCCGCCAGACGATGGCGCCCACCCCGCATTCGATGATGTCGAGCAGTTCCGCCTCACGTATCAGGCTCACCACCAGGACGGCATGCAGCCCGTCGCTGCGCACGAGCCGCCGCAGCCAGGAGAACATCGTCTCGTCGAGGGTTTCGGTGAGCAGTACGGCGACGCCGCCGCCCTGGGCATCCGCTTCGTCGACGAGGTCGATCACCGGATGCTGCCGAAGCTGACTGATCGTTCCTTCTCGGGAGATCGGATCCGGCGCGTGGACCACGACGGGAATCCGTTTCGCGGGTTCCGCCACTGCCGTCCGGAAAGAGCCGCGCAATTGTCCTCCCATGCCCATCGCCGTTCTGCTCAAGCACTCATGTCGAGTCGGCTGATGCTGCATTTCTTCGTTTCGTGTGCCGTAGCTTACCGAGCCCCAAGACGCGGCTCTTCACAAACTTGGTTGCGGTTGTGGCCCGCCGTAACCGAATTGTTGAAAGCGGACGGTGGGTGAAGCGGCGCCGTGGCCGGGCGGTGGCTCGCCGAGACACCACTACTGATCTCCTGTCAAGTGGGCTGCGCACAGCATGAATGAGCCGACCCGTGGGTTCCGTGCGAAGGCGGACGCATCGGCCTGCGCGGGCTGCCGCGCGGCGCCATGATGGGCGCGCGGATGCGCCGGCCCACCGAAATGGCGAGCCGGTGACGATGAATGCAGAACGCCGGGTTTATGTACCCAGCTTTTGCCGAGCCTTGCCCTGTCGCCTGTTGTGGCCGGGAAATTCCCTCCGGTGGCGCGGTTGCGGGAAGGCCGGAATGCGGGAATTCGTCACCGGCCGAACGCTGTGCGCCAGTGCCGGTGAGCGCGCGGGCCCGTCGGCGGATGTGTCCATGTTCGGAGGACGCCCGGGTACGGCGTTCGGTTGCATGCGGCGCGTACGGATCGCCGGCGTCCGCCCGCCGCGCCCTTGCCGGGCAGGGGAGTTCGGGTGAGGGTGGGACGGGGCGGCCGGTCCGCGGCCGCCGGCAGCTGTCTGGAGCGCGCGTGGCTTCCTTCGTCCTCCCTCATGTCCTGCACGGCGGCGGGCCGCACAAAGTCGTCGCCGTGCACGGCTGGTTCGCCGACAGGTCCGCCTTCGACACGGTGCTGCCCGACCTCGACGGGGACGCGTTCCAGTACGCACTGGTCGATCTCCGCGGCTACGGCGAGGCGAAGGACGCGGCCGGCGCGTACACCACCGCCGAGGGCGCGGCCGACGTCCTGGCGCTCGCCGGCCGGCTGGGCTGGGAGCGGTGCTCGCTGATCGGGCATTCGATGGGCGGCAGCGTCGTCCAGCGGGTGCTGGCCGCGGCGCCGCACCGCGTCCGCAGGCTCGTCGGTATCTCGCCGGTGCCCGCGTCCGGGGCCGGTCTGTCACCGGAGCAGTGGGAACTGTTCGCCTCGGCGGCGCACGCCCCGGAGAGCCGGCGGGCCATCATCGACCTCACCACCGGCGGGCGGCGCCCGGCCGCCTGGCTGGACCGGATGGTGCGCAGGTCGCTGGAGCGCAGCGACCCGACGGCGTTCCGTGCCTGGCTGGACTCCTGGGCGCTGGAGGACTTCGAGGCCGAGATCGACGGCTCGCCGGTGCCGGCCCTTGCGGTGGCCGGGGCGCTCGATCCGGCGCTCTCCGCCGACGTGCTGCGCGCGACGTGGCTGCGCCGGCACGCCGCGGCCACCCTGGCCGAACTGTCCGGCGCCGGGCACTACGCCATGGACGAGACCCCGCTGGAACTGATCCGCACGGTCGAGGACTTCCTGCGCGCCGACAGCGGCGAGGGCGGTCCGGCCGGGCGCGACGGGCGCACCGGCGGTGGGCAGGACGCCCGATGACGCGCCCGGTCGCCGACGGAGCGCAGGCAGGGACGCCCGGCACACCGGACCTGCCCGGCGTGCCGGACGTCTTCGACCCCCGCGGCTACACCGGTGGCCTGCCGCACGCGGCCTACCGATGGCTGCGCGACCGGCAGCCGGTGGCCCGGCAGGACGAGCACGAGGTGCTGGGCTGGCCCGCGGGCCCCGGCTTCTGGGCCGTCACCCGGCACGCCGACGTCGTCCGCGTACTCAAGGACGCGCGCACCTTCTCCTCCCGCCTGGGCGCCACCCAGATCCGCGACCCCGACCCCGCCGACCTGCCGTTCATCCGCCGCATGATGCTCAATCAGGACCCTCCGGACCACGTCCGGCTGCGCCGGCTGGCAGGGCGCGCCTTCACGCCCCGCCGGATCGCACGCTTCGAGGCCGACATCCGCGCGCGGGCCCGCGCCCTGCTCGCGGCGTCCGCCGGTGCCGCCCGCGACGGGGACGGTGTACGCGACCTCGTCGCCGACGTCACGGACGAGTACGCGCTGCTCAACCTCGCCGACCTGCTCGGCGTCCCGGCCGCCGACCGCGGCCTGCTGCTGGAGTGGACCCGGCGCGTCATCGGCTACCAGGACCCGGACGAGGCCGGTCCTTCCGCCGCCGGGCAGGACGGTCCGCCGGCCGATCCGCGCTCCCCTGCGATGCTGCGGGACATGTTCGGCTTCGCGCGGGACCTGGCCGCGCACAAGCGGCGCCACCCGGGCGACGACCTCATGACGGTCCTCGCGACCGACCGCGAACTGGCCACCACCGAACTGGAGATGTTCTTCTTCCTGCTGACCATCGCGGGCAACGACACGGTGCGCAGCGCGGCCCCCGGCGGCCTGCTGGAGCTGGCCGGGCACCCCGGCGCCTACCGTGCGCTGCGCGCCGGGGAGGTGGCGGCGGCGACGGCCGTGGAGGAACTGCTGCGCCGGCATCCGCCGGTACTCAGCTTCCGCAGGACCGCCGCGTGCGACACCGAAATCGCAGGACGCCGTATCCGGGCCGGTGACAAGGTCGTGGTCTTCCACGGCTCGGCCAACTACGACGAACGGGTCTTCGCCGACCCGCACCGGCTCGATCCGGCCCGCACCCCCAACCCCCACGTTTCCTTCGGCGACGGCCCGCACGTCTGCCTGGGCGCGCACTTCGCGCGGTTGCAGCTGCGGGTGCTCTACGAGGAGACCTGCCGCCTGCTGCCCGCCCTGGCCGTCGCGGGCCCGCCGCAGCGGCTGGTGTCGAACTTCATCAACGGCCTGAAGTCGCTGCCGCTGCGGCTGGAAGACGGACCGCACCAGGACTGAGCCGCGGGCTCACGTCCCGTGCTACCAGGGTGAGATCGGCCGGACGCCGATGCGGCGGCCCTCGTCGTCGAGCAGATGACCCATGCGCTTGACGGTGTGCAGGCCGACGATGCGGTCGGTGACGGTGAGGGTGGGGAGCCGCGTGCACAGGGTGGTCTCGCGGCGCTGGATGTCGCCGATGTCGTGGACCCAGAGCGTGGCGAAGATGTTGGCGCATCCGGTGACGCCGGCGACCAGGCGGCACTCCGGGGAGGCCGCGAACGCGCGGTGGACGGCGCCGACGTCGCGGGCCGGGGCCCGGCCCAGGAGGGAGACCGGGACGGGGCGGCCGGCGAGCGGTGCAGCGAGGTCGCAGCGGAAGGTGAGCACCCCGGCGTCCGTCAGCCGGTGCAGGCGGCGGCGGACGGTGGCCGGGCTGGTGGCGGCGCGCGCGGCCAGTTCGGACCAGCCGAGCCGGCCGTCGCTGACCAGCTGGTCGATCAACAGGCGGTCGACGGCGTCGAGTTCGACGGCCCGTATCCCGTCCGGCGCCGGGGCCGTGGTCGCGCCGAGCGCCGTGAGCTGGGCCGGGTCGAGGGAGCGCAGCCGCCAGCGGCTCCCCTCGACGTACAGGGAGGTGGCGAAGAGGCAGCTGACCGAGGTGACGCCGGGCAGCCGGTCGAGCTTTTCGGTCAGGAAGCGGCCGAGGGCGGGCAGGTCCGGGGTCAGTACGTCAAGGAGCAGGTCGGCGCTGCCGGGTCCGGTCACCTCGATGGTGACGGCCTCCGTGCACGCGCTCAGTTCGGCCGCCAGCCGGGACCTGGCCTCGGGACGGCAGCGGAGCAGGACGAAGGCGGTGCAGCGGCTGCGGGTGAACTCCCGCCCCGGCGCCGCGTACACCCAGGCCAGACCGGCTCCGGTCAGCCGCTCCCAGCGCCGCGCCAGGGTGCTCGGGGTGACGCCGAGCAGCGGCGCGAGGTCGGCCCAGGAAGCCCGGGGCCGCAGTTGCAGGGCGTTCACCAGCGCGAGATCCAGCTCGCTCGCGGTGACCGTTTCTCGCATCAGGTGTGCTCCGTACGTCCGAATCCGTCGATTTCCGCGCCCGCTCGTACCCCGGCCCGCACAGTAGCCACCACTGTCGGTTTCCGGCCACCGAATGAGGTGAGGCTGTGTCCCTGTCCGAGTCGGCACCGAGGCCACGGGCGATGAGTTCCTCCGCCCTGCTCGGCGCCATGGCCGTCGTCGTGCTGTGCAGCGGGATCGTGCAGGGCTACCTCACGCCGCTGCTGCCCGCACTCGGCCCGCGGCTGCACCTCAGCAGCGTCGGCCAGAACACCATCTACCTGCTCTCCCAGCTCGCCTTCGCGGTGATGACGCCGCTGCTGTCGCGGCTCGGCGACCTGTACGGGCACCGCAGGCTGCTCCGGATCGCCCTGGGCATGGTGGCGGGCGGCTCGCTGCTGATGGCGGCCTGGCCCTCCGCGGCGACGCTGGCCGTCGGCGTGGTGCTGCAAGGCGCCCTGGTGGGCTTCTTCCCGCTGCTCGTGGGCATCCTCAGATCCCGTGCGCCGGAGCGGAACCGCGCCGGGATCTCGCTGCTCGTCGGCGTGCTGCTGATCGCGATCGGGGTGGGCGGCCTGGTGGCGGGCGTGCTCAGTGAACGGCATCCGGCGGCGGGACTGTGGACGGCCGTACCTGTCGCCGCGCTCGCCGTCGTCGCGGGCCTGCTGCTGCCGGACAGCGACGTACCGCACGGCGGCCGCTTCCACTTCGGGGCGGCGGCGCTGCTGACCACGGGGCTTGTGGCGCTGGTGCTGGTCCTCGCGCAGGGCGCCGCCTGGGGGTGGGCATCGATGCCGACCCTGGGCCTGGCGCTGGTGGCCGTGGTGGTGCTCGCGGCCTGGGTGACGGTCGAGCGCCGCTCCGCGCATCCGCTGGTGAGCGTGCGGATGCTGAGCAATCCGGGGCTCGCGGTGGTCAGCGGCTACACCTTCTGTGCCGCCTTCGGCACGATCGGCTTCCTCGGCGCCAACGCCCTCTTCCTGGGCGCCTCGCCGACGGATACGGGCTACGGCATGGGGCTGGGTCCGCAGGCCATCGCCACCGTCTCGCTCGGCATGGTGGGCGCCGGATGCGCGGGCTCCACGCTGACGCCGCGGCTGGCCCGGCGGGCGGGCGACCGTGCGGTGCTCGCCGCCGGTGGCCTGCTCGCCGCGCTGGGCTTCCTTGGCATGGTTTTCTGCCACGACACGCTCCCTTCGTATCTGGTGTGTGCCCTGGTCGTGGGTCTGGCGACGGGGGTGTTCGAGTCGATCGGCAGGACCCTGTCCGCGGAGGTCGTCGACGAGCACCAGACCGCGCTGGCGGTCGGCATCAACGAGCTGGCGCTGTCGCTCGGCGCGGCCATCGGCGCCGCCGTGACCGGCGCGTTCTTCGCGGCGCACGCGGACTCCGGCAGCGGGCGCATCGCCCTGTCCGGCTACCTGTGGAGCTGGAGCTGCTGCGCCCTCGTCGCCGTCCTGGGCGCCGCCCTGGCGCTGCGCTACCGCAGCCCGCGGCCCACCGCGGCCGGGCCCGCGCCGCAGGCCGTCCCGCAGGCGCCGGGCACGGGGCTCGCATGACGGGCGGACCGTACGCAGGACGCTCCCTCTGCACCGCGCACCGCACTCTCACCACACACCACACACCACACACGGAACGGGAGGCCCGTATGACCACCGGGGCACCGCACGGCACCGGAACCGACGACGCGCGGCGCGCAGTGGCCGCGTCGGTCCGTGACTGGAGCGACCGGCTGCTGACGCTGAGCCACAGCCTGCACGACGAGCCCGAGACGGCCCTCGCCGAACACCGCTCGGCCGCGAAGATCGCGGACCTCATGGCGGCCGCCGGATTCACGGTCACCCGGGGCGTCGCCGGGCTGCCCACCGCCCTGGTGGCCGAACGGGGTTCGGGTGATCTGGTGATCGCGTTCTGCGCCGAGTACGACGCCCTGCCGGACATCGGCCACGCCTGCGGGCACAACGTCAACGGCGCGGCGTCGGTCGGCGCGGCCATCGGCCTGGCCGCCGTCGCCGACGAACTGGGCCTGACCGTCAAGCTCATCGGCACCCCGGCGGAGGAGGACATCGGCGGCAAGGCGCTCCTCCTGGAGGCCGGGGCCTTCGACGACGTCGCCGCGGCGATGATGGTGCACGCCGCACCGGACGACACCGTGGGCGCCTCGTCGCTGGCCATCGGTGCCTGGGACATCACCTACCGGGGGGCGCCCTCGCACGCGGCGGTCGCCCCCTGGGAAGGCGTCAACGCCCTGGACGCGATGACCCTCGCCCACACCGCGCTCGGGCTGCTGCGGCAGCAACTGCCGCCCGGCACCGTGGTGCACGGCATTGTCACCGACGGCGGCCAGGCCGTGAACGTCATCCCGGCGCGCACCGCCGCCCGCTATGAGGTCAGGGCCCCGACGCTGGAGGACCTTTCCCGCGTCAGGCAGAAGGTGCGGGCCTGCTTCGAGGCCGGTGCGCTCGCCACCGGCGCCGAGCTGGAACTGCGGGTGCACGGACGGGACTTCGCCGAGCTGTGCCAGGACCCGTACCTGACGGACGCGTACGTCAGGGCGGCCGGCACCCTGGGCCGCACGGTGGCCTCGCGGCAGGGGGAGGCGCTGGCCTCGACGGACATGGGCAACGTCTCGCGGCTGCTGCCCGCGATCCACCCCACGATCGGCTACGACACCGGCGGCGCGAAGCAGCACACCCCCGAGTTCACCGCGTACGGGAAGAGTCAGGGCGCCGACCTGGCGGTGCTCGACGGCGCCACCGCGCTCGCCCTGGTGGGCGCCGAGCTGGCCGGGTCGGCGTCCCAGCGGCGCCGCCTCACCGACGGGGTCGCCGCACGGCGGGCGCGGGCCTGACGGGGCGCCGCTGCCCCCCGAGGCCGTAACAGCGGTTGTGTACCCAGGAGTTGATGGACCGGTATCCGAGTGAACGGCGATTGACCAGTCCTTGATCCGTCATTTGCAATTAGGTTAGGCTAACCTAATCATCCTGGCGGGTTCTGTTCGGTCCGATCCGCGCCCGGCGGGGCCGCCGGACCGTGAGCGCACCTCGGCATGCCCCCAGCCGAGCGGCGGCACGGTCCGGCGGCTCGCTGCGTCCCGCTGCCGTCACTCGTCCAAGCCGGTTCCCCTGGCGGGAACTTCGCAGAAAACCCAGAAAAGGAGCCCTCGTGCCGACCGCACCCCACGTTGCCCCGCACCTCCCGCCGACGGGTGAGGCCCACCCCGCCGTGGGAGCCGCCACCGCACTGCTGGACGCCTACACGCCCGGCGACCGCTTCCTGGCCACCCCCACCCGCACCCTCCTGGCCCACGGAGTGCACCGCGAAATACCCCATGACGAGAGACCGTTGCCCCAGCGGGTGGCGGCCTCCCTGGAAGCGGCACGCGCCGCCGGGTGCAGCGAACCGGTCGCCATCGGGGCCACCCCCTTCGACCACACCGCCCCCGCGGCCCTCGTGACAGTCGACGAGATACGCAGCGGGCCGCCGCTCTCCGCCGACCCGCTCATCGCGCTCCCCGCCGACGCACCGGCCGCAACCGACTGGCAGATCCGCCCGTATCCCGCGCCCGAGACGTACGGCGCCGGTGTCGCGGCCGCCGTCGAGCGCATGTGGCGCGGCGAGTTCAGCAAGGTCGTACTGGCCCGCACTCTGGAGCTGAGCGCTCCCGACCCGCTCGACATCCCCGCGATGCTCCAGCGGCTGGCCCGCCGCGACCCGTCGGGCCACACCTTCGCCCTGCCCACCGCGCCAGGACGCACCCTCATCGGCGCCAGCCCCGAACTCCTCGTCTCCCGGCACGGCAACCGCGTCGTCGCCAACCCGCTGGCCGGCTCCGCGCCGCGCAGCACCGACCTCGCCGAGGACGTACGCCGCGCCGCCGCGCTGCTCCAGTCCGCCAAGGACCTGCACGAACACGCCGTCGTGGTGGACGCGGTGCAACAGGCACTCGCCCCGTACTGCACGACGATGCAGGTGCCCGCCCGCCCCACGCTGATCCGCACCGCCGCCATGTGGCACCTGTCGACCACCGTCCAGGGCACCCTCGCCGCGCCGGACGCCTCCGCGCTGGAACTGGCCTGCGCACTGCACCCCACCCCCGCGGTCTGCGGCACCCCCACCGCCACCGCCCGTCAGGTCATCGGCGAGACCGAGCCGTTCGACCGGGGCTTCTTCACCGGCATGGTCGGCTGGGGCGATGCACGCGGCGACGGTGAGTGGGTGGTGACGATCCGCTGCGCCGAGGCCGAGGAGAAGGCACTGCGGCTGTACGCCGGGGCCGGCATCGTGGCCGCTTCGGAGCCGGCGGCGGAAATCGACGAGACCGCCGCGAAATTCCGCACCTTCCTGCACGCGGTCGGAGCCGAGCTGTGAGCCGCACCCCCACCCCGTCGTGGCCCGCCGATCACGCCGAGCGGTACCGCGCCGCCGGCTGGTGGCGCGGCGAGACCTTCGGGCAGATGCTGCGCGAGCGCGCCGCCGCCCACCCCGACCGCGTCGCGCTCGTCGACCCGGCCGCCGGATCCCGCTGGACCTACGCCGAACTGGACGAACGGGCCGACCGGATGGCGGCCGGCTTCGCCGCACGCGGCATCGCCCCCGGCGACCGCGTCGTGGTCCAGCTCCCCAACATCGCCGAGTTCTTCGAGGTCGTCTTCGCCCTCTTCCGGATCGGCGCGCTCCCGGTCTTCGCGCTGCCCGCGCACCGCGAGAGTGAGATCACCTACTTCTGCGCCTTCACGGAGGCCGCCGCCTACGTCATCCCCGCCGAGCACGGCGGATACGACTACCGCGAGCTGGCCGCGAAGGTCCGCGCCGAAGTCCCGGGCCTCGGTGCGGTGTTCGTGACCGGCGGCGACCCGGGCCCCTTCGAAGCGCTGGCCGACCTGCCCCGCGACCCGGTGCCGCTCCCCGGGCCCGCCCCGCACGACCTGGCGTTCCTCCAGCTTTCCGGCGGCAGCACGGGCGTCCCCAAGCTGATTCCGCGCACCCACGACGACTACCTGTACTCGGTACGCGCCTCCAACGAACTCTGCGGCGTCGACGAGCACAGCGTCTACCTGTGCGTCCTGCCCGCCGCGCACAACTTCCCACTGTCCTCGCCCGGCACGCTCGGCGCGCTGTACGCGGGCGCCCGTGTGGTGCTCTGCCCCCAGCCCAGCCCCGATGTCGCCTTCCCGCTGATCGAGCAGGAAGGCGTCACTCTCACCGGTGTGGTGCCGCCGCTGGCGCTGGTGTGGACGGAGGCGGCGGCCGCATCGACGTACGACCTCAGCAGCCTCGACGTCCTGCTGGTGGGCGGCGCGAAGTTCAGCGAGGAGGCGGCGCGGCGGGTGCGTCCGGCGCTCGGCTGCACCTTGCAGCAGGTCTTCGGGATGGCCGAGGGCCTGGTCAACTACACGCGCCTGGACGACCCGGCGGAGACCATCGTCACCACCCAGGGGCGCCCCATCTCGCCGGACGACGAGATCCGGGTCGTCGACGACGAGGACCACGACGTGCCGCCCGGTACGCCGGGCCATCTGCTGACCCGAGGCCCGTACACCATCCGCGGCTACTGGCGCGCGCCCGAGCACAACGCCACCGCCTTCACCGCCGACGGCTTCTACCGCACCGGCGACATCGTCCGGCTGACCGCGACCGGCCATCTGGTGGTCGAGGGACGGGCCAAGGACCAGATCAACCGCGGCGGCGAGAAGATCGCGGCCGAGGAGGTCGAGAACCATCTGCTCGCCCACCCGGCCGTGCACGACGCCAACCTCGTCGCGGAGGCCGATCCCTACCTCGGCGAGCGCACCCGCGCCTACGTCATCCTGCGCGCCGGCGCCGGGCCGCTGAAGCCGGCCGCGCTCAAGGCGTTCATCCGCGGGCGGGGCCTGGCCGCGTACAAGGTGCCCGACCGGGTCGAGTTCGTCGAGCAGTTCCCGCAGACCGCCATCGGAAAGATCTCCAAGAAGGACCTGCGGGCGGCGGCCGTCCGCACGGCGCAGGAGCCGGTGGCGGGGCCTGCGGGGGGCTGACGGGGGCGGCTCTGTGCGAAGGGGGCCCGCGCGTGATGCGCGGGCCCCCTTCGCACGTCCGGCCGGCCCGCGCGCTGAAGGCGGCGGTCCGGTCGGGCAACGTCAGTTCGTCATGGCCGACTTGATGTCGTCGAGCACCGTCCGCGCGGCGATCGGGCCGCCGGAGCTGTTCCAGGCGGCGCCCTCGATGACGACCACGTGGTGGTCCTTCTCGGCCTTCAGCTTGCCGAAGTTGGGCACCTTTCGGGCCTCCTGGTATGCCTGCTCGCCGGATGCCTTGTCGCCGAGTGCGCCGAAGAACAGCCAGTCGCCGTCGATCGTGCCGAGCTTCTCCAGGCTGACCGGCTCGCTGTGACCGATGCTCTCGCCCTGCTGGTTCGCGGGGCGCTTGAGACCGAGCGCGGTGAGGGTGGAGCCGACGTGGCCCTTGCCCTTGCCGACGATCGAAGGGGCGCCGTCCTGCCAGCGGACGACGCTGGTCACGGCGCCGGCGTTGCCCTTGAGGGAGGTCTTGGCGGCGGCCACGTCGCTGTCGAAGCGGGCCAGCCACTTCTGGGCGTCCGCCTTCTTGTTGAGGGCGTCGGCGGTGGCGGTGAAGGCCGTCTTCCAGTCCTCGTTGAGCTTGGCGGTGAGGACCGTGGGGGCGATGCTCCGGAGCTTGTCGAGTACCCGCTTGGAGCCGACGGTCTCGTCGAGGAGGATCAGGTCGGGCTGGAGCGAGGCCAGCTTCTCCAGGTCGGGTTCGGCGACGCTGGCGACGATCTCCGCCTTGTCCGCCTTCTTGGCGAGGTAGGCCGACACGCCCTTCTGGCCGCGGCCCGCGGTGGCGCCGATCGGCTCGACGCCGAGGGCCAGCGAGGCGTCGAGGGTCGGCTCGCTGAGCGTGACGACCTTCTCGGGCGCCGCCGGAACGGTGACCTTCTTGCCGAGGGCGTCGGTCACGCTGCGGGTGCCGGACGACGACGGGTTCTTCGACGAGCCGTCGTCGCTGCCGCAGCCGGTCAGCACCAGGGCGCCGGCGAGCGCCGTCACGGGCAGCGCGACGGCGGCGCGGCGGGCGGGTCTGTGGGAGGGGGAGAGGGAGGGGCGGGACACGGGGAGGCTCCTTGGAGTGAGAGGGGTGAGAGGGGGGCGGCGGGTCAGTGGCCGAGGAAGGCCACCAGGCCGTCGGCCAGGGCGCCGCGCCAGCAGGCGTAGTCGTGCCCGCCGTTGAACTCGGCGCGGGTGACCGGGTAGTTGCGGCGGCGCAGGACGTCGTGGAGGGCGCGGCTGTGGTCGACCATGGCGCCTTCGTGCAGACCCACGTCCAGGTGGACGCGGATGTCCCGCTTCTCGGCGTCGGCGAAGTGCTGCGCCAGCCACGGGGTGCCGCCGGCGGACTGCTGGGGCACGTGGTGCGGCAGGCCGGGCCGCCACCACAGCGAGGGGGACTGGGCCAGCGCATTCCCGAACCGTTCGGGCCGCCGGAAGCAGGCGTACAGCGCGGCCATGCCACCGAGGCTCTGGCCCGCCACGACGGTGCGGGCCGGGTCGGCGGTCAGCGGCCAGCGTGCCGCGGCCCAGGGCAGCAACTCGTCGGCCAGGAAGGCGACATAGGGGTCGCGGGCACCCAGCTCACGCCACCGGGTCGAGCGGTCCACCGCCTCCGGTGCGAGCACGGCGAGCGGCGGAACGGCGCCGTCGGCGATCAGCGCGTCCAGGGTGTGCTGGGTGTCCAGGCCGCCGAACCACATGTCGCCGTCGCACAGGACCAGCACGTCGAGCGCGGCCGTGGCGCCGCCGGGCGGCAGGTAGACACGGACGGGGCGGTCGGCGCCGAGCGCGGCGCTGGGCAGCGTGTGCCGCTCGACGGTGCCCAGCGGCACTCCGGGGCGGGCCTCGCGCCACGGCTGCGCCGGCGCCTGGTCCAGCTCGAACAGCGAACTCCCGGCCTCCTGCCAACGTCCCTTGAGTGCACGGGGATTGAGCGGGTCGGGCACCGCGTGCGAGGTGAGCGCGCGCAGCCGGTCCTGTACGGCGGCGGGGGTGGCGGGCTGCGGGCCCGCCGAGATGTCGGCGACCATCCGGTACGAGCCCCGGTGGTCGGCGCGCAGCCGATAGGTGCGGTACCAGATGTCGGTCCCCGGCAGCCGGTCGAGCAGCGAGCCGGCGAGGTGGTCGCGGTCCATGAAGCGGTTGGCGAGCAGCAGGACCTGACGGGTGGCGCGGTGGCCGCGCCACAGGAAGGTGACGGCGCGGTGGCCGGGGTCGCCGTCCAGCGGCTCGATCAGCGGTGTGCCGGTCTCTTCGACCGCCGCCCAGAATCCGGCCACCAGGGCGTCCCGCGCGGCGGGTCCGGCCGCCGCGATGCGGTCGGCGATGAGGGTGAGGCGGGGGCTGTCGGCGGGCCGGGGGAGCGGCCGGGTGTCGTCGGGGGCGGGGCGCGCGGGCGAGGTGGGTGCGGTGCCGTTCATCCGGAGTTCCCGTGGCGGCGGGCCAGTTCGACCAGGCGCGGGACGAGGTCGGCGGGGCTGGGCATCGCGGCCATCTCGGCGGCGGCCGCGCGGGCTTCGGTGCGCAGTCCGTCGTCGGTCAGCAGCCGTTCGACGAGTGCGGGGGTGAGGTCGCCGGGGCCTTCGGGGACCAGGCCGCAGCCGCGGTCGCGGACGGCGGCTGCGTTGGCCGGGCGGTCGGCGCCCTCGCCGAGGACGATCTGCGGCAGTCCGGAGTCCAGCGCGGTCAGGGTGGTGCCGGCGCCGCCGTGGTGGATGACGGCGTCGCTCGCCGCCAGCAGCGCGTTGAGCGGCACCCAGTCCACCGGGCGGACGTTCGCCGGCAGCGGGCCGAGGCCGCTGAGGTCGGCGCCGCCCAGCGCCAGGACGAACTCGGCGTCCGTGGCGCGGGCCGCGTCGACCACCCACTGCACGGGCGAGACGCCGTCGACGACCGGGCGCACGGTGCCGAGCGTGACGGCTATCCGCGGGCGGGAGACCGGTTCGTACAGCCAACCGGGCAGCGCGGCGCCGCCGTTGTACGGCACGTAGCGCTGGAACCAGCGGTCGGGTTCGGTGGTGCGGCTCATGCCGGGCGGGGTGACGTCGAGCCAGGCGGCCACGGGGTGCGGGCCCTTGAGTCCGTGCCGGTCGTAGGCGTCGGCGAGTGCGGTGTTCATCATGCCGACGTGCGCGGAGGTGTGGCCGAAGCCGACGGCGTGCAGCACGGACGGGATGCCGAGTGCCGCGGCGACGAGCTGTCCGACGACGCCGTTGGGGGTGTGCACGACCAGGTCGGGGCGCCAGTGGCGGGCGATCTCCGTCATCCGGTCGGCCATCTCGTCGCTGAAGAAGGAGAATCCCTTGCCCCGTGCGGGCCTGCCGCGTTCGCCGGGCGACGGCGGCTTCCTGCCCCGGCGGTCCTTCTCCAGCTGGGCGTAGAGCGCGTCCGGGTCGATGCCGGGTGCGCAGTCGACGGCGGGCAGGCCGGCCCGTGCGGTGTGTCCCACCGCGGCTCCGCAGGTGGCCACGAGCACGTCGTGGCCGGCCGAGCGGAGCGCCTGGGCCAGCGGAACCATCGGGTAGAGCAGCCCGAAGAAGGGCGGCCCGGCGAACAGGACACGCATAGTTCCCCATCTCTGATGTGCCGTCAAAAAGGTGCGTGGGCTGAGGTGTTGCCGAGGGGTTCGGCGGTTTCGTCCATCGGATTCGGCCACCCCGGAGCGTTCGCTACTTAGCTTAGCCTAAGCTAAGTTCGTGCTTACCGGATCAGCAACGCCACCTGGCTGGATACGCCGGCTCGCCGCCGCCTGCCGCCGCCACCCCCTGCTCCTGACCGCCGTCCTCCTCAGCTCCGTCTTCGGCACCGGGCTCGAAGCCTTCGGACCGCTGCTCGCCGGCCTCGCGGTGAACGACGCGGTCCAAGGCCACACCGACCGCATCGGCCCGCTCGTCGCCCTGCTCGCCGCCCTCGCCCTCATCCAGTTCGGCGCCGAGTTCACCCGCAGGTTCGCCGCCGGCAAACTCGCCCTCGCCGTCCAGCACCGGCTGCGCACCCAGGTCTTCGACGCGGTGCAGCGGTACGACGGCGTCCAGCAGGACGCCCTGCGCACCGGCCAGGTCGTCTCCCGCGCCAACAGCGACCTGCAACAGGTCCAGGTCCTGCTCGGGATGCTCCCCATCCCGATCGGCGTCGGCGCCCTCTTCCTGGTGTCGGCCTGCGCCATGCTCTGGCTGTCCGCGCCGCTGACCCTGGTCGCCCTGACCGTCGTCCCCACCCTCGCCTTCACCGCCGCCCGCAGCCGCACCCGCCTGGTTCCGGCCACCCGCGGCGCGCAGGCGCAGGCCGCCGCCCTCGCCGAACACGTCGAAGAGACCGTCACCGGCGTCCGCGTCGTCAAGGGATTCGGCCAGGAGGAGCGCGAGACGGACCGGCTCACCGCCGCCGCCCGCCGCCTCTTCGCCCACCGCATCACCGTCTCCCGCCTCCAGGCCACCGCCACCGCGACGATGGCCGCCCTGCCCGCCGCAGGACAGGTCGGCATCCTCGCGCTCGGCGGCTGGCTGGCGCTGCGCGGCAGCATCGACGTCGGCACCTTCCTCGCCTTCGCCGGCTACCTGACGCTGTTGGCAGGCCCCGCCCGGCTGCTCGCCAACTTCACCGTCACCGCCCAGCAGGCCCGCGCCGCAGCCGAACGCGTCAACGAGCTCATCGACGCCGAGCCCGACGTCGCCGACGCACCCGGCGCGCTGCCGGTGCCCGACGGGCCGCTGGAGATCGAACTGCGCGACGTGACCTTCGGCTACGCCCCCAGCGACCCCGTCCTGCGCGAGCTGTCCCTGACCGTGCGGGCCGGCGAAACCCTCGCCGTCGTCGGCCCGCCGGGATCCGGCAAATCCACCGTCTCCCTGCTGCTCAGCCGCTTCTACGACCCTCAGTCCGGCACCGTCCGCCTCGGCAGACCCGGGGATCCCACCGACCTGACCGGCCTCCGACTCGCCTCCCTGCGCTCCGCCGTCGGCACCCTCTTCGAAGACCCCTTCCTGTTCTCCTGCCCGATCCGCGACAACATCGCCTACGGCTGCCCCGAGGCCACCGACGAGGACGTACGCGCCGCCGCCGAAGCCGCCGGCGCCCACGCCTTCATCAGCGCACTGCCCGACGGCTACGCCACCGAGACCGGCGAACGCGGCCTCGCCCTCTCCGGCGGCCAGCGCCAGCGCATCGCCCTCGCCCGCGCCCTGCTGTCCGCCCCGCGCGTCCTGGTGCTCGACGACGCCACCTCCGCCGTCGACCCGGCCACCGAAGCCGCCGTCCAGGCCACCCTCGCCGCCGTCACCGAGGACCGCACCACCGTCCTGATCGCCCACCGCCGCGCCACCCTCGCCCTCGCCGACCGCATCGCCGTACTCGACGCCGGACGCCTGGTCGACTGCGGCACCCAGGAGGAACTCACCGACCGCTGCGCCGTCTTCCGCGAACTGCTGGCCGGCTCCGGCGGCTCCGTCGACGAACGCACCCGCACCCGGCAGCACGCCGACGCGGGCACCACCCCCGAACTCTGGCCCGAACCACAGGACCCGGCGGCCCCCGCAGGACCGGCCGGCGCCCCCGACCACGACCCGGACCTCGCCCCCGGCCCGCTGCGCGCCCCCGACCCGCACATCTCGCTGCGCCGGCTGCTGCGCCCGGTACGCCTGCCGCTGCTGCTCGGCCTCGCCCTGCTGGCCGTCGACACCGCCGCAGGCGTCGCCCTGCCGCTGCTGGTACGCCGGGGCCTGGACGACGGCGTGAGCGCGCACGACGGCACCGCACTGGCCGTGTCCGCCCTGCTGGCCGCCCTCGCGGTGGCCATCGCCTGGGCCGCCTTCACCCTCCAGGGCCGGATCACCCGGCGGGCCGGCGAACGCGTCCTGTTCGGCCTGCGGGTCCGCGCCTTCGCCCAACTCCAGCGGCTCGGCATGGACTTCTACGAGCGCGAGCGCGGCGGCGCGATCATGACCCGCATCGTCAACGACATCGACGCACTCGCCGCCTTCCTCCAGACCGGACTGCTCACCTCCGTCGCCTCGCTCGCCACCGTCACCGGCGCGGTCTGCGCGATGATCGCCGTTCACCCGCCGCTGGCCCTCGCCGCGCTCGCCCTGCTGCCGGTCCTGCTCCTCGCCACCGCCGTCTTCTGGCGGCTGTCATCGGCCGCGTACGACGAGGCACGCCGCCGCATCGGCGAGGTCAACTCCAGCCTCCAGGAGAACGTCAGCGGCCTGCGCACCGCCCAGGCCCAGTCCCACACGGCAGGCTCGGCACAGGACTTCGGCAAGCTCTCCGACGCCTACCGCGCCAGCCGGCTGCGCGCCCAGCGCTACGCCTCCGTCTACTTCCCCGCCGTCAACCTCTGCGCCGAACTCTCCCGCGCCCTGGTCCTGTTGGTCGGCGCGGGCCAGGTCGCTTCCGGTGACCTGAGCCCCGGCGTACTGGTCGCCTTCATGCTCTACCTCGGCATGTTCTTCGCCCCCGTCCAGCAGCTGTCCATGGCGTTCGACAGCTACCAGCAGGCATCCGTCGGCCTGCGCCGCACCGTCGAACTGCTGCGCGTCCCGGCCACCGTCGCGGAGCCCGAAGACCCCGCGCCGCTGCCAGGACGGCTGACCGGCGAGATCGTCCTGCACGACGTCACCCACACCTACCCGGGCGCCGACCGGCCCGCGCTCCACCCCACCGCGCTGCGCGTGGCGCCCGGCGAAACCGTCGCCCTGGTCGGCGCGACCGGCGCGGGCAAGTCGACGGTGGTCAAACTGCTGGCACGGTTCCACGACCCCGGCGCGGGACGGATCACCGTCGGCGGCACCGACATCCGCCGCTGGCCGGCCGCCGGCTACCGCCGACTGCTCGGCTACGTCCCCCAGGAAGCCCACCTGTTCACCGGCGACCTCGCCGACAACATCCGCTACGGACGCCCGGACGCCACCGACGCCGAGGTGGAGGCCGCGGCCCGCGCGGTCGGTGCCCTGGACACCGTCGCCGCCCAGCCCCACGGCTTCCGCCAGCCCGTCGGCGAGCGCGGCCGGTCGCTGTCCGCCGGTCAGCGTCAGCTGATCGCCCTCGCCCGCGCCGAACTCGTCGACCCGGGACTGCTGCTCCTCGACGAGGCCACCGCCTCGCTCGACCCGGCCACCGAAGAGGCCGTCGCCCGCGGCATGGAACGGGCCGCCGGGCGCCGCACCACCGTCGTCGTCGCCCACCGGCTCGCCACCGCAGCCCGCGCCGACCGCATCGTCGTCATCGACGGCGGACGCATCACCGAAGAAGGCACCCACGAGCAACTGCTCGCCGACGGCGGCGGCTACGCCAGGCTGTGGCAGCACTACACCGCGGGCGCCGGCACCGACGCCCCGCACACAACGGGAGTGAACCAACCGTGAAGGCACTCGTCCTGGCAGGCGGCACCGGCAGCAGACTGCGGCCGATCACCCACACCTCCGCCAAACAGCTCGTCCCCGTCGCCAACAAGCCGGTGCTGTTCTACGGCATCGAATCGCTGGTCGCGGCCGGCATCACCGAGATCGGCATCGTCACGGGCGACACCGCACCCGAGATCGAGGCCGCGGTCGGCGACGGCACGCGCTTCGGCGCCGAGGTCAGCTACCTGCCCCAGGAGCGCCCGCTGGGCCTCGCGCACGCCGTGCTGGTCGCCCGAGACTGGCTCGGCGACGACGACTTCGTGATGTACCTCGGCGACAACTTCATCGTCGGCGGCATCACCGAACTCGTGGAAGGCTTCCGCGCCGACCGCCCCGACGCCGGAATCCTGCTCACCAAGGTCGCCGACCCCACCGCCTTCGGCGTCGCCGAACTCGACGCCGAAGGCCGCGTGACGCGACTTGAGGAGAAGCCCGCCGCGCCGCGCAGCGACCTGGCGCTGGTCGGCGTGTACCTCTTCACCCCGGCCGTGCACGCCGCGGTACGCGCCATCCGTCCCTCGGCCCGCGGCGAACTGGAGATCACCGACGCGATCCAGTGGCTCGTCGACCAGGGACACACCGTCAGCCCCACCGTCATCAGCGGCTACTGGAAGGACACCGGCAACGTCGCGGACATGCTGGAGGTCAACCGCTCCGTCCTGGAGGACGTCGACCCGGCCAGGGACGGCACCGTCGACGCGGACAGCGAACTCATCGGCCGGGTACGGGTCGAAGCCGGCGCCCGGGTGGTCCGCTCCCGCATCGTCGGACCCGCCGTCATCGGCCGCGGCAGCGTCGTCACCGACGCCTACGTCGGCCCCTCCACATCGGTCGCCGACGACTGCGTGATCACCAGCAGCGAAGTCGAGTTCTCCATCGTCCTGAGCGGCTCGCACATCGCCCACGCCGGACGCATCGAGGGCTCGCTGATCGGCCGCGGCGTCCGCGTCACCGGCGCCGACCGGGCGCCACGCGCCCACCGCCTGGTACTCGGCGACCACAGCCACGTACGGCTCACCACCTGACCTCCCCGAGCGAAAGCCCCCACATGCGACTTCTCGTCACCGGCGGGGCCGGCTTCATCGGCTCCCACTTCGTCCGCACCCTGCTCGGCCCCGGCCACACCGCCCAGGTCACCGTGCTCGACGCCCTCACCTACGCGGGCAACCTCGCCAACCTCGCCCCCGTACTCGGCCACCCCTGCCTCGACTTCGTGCACGGCGACATCAGGGACCGCGCACTCGTCGACGCGCTGCTGCGCCACCACGACGCCGTGGTGCACTTCGCCGCCGAATCCCACGTCGACCGGTCCATCGACTCCGGCACGGAATGCACCTCCACCAACGTCCTGGGCACCCAGACCCTCCTGGAATCCGCCGTCACCGCCGGCCTCCGGCGCTTCGTGCACGTCTCCACCGACGAGGTCTACGGCTCCGTCGCCCACGGCTCCTGGACGGAGACCGAACCCCCGGCGCCCAACTCGCCCTACGCCGCCTCCAAAGCGGGCTCCGACCTCCTGGCCCTCGCCTACCACCGCACCCACGGCCTGGACGTCCGCGTCACCCGCTGCTCCAACAACTACGGCCCGTTCCAGCACCCGGAGAAGATCATTCCGCTGTTCACCACCCGCCTCCTGCAAGGCCGGACCGTCCCGCTCTACGGCGACGGCGGCAACGTCCGCGACTGGCTGCACGTCGACGACCACTGCCGCGCCCTGCGCCTGGTACTCGACGGCGGACGGCCCGGCGAGATCTACAACATCGGTGGCGGCACCGAACTCACCAACACCGAACTCACCGCCCGGCTGCTCGACGCCTGCGACGCGTCCTGGGACAGCGTCGAGCACGTCGCCGACCGCAAGGGCCACGACCGGCGCTACTCCGTCGACTGGACCAAGATCCGCACCGAGCTGGGCTACCAGCCGCAGCACACCTTCGACGCGGGCCTCGCCGAAACCGTCGACTGGTACCGCACCCACCGGGACTGGTGGCAGCGGTGACCGGCTGGCTGATCACCGGCGCCGACGGCATGCTCGGCAGGGAAGTCACCGCCCTGCTGCGGCGCACCGGGCAGCCCGTCCTGCCGCTCACCCGCACCGACCTCGACCTCACCAGCCCCGACGCGATACGCCGCGCCCTGCGCTGCGCCCGGCCCGCCGTCGTCGTCAACTGCGCCGCCTGGACCGACGTCGACGGCGCCGAAAGCGCCGAAGCCGCCGCGCGGGCCGTCAACGGCGACGCGGTCCGCACCCTCGCCCGTGCCTGCGGTGGCGTCCGCGCCCGCCTCCTGCACCTCTCCACCGACTACGTCTTCGCAGGCGACGCCGGCACGCCCTACCCCGAAGACGCCCCGGCCGCCCCCCGCACCGCCTACGGCCGCAGCAAACTCGCCGGCGAACACGCGGTCCGCGCCGAACTCCCGCACCTGGGCACCGTGGTACGCACCGCCTGGCTGTACGCAGGACACGGCCGCAACTTCGTGACCACGGCGGCCCGCAAGGCCGCGGCGGGCGAGAGCATGCGGGTCGTCGACGACCAGCACGGACAGCCCACCTGGGCCAGGGACGTCGCCGGCCGGCTGCTCGCCCTGGGCGGCCTGCCCGCCGACCGCGCCGCCGGCGTCTTCCACGCCACATCGGCCGGCCGCACCACCTGGTACGGCCTGGCCAGAGAGGTCTTCCGGCTGACCGGCGCCGACGGGGAACTGGTCCGGCCGATGCCCAGCACCGCACTCCAACGGCCCGCGCCCCGACCGGCGTTCAGCGTCCTGGGCCACGCACGCTGGGACCGGGCCGGACTCGCCCCGCCCCGCCCCTGGCACACCGCACTGGCCGAAGCCCTCGCCGCCGGCACCCCGTCCCCCGCACCGTCCGATTCCGCAGCCGACTCCGCGGGCGCCCACCGGCCCGCTTCCGGAAGGGGGGCCCGATGCGCCCGCTGAGCATCGAAGGCGCCTGGGTGCGCACCCCGGCCGTCCACCACGACGAGCGGGGCCGCTTCCACGAGTGGCTGCGCGCCGACGAGTTCGGCGCCGCCGTCGGCCGCCCGCCCAGACCCGCCCAGGCCAACTGCTCGGTCTCCCGCAAGGGCACCGTACGCGGCATCCACTTCACCGACGTACCGCCGGGACAGGCCAAATACGTCAGCTGCGTGCGCGGCGCGGTCCTGGACGTCGTCGTCGACCTGCGCCGCGGCTCGCCGGCCTACGGCACCTGGGAAGCGGTGCGCCTGGACGCCGCCGAAGGCACCGCCCTGCACCTCTCCGAAGGACTCGGCCACGCCTTCTGCGCCCTGACCGACGACGCCACCGTCGTCTACCTGTGCTCCACCGGCTACCAGCCGCTGCGCGAACACGCCGTGGACCCCTTCGACGCGGACCTCGCCATCGACTGGCCGCGGGACGCCGCGCCGCTGCTGTCACCCAAGGACGCCGCCGCACCGTCCCTCCGGGAGGCCGAACGGCAGGGCATCCTGCCCTCGTACGACGACTGCCGGCGCCTGCGCGGCGCCCTGCCCGGGGCGGAACGCACCGCATGACCGCGACCACCGACGCACCCGCCACGGACCGGGACGCGCCCCCCGCCCGCAGCCGCACCTCGCTGCGCGCCGGCGGACTGCTCGTCGGGCTGCTGCTGCTCATTGCGGTGGCCGCCGCGAGCCTGGCCGTCGGCAGCAAGCAGATCCCGCTGCACGACGTCTGGACCGGCCTGTTCGACCCGTCGGGCACCGAGAACGACGCCATCATCCGCAGCTTGCGGCTGCCCCGCACCCTGATCGGCATCGCCGCGGGCGCCGCACTCGGCGTCGCAGGTGCCGTCATGCAGACGCTCACCCGCAACCCGCTGGCCGACCCCGGGCTGCTGGGCGTGAACGCGGGGGCGTCGGCTGCCGTGGTCACCGCGATCAGCCTCTTCGGGGTGCGGTCCTTCGGCATCTACCTGTGGTGCGCGCTGGCCGGCGCCGCGCTCGCCGCCGTCCTGGTCAACATGCTCGGCGGCAGCCGGGCCGCCACCCCGGTCCGGCTCGCGCTGGCCGGAACCGCTGTCAACGCCGCACTGTTCGGCTACGTCAACGGCCTCCAGATGATCGACATGGGCGCACTGGACACCATGCGGCACTGGTCCGTCGGCACCCTCGCGGGGCGGGACGCAGGACTGCTGGTCAAGGCGCTGCCGGTGCTGGCGGCCGGGGCGCTGCTCGCGATGCTGGTCGCCCGGCCGCTCGGCGCGCTGTCGCTCGGCGACGACTCCGCCAAGGCCCTCGGCGCCCACGTGGGCCGCACCCGCGTGCTGGCGATTGCCGCCATCACCCTGCTGTGCGGCGCCGCGACCGCCGTGTGCGGGCCGATCGGCTTCATCGGCCTGATGATCCCGCACGCCGTACGGGCCTTCACAGGGCCCGACCCCCGCTGGATGTTCCCCGCCTGCGCGGTGTACGCACCGGTCCTGATGCTCGCGTCCGACGTGGTCGGCCGGGTCGTGGTACCGCCCTCCGAGATCGAAGTGGGCATCGTCACCGCCTTCTTCGGCGGACTCCTCTTCATCCACCTGGTCAGGCAGCGGAAGGTGGCCCAGCTGTGACCCCGCTCAAGAACGTCACCCTCGCCCGCGACCACGTGCGGACCGGCTCGGGCCGCTCGCTCCGCTTCGACCGGCGGACCCTGCTGGTGTGCACGGCCCTGGCGCTCCTGGCGGCCGTGGTCACCGTCCTGTCCATCGGCACCGGCCGCTACGCGCTCGGCCCCTGGGACGTGCTGCGGACCCTGGCCGGCAACGGGCCGCCGGGCGCCGATTTCATCGTGCTCGACCTGCGGCTGCCGCGGGCGCTCGACGGACTGCTGGCCGGCTTCGCGATGGGCACGGCGGGCGCGGTCTTCCAGTCGCTGTCCCGCAACCCGCTGGGCAGCCCGGACATCATCGGCTTCGGCAACGGCGCGTCGGCCGGTGCGCTGGTCGCCCTCATCATCCTGGACGCGGGTGCGCCGCAGACCGCACTGGGAGCGGTCTGCGGCGGCCGCGCGACGGCCGCCGCGGTCTATCTGCTGGCCTGGAAGCGCGGGGTGCACGGCTACCGGCTCGTCCTGGTGGGCATCGGCGCATCGGCCGTGCTGGGCGCGGCCACCAGCTTCCTCTACGTCCGCGCGGAGATCGGCAAGGCCGCGCAGGCCGCCACGTGGATGGTGGGTTCGCTCAACGGCCGCGGCTGGAGCGACGTGTCCATCGCCGTCCTGGGACTCGTCGTCCTGGTCCCGGTCGTCCTGCTGCACGCGCGACGCCTCGCCCTGCTGGAGATGGGCGACGACACGGCCGCCGCCCTCGGCATCGCGCCGGGACGCAGCCGTCTCGTGCTGCTGGCCGCAGGAACCGGGCTGACCGCGATGGCGGTGGCCGCGGCCGGGCCGATCCCGTTCGTCGCCCTGGCCGCACCGCAGTTGGCCCGGCGCCTGACCCGCTCGGCGGGCCCGAACCTGCTGCCCGCGGCCTGGATGGGCGCGGTGCTGATCGCCGGTGCCGACTGGGCCACGCAGCGGATCTCCGGTTCGGCGATCCTGCCGGTGGGCGTGGTGACCGGCGTGACCGGAGGCGTGTACCTGGCCTGGCTGCTGCTGCGGGAACGCAGGTCGGGTCGGCTGTAGGACGCGTCCGCCGGCCGTCGCGCGGAGGCCCGCCACCTGACGGCGGATATCCCGGAACCCTCCCGTCCGCCCCTGCGTCTCCTCCTGTGTTCCCCCGTCCCTCTCATCCGGTCAACCGGGCCGGGGGGACGAACGGTTGAGGGACAGCAGCCGGGAGGGACCGGCCGGAACGGGATTCGAGGAGCACCGCATGAAGCGCATCGTCATCGCACTGGCCGTGGCCGCCGTACTGGTGGCCGGCGCGGTGAGCGTCTGGAACATGACGGGCGACGGTTCGGTCGCCACCGCGAGCGGAGCCGAGCACGTGGTGCCGCGCGACAAGGTGGAGGAGCACGCCAAGGAGGACTTCGGCCGCCCCTTCTCCGGCGACGCACCGGATGCGGTGAGCTGCCCGCGCGGCCTGCGTGCCGAGATGGACGACACCGTGCGGTGCACCGCCGTCTTCGACGGTGAGCGCAAGCCGATGACGGTCTCCGTGACCGGAGTGGACGGCGACCAGGTGAACCTCGGCTTCGGTGTGGAGAAGAAGAGCGAGTAGCGGGAGCGGAAGAAAGGGCGCTGCCCGGCCGTCCCCAGGGACCGGCCGGGCAGCGCCCGTTTTCTCAGCGGCCTTCGGACTCGACGTACCGCAGGCACGCGGCGTACGAGGCCGGGCCGTACTCGGCCGCCCAGCCGGCCGGGACCGCGACCGGGCACGGCCACAGGGACCGCTCGCCCAGGGCATTGGCCAGGACGAGATGGGTGGCGCTGTCGGATTCCGTCGGGTCGAAAGGCGAGGTGCGGGTCATCCGTTCAGCTCTTCCAGCCGGGCGGCGAGCCGCGCCGCGATCGTGTCCAGGTGGGGTGCCTGGGTCATCTGCGGGTGCAGGCAGTCGATGTCGTGCCGCTGGAGGGTGCCGCGGACGTACGGCTGCCAGGCGCCGGGTGTCAGCCAGTCCTCGGCGCGCGGCGCGGCCGCGGTGAAGAACAGCACATCGCCGTCGAAGACGCGGTGGTCGTGCGCGCGCATCAGCCGGGCGTTGTTGATCACGATGTCGACGGCCGCGGACAGGGTCCGCCCGGACAGTCCGGCCAGGGCGCTGCCCTCGCGTTGCAGGGTGGCGAGCACGTCCGCGCGGGTCAGCTCGCCGCCCCGTTCGAAGCCGGCCATCCGCAGCAGCGCGGTCAGCGCGTCCGTCTCGTCGGGGACGGCCTGATCGCGCCACTGGTCGGACGGGTAGGCGTCCAGCAGGGCCAGCAACTCGACGCGGGCGCCCGCCTCCTGGAGGAGTACCGCGACGGTGTGCGCGAGCACCCCGCCGACCGACCAGCCGAGCAGCCGGTAGGGGCCGTCCGGCTGCACCCGGCGGATCTGCGCGGCGTAGTCGGCGGCCATCTCCTCCATCGTCGTGGGCAGTTCCTCGTCGCGGGCAAGGCCGCGGGCCTGGAGGCCGTGGACGGGCTGGCGCGGGCCGAGCCGGGCGAGCAGGCCGGAGTAGCACCAGCTGATGCCGCCCGCCGGGTGCAGCACGAACAGCGGGGTGCGGTCGCCGTGGGCGCGCAGCGGCAGCAGCACTCCCAGGGCGTCGTCCGCGCCGCCGTCGCCGGCCCCCAGCGCCGTGGCGAGCGCGGCAGGCGTCGGCGCCTGGAACACGGTGCCGATGGTGAGGTCCGTGCCGAGCGCGGCCCGCACCCGGGTGACGAGCCGCGCTGCGAGCAGCGAGGTGCCGCCCAGGTCGAAGAACGCGTCGTCCACGCCGACCGACGGCAGGCCGAGGACCTCCGCGAACAGCCGCGCCAGGGTCTCCTCCTGGTGACTGCGCGGCACACGCCCCTCGCCCGCCGTGCTCTCCGGTACGGGCAGCGCGGCGCGGTCCAGCTTGCCGTTCGGGCTGAGCGGGAAACCATCGAGCACGACGAAAGCGCCGGGCACCATGTGGTCGGGCAGCGCCGTGGCCAGCCGGCGGCGCAGTGCCTCGGGGTCGGGGTCCTGGCCGTCCGCTGCGGTCACGTAGCCGACCAGCCGCTGGTCGCCGGGCCGGTCCTCGCGGACCAGCGCGCAGGCGGCGGACACCGCGGGGTCGGCGGCCAACGCGGCTTCGATCTCCCCGAGTTCGATGCGCAGGCCGCGCAGCTTGACCTGGTGGTCGGTACGTCCCAGATATTCGATCTCGCCGTCCGCGGTCCAGCGGGCCAGGTCGCCCGTGCGGTACATCCGGGTGCCGGGCGGGCCGTACAGGTCGGCCACGAAGCGGGTCGCGGTGAGCGCGGGGCGGCCGAGGTAGCCGGTGGCGAGCTGTCCGCCCGCGAGGTACAGCTCACCGGCGATGCCGGGCGGGCACGGCGCGAGGGCCGGATCCAGGACGTACAGCCGGGTGTTCCACACCGGCCGCCCGATCGGCACCGGGCCTGCATCGCCAGGCCGGCAGGCGTGGTACGTCACGTCGACGGCCGCCTCGGTCGGCCCGTACAGGTTGTGCAGCGGGACGTCGGGCAGCAGCCGGGCGAACTCCTGCGCCGTCTCGCGGGCCAGCGCCTCGCCGCTGCAGAAGACCCGCCGCAGTCCGGTGCAGCGGGCGGCATCCGGTTCGGCGAGGAACACCTGGAGCATCGACGGCACGAAATGGCAGGTGGTGACGGCCTGTTCGCGGATGAGGCGGGCCAGGTATGCCGGGTCCTTGTGGCCGCCGGGCGCGGCGAGCACCAGCGTGGCGCCCTCGCGCAGCGGCCAGAAGAACTCCCAGACGGACACGTCGAATCCGGAGGGCGTCTTCTGGAGCACGCGGTCACCGGCGCCCAGCGGATAGGCGTCCTGCATCCAGCGCAGCCGGTTGTCGATCGCGGCGTGCGGCACCACGACACCCTTGGGCTTGCCGGTCGACCCGGAGGTGTAGATGACGTACGCCGGGTGCTGCGGCGTCAGCGCGCGCGGCGGCGTGAGGCCCGGATGGCCGGACAGGTCGAGTCCTTCGAGGGCGATCTGCGGCAGGCCGGTGTCCGGCAGCCGCCCGGGGACATCGGTCACCGCGCAGACCGGCGCCGCGTCCTCGGTCATGTACCGCAGCCGCTGTGCCGGGTAGTCCGGGTCGAGCGGCAGGTAGGCGCCGCCGGCCTTGAGAACGGCGAGCAGCGCGACGACCAGACCGGCCGAGCGGGGCAGGGCGAGCGCGACGACCGTTCCGGGGCCGACACCCCGGCTCACCAGATACCGCGCGAGCCGGTTGGCGCGCCCGTCGAGCTGCGCATAACTCAGCGTCTGCCCGCCGTCGACCAGTGCGGGCGCGTCCGGCGTGCGCGCCGCCTGTGCCTCGATGGGGCCGATGAGGGTGGTCGGCGGCAGCGGGCGTGCCGTGCGGTTGAACTCCTCGACGACCGCGGTGCGTTCGGCCGCGGTCGGCAGTGAGTGGGCGGCGAGAGGAAGGTGCGGGTCACTGTCCGCGATCCGGCCCAGCAGCTCCAGGAACCGCTCCTGGTGGGCGGCGAGTTCGGTCTGCCCGTAGAGGGCCGGGTTGCCGTCGTGGTCGATGCGCAGTCCGGCGCCGTCGCCCCGGTCGTAGACGTTGACGGTCAGGTCCTCGACCGGGCCCGCGGAGAGGTTGTGCGCCTCGGTGGGGGCGCCGGCGAAGTCCGGGCCGTAGTCGAACGGCATGACGTTGACCAGCGGGCCGACCAGCGCCCGGCCCTCGCCGAGCAGGCCAAGGTCGCGCCGGATGTCCTCGTAGCGGTAGCGCTGGTGGCGGCGGGCCGCCCGGATGCCGAGGACGACCTGCCGGGTCAGCTCGGCGAAGGTCGTCGCCGGGGTGACGTGCAGCCGCAGCGGCACGACGTTCATGACCATGCCGGGAATGCGCAGCGCGGCGGAGCCCATCCGGCCCATCATCGGCACGCCGAGCACGACGCCAAAACTGCCGGTGGCGCGCGAGACGTACAACGCCTGGGTGGCCATGAGGACTTCGGGCCAGGTGGCGCGGACCTCGCCGGCCAGCTCCTCGATCCTGCCGGTGAGGCCGGTGTCGATCCTGGCGGTCTGCCGCAGGAACGTGCGCTGCGGCAGCGCGGTGCGCCCGGCCAGGCCCGGCACCTCGGGGCGGTCGGCGACGGCGGCTCGCCAGTGGGCGCGGTCGGCGTCGCACGCCTCGGACGCGCGGTAGGCGGCGTCCTCGGTGACGAGGGCGCCGAGCCGGCCGAACGGGCTGGGCCCCGGGTCGCCGCCGGCCGCGAGCGCCCGGTAGACCTCGGCGGCGCGGCGGGCCACCAGGGCGTAGCCGAAGCCGTCCAGGACGATGTGGTGGACGCGCTGGTACCAGAGCCAGTGCGCGTCGCCGACCTGGAACAGCGCGTGCCGGAAGAGCGGCCCCGTGGCGAGGTCGAGGGGCCGTGCGAGGTCGTCCCGCATCCAGGCGTAGGCGACCGCCGACGGGTCTCCCTGGTCGCGCAGATCGGCGGCGTGCAGCGGGAAGCCGTGCCCCGGGGGTTCGATGTCGATGGCGAACTGCCGTGGCCCGTCCGGGGTTTCCTCGATGCGCACGCGCAGCGCGTCCGTCTCGCCGACGGTGCGGTGCAGCGCCTCGGCGAAGAGCACCGGGGCGAGCGGTCCGCGGATCTCCAGGCACTCGGCGGTGTTCTGCGCGGGGCTGTCCGGGTCGAGGCGCTGGGCGTACCACATGCCGGATTGCGCGGCGGTCAGCGGCAGGCTCCGCACCTCGGGTACGGCGGCCGGGGCCGTGGTCACGAGGTGACCCCCAGGACGGCCGCCCAGCTCTCGATCGACGGGTGTTCGGCGAGGTCGACGAAGGCCGTCTCGACGGCGTGTTCGCGGCGCCAGCGGCCGATGAGGCTCATGATGCGGATCGAGTCGAGGCCCAGGTCCACGAGGTTCTCGTCGTCGGGAACGTCGGCCGGGTCCTCGCCGAGCGCGTCGGCCACGTCCGCGCGGATCTGCTGGAGGGTCAGCGCCATGGCGGTCAGACCCCCTCGGTGTGCCGGACGAGTACGTCGGTGGTGGCGACGAACGCGCAGGTGCCGGCCGCCCGGCGGAGCGCCTCGTGGTGGTCGGCCGCGGAGAAGTCGGCGACCGCGTCGGCGGCGACGAACGCCTGGATGTCGCGCATCCACGCGTCGCAGGCGGTCATCAGCACGCCGATGTGGGCGTAGACGCCGACCACGATGAGCTGGTCGCGGCCCTGGGCCTGCATCCGCTCGGCGAGGTCGCTGCGGACGAACGCGCTGTACTTCCACTTGGTGAGGACCGTGTCGCCGTCCCGCGGGGCGACCGGCGCGGCGATGGCCGCGGCGTCCGGGTCGTCCGGCAGTCCCGGGCCCCAGAAGTCCTGCTGGAGCCCGCGTTCGGCGGGGCTCTGGCCGCCCGGCTGCGCGGAGTAGACGACGGGAATCCCGGCGGCCCGGCAGCTCTTCGCCAACCTGCCGACGTTGCCGAGGAGTTCGGTGACCGGCGCGGCCCCTTCGGTGAAGGCGCGCAGGAAGTAGTTCTGGAGGTCGTGGACCAGCAGGACGGCTCTTCGGGGGTCCACGGCCCACTCGACCCGGTTCGCCGGCAGGTCCTCCGGGGCGGGCATGGGGTACGGGGCGATGGCGGGGAGCGCCATGACGGGCGGCCTTTCGGTGAAGCGACAGGGAAGGGAGGGAAGGGGAGGGCGGACGGTGCGCAGGTCCGCCCCGGGCGGTCAGGCGCGCAGGGTCGCGCCGCCGTCGACGTACAGGTCGTGCATGGTGATGTGGCGGGCCCGGTCGGAGACGAGGAAGCCGACGGCCTCGGCGATGTCGGTGGGCTCGGCGATCCGGCCGAGGGGGATGCCGACGCGGTAGGCGTCGAGGTCGCCTTCGATGACGCGGTCCCGGGCGTCGGGTCCGTTCCACAGCTGCCGCTGCATGGGGGTGTCGGTGGAACCGGGGGAGACGACGTTGCACCGCACGTTGCTGCGGGCGAGTTCGAGCCCGAGGCACTTGGTGAAGAGCGTGGCGGCCGCCTTGGACGCGGCGTACGCGGCCATCCCGGCGCGCGGGATGCCCGCCGCGTTGGATCCCACGGTGATGATGCAGCCGGCCCGCCGCTCGGCCATCCTGCGGGCCGCGGCGCGGGCGAGCACGAAGACGCCGGTGGTGTTGACCGCGAAGGTGTCGTCCCAGTCCTGGTCGTCGAGTTCGACGACGGCTCCGGGGCGCAGCACGCCGGCCACGTTGACCAGGATGTCGAGCGCGCCGACGGTCCGTTCGGCCTCGTCCACCAGGGCGTTGACGGCGGCGCGGTCGGTGATGTCGACGGCGCGCGCGGTGATCCGCTCGGTTCCGTAGGCGGTTTCCAGAGCGGCGATCCCGGTCAGATCCCGGTCCACGGCGACCACCCGCGCCCCTTGATCGGCCAGCAGCCGCGCCACGGCCTGTCCTATGCCCCGGCCTGCGCCGGTGACCAGCGCCGTCCGCCCGGAGAGTTCGGTTTCCCGCACGCCGGATCCCCTCAGTGAGTGAGTATCAATTAGGTAAGGCTAACCTAACACGTGCTGGTGGGGGAGGCCCCGGCCCGAACGACGGCCCGGGGCGGGTGCAACTCGGTGCCCCGACTTCCGTACGGGGACACCGAGTTACGCGGCGGGGCACCATGGTCGGCCGCCCTGAAGCTCGCGCCGGCCCGACGGTCGGACGGGCTCCGTCGAGACCTCGTGCCGCGTCGACCCGCCCGATGCCGTGAGGGCACCTCTCTGCTCGGCGGCGTCGCGGGCGGAGCCCGACGGGGCGCGGCGGCTCCCTGCGGCGCCCGTCCCACCCGGCCCCGCGTTGGTTGGGCGAGCCCGATTCACCTTCAACTCGTCCGCAATTCCCGGCCGTTCGCGGCAGTCCCGGGGTGAGGAGGTCCCGCCCGGGGTCTACGCGCCGCCGTCCCGGCCCTGCTGCTCCTCGCCCTCGTGCTCGCCCTCGTCCGCCGTGGCGCGCGCGAGGGCGCGGCCGGCGCGGCGGGCGGCCGCGATGACGTCGTCCGGCCCTGCGTCCGTGCCCTGCGCGGCGAGGAGTGCGGCCCTGGTGGTGTCGAAGGTCATGCGGATCAGGAGCCGGTCCGCCGCGCTCGCGCCCTCGCCGGCGAGGAGGTCGACGACGGCACCGAAGGCCGAGCGGACGTCCTTGCCGTCACCGGCGAGCCGCCGCATCACGGGCTGGTTGGCCTGCGCGAGGCGCATGGCCTGGAGGTGCTCGGTGGTGGTGCCCGCCATCCACCGCAGGGCCGCGCGCTGCGGCAGATCCGGGGTCCTGGGCTGGGTGTTGATCCAGTCGACGAGCGCGTCGAGGTCGGCGCGGCGTTCGGCCATGAGGCTCGCCATGATCTCGTCCTTGTTGCGGAAGTGGTAGTAGAGCGCCGACTTGGTCAGCCCCAGTGCCTCCGAGATGTCCCTGATCGAGGTGGCCTCGAAGCCCTTCTCGGTGAACAGCTGCAGGGCGACGCGAAGGATGTCCGCGCGGGTGCGGGCACCGGAGCGCCGGTCCTTTCCGGTGGGTGTCGTCATTGCCGCTGGTCCTCTCGTGGCCGCCCTTGTTCGTCCCCATCCTACTTGCTTACCGACCGACCGTTCAGCTATCTTCAGCTTACCGAACGGCCGTTCAGTAAGAGGGAGACCGCCATCAAAACCACACCCACCCCCCGGATCGCCGTCGTCGGCGCGGGCCCCGCGGGCCTGTTGTGCGCCCGCGTCCTCCAGCGGCACGGCATCGACGTCGCGGTCTACGACGCCGACGCCGCCCTCGACGCCCGAGACCCCGGCGGCACCCTCGATCTGCACGCCGACTCCGGACAGATCGCCCTGGAGGACGCCGGGCTGCTCGACGCGTTCACCGCGCTCGCCCGGCCCGAAGGCCAGGCCAAGACCAGGCTCGACCAATACGGCACCGTGCTCGCCTCGTTCACCCCCGACGACGGCGACGAAGCCGCCCCCGAGATCGACCGCGGACAGCTCCGCGCCCTGCTCGCCGCGCACGTCGAGCCCGGCACCGTCCGCTGGGGACACAAACTGGTCCGCGCCGTCCCGCTCGGCGGTGGCGCGCACCGCCTGGAGTTCGCCGGCGGCGCCACGGCCGAAGCGGACCTGGTGATCGGCGCCGACGGCGCCTGGTCCCGGGTCCGCCCACTGGTGAGCGACGCCGCGCCCCGCTACCGCGGCGTCTCGTTCCTCGACGTCCGCTTCGACGACGTCGAAAGCCGCCACCCGCGCATCGCCGAACTCGTCGGTGACGGCCACCTGTTCGCCAACGACGGCGCCGGGCGGGCCGTCATCGCGCAGCGCAACAGCAACGACCGCATCCGCGGCTACGTCGCCCTGCGCACCGACCTCGACTGGCACGGCGGGGCGGGCATCGACCTCGCCGACACGGCCGCCGTCCGGGAATTCCTGCTCCAGGAGTTCGCCGGCTGGGCCCCGCAGCTGCTGCCGTTCCTCACCGACAACGACGGCGGCTACGTGAACCGCCCGATCCACACCCTGCCCGCCCCCCTCACCTGGGAGCACACCCCCGGGGTCACACTGCTGGGCGACGCGGCCCACCTGATGTCGCCGTTCGGCGGCTTCGGCGCCAACCTCGCCATGCTCGACGGCGCCGAACTGGCCCGCGCGCTCGCCGGGGAAGCCACCGTCGACGAGGCCGTCACCCGCTACGAGGCGGCCATGCTGCCCCGCTCCGGCTCCCACGCCGCCCGTGCCAATGACGCCCTCGACCGGTTCTTCGCCGTCGCCGACGCCCGGCCCGGCGACCTGCCGGACCACGAGGCGGAGCACCGGCGGTACCGGGAGGCCGCCGCCGCATACTGCCGCGGGGAGCCCCTCCGGGCCCCGGAGTAGGCGGCACACACAGCCGGACGGCCGCAGGCGGCGGGGGAACGGTCGCGTCCGCACGGCAGGGGGGAGCATCATCGATTCCGTGACTGTCCCGCGTCCGATCCTCTTCCTCGACGTCGACGGCCCGCTCAATCCGTGGCGGGCGGATCAGGAACGGACCGAGCGGGCCGGCTACCGCACGCTGACCATGCGCCCCACCGGCTGGGAGCTGCCGGCCCCGCCGCTGCTGGTCCGGCTCGACCCGCGGCACGGCCCGCTGCTGCTCGGCCTCGGGTTCCGCCTGGTGTGGGCCACGACCTGGAAAGCCGATGCCAACACCTGGA
Organism: Streptomyces pinistramenti; assembly: GCF_020564935.1. Lineage (GTDB taxonomy): Bacteria > Actinomycetota > Actinomycetes > Streptomycetales > Streptomycetaceae > Streptomyces > Streptomyces pinistramenti. Next base: position 89,538 of record NZ_JAJCXB010000022.1, read on the forward strand.
TCGCCCCGGTGCTCGGACTGCCGGACCTCCCGGATGTGGAGTGGCCGCTGCCGGACCTGGACGATCCGGAAGAGGTGCACTGGAAGACCCGCCGCCTCGTGGACGTCGCGGCGGGCCGGCCGTTCGCCTGGGTGGACGACCAGATCAGCGCCCACGACCGCGACTGGGTCGCCCTGCACCACGCGGGCCGCGCCCTGCTGCACCGCGTCGATCCGGCCCTCGGCCTGCTGCCGGACGACTTCGGCACGCTGCGGGAGTGGGCGGCGGACCAGGGAGGCGGCGGCCAGGCCGACGACAGGTGGCGAGGCGGCTGAAACGGAGGCCCGGCCCCGCCACCGGCTCACCCCACCAGGTCAAGGACCGGACGCAGGCCCTCCGGGCGCCGCTCGGCGGGCAGCGGGTCGACCGGCAGATAGCCGCAGCCCAGCGCCGTCGCGCCGCCGTCGGCCCGCCGGTCGTCGCCGACCATCAGGGTGTCGGCCGGTGCGACCCCCCGCTCCCGGCAGGCGACGCCGAAGAGGCGCGGATCCGGCTTCTGGATGCCGTGCTCGAACGACAGCACGCACGACTCCGGGAAGCGGCCCAGCCCGTGGGCGCGCAGCACCGGCCGCAGGTCCCAGCCGATGTTGCTCACCACGCCGATGCGGATGCCGCGCCGGTGCAGCTCCGCCAGGACATCGGTGGCATCCGGATACGGAATCCAGGCATCCGGCGTCATGTGCCGCTCGTACAGCGCCGGGTACAACTCGGGCGCGGGGAGCGGGACTCGGCGCGCGAGCGCGGTGTACAGCTCACGGTGCAGGGAGGCGTCGCTGTCGCGGGTCGCCCACAGCTCCGCCAGCTCGTCCGGGATCTCGACGGGAGGAACGCAGCCCGGCAGGGCACCCGCCCACTCCAGCTCCGCGGCGGCGCGGCGGATGTCCGCTTCCGCCATGGCCGTGCCGGTGGTCCGCAGGGCCGCGCGCAGCCAGGATTCCACGGACTCGATGTGCAGCAGCGTTCCGGAAAAGTCGAAGAGCACAGCCTCGATCGTCATACCCGCCATCCTGCCCCGCCCCACCGCGCCCACCGGTCAGCTTCCGGCCGCCTCCCCGCGCCCCGTCCCGCCCCGCCGGCGCTCGTACGCGGCGTGCGCCGCCACCGAGCCCGCGGCCACGGCCCCGCCCAGCAGCCACCCGCCGGCCACGTCCGACGGCCAGTGCACCCCCAGGTGGACGCGGGTGAACCCGACGCCGAGCATCGACACCCCCACCGCCACCGCGGCCGTCACCTGCCCCGCCCGGCGGACGCCGTGCCGGTGCAGCAGCCACAGGGCCAGGCCGCCCGCGACCGTCACCGACAGGGCGTGCCCGGAGGGGAAGGCCGAGTAGTGTGCCGAGGCCACCGGGTCGGGCCAGACGGGCCGGGGCCGGTCCACCACGGCCTTCAGGCCCTGCTGAAGTGCCGTGCCCGCCAGGGAAGTTGCGGCCACCCAGAAGCCGAGCAGCCGCTCACCGCGACGCACCAGCCACCCCACCGTCACCGCGAGACCGGCCCGCATCGTCCAGGGATCCCACAGCCGGTCGGTGAGCAGCCGGCTGACCCGGGTCCAGCCCGGCGCGCCGACCGCCGCGCGGTGCAGCCCGTTCGACAGGGCCGAGTCGAAGGCCATCAGCGGCCGGCAGTGGACCGCGACGAGCAGCAGGACGAGAGCGGCGGACGCGGCGCATGCCACGGCGACGGCCGCCGCCACGGGACGGACCACGGCGGCGGGGTGCGGCGTCGTTACCATCCGCCGATCCTCGCCGACACCGGGCACCACCGCCACGGGCCCGACGTGCCGGACGCTTGTCCAGGGCTTCTAGGAGTTGTCTTCAAATGTCACGCCCACATCAGGAGCGATGCGAGGGTGATGGCTGCTTGGTAGGACTCGGCGGTCTTGTCGTAGCGGGTGGCGATGCCGCGCCATTGCTTCAGGCGGTTGAAGCAGCGTTCGATCACGTTGCGCTGCTTGTAGAGCTGTTTGTTGAAGGCCGGCGGGCGCCCGCCGTGGCTGCCGCGCCGGATCCGGTTGCGGATCTGATCGGCGCGTTCGGGGATGGTGTGGGCGATGCCTCGGCGTCGGAGCCAGGTGCGGATGGCCTTGGAGCTGTAGCCCTTGTCGCCCAGGACGTGGGCCGGCCTGATTCGGGGCCGTCCTGGGCCGGTGCGGGGCACTCGTATCGCCTCCATCACGGCAGTGAACTGGGTGCAGTCGTTGGAATTGCCGCCGGTGACGGTGAACGCCAGCGGGCGGCCACGTGCATCGCAGGCCAGGTGAATCTTGCTGGTCAGGCCGCCTCGGGACCGTCCGAGTCCGGGACTTTGGAGCCCCCTTTTCGGGCCCCTGCGGCGTGCTGGTGGGCGCGGACCACGGTGGAGTCGACCGACACGAGCCAGTCGATGTCCCCGGCAGCATCCGACCTCGCCTGGGCCGCCCGCAGCATCCGCTCGAACGTGCCGTCCAACGCCCACCGACGAAACCGGGTGTGCAGCGTGGCCCAGGGACCGTACCGCTCGGGAACATCCCGCCAGGCCGTACCGGTCCGGAACTTCCACACGATCCCGTTGAGCACGACGCGGTCATCCAACCGCTTCCTGCCCCGCAACGACACCGGCAACAACGGCCGGACGAACTCCCACTCAGCATCAGACAGTTCATGGCGACGTATCACCCCACCATGATCCACCACGCGAGATCATTTGAAGACACCGCCTAGGTCAGCGCCCTGAGCCCCGGCACGAACGTGATCAGCAGCGGCACGGCGGGCACCAGGGCCGCGCAGGCCGTCATCCGGATGCGGCGGCCGGGGGTGAAGCGGGCCGCCGGGGCCAGCAGCCGGTTCACCCGCTGCGGCACCTGCGCGTGCTGGGTCGGGCAGGGCCCGAACACGCCGCGGTCCTCGTTGAGTTCGACCAGCGCCAGGGCGATGGTCAGCCGGCCGAAGCGGCGCGATGCCACATCGTCGGCGGCGAGTTCGACCAGGCGGTGGACCTGGTCGCGGAACGCGGCGAAGACCGGGATCTGCGGGAAGCCGACGGCCAGCGCCGACGCCGAGTGCAGCAGCAGATCGTGCCGGGCGCGGGCGTGCCCCTGCTCGTGGGCGATCAGCGCATCGAGCTGACGCCCCTTCAGGCGCCGCAACGCGGAGGTGGTGATGACCAGTTGGGGCGAGGAGTGCGGCAGCCACCAGGCTTCCGGACGGTCCCCCTCCAGGATGACCAGGCGGTCGCCGGACCGCTCCTCGCCGGGCAACAGCGGGGAGCGCCGCAGCAGATCGGCCCTGCGCTGCTTGCGACGGGCCCGCGCCGCGTGCACCTCGCGGGTCAGCACAAGACCCGTCCATGCCGCGCCGCCCGCCAGCAGCAGCGCCAGCGAACCGGCCCACGGACCGTACGCATGGAGCGCGTACGCCTCGACGACCACCCGCGGCGCGAAGCCGAACACCGGGCCGCGCACGGCCTCCCACGCGGCGGCCGCGCTCAGCGACATCGCGAGCCCGCAGCACAGCAGGACACCGGCGACCACGCACTGCCACACCCACAGGGCGAGCACGGGTTCGCGGTCGGGCCAGTCGGAACGGGCCATCAGCCGCGGCGCCATCGCCGCGGCCAGCACGCCGAGGATCATCAGCGTGAGGGGGACCATCATGCGGCCAGCCTATGAGCGCCCGGCTACCGGGTGGTACGGCCGCGCACCGGAAGTGACGTACGCCACCCTCATCGAAAGCGTGGCCCCGCTCACCGGCGCGCAACGGGGCACCGGCCCCACGGGCAGGCCGCAGCCGTCAGAGAACCACCAGCATCGCGAACATGCCGATCCCCATGGCGATCCCGCACGCACCGACCACGTCCGGCCGCCCGGCACTCCCCGCGGGCATCCGCGGCGACCCGGCCGCCACCGCCCCCGACCCCACGGCCCCCGCGCCCACCACCAAGGAGCCCGCCGGTATCAGCCGCAGACCGGCGGCGATCACGAACACCGCGTAGTAGGCGAGCAGCAGGCCGGTCAGCAGCGGCAGGCCGCCCGCCGCCGCATGTCCGGCGTGCGCCGCGCCGCCGGACGGCATCCCCGCCATCGGCATCGTCATCGCCGAAGCCCCCGAACCGGGCGCGGACATCGCCGACGCCATCGCCAGCGCCATGTAGACCATTGCCGCGGAGCCGATCGCATGGTGCAGATGCCGGTGCCACAGGGCCCACAGCGCCGCGGCGCCGAAGACCGCGGCGTACCCCCACGACAGCCGGACGGGCTGTGGCAGCACCGATGCGGGCAGTGCCATCACCGCCATGCCGAGCCCCATCAGCGCCCCGCCGCGAGCCTCCGTCCGCTGCGCGGCGCTGCCCGTACGCATCCGCGCCAGGCAGTACCCGCCCGTGGCGGCGCACAGCGCCACCAGCAGCCAGCCGGTCACCGACGATCCGTGCACGGTGCCCCCTTCGCACCCGCCGTCCGGGCCGGTGCGGCCGCGGCCGTAGCGGGCATCGATCCCGTACGTACGCCCGCAGGATGCCCGGACCGGACCCGGCACACGGGAGCGCACGGGTGTAGCGGGGGAGCGCGTGGACGGCCGTCCTAGGGGACCACCGACGGCGCAGGGCCGCGGCCGTCAGGGGCGGTAGCGCAGCGGATGGCCGGCGGGGACCTCGGTGACCGCGATCCGGTGGCCGTCCGGGTCGGCGATCCACATCTCGATCAGCCCCCACGGCTCCTCGACCGGAGGCCGCAGGATCTCCACGCCGCGTCCCGCCAGTTCCTCGTGCACGGCCGCCGCGTCCGCCACCTGGAGCCACAGCTGGAGGGTGCCGCTCGCGGGTTCCGTGGAGCGTCCGGAGACCTCCAGGAAGCCGCCGCCCAGGAAGTAGACGGTGCCGCGTTCGGGCCCCGTGCCGAACTCCCGGTAGATCTCCAGGCCCAGTGCCTCCCCGTAGAAGGCCCGCGACCGCTCGGGATCCGACGGCCTCACCAGCACCCTGCTGCTCAGTACATGCACCATGCGGCGGACCCTACGCCCCGTGCCCGGCCCGCCCGCCCGTACGGCCGGGGTGTGCCGGGCCGCTGCGGGCGGCCCGAACAGTGGACGAAAGGCCCTGACGGCGGGGCCGTGCCTCTTGTTAGCCTCCTTCCGTTCGGCCCTTCGGGCGCTTCGCGTCACCCGATCCGTGCCGTCCGCACGCCCCGAGAGCACGCCCCGAGAGGACCCCGCACACCATGCCCGTCAGCCAGCTCGCCTTCCGTTCCGCCACCGCTGCCGACATTCCCGGGCTCGTCGAGCTGATCGAGTCGGCGTACCGCGGCGACGCGAGCCGGGCCGGCTGGACCACCGAGGCGGACCTGCTGGAGGGGCAGCGCACCGACCCCGACGGCGTGGCGCGCGTGGTGCGGCAGGAAGGCAGCCGTCTGCTGATCGCCGAACGCGACGGTGCCCTGATCGCCTGCTGCCAGCTCGAACACCGCGGCGACCACGCCTACTTCGGGATGTTCGCGGTGCGTCCCTCGCTCCAGGGCGGCGGCCTGGGCAAGGTGATCATCGCCGAGGCGGAGCGCGTCGCGCGGGCCGACTGGGGCGTGCGCGAGATGCGGATGACCGTCATCCGGCAGCGCGAGGAACTGATCGCCTGGTACGAGCGCCGCGGCTACCGGCGCACCGGCGAGCTGAGCCCGTTCCCTTACGGCGACGAGCGGTTCGGCATCCCGCAGCGCGACGACCTGGCGTTCGAGCTGCTGGTCAAGCCGCTCGGCTGAGTCCGCGGGCCGGGGCGCGTCCGGGTCGGTGGCCCCGCGGTAACCCCTCCCGCTACAACCGCCCCGCCTGGATGATCCGTTGCAGGAACTGCCGGGTGCGGTCCTCGCGCGGCGCGCCGAAGAGCTGTTCCGGAGCGCCGCGTTCCAGGATCACCCCGCCGTCCAGGAAGCAGACCTGATCGGCGACTTCGCGGGCGAAGCCCATCTCGTGGGTCGCCAGCACCATCGTCATCCCCTGCTCCTTGAGGTCGCGGACGACGGCCAGGACCTCGCCCACGAGTTCCGGGTCGAGCGCCGCGGTGATCTCGTCGAGCAGCAGCAGCCGGGGACGGCAGGCCAGCGCCCGGACGAGGGCGACGCGCTGCTGCTGGCCGCCGCTGAGCCGGTCCGGATACGCGCGGGCCCGATCGCCGAGCCCCAGCCGCTCCAGCAGCTCGTGCGCCCGCGCCGCGGCCTCGGCGCGCGGCATCCGGTGCACCCGGCGCGGGGCCAGCGTGATGTTGTCCAGCACGGTCATGTGCGGGAACAGGTTGTACGCCTGGAAGACCACGCCGATCCTGCGGCGCACGGCGTCCACATCGGCCCGGGGGTCGGTGATCTCGTCGCCGTCCAGGTAGATCGCGCCGTCGTCGATCTCCTCCAGCAGGTTCGCGCAGCGCAGCAGCGTCGACTTGCCGGAACCGGAGGCTCCGATCAGCGCGGTGACGGTGTGCGGCGCGACCTCCAGGTCCACGTCCCGCAGCACGACCGACTCCCGCCCGTACGTCTTGCGGACCGCCTCAAGACGCAGCACCGGAGCCGTCCCGGCGGCCCCCTCCTCCTCGTTGGTCCCGGCCGTCTCCACGGTCCCGCTCATACGGCCCCTCCCTGGGCGCGGCGCCGGTCCATCCGGGCCGTCACCCAGTCCGTCAGCCGCGTCATCGGGATCGTCAGGGCGACGAAAACCAGCCCGGCGACCACGTACGGCGTGTAGTTGAAGTCCTTGCCCGCGATGATCTGCGCCGCGTACACGGCGTCCACCGCGCCCGCGATCGACACCAGACCGGTGTCCTTCTGCAACGACACCAGGTCGTTCAGCAGCGGCGGCACCACCCGCCGCACCGCCTGCGGCAGCACGACGAAGCGCAGCGCCTGGCCGCTGGAGAGCCCCAGGGAGCGCGCCGCGGCCCGCTGCGAGGGATGGACCGACTCGATGCCGGCCCGGAAGACCTCGGACACATACGCCGAGTACGTCAGCACCAGCGCCGAGCCGCCGAGCACCACCGGATCGGTGGTGACCCCCTGGAGCCGCAGCGCGGGGACGCCGAAGACCACCATCAACAGGCAGATGATCAGCGGCAGTCCGCGGAAGAAGTCGGTGTACGCGGCCGCCAGGGCGCGCAGCGGGAAGAACACCGGCCCGCGCAGGGTGCGCGCCACCGCCAGCAACAGTCCGATCACCAGCACCGCGGCCCCGCACACCACCAGCAGCCGCAGGTTCAGCAGCAGCCCCTCCAGCACCTTGGGCAGCGCCTGGCGCGCGTAGTCGGCGCTGAAGAACGTCTCGCGGGTGCGCGGCCAGCCGGGGGAGCGGGTGATGACGAGGAAGAGGACGACGGCCGTGACGAGAGTGCTGAGCGCGGCGACGGTGGCGGCACGGCGGGCGCGGACCCGCCGGAAGCGCTCGCGCGCAAGCCGCCGCTGCGACGGCACGTACCCGTCGTCGGCCGCACCGGAAGCAGCGGGCCGCTCACTCTTCAACAGCCCCTTGCCGGACGTCACTTGAGTACCGGGACGTGGGTGGCGTCGGCCAGCCACTTCTTCTCCAGGGCGGCGAGGGTGCCGTCCTTGCGCAGCGCGTCCACCGCGGCCGTCACACAGCCGGTGAGCCGGCTTTCCCTGTCGAGGACGAGCCCGAACTGCTCCTTGCCCTCGCCGGTGACCGGGAACTGGCCGACGATCCTGGCGTCCTTCACCTCGGCCGAGGTGATGTGGAAGGCGGTCGGCAGATCGATCACGATCGCGTCGACCTGCCCGTTCTTCAGCGCCGACTTGGCGAAGTCGTTCTTCTGGTAGACGGCGGGCCGATGGCTGGGCCGGATGCGGTCGTTGATGATGTCGAGACTGGTGGTGCCGACCTGCGCGCCGAGCCGCGCCCCCTTGAGGTCCGCGATGCTCTTGGCGTCCGCGGTCTTCGCGCCCTTGAGCGCCACGATCGCCTGCCGTACGTGGTAGTAGCCGGAGGAGAAGGCGACGGCCTGCTTGCGCGCGGCGCTTATCGAGATCTGGTTGATGTCGAAGTCGAACTTCTTCTCGCCGGGCGCAAAGGCGTTGTTGAACGGCACGGTCTGCCAGGCCACCGCGTCCTTGGCGTAGCCGAGCTTCCCGGCGACCGCGTACGCCACCGCCGACTCGAAGCCCTTGCCGCTCGCCGGCTCGTCGTCGGCGAACCACGGCGCGTACGCGGGCTTGTCGGTGCCGACGGTGAGTTTCCCGGCCGCGACGGTGGCCGGCTTGCCGCGGTCGCAGCTCTGCTTGCCCTGCCCGGCGGCGTGCGGACCGCCCAAGGACGCGTCCTGCGGGGCGCAGCCGACGGCGCCGAGCAGCACGGCGGCGGCACAAGAAGCGAGATATACGGGACGGTTGGCGAGGCGCATGGCGGGAGAGTGGCAGTGCGCGGGGCCATCTGTCGAGATCACCGGCGGAATCGTCCGCATGCTGGAAGGACGTTGCACGCCCGTGAACTGCGGGTTTCGCCACGGCCCGGCAGGCGCGCCGCGCCTCACGCCGTGAAGCGCACCGCCCGCCGGATCTCCGGCCGGTCGGTCACCACGCCGTCGAGGCCGAGCCCGCGCGCGATGCGCAGCTGATCGTGGGTGTTGACGGTCCAGGCCAGAACCTTGAGCTGCGCGGCGTGGGCGCGTTCGACGAGTTCGATGGTGAGGCGGCGGATGTTCAGTGACAGCATCGTGGCGCCCACGGCCAGCGCGCGGTCCACCACGTCGGCGCCGTACCGGTCGGCGACCAGCGCGGTCCGCACCCCCGGCAGCAGCGAGCGGATCGCCGCCAGCGCCTCGTCGTGGAAGGAGATCACCTCGACCCGGCCGGTCAGATCGCGCGCCCGCAGCACCTCGGCCAGCGCCTGCGCCGCCGCCACATCCTTGATCTCCGCCTGGAGCGGCGCCCCGACCGCCTCCACGACCTCCTCGAAGACCGGGATCCGCTCGCCCCGCCCGGCATCCAGCTCGCGCAGCTCGGCCAGCGTCCGCTCGCGGATCGGGCCGGTGCCGTCGGTCGTCCGGCGCACATCCGCGTCGTGCATCACCACGAGCGCGCCGTCCTTGCTCAGATGCAGGTCGAGTTCGATGACGTCGAGGCCCTCGCGCTCGGCCCGCACGAACGAACGCAGGGTGTTCTCCGGCTCCACGCCCATCATTCCGCGGTGTCCGATGGTGAGAAGGGACAAGGCTGCCTCGTTTCTGTCGGCTCGGTACTGCTGGGATTCGGTGGTGCTGCGGGTACTGCGGTGCGCCGGCGCCGCCGCGGCACCGCGGTGCGCCTGCGGCGGTCACCGCCGCGGCGCAGGGTGTACGCCACGACTGTCGGCACAAAGCCGTACGAAATGGCGCACAGCCTAACGGGCCACGCCCCGGCCGACCGCCCGCCGGAGCGCACCTGCGCTCCGTCCGGTACGCGTACCCGCCGCATCCGGAATCAGACCGGAGGCAACGGAGCGGACAGGGGCGGCACGGGTGTTCACGGGGGCTCCCTTCCCGGAGGCGGCGGCGCGCGGGGGCGCGCACGCTGGTATCTGTCCGCGCGGAAGGCCCGTGAACCGGCTCACTCGTGCGTGGGCGAGTCCTCCACGGGCTGACGGGGCCGCCTCGGGAGCGGTCCGGGCCGAGCACCGCCCAGCCGGTCGGCGGCGGCTGCGGCACCGCGTCCTGTCGCGGACCGCGCTGTTGCTCCCTTGCTTCTTCGAAACCTGACACCCAGTCATACGCCAGATGAAAACGAGGAGTTCACCGCAGCGCAACCCCGGGGGGAGACACGAAGTTCTCCGCCACCTTCGAGGCGCAGCCGGCCGATCCGACGGCCGCACGCGAGCGCCGGCTCTTCCACAACAGCGCCGACCACGCCTACGGCACCGCGGACGACGCCGTCGCGTACGCGGAGCGGCTGCGGGCGGCCGGAGCCGACGAGGTCATGTGCCTGATCCGAAGGGGCACGGTGCTCCAGGGGGCGTGCCTGGGGGCATCCGTCAAGTGGGGCGAGCGCGTCATCCCGGCGCTTCACCGGGGCCCACGCGGATGCCCCGCGCCCCGGCACGGAGGGCCCCGCCCGACCACCCCGGCGGCGCCCCCGCGCTCGCCCTTCGGGCCCGGCCCACCCGGTGCCGGATCCGGCCATGAACGTTTACTCGTCCGCGGACCGTGCGGACGGTCGGCGGCAGGCCCGGATCGCGTGATCATCACGGGCCACGCCGCTGGTGGCGGGGCCGCGTACTCGACGCCGGTCGGCAGGACGCCCGGGTTTCGGCGACAACGGCACATCTCCCCGGCATGTTTTACGGCTTCCCGCCCCGCCGAGGCGCCGGAGGAAGACCCGAGCAGCCTGGGCCGGACTGTCAGAACGTATCGCCGAAACCCGAACGGGCAGGAAAAATGTTCGTGACCATGGGGTGCTGACAGAATAATTTTCAGATCACCCTCTTGAGCGAAAGAACCTGGCTGGTTACCGTGGCTTCACCACACGATCTACCGCCGGAGGGCAGTCATGACGGAAATCCTTTCGCCCGTGGATGCTCGGGGGAGTGCCGGGACCGCGGACCGCGTGGTCGACCACCCGGCGTGGCCGGTGCTCAAGGACGCGGTCGAGACTCTCCGCCCCTGGCAGGCCAAGGACGGTTCCATCGACCTGGCCGCCGAGGGCGCGCCGCCCGCCGCCGCGGTCCGCCAGGAGGTCGACCGCGTGATCGCGGCTCTCGGGGAGCTGGCCCCGCTGCTGCCGCACAACGCCGCCTACCACGAAGCGCTCGCCGCCGACCTGCTCCGCTGGGCCGCCGGCGGCTACGGCGTACCGGACTTCCTCGACTCGCTGCTCGCCTTCCAGCCCGCCGAGCAGCGCGCCGACGGCCTCCAGCACCTCGTGCTCTTCCCCATGTACACGCAGAACGGCAATCCGGACCGCAACTTCGAAGCGGTCGTGCTGCGCATGGTCTGGCCGGACTGGCTCGCCCACCTGGAGCGCACCCGCTACGACAACGCCCTGTTCTGCGGCATCACCTTCGAGGACTTCACCGCGGGCTACGACACCAACTCCGCGGTCCTCTTCCCGGAGACCATCGCCGTGCGCGAGGCCCCCGAGCGGTTCACCTGGGGCGGCATCTTCTGCGACCGCGAAGCCGCCCGCTTCCGCCGGGTCGCCGACGCCGCGATCGAGACGCTGGGCATCGGCATCCCGCAGGAATTCCGCGACATGCTCGGCGACCAGGAACGCTGCCAGCAGGCATTCGTGCTCTGGGACCTGGTCCACGACCGCACCCACAGCCACGGCGACCTGCCGTTCGACCCGTTCATGATCAAGCAGCGGCAGCCGTTCTGGATGTACGGCCTGGAGGAGCTGCGCTGCGACCTCACCGCCTTCCGTGAGGCCGTGAAACTGGAGGCCGAGGGCTACGGCCAGGCGCGCGACGTGCAGTACGCGGTGATCTTCGACCGGATGTTCCGCTTCCCCGTCACCGGTGAGCGGGTCCGCAACTATGACGGCCTCGGCGGCCAACTGCTCTTCGCGTACCTCCACAAGCACGACGTCGTACGCTGGACGGACAACACACTCCACATCGACTGGGAGCGGGCGCCGAAGGTCACCAACCAGCTGTGCGGCGAGATCGAGAAGCTCTACCGCGACGGCATCGACCGGCCCAAGCTGGTCCACTGGCTCGCCGCCTACGACCTCGTCTCGGCCTACCTCGCACCGCACCCGGGTTCGGTCTGGGCGAAGGGCCCAGGCGCCCTGGACCTGGACAAGCCGCCGCGCAAGCTCGTGGACGACGTCCTTCCCGACGAGTTCCCGCTCAGCATGTTCTACGAAGCACTTGCCAAGAAGCTCCGCACGGTGATCGCCTCCACCAAGGGCATCACGGCCGGGCGCGAAGCGCTGGCGGCGGCGTGAGGGCCGGCCGGGACACCGGACGGAAGGCCGTCCAGGAGAATGAGGAGGCGACGGAGATGACTACTTCGACGGGCGGCCAGGGGCCACTGGAAGGCGCCGTCATCGCGGTGGCGGGCGCGGCGGGCCCCGCCGGACGGGCCACCCTGCTGCGGCTGGCCGATGCCGGCGCCACCGTCGTCGGAGCCGACGCGGACGCCGCGCGGCTGGCCGAAGCGGTCGACGCGGCCCGCTACGCGCACGGCGGCGCCAAGGTCATCGGCGACACCGTCGACCTCCTCGATCTCGATCAGACCCGCGAATGGGCTGACCGCACCGAGAAGGAATTCGGCCGGATCGACGGCCTGGTGCACCTGGTGGGCGGCTGGCGCGGCGCGAAGAGCTTCGCGGGGGCCGACCTCGGGGACTGGGACCTGCTGCACAACCTCCTCATCCGAACGGTCCAGCACACCTCCCTTGCCTTCCACGAGGGCCTCGAACGCAGCGGCAACGGCCGCTACCTGCTGACCAGCGCGGCCGGCGCCGGCAAGCCCACGGCGGGCAACGCCGCCTACGCGGCCGCGAAGGCGGCGGCCGAGGCGTGGACGCTGGCGCTCGCCGACGCGTTCCACAAGTCGGGGGGCGAGGAGGGGCCGCGCGCCGCGGCTGCGATCCTGGTCGTCAAGGCGCTCGTCAACGACCAGATGCGCGCCGAGCGACCGAACGCCAAGTTCGCGGGCTTCACGGACGTCACGGAGCTGGCCGAAGCCATCGCCGGGGTCTGGAGCCGGCCCGCACGGGAAGTGAATGGAAAGCGTCTGTGGCTGACCCCCGAGCCGTGAGCACCGACAAAACCGATGCCAGGCAGCACCACGACCCCCAGGTACGCGGCTTCGCCAGCGACAACTACGCGGGTGCCCACCCCGAGGTTCTGACGGCGCTCGCCCTCGCCAACGGCGGCCACCAGATCGCGTACGGCGAGGACGACTACACCGCCCACCTCCAGCGGATCATCCGCAGCCACTTCGGGCAGCGCGCCGAGGCGTTCCCGGTCTTCAACGGCACCGGCGCCAACGTCGTCGCGCTCCAGTCGGTCACCGACCGCTGGGGCGCGGTGATCGCCGCCCAGACGGCACACATCAACGTCGACGAATGCGGCGCCCCCGAGCGGGTCGGCGGCCTCAAGCTGCTCACCGTGCCGACCGACGACGGCAAGCTCACCCCCGAACTGATCGACCGCGAGGCGTACGGCTGGGACGACGAGCACCGGGCCATGCCGCAGGTCGTCTCGATCACCCAGAGCACCGAACTGGGCACCCTCTACACGCCCGACGAGGTCCGGGCGATCTGCGAACACGCCCATGAGCGCGGGATGGTGGTGCATCTCGACGGCTCGCGGATAGCCAATGCCGCGGCTTCCCTGGACGTCCCGATGCGGACGTTCACCAACGCCGCGGGGGTGGACATCCTCTCCCTCGGCGGCACGAAGAACGGCGCCGTCTTCGGCGAGGCCGTCGTCGTCCTCAACCCCGACGCGGTGCGCGCGATGAAGCATCTGCGCAAGCTGTCCATGCAGCTGGCCTCCAAGATGCGTTTCGTGTCCGTGCAGTTGGAGGCGCTGCTCGCCAAGGACCTGTGGCTGCGCAACGCCCGGCACGCCAACACCATGGCGCAGCGCCTGGCGGCCGGCGTACGCGCGATCGACGGCGTGGAGATCCTCTACCCCGTCCAGTCGAACGCGGTCTTCGCGCGGCTGCCGCACGACGTCAGCGAACGGCTCCAGAAGCGCTACCGCTTCTACTTCTGGGACGAGGCGGCCGGCGATGTCCGCTGGATGTGCGCGTTCGACACCGCGGAGGAGGACGTCGACGGCTTCCTCACCGCACTCCGAGAAGAGATCGCCCGCTGAGACGCCCCTAGCCGAATGACCACTGAATGACTATGCGCCCGACCGGAAATCCATTGACCCCGGTCGGGCGCCTCGTTACGCTCGCGGCGCATGGAGCTGATCCAGAACACCCCTGACCTGTCGGCCTACTTGGCCACCAGTGAAGCCATCGACCACGGCCATCCCCGCGTCCGCGCCACCGCCGCCGCCCTGCGCGCCCACGCCGCCGACGCATACACATACGCCAAGGCGGCCTTCGAGTTCGTCCGTGACACGGTCCCGCACTCGCAGGACGCGGGCGATCCGCGCGTCACCTGGCGCGCGTCCGACGTCCTCGCGCTGCGCACCGGCATCTGCTTCGCCAAGTCGCACGCGCTGGCCGCCCTGCTGCGTGCCGAAGGTATCCCGGCGGCGCTGTGCTACCAGAAGCTCGACACCCTGCACGGGTTGATCGCCCTCAAGCTCCCGGGGGCGCGGACCTGGGCTCGCCAGGATCCGCGGGGCAACAGGCCCGGCGTCGACGCGCGGTTCCGCCTCGACCGCGAACAGCTCGCCTGGCCGGTCCGACCCGAGTGCAATGAAATGGACTCACCAGTGCTGTTTGCTGAACCGCACCCGGCCGTGCTCCAATGCCTGAGGCAGGCCGTCGACCGGCCGCACCTCTGGCAGACGCTCCCCACCGAACTCTGAGGCACCACACCCCATGACTCGCACCCTGCACGTCTCCGACGACGTACGCGCCCTCGCGCCGGGCTTCGCGCACCTCGCGATCGAGGCACACGGGCTGACCAACGGGCCCAGCGACGCGACGACTTCCGGCCTGCTGGACGAGGCGGCCGGGCGGCTCACCGCGCGGCTGGCAGGCGGCGCCGTCCAGGACGACCCGCACATCGCGGCCTGGCGCGCCGCGTACTCCGCCTTCGGCACCAAGCCCTCGCGCACCCGCAACTCCGCCGAGGCACTGGCCCGCCGGGCGCTCGCCGACGGCCAACTGCCGCGCATCAACCGCCTCGTCGACCTCTACAACGCCATCAGCGTCGCCCACCTCGTCCCCGTGGGCGGCGAGGATCTGGACCGCATCCAGGGCGGCATGCGGCTGGTGCGGGCCACCGGCGACGAGCCGTTCGCCACCGCGGCCGGCGGCGTGGAGACCGTCGAGCACCCCGAGCCCGGCGAGGTCGTCTGGTGCGACGACGACGGCGTCACCTGCCGCCGCTGGAACTGGCGGCAGGGCGTACGCACCCGGCTGACCGAGGAATCCGTCAGCGCCCTGTTCCTCCTGGAGGGCATGGCGCCGATGTCCCACGACGACCTGCGGGCCGCGGGCGCCGAACTCGCCGAGAGCCTGGAGAAGAGCTGCCCCGGTGCCCGCATCGAGATCGGCGACGTCCAGCCCGGCTGACCTGCCGTTACGCGGCGCCTCCGGGCGCGGCGGGGGCGGAGCCGCCCAGGTGTGCCGGGATCCACCAGGTGTCGTCGGGGCCCTTGGGCCGCACCGGATAGGCGCGCTGGGCGGCCTCCAGCAGATCCTGCACCCGTGCCCGCAGCCGGTCGGTGATCTTCTCCGCCTGCTCGGCAGGATCGGCCTCCAGCGGCTCGCCGACCCGGATCGTGATGGGGAAGTGGTGCCGGCCCAGATCGCGCTTGTGGCCCTTTGTCCACAGCCGCTGGGTGCCCCACAGGGCCATCGGCAGCAGCGGCACCCCGGCCTCCTGCGCCAGCCGCGCGGCCCCCGACTTGAAGTTCTTCAGCGTGAACGATTCGGAGATCGTCGCCTCCGGGAAGACGCCGATCACCTCGCCCGAGCGCAGCGCCGTCAGCGCGTGCCGGTACGCGTGCACGCCCTGCGAGCGGTCCACCGGGATGTGCTTCATGGCGCGCATCAACGGCCCCGACACCTTGTGCCGGAACACCGACTCCTTGGCCATGAACCGCACCAGGCGCTTGGCCGGCCGCGCCGCGAGGCCGGCGAAGACGAAGTCCAGATAGCCGATGTGATTGCTCACCAGCACCGCACCGCCGCGCCGCGGAATGTTGTCCGCGCCGACGATGTCGAACTTCAGGTCCATGGACTTGAAGATGGTGCGAGCGGCACCGATCACCGGCGGATAGACGAGCTCTGCCATGTCGGAGGACCCCATTTCTGTACCCGGGGAGGGTTCTCCCGGCGGAAACCTACGCAGCCGTAAGTGTGCGGCTTTCGGGTGATCGTGCCCGATCAGGGCCCTGGCGGCTACCGCGCGGGCCGCCAAGGACGGGAGATTCTCGTCACGTGAGGGTCGCTCACCGCGCGTCATTCCCCTCCTGAAGGTACACGGCCCGCCGGAACGCGAAGGATCCGGGAATCTTTACGCCCCGCCGCACGCTGCACCCCACGACGACTGGACGTGGTGGGCGCCCGGCGCCCGCGTGCCCCACCACCGCGACGGAAGGCTGATCGGTGCGCGGACCCGACGACGGACAGCGGCTCGGCGCCGCGGACATCGGCACACAACCGGGGGAGCGGGCCACCCTCGTCCAGTTCTCCAGCGCCTTCTGTCAGCCCTGCCGCGCCACCCGCCGCACCCTCACCGAGGTCGCCGCGATGATCGGGGGCGTCACCCATGTCGAGATCGACGCCGAGGCCCATCTCGGCCTCGTCCGCAGGCTGGGCATCGAGCGCACGCCGACCGTCCTGGTGCTGGATGCGGCGGGCCGGATCGTGCGCCGCGCGGCGGGCCTGCCGCGCAAGGCCGACGTCATCGCTGCACTCGGCGAGGCGGTCCGTGATTGATCTCCCAGATACCGGGCGCCACTTGACGCTACGCCTTGTGAATCGTCAGCCTGACGCCATGCGGCCAGGAACCCTTTTGTACGGACGCGTGCACGTCGACCTTCTGCGGACCGCCAGCGCGCGCTGTCCGCGCGCGTGAGCGGCGACGACACCTCCGCTGCCGGTACCGGAACGACCGCCGGCGGCGCTGCCACGGCTCGTACACCACTGCAGAAGGACAATTCCATGACGGCATCGCCCGACCTCGGCACGCCCCGCACCGCCACCCCCGACCTCCTGCGCGCCGTCTTCCGGCAGCACGCCGCGGGGGTCGCGGTGATCACCGCGCAGGGGGCCCGCCCCGTCGGCTTCACCGCCACCTCGCTCACCTCGGTGGCCGCCGATCCGCCGCTGCTCTCGTTCGGCGTCGGCACCGCCGCCTCCAGCTGGCCGACGCTCGCCGACGCCGAGCACGTCGGCGTGCACATACTCGGCGAGCACCAGCAGGAACTGGCCGCCACCTTCGCCCGCAGCGGCGCCGACCGCTTCGGCCCGGCCACCTCCTGGCGCAGTGGTCCCGAGGGCGTGCCCCTCCTGGGCGGCGTGCTGTCCTGGCTGGTGTGCAAGGTCGTCGCCCGGGTACCGGCCGGCGACCACCGGATCGTGCTCGCCCAGCCGGTCGTCGGCGACCCGGCGGGGCCCGGCAGGCCGCTGCTGTACCACCAGGGACGCTTCAACGCGCTGCGCGACTGACGGGTTCCCGTAACGCTTCGTCAGCACCGGGTCGGGGCCGTTGGCCAGATCACAGTTCGACGGCCTTGATTCCGGGGACGAGACTGTATGTACTGGTGAGTAATATCGGTGTTGGCGCGGGGATCCCGAACCGACCCGGAGCCGCCCCAACAGGCGCCTATGCTGCCAGCACAAGGCAGTTCTGAAGAGACGAAGCAGGTAGGAGAGCCGGCGTGAGCTTGAGGATCGTTGTCTGTGTGAAGTACGTGCCCGACGCCACCGGCGACCGGCACTTCGCCGAGGACCTGACCGTCGACCGCGACGACGTGGACGGCCTCCTCTCGGAACTCGACGAGTACGCCGTCGAGCAGGCCCTGCAGATCAAGGAAGCGAACGACGACGCCGAGGTCACGGTCCTGACCGTCGGCCCCGAGGATGCCAACGACGCGCTGCGCAAGGCGCTGTCGATGGGCGCCGACAAGGGCGTGCACGTCGAGGACGACGACCTGCACGGCACCGACGCCCTGGGCACCTCGCTCGTACTCGCCAAGGCCATCGAGAAGACCGGCTACGACCTGGTCGTCTGCGGCATGGCCTCCACCGACGGCACGATGGGCGTGCTGCCCGCGCTGCTTGCCGAGCGGCTGAACGTGCCCCAGGTGACCCAGCTCTCCGAGATCGCCGTCGCCGACGGCAAGGTCACCGGCCGCCGTGACGGCGACACCGCCAGCGAGCAGCTGGAGGCCGTGCTGCCGGCCGTCGCGTCCGTCACCGACCAGTCGGGCGAGGCGCGTTACCCCTCCTTCAAGGGCATCATGGCCGCCAAGAAGAAGCCGGTGGAGTCGCTGGACCTGGACGACCTCGACATCGAGGCGGACGAGGTCGGCCTGGAGGGCGCTTGGACCAAGGTCGACGACGCGACCGAGCGTCCGGCCCGTACCGCGGGCACGGTCGTCAAGGACGAGGGAGAGGGCGGCAAGCAGCTCGCCGAGTTCCTCGCGGGCCAGAAGTTCATCTGATGCCCGCAGGCCGGGAGTTCACGCCGTGCGCCCCGGCCGGCCGCCCCTCAACCGCCTTCTTTCTTCCCGCAGGAGAGTCACCTCATGGCTGAAGTTCTTGTCTACGTCGACCACGTGGACGGTGCCGTCCGCAAGCCCACCCTCGAACTGCTCGCCCTCGCCCGCCGGATCGGCGACCCGGTGGCCGTCCACCTCGGAGCCGGCGCCGACACCGCCGCGCCGGTGCTCGCCGAGCACGGCGCCGTGAAGGTCCTGGCCGCAGACGCCCCCGAGTTCACCGAATACCTCGTCGCCCCCAAGGTCGACGCGCTCCAGGCCGCACACGAGGCCGTGTCGCCCGCCGCCGTGCTGCTGCCCTCCTCCGCCGAAGGCAAGGAGATCGCCGCCCGTCTCGCGGTCCGCATCGGCTCCGGCATCATCACCGACGCCGTCGACCTGGAGGCCGGCGACGAGGGCCCGGTGGCGACGCAGTCCGTCTTCGCCGCGTCCTTCACCACCAAGTCGCGCATCACCACCGGCACCCCGGTCATCACCGTCAAGCCCAACTCCGCCGCCCCGGAGGCCGCCCCTGCCGCCGGCACGGTCGAGCAGCTCGCGGTCACCATCGCCGAATCCTCCAAGGGCACCAAGATCGTCTCGCGCACCCCGCGCGAGTCGACCGGCCGCCCGGACCTGACCGAGGCCGCGATCGTGGTCTCCGGCGGCCGCGGCGTCAACGGCGCCGAGAACTTCCCGGTCATCGAAGCCCTCGCCGACTCCCTCGGCGCGGCCGTCGGCGCCTCGCGCGCCGCCGTGGACGCCGGCTGGTACCCGCACACCAACCAGGTCGGCCAGACCGGCAAGTCCGTCTCGCCGCAGCTCTACATCGCGGCGGGCATCTCCGGCGCGATCCAGCACCGCGCCGGTATGCAGACATCGAAGACCATCGTCGCCATCAACAAGGACGCCGAGGCCCCGATCTTCGACCTGGTCGACTACGGCGTCGTCGGCGACCTGTTCGACGTCGTCCCCGCGCTCACCGACGAGGTCAAGACCCGCAAGGGCTGAACCGCTCCCGGCTCCCCGGAGCCACGGTCCGCAGTGCCGAGGCCCCGCACCCAACTGGCGTGCGGGGCCTCGGCGTTGAGAGAAGGGCGCGCATGGGCCGACAGCGAGGGAGCCGGGCGATCACGACGCCTACCCCGCGTCCGCCAGCCCCCCGAGCGCCCCGGGCAGCTCGCCGGTGTGCAGCACTCCGAGGCGCTGGGTGGCGCGGGTCAGCGCGACGTACAGATCGCTCACCCCGTACTCGGCCGGCTCCACGACCAGCACCGTGTCGAACTCCAGCCCCTTCGCCTGCCGCGCGTCCAGCAGCACCACGTCCCGGGTGAGATCGGGCGCGGGCCCGTGCCCGGCGTCCGGCAGCTCCGCGAGGAGCGACGCGTGCAGCGCCGCCGGGGCGACGACCGCGACCCGGCCCCCGTCCCGCGCCGCCGCGGCCTCCCGCGCCACGGCAACGGCGAGGCCGTCCGCAGCGACCCGCAGCGCCCAGGGCCGCACCCCCGTCGACCGCACCGAACCCGGCGGCACGAACGACGGATCGTGCGCCCGCAGGAAACCGGCCGCCACCTCCATGATCTCGGCGGGCGTACGGTAGTTGACCCCCAGCCGCACGTGCTCCCAGCGGTCACCCACATACGGCTCCAAGATCCGTTCCCAGGAACCGAGCCCGGCCGTCTCCGCGGTCTGCGCCGGATCCCCGACGAGCGTCATGGAACGCGTCGGAATGCGCCGCATCAGCAGCCGCCAGGCCATCGCCGACAGCTCCTGCGCCTCGTCGACGACGATGTGGCCGAACGCCCAGGTCCGGTCGGCCGCCGCCCGCTCGGCCGCGCTGCGACGGTCCGCCTCCTCGTGCCGATCGGCCATCCGCTCCGCGTCGATGACGTCGTGCGCAGCGAGGACCTCGGACTCCTCGTCCTCGAACTCATACGTCTCCGAGCCGGCGGACAGTTCCAACACGCCCTGCGCGTACGCGATCCGCTCCTGGCGCTCGGCCTCGGCCGCGGCGCGGGCCGCACTGTCGTCCTCGCCCAGCAGCTCGGCGGCCTCGTCGAGAAGCGGCACGTCGGCCTCGGACCACGCCCCGCCCTGCCGCCGGATCAGCCCGGCCGACCCGTCGTCGAGATGGACCGGATCCGCGAGGAAGTCCGCGACGAACTCCTGCGGGGTGACCTGCGGCCACAGCTCGTCGACGGCCGCGTGCACCTCCCGGCTCGTCGCGATCTCCTTGCCCATCTGGGCGATGTCGCCGGGCCCCAGCAGATTGGGCCCGCCGAACGGGTCGGCGCCGATCCGCTCCGCCAGCTGCGCGGTGAGCGCGTCAATGACGTGGAACGCGAAGACGGGCCTGGCCAGATTGTGCGGCAGCCCGCACTCGCGGGCCCGCAGGCGCGCGTCCTCGGCCATCGCCCGGTCCAGCTGGAGCGTCCCGTAGCCGTCGTGGTCGATCTCCGTCGCCCGCTCGGGCACGGTCTGCCGGTCCCGCAGCGCCTTCGCCAGCACGCCGGCCATCGCGGCGCGCCCCTTGACCTCGGCGGCGGCCGGGCTGTCGGTGCCGGTGGCGCGCACACCGGGGAAGAGCTCGCCGATGGTGGCCAGCAGCACCCCGGTCTCGCCCAGGGACGGCAGCACGTCGCCGATGTAGCCCAGAAAGGCCGGATTCGGGCCGACGATCAACACCGCGCGCCGGGCCAGCAGCTCCCGGTGCTCGTACAGCAGATACGCCGCCCGGTGCAGCGCGACGACGGTCTTCCCGGTGCCGGGGCCGCCCTCGACGACCATCACGCCCTGGTGGGGCGCCCGGATGATGCGGTCCTGCTCGGCCTGGATGGTCCGGACGATGTCGTGCATCCGCCCCGTGCGAGCCGCGTCCAGCGTGGCCAGCAGGACTTCGTCGGCGTCCGCGCCCTCGTGGCCGGTGCGGGTCGGGTCGCTGAGGTCCATCAGCTCGTCGTGGAGTGCGGTGACGGTGCGCCCCTCGGTGGTGAGGTGCCGCCTGCGTCGCAGGCCCATCGGAGAATGCCCGGTGGCCAGATAGAAAGGACGCGCCATGTCCGCCCGCCAGTCGATCACCATGGGCGTACGGGACGGGTCGTCCTGCCGAATTCCGATGCGCCCGATGTGGTAAGTCCGGCCGTCCCGGAAGTCGAGGCGTCCGAAACAGAGCCCATTCTCTCCCGCGTGGATCGCACGGAGCAGCCCGGACTGCTCCGCCACCTGCACATCCCGCTCAACCCTGGCCTGAAAACCGCTCCCGACCTGCACGAGCGCGCCGCGCACCGACTCCTCGGCCTGCTCCCTGAGCTGATCGAGCCTGGTGTAGAGGCCGGTGATGAATTGCTGTTCCTGTCGTATTTCCTCGGTTGACAATTCCACTCCTGACGCGATACGCTTCTCTTGGAAGACTTGCTTTCATGTCTTTTCTGCGAAGACGTGAAGGATTAAATATACGCAGGATCAAGCCCCGGATGCCAATTCATCCGGGGCTTGTCTTTTGAGGAATGTGAGGAATCTGCCCGCTGGGGATCACGGCTCACGCCGGTCTCGGGCGCGCGGGCATTCCGGGAGCGGCGTGGCCGACCGGATGGTCCTAGGAGCCGGCCGCGCCGTCGATCCGCTCCCGCAGCAGATCCGCATGGCCGTTGTGCCGGGCGTACTCCTCGATCAGGTGGGTGTAGATCCAGCGCAGGTTGAGGTCGTGGCCCCGCGTCGTCGAGAACGCCTCGTCCAGGCCGCGGTCCGCCACCGCCGCGTCGCAGGCGGCGATCTCGTCGCGGAAGGCCGCGAAGACGGCCTCGGCGTCCGCCGGATCGATGTCGTCGAAATCGGCGTCCAGATTTTCCTCGGTGATGTAGTGCGAGCGGATCCGCTCGCGGGCGAAGCGCTGCCGGAACCACGCGCGTTCGACGTCCGTCAGGTGGCGCACCAGGCCGAGCAGGGTGAGCGTGGACGGTTCCGCGCTGCGCCGGGCGAGCTGTGCGGCGGTGAGCCCCGCGCAGTTGGCCAGCAGGGCGTCACGGTGAAAGTCCAGCCAGCCCTGCAGCATGTCCCGTTCCCCCGCTGCCTGCGGCATGGGGCGGCGCTCTATGTATGGTGCGGTCCACGTCATACGGAGAGTCTGGCGGCACGCGCCGCGGTGCGCCACGGGGTTTCCGGGGCCATGACCTGCGGGAGTGCGTCACGAGGGTGTTGACCTCGGTACCCGGCCCCGTTAACTTCGCTATACGGATTGTTGATTCCGTGAAGCGGAAAATGCCCGATGATCGGGCGGAAACACCGGGAGGGTGTCGAATGGGGCAGCAGGAGACCGTGGCAACGAGCCTTGCGCACACCGTACGTGAGGGAATCGGAGCCTCCCTCGCCGAGGTCGACGCGGACCTGGCGCGGCGCTACCCGGGCGACCCCGGCACCCGCCAGCCCGTCCACACGGTCTACGTACCCGGCGACGCCTTCACCGCGGACACCGTGCGCTCCTGGGGCGATCAGGCCCTCGCCGCCCTCGACGAACACGCCCCCGACGCCGAAGCCCTCGCCGGCATCCTCGGCATCCCCGAACACCTCGCGGTACCGGTGCACGACCGCGTACGCGCCAAACTGCGGCGCGAACCCATCGAGGACCTGCGCATCGACTTCGAGGACGGCTACGGCCCCCGCCCGGACGCCGAGGAGGACGAGGCCGCCGCCCGCGCCGCCGCTCTCGTCGCCGCCGCCCACCGCGACGGCACCGCCGTCCCCTACATGGGTATCCGGATGAAGTGCATGGAAGCCGCCGTACGTGACCGTGGCATCCGCACCCTCGACATCTTCCTCACCGGCCTCATGGACGCCGGCGGCCTCCCCGAAGGGCTCGTCCTCACCCTCCCCAAGGTGACCTACGCCGAACAGGTCACCGCCATGGTCCGGCTCCTGGAGGAGTTCGAGAAGGCCCGCGGCCTGGAGAGCGGCCGGATCGGCTTCGAGATCCAGATCGAGACCACCCAGTCGATCCTCGGCGCAGACGGCCGGGCCACCGTCGCCCGCATGATCGAAGCCGCCGAAGGCCGCGCCACCTCCCTCCACTACGGCACCTTCGACTACAGCGCCTCCTGCGGGGTCAGCGCCGCACACCAGTCCCTTGACCACCCGGTGGCCGATCACGCCAAGGCCGTCATACAGGTCGCCGCCGCAGGCACCGGCGTCCGCCTCTCCGACGGCTCGACCAACGTCCTGCCCGTCGGCGCCACCACCCAGGTGCACGACGCCTGGCAGCTGCACCACGGCCTCGTCCGCAGGTCACTGGCCCGCGCCTACTACCAGGGCTGGGACATGCACCCCGGACACCTGCCCACCCGCTACGCCGCCGTCTACGCCTTCTACCGCGAGGGCCTGGAGCAGGCCGCGGCCCGGCTCGCGGCGTACGTCGCCAAGGCCGGCGGCGACATCGCCGACGAACCCGCCACCGCCAAGGCGCTCAGCGGCTACCTGCTGCGCGGCCTGGACTGCGGCGCCGTCGACACCGCCGAAGTCGCCCGCCTCACCGGCATGACCCGCGCCGACCTCGACGGACTGGCGGGGAGGGGCTGAAG
>NZ_JAJCXB010000023.1 GCF_020564935.1 Streptomyces pinistramenti
GTGGGGGGACGAACGCAGCCGCCGCATCCACATCCCCGGCAGCCTGCCCTCCCCCGAGAGAAACACGAGGGAGACTGGCAGCGGGCCGACCGTCCGGTGAAAGGGGCCGTCATGTGGCAGCGCAGGAGTGTTCCGCGGGACGCCGTGCACCATCCGTTGTTCGCGCGCTGTTATGCGCGGTGCGGGGCCGCGGCCGATCAGCGGGCGGGGGTGGCGGAGCTGCGGCGTGCGCTGCTGTCGGGTGTCACCGGCCGGGTGATCGAGGTCGGCGCGGGCACCGGGCTGAATTTCGCGCACTGTCCCGGGACGGTGTCGGAGGTGGTGGCGATCGAGCCGGAGGCCACCCTGCGGCGGCTGGCGCGGAACGCGGCGGTGCGGGCGGAGGTGCCGGTGGATCTGGTGCCGGGGGTCGCGGAGGCACTGCCGGTCAAGAGTGAGGCGTTCGATGCGGCGGTGGCCTCGCTGGTGCTGTGTTCGGTGCGGGACGTGCGCCGGTCCCTGGCGGAGCTGCGGCGGGTGCTGCGGCCCGGCGGTGAGCTGCGCTTCTTCGAGCACGTACGGGCGGCGGGCGGCGGGCTTTCGGCGGTGCAGTGGACGCTGGACCGTACGGTCTGGCCGACGCTGATGGGCGGCTGCCACACCTGGCGGGATCCGCTCGCCGAGATCCGGGCCGCGGGCTTCGATGTGGTGCACGTCCGGCGGCTGAAGGTGCCGGAGCGCGGGCCGACCCTGCCGACCTCTCCCGCGGTGCTGGGGACGGCACGACGGCCGGTCGGCTGAGCGGAGGCGAATCGCGAGGCGGCTCAGCGGAAGCCGAAACGCGAGGCGGGACCGTGCCCGTCTCGCGTCCGCCGGCCGGTCAGACCGTCCAGCTGCGCAGTTCCTCGGCGATGGCGTGCAGGTCGGTGGTGCCGTCCTTGACCAGGCGGGCGAGGTCGCGGACGCGCTCAGGGGAGGTGGCGATCTTCAGGCCGCTGGCGATGAGGTAGCCGTAGGCGACGGCGGTCGCGAACATCGCGTTGGAGCGCGCCAACGCCGGTACGTGCAGCAGCAGTTGGAGCAGTGCCGCGGCCCGGTCCTGCGGGTCGGTGTAGACGGGTACGCCGAGGATCTCCGCCTCGTGGCGGCTGACGGCGGCCACCAGGGCGCCCCAGTCGGTGATCGGAGGGTCTCCCGGGGTGTGCTGTTCGGCGATCAGGAGGAGCCAGGCGAGGTCGATGCGCAGGGTCACTTCTTGCCCGGGTGTCCTTCCCGGCCCTGGGCCCTGCCGTGGCTGCTGCCGACGGCCGGATCGAGGCCGAATTCTTCGGCGAAGACGCGCTCGTACTGCTTCATGAAGTCGGATGCCGCCTCGACGAAGGTCTGGCCGACTTCTCCCGCGTCCTTGAGGACGAGTTCTTCGATATAGCGATTCACGCTGACTCCCCGCTGCAGGGCTCGCTCCCGGGCCGCTTCGGCGGTGGCTTCGTCCACACGGACGTTCAATTGTGTCTTCGCCACGCTCCCAAGCTAGCGCGCATCCGCTAGCACCGGCAAGCGGTACCGCCCGGCTCGCCCCGCCCTCCCGGTCCCTCCGCCGGCTCCGCAGCCCGCGTAGCCGGCCGAGGAAGACCTGGCGCACGCCTAGCCCGGTACGTCCTCCGTGGACAGCGGCCGGAGCGGATCGGTCGCCGCGGGTGGGGTGGCCGGCAGATCCCGGGCGGTGGCCGCGGCCGGTACCGGGTGCCCGGTGTCGTCGCCGGTGCGGCGGGCACGGGACCACAGGTAGTAGAGCGGGGCGGTCACGATCAGGCCGACGAGCCAGGACAGGTCGGCGCCGCCGAGGTGGGCGGCGAGCGGGCCGGTGTAGAGGTCGGTGGCCAGGAACGGGATCTGGACGGCGATGCCGATCGCGTACGAGCCGAGCGCGATGGTGTTGAAGCGCCCGTAGCGGCCGCCGTCCGGTGCGAAGAGGGCGTCGAAGTCGTAGCGGCCGTGGTGCAGCAGGTAGAAGTCGATGAGGTTGATCGCGGTCCAGGGCACGAGGACGACGAGCAGGACCAGCACCAGGTTGACGAAGCGGGCGACGAAGTCGCTGGACAGACCGAGGGCGAAGGCCAGTGCGCAGGCCAGGACCAGTGCGGAGACGGCGCCGCGGGCCATCAGGCGGGGCTGCCAGCGGCTCCGGAAGGTCTGCCCGATGGTGATCATCGAGAGGACCGCGCCATAGAGGTTGAGCGCGTTGTGGTTGATGACGCTGAAGAGGAACAGGATCAGCAGGACGGGCCCGAAGGCGCCGGCCGCGTCGTGGAATCCCCCGACCGTGTCCGGGTTCGGGCTGACCAGGGCGACGACGGTGCCGGCCAGGAACGGCAGCATCGAGCCGAGGGCGGAGCCCCAGTAGGTGGCCCAGAAGGTGCTCGCGGTACGGACGGTGCGCGGCAGGTAGCGCGAGTAGTCCGAGACGTACGGGGCGAACGCGAGCTGCCACAGGGCGCTGAGCGAGACGGTCGCCAGCCAGCCGGCGAAGGTGAATTCGCCGCGGGTGAAGAAGTCGTGCGGCAGTCCGCGGGCGACGACCACCGCGATGCCGGTCACGATGCCGAGGCCGAGCACCACTGTCGCGATCTTGTTGAGGGTGTGGATGAGGCGGTAGCCGATCAGGCAGATCACCGCGGATCCCGCGGCGCCCAGCAGGATGCCGGCGCCGACCGGTACGGCGGGAGCGAGCCCGTGCAGCGACTTGCCGGCCAGCACGATGTTGGACGCGAAGAAGCCGACGTACATCGCGGCGGCCACCACCACGATCAGCAGCGCGCCGAGCGTGCCGAACTGTGCGCGGCTCTGGATCATCTGGGGCACGCCGAGGTGCGGCCCCTGTGCGGAGTGCAGCGCCATGAAGACGCCGCCGAGCAGCTGGCCGACGAGGACGGCGAGGACGCCCGACCAGAGCGACTGGTGGAAGACCTGAACGCCCATCGCGCCGGTGACCAGCGGGAGGGGCGCGATGTTGGTGCCGAACCACATGGTGAACAGATCACGGGGGCGCCCGTGCCGTTCACTGTCCGGCACCAGGTCGATGGTGTGGCGTTCGACCGCTGCGGGCTGCGCGGTTCCTCCGGGTCCGGTCATGGCGACCTCCTCGGGGCGGCCCGCGCAAGGCGGCGGGCTGGCGGGTGGCGGGAAGGGCCGGCCGTCGGGCTGCGGCGGGGCGCGGGTGGCCGGCGGGCGGCGGGCGGCCGGTGCGGGGTGGTCCGGCGGGTGACGAGGGGCCGGATGGATCGGCCGACCGGCGGGGTTGGACGGGAGTCTTGGGCACTCCGCGCCGTCCGGTCAATCAGAGAAATCCGTCCTCCCCCATCACTTTTGCCGATGCAGGCGATGCGCGAGGATCGCCGGCATGCCCAAGGACGCGAACTTCACGCTCGTACAGCTGCGCTACTTTCTCGCCGCCGCGGAGCTCGGCAGCATGACGGCGGCCGCCCAGCGCATCAACGTCTCGCAGTCCGCGATATCGACCGCGGTGACCCATCTGGAGCGCGAGCTGGGGGTGCAGCTGCTGATCCGCCGGCACGCCAAGGGGCTGTCGCTGACGCGGGCGGGCGAGCGGTTCCTGCACGAGCTGCGCGGCTTCCTCACGCACGCCGACGATCTGACGGAGGCGGCGCGGAGCCTGGGCACGGACCTGGTCGGCGAGCTGGCGGTGGGGTGTTTCCAGACGCTGGCGCCGTTCTGCCTGCCGCAGCTGCTGCGGGAGTTCGGCCGGGCGCACCCCGCGGTCCGGGTGCAGGTGACCGAGGGCGACATCCGGACGGTGCAGGACGCGTTGCGCGGCGGGACCTGCGAGCTGGCGCTCCTCTACGACCTGGGACTCGATCCCGATCTGGACCGTGAGGTGCTGGCGGTGGCGCCGCCGTACGCACTGGTGCCGCCCGAGCACCGGCTGGCCGGTGCCGGGGCGGTGCGGCTTGCCGATCTGGCGGAGGACCCGATGATCGTGCTCGATCTGCCGCTGAGCCGCGACTACTTCCGGTCGCTGGCGCTGAAGGCGGGGATCGAGCCGCGGGTGCGGCACCGCAGCACGAGTTACGAGACGGTGCGTGCGCTGGTCGCCGCCGGGCACGGTTTCGCAATCCTCAACCAGCGTCCCGTGCACGACACGACCTATGACGGCGGGCGCGCGGTGGCGCTGCGGCTGACGGATCCGCTGCCCGCGCTGCCGGTCGTGCTGGCGCGGCTGTCGGGGGTGCGGCCCACGGGGCGGGCGCAGGCGTTCGCCGCGGTCTGCCGGGAGGCCATGGGGGCCTGAGCCGCCGGGCTTTCGGAGCGGTCAACTGCCTCTCGTCCGGGACTTTTCCGGGTATCCGTAAAACAGATGCAGTTGCTCGAAAACATCTGCTTTACGGATGGAGAGCGCGGCTCCCATAGTGGTCGCTCAGCAGAGCCCGCACCCTTTGGGAGGCTGATGATGACGCTCGCCCCGGACCACCTGACCGACCCGCGTCCGCTCCGTTCCGACTTCGTCGCGGCCATGGCCAACGCGGCGACCGGCGTCACCGTCGTCGCCACGGACGGCCCGGCCGGACGCTTCGCCCAGACCGTCAGCGCCATGACGTCGGTCTCCGCCGATCCCCCGTCGCTGCTGGTCTGCGTCAACCGGCGCAGCCCGCTGGCGGACGCCGCGGCCCGCAACGGCGTGTTCGCGGTCAGCGTGCTGGCCGTCGAACAGGCCCATGTATCCGATGTGTTCGCCGGCCGGGCGCACGGCGGTGCGCCCTACGACTTCGGGTGCGCGCCCTGGCGGCATCTCGCCACCGGCGCCCCCGCGCTGACCGAAGCGGCCGCCGTCTTCGACTGCCGGCTGTCGGCGTCGTACGAGCACGGCACGCACCGCATCCTGCTCGGCGACGTGCGCGCGTCCGGCCTCACGACGGCCCGGCCGCTGGTGCACCACGCCCGCGCGTACGGCGCGCCCCGGGCCCTGTGACCGGCCCCGCCCGTGCCGCCTCACCCCTCACGTCCCTGTAAGTCACTGTAAGGAGCGCCCAGATGATCCGTACCGGGGAGCAGTACCGGGAGTCGATCCGCGACGGCCGGGAGGTGTGGATCAACGGCGAGAAGGTCGCGGACGTCACCGCGCATCCCGCCTTCCGGCCGCTGGTCGACATCCGTGCCCGTATCTACGACATGGCGCACGATCCGGCGACCCGCGACGTGATGACGTACACCGCGCCCGGCGGCGACGAGGTCAACGCGGTACAGCAGAAGCCGCCACGCACCCAGGAGGACTGGGACGCGAAGCGGGCCGCCACGGACGCGGTGCTCACGGATGTGGGCGGCGTGGTCACGCGGGTCGGCGACGAGACGATCGGCGAGGTGTGGTCGCTGATCGACGGCCAGGACATGCTGGACGCCATCAACCCGGCCTACAGCGGCAACGTCCGGCGCCATATCGACCAGGCGTGCTTCGGCGACCCGTTCCACGTCTCGGCGAACACCGACCCCAAGGGTGACAGGTCCAAGCGGCCGCAGGACCAGGACCCGGACATGCTGCTGCATGTCGTCAAGGAGACGGACCGCGGCATCGTCGTGCGCGGCGCCAAGTACGAGACCGCGGCCGCCTACGCCAACCAGGCGTTCACCAAGCCCACCATCGCGAACTGGGGCGACTCCGAACTCTCCGACTACGCCCTGGGGTTCATGCTCGACATGGGCTCGCCCGGCCTGAAGTACATCTGCCGCACGGGCTTCGCGGGCCGCGCGCCGGCCGATGACTACCCGCTGGCGAACCGCTTCGACGAGGTGGACACGCTGGTCGTCTTCGACGATGTCGAAATCCCTTGGGAGAACGTGCTGTTCTACCGGGACACCAAGGCGGCGACGTTCATACGGGCCACCCTGCACCGCTACAGCGCGTACGCGTTCACCCAGCGCAATCTGCGGCTCGCCGACCTGATGATCGGCGCCGCACTGTGGAACGTGAAGCAGACCGGTCTGGAGAAGCAGCAGGCCGTGCAGGAGAAGCTGGCGACGCTCGCCTGTTACCGGGAGGGCATCAACGCGCACCTGACGGCGGCGGTGGCGATGGCGGAGCCGAGCCCCGGCGGGCTGCTGATGCCGAATCAGTCGCTGCTCTACACCGGCCGGGTGCTGGCCTGTTCGCAGCTGCACGAGATGATGCACATCGCGCGGGAGCTGTGCGGCGGGCAGATCTGCATCACGCCGGACAAGGCGTCGTTCGACCACCCGGACACCGCGCCGTGGCTGGAGAAGTTCTACTCCGTCAACGAGCACTGGGTAGCCGAGGACCGCCGCAAGCTGCTCGCCTATGCGCGGGACCTGCTGAACTCCGACTACGCGGGCCACCGGCTGACGTTCCAGCTCTTCGCGCAGTCGCCGCCGTTCGCGCATCTGGGCGCGGTCTACCGCAACTTCGACTGGGACGGGCCGCTGGACCTGGTCAAGGACGCGGCCGGGCTCTCGGACAAGGTCCTGGGCACCCTGGGGAGGACGGCATGAGCGCGCACACCCGGATCCGGCGGTTCAACACCGCCGACACCTATCCCGAGCAGAGCCTCGCCAACGACCTGGCGCAGGCCGTGGTCGCGGAGGGCACGGTCCATCTGCGCGGTCAGATCGGGCAGGACCTGGACAGCAGGGAGAGCGTCGGCGTCGGCGACGTGGCCGCGCAGGCGGAGCGGGCGATGGCCAACATCGCGATGCTGCTGGCGGAGTGCGGCAGCCGGCTCGACGAGATCGTCAAGATCACCGTCTATCTGACCGACATCCGGCACCGGGAGGCGGTGTACCGCACGATGGGCCACTGGCTCAAGGGCGTGCACTACGTCTCGACCGGGCTCGTCGTCTCGGCGCTGGCCAGGCCCGAGTGGCTGGTGGAGATCGACGCGACGGCGGTGATCCCGGAGCACCGGCGGGCCGAGGCGGAGCAGGAGCGGCTGCGGCACGCCGCCGAGCGGGGTGAGGCGCTGTGACGTTCTCGATCGCGGCGCGCTGCGTCCGCACCGGTGAGTTCG
The DNA here is from genome assembly GCF_020564935.1 of Streptomyces pinistramenti. Lineage (GTDB taxonomy): Bacteria > Actinomycetota > Actinomycetes > Streptomycetales > Streptomycetaceae > Streptomyces > Streptomyces pinistramenti. The sequence goes on from NZ_JAJCXB010000023.1 coordinate 7,014, forward strand.
GGGTCGCGGTGTCCTCCTCCAGCCCTGCGGTGGCGGCCCGTTGTGCGTACGTCCGTGCCGGGGTCGGCGCGGCCTGCTCGCAGAACGTGACCGATCCCCGGCTGGGCCCGGCCCTGCTGGACGCACTGGCGGACGGGGCGGGCGCCGAAGAAGCCGTGAAGCGGCTGGCCGATGCCGAACCGCACGCCGCATGGCGGCAGTTGACGGCGGTCGGCGTACGCGGCGTGCCGGCGCAGCACTCGGGTTCCGGCACGTTGGGGGTGTATGCCCACGCGGTGGGCGCGGACGTGGTCGCGGCCGGGAATCTGCTCGCGGATCCCGGTGTGCCGGCGGCGATGGCCGAGGCGTTCGCCACCTCCCCGGACGCTCCGCTGGGCCTGCGGCTGACCAATGCGCTGGCGGCGGGCGCGGCGGCCGGCGGCGAAGCGGGCCCGGTCCATTCGGCGGGGTTGCTGATCGCCGCCGATGTGCCCTGGCCGGTCACCGATCTGCGGGTGGACTGGACGGACGGCGACCCGGTCGCCGAGCTGGCGGCCCTGTGGCGGCGGTGGGAGCCGCAGTGCGCGGATTACGTGCGCCGCGCGCTGGATCCGGGTGCCGCTCCCGGTTACGGCGTGCCGGGTGATCCGGCGTGACGCCGGTGACCGCCGCGCACACGGCGGCGCGGACCGCCGTCGCCGCCGCGGCCGACGACCTGCTCGCGCTCAGCCACCAGCTGCACGCGCACCCCGAGGTGGCCTGGGAGGAGGAGCGCGCCGCCCGGTGGACGGCCACCGCCCTGGACGAACTGGGCTACCGCGTGACCCCGGGCATCTGTGAGCTGCCCACCGCCTTCTCGGCGACCGTCGGCTCCGGGCCGCTGCATCTGGCGCTGTGCGCGGAGTACGACGCGCTGCCGGGGCTCGGGCACGCCTGCGGGCACAACCTCATCGCGGCGTCGGCGGTGGGCGCGGCGGCCGCGCTGGCGCCGCTCGTCGACGATCTGGGGCTGACGGTGACCGTGCTGGGCACGCCGGCCGAAGAGGGCGGCGGCGGCAAGATCCTGATGCTGGAGCGGGGCGCGTTCGCCGGGGTGCACGCGGCGATGATGGTGCATCCGGGCCCGGTGGACGTCGCCGAGGCGGAGCCGTTCGCGGTGGCGCACATGGAGGTCGGCTACCGGGGCAAGGCCGCGCACGCCGCCGCCTACCCGGAGCAGGGCCGCAACGCTGCCGACGCGTTCACCCTCGCGCAGGTCGCGATCGGCCTGCTGCGGCAGCAACTCCCGTCCACGGTACGGGTGCACGGCATGGTCACCCGCGGTGGCGAGGCGCCCAACGCGATCCCCGAGCAGACCCTGGGCCGCTGGTACGTGCGGGCCAGGACGCTGGAGGAACTGGCCGCGGTGCGGCCGCGGGTCGAGCGGTGCTTCGAGGCCGGGGCGCTGGCGTCCGGCTGCGAGCTGCACATCGAGGACGAGAGCCCGCCGTACGCGGAGTTCCGTACGGACGAGGACCTGCTGGGGCTCTACCGGCGGCACGCCCTGGAGGTGGGGCGGCGGTTCACCGCGCCCGGTGCGCCGGAGGCCAGGATGAACCGGGCGTCGACCGACATGGGCAATGTGTCGCGGGTGCTGCCGGCCATCCATCCGTACATCGGCATCGGCTCGCTGCCCGCGGTCAACCACCAGAAGGAGTTCGCCGCGCACTGTGTGCGTCCCGATGCCGACCGTGCGGTGCTGGACGGTGCGGCGGCGCTGGCGCTGACGGCGGTGTCGGCGGCCGCCGATCCGGAGCGCAGGGCGCGGCTCACCGGCGGGAGCGGCCGCTGACCGGCCGGGCCCCGGCGTGGACCGCGTCGCACGGAACGCGATCCGCGGCCGGGTTCCGGTCGTCGTGAGCGCGGTCCGTCCGGCCGGCCCGCTCGGCGCCGTCGCCCTGCAGCCGGACCCCGGCGCCGCCGGGCGTCCGTCCCAGCGCATGCACGCACAGGCCGACGACGACGAGCGCGAGCCCGAGCCAGCCGGACAGCGCGGGCGCCGCGACACCCACCACAAGGGCCTCGCCGAGCAGAGTGAAGGGCACCTCGGCCGCCTGGGTCGCCTCGACGGCACCCAGCGCGGCCGGCTCGTGGCGCACCAGATCGGTGGCGCGGAAGAAGACGGTGGTGGCCACGACTCCCGAGACCAGGGCGACGATCAGGCACTGCACCACCTGGTCGCCGGACGGCGGACCCGCCGTCGCCGCCGCCGTGCCCGCCAGCACGAACCACAGCGGGAGCGAGCCGAGCGTCATCGCCAGGGTGCGCTGGACGCCGTCGAGCCCATCGAGGCCGAGCAGCTTGCGGTTGCCCAGCGGGTAGGCGACGGCGGCGACCGCGACCGGCAGCACGACCTTGAGTGCGGTGAGCGCTCCGGTGCCCTCGGCGTGCTGAAGCTGGGCCAGGACGACACCCGCGACGATCAGCGCCGAGACGCCGATGGTGCGCAGCGGCACCCGGCCGCCGCTGAGCGCGCCGATGGCGATGCCCGCGACGATCACCAGTTGCCAGGTGGAGGCGACCAGCCAGCCGGCGCCCGCCTCGCCGGCCCAGGTCAGGGGCGCGTAGAAGAGGCCGAAGCCGACCGTGGACCAGACGAGCCAGACGGCGGGCCTGGTCCGCAGACTGCGCAGGACGCCGGGCAGTCCGCCGCGCACGGCGACCAGGGCGGTCAGCGGGACGGCCATGAACAGGTAGCGCAGGCTCGTGCTCCAGAGCCACGATCCGCCGGAGACGCTCATCCAGCGGTTGAGCACGAACGTCGTCGCGAAGCAGGCGGCGGCGACGATGCCGAGCGCCATGGGGCCTGCCACGCCGCCCCTGCGGGCGGGCGCGGGGACCGCGCCGTGGTCGTGGGTGGGTATCGGCACCGCGTCTCCCGTTGTCCGTCGTCGGATGGCGGGCCCGGCCCTGCTCGCCGCCCGCTGATTGATATCTGAAATGTTAGTTGGCCTTCGCGGACGGCCGACGGCAGGGGCAGGTCCGGCCGCCGCCTCCGGGCCACCGCGGTGGTGGGCGCGTGCGGGTGGACGGCGGCCACGAATCAGGGCGTGTGCGACGGACGCCACGGCGCCCCCTCGCACACGCCCTAAGATCGGGGCGTGACCGCACTGGAACCGGTGCCGAGAAGGCTGCTGCGCGACCGGGCCTATGACGCGCTGCTGGAGGCCATCGTCTCCGGCGAACTCTCCCCCGGGCAGAAGCTCAGCGACGCCCAGCTCGCCGAGCGCCTCGGCCTCTCCCGCGCCCCCGTCCGGCAGGCGCTCGCCCGGCTGGCCGACGAGCGCCTGGTGGTCTCCAAGCCGCAGAGCTATACGCGGGTGGCGCCGGTCGTCGAGCAGGAGATCCGCGACGCGCTCGCGGTCGTCCGGGCCCTGCACGCACTCGCCGTGCGCGAGGCGGTTCCGCATCTCACCGAGGTGCACCTGACGCGGATGCGGGATGCCAACGACGCGTTCGTGCGTGCCCTGGACGCCGAGGACGCGGCGGCCGCCATCGCCGCGGACGACGCGCTGCACGCCGTCCCGATCGAGGTGTGCGGCAACCGCGCGCTCGCCGAGACGATCGCCCGCTACACCCCGCTGCTGCGCAGGCTGGAGCGGCGGCGCTTCTCCGGGGACGCGGCGCGCTCATCCGCCGCGCGGCACGACGCGTTGATCGCGGCCTGCGCAACGGGCGCCACGGACAAGGCCGTTGAGCTGTCGGGCGAGATCTGGGACGGCCTCGAACTGACGGGCTGAGGACCGCGGCCGGCGCTCCCCATGAGGGGCGGGGCGGATTCCGGGCGTGAGTGGGTGAGGTACAGGAAACCCCGGTGAGATCGACCTTGCTGGAGTCCGCCTGCTGCGCGGGGCTGCGAGCCGGCGGGGTACCGCGCCGGCGCGCAATTCCTTCAGGCCGGGGACGTGGTTGTGGAGGGTGCCCGGGGAGGCGCCCAGGAGGTGCGGGTTGAGCAAAGGCGAGAAGGAGAGCATCAGTTCGGGGCTTGAGTGGCTCATTGGCCCTGTTGGCCCTGCTCGTGTCCGGTGAGCATGTTGATCAGGCTGTGGGGTGCGTTGTCGACGAAGGCGGCCTCGTAGAAGAGGGCACCCTCAGCGGCGGCTGTGGCGCTGCGGGGGAACATGGCCTGCTCGTATCCGGTGAGCGCGGCCTCGACGTCGTCGGGGTGCGCGGCGATGGCCTTGCCGAGTTCGGCGCCGTCGTACATGGCCAGGTTGGCGCCTTCACCGTTCGGGGCCGAGAGGTGGGCGGCGTCGCCGAGCAGGGTCACCCCCGGCACCCGGTCCCACCGGTGCTCGATCGGCAGGGCGTTGAGGGGGCGCAGGACCGGTGCGGTGTCAGCGTCGGTGATCAGCGCGGTGAGTTGCGGTGCCCAGCCGTCGAATTCCTGCGCGATCCGCGCGGTCGCGGAGGCGGGGTCGGTGAAATCGATCCCGGCGAACCAGTCCTGCGGCTTGAAGAGCGACACGTAGGTGTGGAGGACCCCGCCGCTCTCCCGGTGCGCCTGGATCGCCTTCCCCGGCGCGGGCGCGAACAGCGACCCGCCCCCGACTGCCCGTGCGCCGGCGGGGTGCCGGGTGTCGGCGTCGAACAGGTAGGTCTCGACGAACGACGCGCCGACGTACTCGGGTGTGGCGTCGGAGAGCAGCGGGCGGACCCGTGACCAGGCGCCGTCCGCGCCGACCAGCAGGCTCGTGACGACGGTGGAGCCGTCGGCGAACGTCACCTCGTGACGGGCATCGCCGAGGGCACGGACGCCGCTGACCTTGTGCCCCCACCGGACGGTGCCGGCCGGGAGCGAGTCGAGCAGGACCCGTCGCAGCTCCCCACGCTGCACCTCGGGACGTCCGCCCGTGCCGTCGTCGGCTACGTCGAGGAGCACGGTCCCGTCCCGGTCGAGGACCCGGTACTGCTGGCGGCCCTCCAGGATGAGGCCCCGGAACTCGTCGATCAGGCCCGCCGCCTGCAGAGCCGGTTGACCGTTGTCGTCGTGGATGTCCAGCATTCCGCCCTGGGTACGCGCCGTCGGGGAGGGCTCCGCCTCGTAGACGGTGGCCGGGATTCCGTGGACGTGCAGGACGCGGGCGAGTGTGAGGCCGCCGAGTCCGGCGCCGATGATCGTGACAGGGGTGCGCATGGTGATTCCTTGCGTGTCGCACGCCTGCCGGGCGGGCACCCGGCAGGATCTCCGCAAAGGTGCCAGGCCCCGCCGACAAGCCGCCGACACCGGACCGACAGCCCCCTCATCGCCTCGCACCAGTACGCGCTGGACTTCGGCAGCTCGACCTCCAGGCGCCGGTACAGGCCGTCGCCCCAGTGCGCGGTCAACCTGCCACGCCTGCCGAATCGGCGGCGATCCGCTCCTGCGCCTCGACGATCCGTGCCTTCGGCTCGGCGCCCGGGTCGATCGTGCTCATGCCCGCGTTCTCGCGCCGCTCCCCGGGCGGCGAAGTCCGGCTGCACGGCATCCTTGTGCTGCTGTCGCAAGCCACCCACGGCCGGCCGACGATCGGCGACAGCCATGCGTACGCGGCCACCGCCCGGCCGGTGTCGACGCCGCCGGATTCGGCGAACTCCCCTCTCCGCACCTCGTCGGCCGGATCCGGCCGAGTTATCCGGGGGAAGCCTCCGGTTTCTGGCCTGGGCATGGTTGCATGGGCTCGGCAGTCCGCGGCACGACGGTCACGGGCGCCATGTCCCCAGGGGGTCTCATGTCACGTCCGTTCCGCTTCGGCCTCAACATGCTCACCATCGACTCCGGCCCCACCTGGCGCGAGAAGTGCCGCAGGGGCGAGGAGTTGGGCTACGACGTGCTGCTCGTCCCGGATCACCTCGGCCGACCCGCGCCGTTCCCCGCGCTGGTCGCGGCGGCCGACGCGACCGAACGGCCGCGCGTGGGCACCTTCGTGCTCAATGCCGGCTTCTTCAGCCCCGCGCTGCTCGCCCGCGAGGTGGCCACCACCGACGCGCTCACCGGAGGCCGCCTTGAGCTGGGCCTGGGCACCGGGTACGTACGCGCCGAGCACGACGACGCCGGACTCCCCTGGGGTTCGCCGGGTGAGCGCGTGGACCACCTGACGCGCACCGTCGAGGAGTTGGACCGGCTGCTCGGCGATCCCGGGTACGCGCCGAAGGCCGCCCAGCAGCCCCGCCCGCCGCTGCTCATCGGCGGCAACGGCCCGCGGATGCTGCGGCTGGCCGCGAAGCACGCCCAGATCGCGGCGTTCAGCGGCGGCCGGCAGGCGCCGGGCAAGCCCGAAGGCACCTTGGAGCTGCTGACCGCCGAGCAAGTGGCGGCGTCGGTGGCCAGGTACCAGGAGTTCGCGGCCGGCCGTACCGAGCCCGCGGAGCTGAACATCCTCGTGCAGCAGGTGCTGGTCACCGACGACCGCCGGGCCGCCGCCCGCGAGTTCGCGGCGCACGGCGTCGGCCTCGACGAGGACCAGGTGCTGGAAGCCCCGACCCTGCTGATCGGCACGCCGGAGCAGATGGCCGACCAACTGCGGGAGCGCCGCGAGCGCTACGGCTTCTCGTACATCACCGTCCTGGACCCGTTCATGGAGGCGTTCGCCCCGGTGATCGCGGTACTCCAGGGCAGCTGAGCCGGGCAGGGCGGGCGGCGGGCGGGCGCACCCCGCCGCTTCGGCCGGCGCACCCCGCCGCCCCTTCTTCCCGCCGCACGGAAATCACTCGCCGAACGAACCGGCGCTCTGGTTGGCTCGCCGGATGAACGATCTTCACATCCGTCACGCCCACCTCACCGACATCGACGCCGTGTTGCAGTTCTGGCGCGAGGCCGCGGAGGGGACGAGCATCAGCGACGACCACGACGGGATGACCGGGCTCCTGGCCAGAGACCCCGAAGCCCTGCTGCTGGCCGAGCGTGACGGCGTTCTGGTGGGAACCGTCATCGCCGGTTTCGACGGCTGGCGCTGCTCCGCCTACCGGCTGGCCGTGCACCCGGACTTCCGCCGACAGGGCATAGCAACCGCCCTGCGGGAAGCGGCGGAACAGCGCTTCCGCTCCCTGGGCGGGCGACGCGTGGACGCCATGGTCCTGGAAGCCAACGAGCGGGCGCACCACGCGTGGGCCGCGGGCGGCTACCACCGCGAGGACCACTGGCGGCGCTGGGTGAAGCCGCTTTGACGACTGACGCGACGGACACGGCGGGGCTCCGTTCCGGTAAGGGACGGAGCCCCGCCGCCACCCCCTCGAAGATCACCATCCCCAACTCCCGCCACACCCTTCTCCCTGGCCCCGCCTTCCGCCTATCTAAACATCGCGTGTATACATGCTGCACATAGTCAGCGGGTTCGCCGTCCGGCGCGCCTCGTCACTCGATCCGGAGGACCCACGTGCTCAGGGCCAGTTCGAAGCTTCTCGCCCGACGGAGACACCTGCGCGGCGAGGTGCCGGACACCGGGGAGGGCATCCGGGCGCGGGCCGGGGGAACGCGGCTGGCCGCCATCGACGGGCTGCGCCTGGTGGCCGCCGTCGCCGTCGCCGCCTACCACTACCTGGGCACCACCACCCCGCACTTCTGGGGCGAGCACGAGCTGAGCGACTTCGCCCCGGCGCTGCACGACATCAGCCGCTACGGCTGGTTGGGCGTCGAAGCCTTCTTCATCATCAGCGGCTTCGTCATCTGCATGAGCTGCTGGGGACGCACCCCCGCGCAGTTCGTCGTCTCGCGCGTCTCCCGGCTGTTCCCCGCCTACTGGTGCGCGGTGCTGCTCGTCATAGCCCTGGTCCTGACCGCCAGATTCAGCCACCTGGAGGCCGCCACCCCCATCGACCTGCGGACGATCCTGGGGAACCTGACGATGGCCCCGGGCCCGCTGGGGCTCTCCCTGATCGACGGCGTCGCCTGGACGCTCTGGGTGGAGGCCCGCTTCTACCTGCTGATCGCGGTCATGCTCTTCGTCGGGCTCACCTACCGCCGCATGATCGCCTTCTGCGGGGCCTGGCTCACCCTCGCGATCATCGCCCGCGAACTCCACTCGCCCGTGCTCGACGAGTTCGTCATCAGCCAGTACGCGGGGCTCTTCATCACGGGAACGGCGCTCTATCTGATGCACAGGTTCGGACAGAACCTGGTGCTGTGGCTGCTGGCCGGTTTCGCCTGGTGCTTCGAACTCACCGTGCTCCACGACCGGGTGGCCGGCCATGCGGCGAAGCCCGCCGAGGGAGGCGCGCTCTCCTGGGCCGTCTGCGCCGCCGTGCTGACCCTCTTCCTCGTCGTCCTCGCGCTCGCCGGATGCGGTCCGGTGGCCCGCATCCGGTGGCGCTGGCTCGTGACGGCGGGCGCCCTGACCTACCCCTTCTACCTGGTGCACCAGAGCATCGGCATACCCGTGGCCAAGGGGCTGCTGAAGGTGGTCCCCGCGCTCGGCCCCCTGCCGTCGATAGCCATCGCCCTCGTCTTCTCCCTGCTGCTTTCGGCCGCCATCTACCGCACGGTCGACGGACCGATCGGCCGCATGGTGCGGCGCCACCTCACCCGCGGCATGAGCCCCCGGGACCGGACGCTCGCCACGACGGCGCCGCACAAGACCGAACAGAACGCCGCCGTCGCGCAGTTGACCGCCCCAGGAGGCCCGCCGACGGAACCGGCCACCGAGCCGGACGCGCGCAGCGTCGGCAGCAACGCCTGAACCGGGGAACGCACAGCCACCCGCGCCGGGCGGCGCCGACAGCTGCCCGCCCGGCGTCCGGGAAGCCGCCCCACGGGAGCCCGCCCGGCCGCCGGAACACCTTCACACCGACCCCACTTTGCCGGTCCTTTACCATGGTGGGATCTCCGAACCCCAGTGAAAGGTGTGTGAGCGTCCAGCCATGGGCGAACCTCCCAGTTGCCGAGCACGCTTCCGACAGAGCGCGAACCTCCCGATCCTGTTCGATCATGGGACGGAGGTGACCCGATGACCGAGCTGCTTCTCCTGGCCCTGGCGCTCCTCCTGACCCTGGCCTGCGGCGTCTTCGTCGCGGCCGAGTTCTCGCTGACGACCGTCGAGCGCAGCGACCTCGAACGCGCGGTGGAGCGCGGCGAGCGCGGCGCGGACAGCGCCCTGAAGGCCGTCCGCCGCCTCACCTTCCAGCTCTCCGGCGCACAGCTCGGCATCACCGTGACCGGCCTGGTCATCGGCATGCTGTCCAAACCGGCCATCGCCACCCTCCTCACCGGGCCGCTCGCCGCGGCGGGACTGCCGCACTCCGCCGCGGATTCGGTGGCCCTGGTCCTCGGCACCGCCCTCTCCACCATCGTCCTGATGGTGATCGGCGAGCTGGTCCCCAAGAACTGGGCGATCTCCAGCCCGCTGGCCCTCGCCAAGCGGGTCTCCGGCGCCCAGCGCGCGTTCAGCGCCGCCTTCGGCCCGCTGATCGGCCATCTCAACACCGCCGCGAACCACATGGTGCGCCGGATGGGCCTGGAGCCCGCCGAGGAGCTGGCCTCCGCCCGCGGGCCGCAGGAGCTGGTGGCGCTCGCCCGGCACTCCGCGAAGGAGGGTGCCCTGGAGCCGGACACCGCCGAGCTGTTCGTCCGCACCCTCAACCTCGCCGACCTCACGGCCGAGAACGTCATGACGCCGCGGGTCCAGGTGACGGCCCTGGAGGTACAGGCCACCGCCGAGGATGTCGCGAACGCGACCCGGACGACCGGCCTGTCCCGTTTCCCCGTCTACCGCGGCAGCCTGGACAGCGTCGTCGGCGTCGCCCACATCAAGGACGTCCTCGCCATCCCCGCCGAGCTGCGCCGCCGCCGTCCGGTGTCCGAGCTGCTGCGCGAACCGCTGCTGGTACCGGAGACCCTGCCCGTCGACCGGCTCCTCGACCGGCTGTCCGGCAAGCGCACGATGGCCGTGGTGATCGACGAGTACGGCGGCACGGCCGGCGTGGCGACGCTGGAGGACATCGTCGAGGAGGTCGTCGGCGAGGTCCGCGACGAGCACGATCCGCTGGAGACCCCCGACCTGGCGGCGGCCGGCACCGACGCGGACGGCCGCGACGTCTATCACGCCGACGGCGCCGCCCGTACCGACCAGCTCGCCCGCATCGGCCTGCGGCTGCCCGACGGGCCGTACGAGACGCTGGCCGGCGTGATCGCCACCGAACTCGGCCGCATCCCGGAGGCCGGCGACACCCTGGAGGTGGCCGGCTGGACGATGGACGTGCTGGACGCTTCGGGCCACCGCGCGGCGCGCGTGCTGCTGCACGCCCCGCCCGCCGAGAGCACGGACACCACCGACGAGGAGGCGGCCCGATGACCGTGCTGCAACTCTTCGTCGGCCTGCTGACCCTGGTCGTCAACGCCTTCTTCGTCGGCGCCGAATTCGCACTGATCTCGGTCCGCCGCGGCCAGATCGAACCGCACGCCGACGCGGGCGACCGGCGCGCGACGAGCGTGCTGTGGGGACTCCAGCACGTCTCCGCGCTACTCGCCGCCGCGCAGCTGGGCATCACGCTGTGCACCCTGGTGCTGGGCGCGGTCGCCGAACCGGCCATCGCGCACCTCCTGGAGCCGCTGTTCCACGCCGTGTCCGTACCGGACGCGCTGGTCCACCCGATCTCGTTCGTCATCGCGCTGGCGGTCGCGACGTATCTGCACATGCTCTTCGGCGAGATGGTGCCGAAGAACGTGGCGCTGGCGGAGCCGGTGCGCAGCGCGCTGCTGCTGGGCCCGCCACTGGTGGCACTGACCCGGGCGCTGCGGCCGGTGATCTTCACGGCCAACACGCTGGCCAACGGGCTGCTCGCGCTGCTGCGGGTGGAGACCAAGAGCGAGGTCACCGCGACGTTCTCCGACGACCAGCTCGCGAAGATGGTCGAGGACTCGCGCGACGCCGGGCTGCTGGACGACCGGGCCAAGGAGCGCCTGCGGGACGCCCTGGAGCTGGGCCGCCGTCCGGTCCGCGACGTGGTGCTGCCGGTCGACAAGGTCGTGTCGGCAAGGCTGGGCATCACCCCCGACGGCCTGGAGCGGCTGGCCGGAGCCTCCGGCTTCTCGCGGTTCCCGGTCCTCGACGACACCGGCCGCATCCTCGGCTATCTGCACGTCAAGGACGCGCTGGACGCCACCCCGCGCGAGGTCCCGTTCCCGGTCGGCGCGATGCGTCCGATCGCCCGGGTGCGGGCCGCGACGCCGCTGGACGACGTGCTGACCGCGATGCGCGGCTCCCGGACGCACCTGGCCGCGGTGATCGGCGACGCCGGGACGCTGGCAGGGCTGGTGTCGATGGAGGACGTCCTGCGCGAGCTGGTGCTCCAGCGGCCCGCCGGCTGACCACGCGGGGCCGGGATCCGGGTGACCGTCCTGGAGAAGCACCGGGACTTGACGATGTCCTGAACGTAGGGGTCGAGGGCAAGGTCGTCACGGCGTCGGCGTCAACCTCGCGCTCCAGGACGCCGTGGCCGCCGCCAGGATCCTCGCCGGTCCGTTGCGCGCGGGCACGGCCGGTACCCGCGAACTGTCCCGCGTACAACGCCGCCGGGAACTCCCGCCGGCCATCGCCCAGAAGGCCCAGCAGACCGAGCACACACTGATCTCCGCCACCCTGGACGGCACCCTCGACGAACACCGGCTGCCGCTGGTGCTCCGGCTGCTGCGCCGGGTGCCGCCGCTGCGTACGGTCACCGGCTGCCTCGGCGCCATCGGAGTGCGCCCGGAGCACGCCCCGGGCTTCGCCAGACCGGGCGGCGCACCGGTCAGGCGGGGCGCTCGATCACGCAGAGGGTGAAGGTCTCCAGCTCGGCGGCGGCCGCGTCCAGGTCGGGGTGGACCAGCCAGTGCGCGATCACGCCGTCGATCGCGCCGCCGATGGCCAGCGCGACGGCCCGGGTGTCGAACTGCCGCGGCCGGTCGGCTTCCCGGCCGGCCGCGAGCAGCGCGGCGAGGGTCTGCCGGCGCGCGTGGGTGTCGTGCGACCCTGGGGGCTTCAGGCGGGTGCCGCCCTCGTCTTCGAGCAGCATCTCGGTGATCACACGGGCGTGGCGCCGGTTGGCCTGCTGGCAGCCGATCATCGCGCGGACGTAGGCGACCACCGGCGTAGAGCGGGTCGCTCTCGCGCGCCACCCGCTCGGAGACGTACGCGCCGCAGCGGTCGAGGACCTGGGTCAGGGTGGCGCTGGTGAGGTTGTCCTTGGAGGAGGAGTGGAGGAGGAGTGGTAGAGGACCGCGGCCTTGGAGAGGCCGGCGCGTTCAGTATGGCGGCGAGCGAGGTCGCCGGGTGGCCGCGGGTGGAGATCAGATCGATGGTGCACTCGATCAGCTGCTGCCTGCGGGCCTGCTCGGTGAAGGACCGCGAACTCCGTGCACCGCGAGGCGTCATCGCGAACCCACCCCTGTCTTTCCCGTACGCCGGCGCCTGTGGCACGCGCACCGGACGACAGCCGACCGGACACCGCGGGATAGGATCTTCGCGCCATGGAGATGAATGCCCACTACACCAGTTTCGTCGCGGTCGGCGACAGCTTCACCGAGGGAATGTCCGACGGACTGCCGGACGGCTCCTACCGCGGCTGGGCCGACCTGCTCGCCGCCCGGCTGGCCGCCCGCACCCCCGGATTCCGGTACGCCAACCTCGCCGTGCGCGGCAAACTCATCGGCCAGATCCTCGACGACCAGGCGAGGCCCGCGGCGGCGATGGGCGCCGACCTGGTCACGCTGGTCGGCGGGCTCAACGACGTACTGCGTCCGAAGTGCGATGTGGACCAGGTCTGCGACCGGTTCGCCGCGGCGGCACAGTTGCTGGCCAGAGGCGGCGGGCAGCTGGTCCTGATGCGCAGCCCCGGCCGCCAGGGGCCGGTCCTGGAGCGCTTCCGGCCGCGGATGGAGCAGCTGTTCGCGCACATCGACGCGGTGGCCGAACGGCACGGCGCGGTGGTCGTGGACCTCTACACGTCCCGGGCGCTGGCCGACCCGCGGATGTGGGCCGACGACCGGCTGCACCTCAACGCCGAGGGGCACCGCAGGGTCGCGGAGGCCGTCTGGCAGGCACTGGGCCTCGACGCCGCCGCGGACTGGGACGCGCCGCTGCCCGCCGCGCAGCCGCCCGGCTGGCGTGCCCGGCGCTCCGCGGACCTGCGGTTCGCCCGCGAGCACCTGGTGCCCTGGATCGGCCGCCGGCTCAGCGGGCGCTCATCGGGCGACGGCCGCCCGGCCAAGCGGCCCGAACTGCTGCCGTACGAGGGCTGATCCCGGCCCCGCCCCGGCCACCGGCGACGGCTCGCGGCCGCGCCGGGCGAACCGGCCCACGCCCGGCGCACAAGCCCCGGACCTGGAGGAACGTACAGCCGGGACCGGGGTGCCCCTTGTGTGGGCACCTCTGAACCGCCAGTAGACTCTGGCCACGTGACTGTGTCTGCGAAGCCTCGCATCCCCAATGTCCTGGCCGGCCGCTACGCCTCCACGGAGCTGGCCGTGCTGTGGTCCCCCGAGTACAAGGTCAAGCTGGAGCGCAAGCTGTGGCTTGCCGTCCTCCGTGCCCAGAAGGACCTCGGGGTGGAGGTTCCCGAGCAGGCCCTGGCGGACTACGAGCGGGTCCTGGACAACGTCGACCTGGCCTCGATCGCGGAACGCGAGAAGGTCACCCGGCACGACGTCAAGGCGCGGATCGAGGAGTTCAACGCCCTCGCCGGCCACGAGCAGGTCCACAAGGGCATGACCTCCCGCGACCTGACCGAGAACGTCGAGCAGCTCCAGGTCCGGCTCTCCCTGGAGCTGATGCGCGACCGCAGCGTCGCCGTGCTGGCCCGACTCGGCTCGCTGGCCGCCCAGCACGCCGAGCTGGTCATGGCCGGCCGCTCGCACAATGTCGCCGCGCAGGCCACGACCCTCGGCAAGCGCTTCGCCACCGCCGCCGACGAACTGCTGGTGGCGTACGGACGGCTGGACGACCTGCTGGCGCGCTACCCGCTGCGCGGCATCAAGGGCCCGGTCGGCACCGCCCAGGACATGCTCGACCTGCTGGGCGGCGACTCCGCCAAGCTCGCCGATCTTGAGCAGCGGATCGCCGGCCACCTCGGCTTCGGCCGGGCGTTCACCTCCGTCGGCCAGGTCTACCCGCGCTCGCTCGACTACGACGTGGTCACCTCGCTGGTCCAGCTCGCCGCCGCGCCGTCCTCGATCGCCAAGACGATCCGGCTGATGGCCGGGCACGAGCTGGTCACCGAGGGCTTCAAGCCCGGCCAGGTCGGCTCGTCCGCGATGCCGCACAAGATGAACACCCGCTCCTGCGAGCGCGTCAACGGCCTGATGGTGATCCTGCGCGGCTACGCCTCGATGGCCGGTGAACTGTCCGGTGACCAGTGGAACGAGGGCGACGTCTCCTGCTCCGTGGTCCGCCGGGTCGCGCTGCCGGACGCGTTCTTCGCGCTGGACGGCCTGCTGGAGACCTTCCTTACGGTGCTCGACGAGTTCGGCGCCTTCCCCGCCGTCGTCGCCCGCGAACTGGACCGCTACCTGCCGTTCCTCGCCACCACCAAGGTCCTGATGGGCGCCGTCCGTGCCGGTGTGGGCCGCGAGGAGGCGCACGAAGCGATCAAGGAGAACGCGGTCGCCTCGGCGCTTGCCATGCGCGAGCAGGGCGCCGAGCGCAACGAACTCCTCGACAAGCTGGCCGCCGACGCGCGCATCCCGCTCGACAAGGCGCAGTTGGACGCGCTGATGGCGGACAAGCTGTCCTTCACCGGCGCGGCCGCAGACCAGGTGGCGTCCGTCGTGGGCCGCATCGAGGAGATCACCGAGCAGCACCCCGAGGCCGCTGCGTACACCCCCGGATCGATCCTCTGACCCGGGCCGCCGACAGGGACCGCCGCTGACATGGGCTACACCCCCGAAGAGCTGCAGGCCGCTCGCGACCGCCTCGTCCCCGACGTGACGGCGAGCGGTCTGCGGGTGCTGTTCTGCGGCATCAACCCCGGGCTGATGACGGCGGTCACCGGGCATCACTTCGCCCGGCCCGGCAACCGTTTCTGGCCCGTCCTGCACGCGGCGGGCTTCACCCCCCGCCTCCTCATGCCCGCCGAGCAGGGCGAGTTGCCCGCTCACGGCCTCGGCATCACCAACGTCGTGGCGCGGGCGACCGCCAAGGCCGACGAGCTGACGGCGGCCGAGTACCGCGAGGGCGGACGGCTGCTGGCCGAGAAGGTCGCCCGGCTGCGGCCGCAGTGGCTGGCGGTCGCCGGGGTCACCGCCTACCGCGTCGCCTTCGGCGACAAGCACGCCGCGATCGGCCCCCAGCAACGGACCCTGGGCCGCACCCGCATCTGGGCCCTGCCCAACCCCAGTGGCCTCAACGCCCATTGGACGCTCGCGACCATGGCCGAGGAGTACGGCAGACTGCGCGCGGCGGCCTTCGGGGACGAAGGGCCGACGCCGGACTAGGCGTGTCGGGCCGGGCCGTCCGAAGGTGCCGGGGCCCGGCTGCGGCCCCCGGCACCGGCCCGCCCTACGCCATCGGACCCGCGCCACCGGCCCGCCCTCCCCATGTCGGCCCCGGATCGAACCTCGCCTCCCCCGTGGCCGCCAGCACCTGGACCGGTAGCTCCGGCCCGCCGTGTCCCGCGCCGAGCGCCACCCAGCGGCTGCCGTCCTGCCAGACCGACAGCCGCTCGGCCGCCGCGCACAGAACGTCCAGCGGCGGCCGCACCGGCAGACCCTGCGCCACCCGCTCCAGAGATCCCGTGAGGTCCACTTCCGCGGGCTCGCCCCACCGTAAGGACAGGACGGCGACCAGCGCCTCCAGTTCGGCCCTGCCCTCCTCGCGTATCCGCTCCGCATCCGCCGGGTCGGCGTCCCACGCCGGAGGGCCGGCCCACAGCCGCGTCAGATGGAAACCGGGCCCGCTCTCGCCCGTCGGAGACCGTTCCCTGCCTTCGGGGAACGGCCGTTGCCTGAGCTGGTCGAGCGCCGCCAGGCCGCGGGCGGTGGGGTGGTGGTACCACACATCAGTCGTCATGCCGTCAGTAAACAGCGGGGGTCTGACAATTGGCCGCCCGTCAGGACAACCGCCCGGCGGAGCGGGGCCCGCGGGGCGGCCCGAGGGTGCCGCGGCCCCGTTCCGCACGGCGGCCCGCCGCGTTGCCGGGGGCCGCCGGGGCTCGCCGCGCAACCCGCTGACCGGCTACGATCCGCCACACACGCGAGGCGAGGGAGACGACGTTGGGGCGGCTCACCGGCGGGGATCCCTCCCTGCTGCGACGGATCAACTCGGCGGTGGTGCTGCACGCGCTGCGCGCCGCCGACTCCCCCACCCTCACCGACCTCGTCCAGGTGACCGGCCTGTCCCGGCCGACGGTCGAGGGTGTGGTCGAGGGGCTCATCGAGACGGGTCTGGTGGCGGAGGCCGCCGCCGATGAGAGCGAGGCGCGGCGCCAGGGACGGCCGGCCCGCCGCTTCCGCTTCCGTGCCGAGGCCGGGCATCTGCTGGGCATCGAGATCGGCCCGCACCGCGTCACCGCCCTGCTGTCCGATCTGGGCGGGCAGGTGCAGGAGTCCGCGCAGCGGCCGGTGGACGAGCGAGCACGGGCCGACGAGCGGCTGGACCGGGTACGGGCCGTGGTCGCCGAACTGCTGCGCCGCACCGGGGTGCCGCGCCGTTCACTGCGGGCCGTCGGGGTGGGCAGCCCCGGCATCGTGGAGGCGGACGGCACCGTACGGCTCGGCACGGCGCTGCCCGGCTGGACCGGCCTGCCGCTGGGCGAGCGGCTGCGGCGTTCGTTCCGTTGCCCGGTGCTGGTCGAGAACGACGCCAACGCGGCTGTTGTGGCGGAGCATTGGAAGGGTGCGGCGACCGGTTCGGACGACGTCGTGTTCGTTCTGGCGGGGCTGAGCCCGGGGGCGGGCGCGCTGATCGGCGGGCGGCTGCACCGGGGGTTCGGCGGGGCGGCCGGCGAGATCGGCGCGCTGCACCTGCTGGGGCGGGACGTGACCCCGGAGAAGCTGCTGTCGACGACCGGGAAGCCGTTGCATCCGCTGGACGAGGCGCAGGTCGCCGAGGTGTTCGCGCTGGCCCGCGAGGGCGACCTGCGGGCGCAGGACGCGATGGACCGGTTCCTCCAGCGGCTGGTGCACGACGTGGCGGCGCTGGTGCTGGCGCTCGATCCGGAGCTGGTGGTGATCGGCGGCTGGGCGGCCGGGCTGGCCGGCATCCTCGATCCGCTGCGTGACGAGCTGGCGCGCTACTGCCTGCGGCCGCCGCAGGTGACGCTGTCGGCGCTGGGCGAGGCGGCGGTGGCGACCGGCGCGCTGCGGCTCGCGCTGGATCACGTGGAGGGTGAACTCTTCGCCGTGGAAGGCACGATGACCGGCCGCAGGTGAGCGGTGGGGGCGCGGCGCCGGTCCGTTCCGTCAGGCGGCGGCGTTCTCCGGGTCCGTGGAGCGCCGGTGCACGCGGCCGTCCCGGGGGACTCGGTACGCGGCGGGCCCGCGCCGGCGTGGTGCGCGGCGCGGGCCCGGACGGCGTGGTGCGGGGTCAGCCCGCCAGCAGGGACACCGCTTCGCTCTCCCCGAAGGTGAGCCGGCAGGTATCGGCGCGGTAGGTGGAGACCGCGACGGCGGTGGTGCGGCCGGCCGCGACGTAGCGGGTGGTGACGACCAGGACGGGGGCGCCGGGCAGCCGGTCGAGCGCCTTTGCGTCCTCCGCTCGGGCCGAGCCCAGTTCGACCGTGCGGTCCTGGCCTTCCAACTCCTGTGCGTGCAGGGCGTGCAGCACGGCACGGGCGCGGGCGGTGGCGCTGACGGCGGCGATCTCGGAGCAGCCGGGGACCGCGGACGCGGGGACGTACAGCAGCTCGGCGGCGACGGGCTGGCCGTGCGTGACGCGGTTGCGGCGCACGATGTGCACGGTCTCGCCGGAGGCCGTCTCCAGGAGGCGGGCGACGGACGCGGGGACCGTCTCCGAGGTGACGGCGTCAACCGGCTGCCAGGCGTCGCCGGGGGCGCCGGGCCAGGTGTGGCGGGCGGGGTCGACGGCGACGCCGACCCGCGGCGGGGCGACGGTGGTGCCCACGCCGCGCCTGCGCTGGAGTCTGCCCTCCAGCTCCAGCTGCTCCAGCGCCTGCCGCAGCGTGGCCCGTGCGACGCCGAACCGCGCCGCCAGGTCACGCTCGTTGGGCAGGATCTCGCCGACCGCGAACTCCGAGTCCAGCGCCTCGCTGAGCACGGTCTTGAGGTGCCAGTACTTCGGCTCCGGCACTGTTTCGAGCTGCGTGGTCCCCACCTGTCCTCCGCA
The DNA here is from genome assembly GCF_020564935.1 of Streptomyces pinistramenti. Lineage (GTDB taxonomy): Bacteria > Actinomycetota > Actinomycetes > Streptomycetales > Streptomycetaceae > Streptomyces > Streptomyces pinistramenti. Next base: position 25,262 of record NZ_JAJCXB010000023.1, read on the forward strand.
TCGGCCGTTGCCCCGCGGGGCTGCGCTCCCCCGGTGACGGTCCCGCCCAGGGGCGGCCCGGTTATGAGCGCTTCTTTATTAAAGGTTGTTGCAGTATGCCGACGATATGTCCGCCCTCACCCTTGGTCAAGACCAATACGGGATCCGTTACGCGGACGGGCCCGCCGGCGACGCCGTGCCGCCCGTTTCCGACCGGATCGCGGACGGCCGGCCGGGCGCACCGGAGCCGTCGGTTACCCTCCGCTCATGCTTGCGCTGCTGCACACCTCGCCCGCCCATGTCCCGGTCTTCGACGCCTTGCGTGACGAGGAGGCGCCCGGCCTCCCGCTGCGCCACCTCGTACGGGCCGAACTCCTGGACCGTGCACGGTCGCAGGGGCCGGACGCCGTCGCGCAGGACGTGGCGCAGGCGCTCGCCGATGCGGCGGCCACCGGGGCGCGGGCGGTGCTGTGCACCTGCTCGACGCTGGGGCCGGTCGCCGAGGGGGCGGGCCCGGACGGCGTGCCGGTGCTGCGGGTGGACCGGCCGATGGCCGCGGCCGCCGTCGCTGCGGGCCCCCGGATCACCGTGCTGGCCACCGTGGAGAGCACGCTCGGGCCGACCGCCGAGCTGATCGCGGAGGAGGCGGGACGGGCCGGTTCGGCCACCGAGGTGCGCACGGTGCTGGTGGCGGGCGCCTGGGAGCGGTTCGCGGCCGGTGACGACGAGGGGTATCTGGCGGCGGTCGCCGCCGCGGCACAGCAGGTGCGGGACGCCGATGCGGTGGTGCTGGCGCAGGCGTCGATGGCGCCGGCCGCCGCACTTGTCACGGCGGCCGGGGGCCGCTCCTTCCCGGTGCTGTCGAGCCCGCGCCCGGGGCTGCGGGCCGCGGCGGCCCTGGCGGCCGGGAGGCGGTGAGGGGACACGGGTGGGAGTGCCCCGGCGGTCCGCGGCCGGTCAGGCCCTGGTGAGCGAGACGAGCTTGTCGGGGTTGCGCACGACGTAGACGGTCTGGATCCGCCCGTCGGCGACGTCGAGCTGGATGACGGAGTCCGGCCGGCCGTCGATGTGGGCCAGGACCGCGATACCGCCGTTGACTTCGATGAGGACGTACTCCATGCCGGCGAGTCCGGTCCTGGTGACGCCGATGAGGAAGCGGCCCACCTTGTCCGCGGTTTCGAGGATCCGCAGCGGCGCCTTGGCCTTGCCGCCGCTGTCGCCGACCAGCCGCGCGTCCTCGGCCAGCAGTCCGACGAGGCCGGCCAGGTCCTCGCCTGCGGCCGCCGCCATGAACCGCTCGGTCAGGTCGCGCTGGAGCCGTGGGTCGATGTCGAAGCGCGGCCTGCCGTCCTCGACGTGGCGCCGGGCCCGGCCCGCCAGTTGGCGCACCGCCGGCTCGCTGCGGTCGAGTACGGCGGCGATCTCCGCGTAGGGGTAGCCGAACGCCTCGCGCAGCACGAACACCGCGCGTTCCAGCGGGGAGAGCGACTCCATCACGACGAGCAGGGCCAGGGTGACGGACTCGGCGAACACCGCGCGCTCCGCGGTGTCGGGCGCGTCCCGGCCGGTGTCGGTGGCCAGCGGCTCGGGCAGCCAGGGTCCGACGTAGGACTCGCGGCGGGCCTGGACCTGGCGCAGGCGGTCGATGGCCAGCCGGGTGGTGATGCGCACCAGATAGGCACGCGGTTCGCGGACGTCGGCGCGGTCGGCGGACGACCAGCGCAGCCAGGCGTCCTGGACGACGTCCTCGGCGTCGGCCACTCGGCCGAGCATCCGGTAGGCGACGCCGTGCAGCACGGGGTGGTGCTCTTCGAAGACTTCGGTGGCGGGATCGGTCGGCACCTCTTCATCCCAGCGTCCCGCCGACGCCGTGTCCAGCGGATATCGCTCAAGGCCGGGGTGCGGGGACGTGGTGTGCGGCACAGTGCCGGGCGTCCCGCGGCCGGATCCCACACCTGCCGTACCGCTCAGTAGCCTTTGCTGGCAGGGTGTGGCTCCACGAACCGCCGCGATTCTCCGAGGAGTTGCCCCATGGCCGTCCCGGTCTCCTTCGCCCGCGTCAGCCCCGCAGGACGGCCGCCGTTCACGGTGGCCTACCAACGCAAGGGCGCGGGTGAACCGATCGTGCTGTTGCACGGCATCGGACACCATCTCCAGGCGTGGCGGCCGGTCTGCGACCTCCTGGCCGCCTCCCACGAGGTCATCGCCCTGGACCTGCCGGGCTTCGGTGTCTCGCCCGCGCTGCCCGGCGGCACGTCGTACGCCCTGGCCAGCGTGCTGCCGCTGCTCACCGCGACGTTCGACGAGCTGGGTGTCGAGCGGCCGCACGTGGTGGGCAATTCCCTGGGCGGGCTGCTGGCGCTGGAGTTGGGCCGCGCGAGGGCCGTACGGACCGTCACCGCGCTGTCCCCCGCCGGGTTCTGGACCCCGGCCGAGCGGCGTTACGCCTTCGGTCTGCTGCGCGGGATGCGGGCCGGTGCGCAGGCGCTGCCGCAGCCGGTGGTGGCGGCGCTGGCCAGGTCTGCCGCCGGCCGGGCCTCGTTGACGGGGAGCATCTACGCCCATCCCGGGCGGCGTTCGGCCGACGCGGTGGCGGCCGAGACCCGGGCGCTGCGTGAGGCGCCCGGCTTCACGCCGACGCTCCGGGCGGGCCGCGGGGTGCGGTTCACCGCTGATGTGCCGGACGTGCCGGTGACGATCGCCTGGGGCAGCCGGGACCGGCTGCTGCCGCGCCGCCAGGGAGTGCGCGCGAAATACGCGATCCCCGGTGCCCGGCTGGTGCGGCTGCCCGGCTGCGGTCATGTCCCGATGAACGACGATCCGGCGCTGGTGACGCGGGTGGTTCTCGGCACGGTGGGGTGAACGCCCGCGGGCAGAAGGCCGTTCACGAGGGGTTCCAGGCCCGGCGGCAGAGCACCAGGCGGTAGCCGTCGGGGTCCTCCAGGGTGACGCCCCAGGCGTCCCAGTACGGGTTGTGTGCGGCGACCCGCCGGCCGCCGCACCGTTCCAGGCGGGCGACCAGGTCGTCGGGCACCGGGCCGTCCAGGTAGACGACCGGCAGATCGTCGGGGGTGCCGTCGGTCACTTCGGCGCCTGCGGGGTCGTGGGTCAGCTCCAGGTGCCAGGCCGCGTCCGGCCGGCCGACCATCGGCAGGGAGTGTTCGGCGCTGCCGGACGGGTGGCGGAACAGTACGGAGAGCCCGAGTCCCGCGCACCAGAAGCGGTCGGCCGCCGCCAGGTCGCGGCTGGGACGGGCGATGCGGAGGTGCGCGGAACCGTCGGCGGGCACGGGGAAGCTCCTTCGGCCGGGGCGCTACCGGACGCCGCGTAGCAGGACCGTAAACGTCGGGCCGCTGTCCTGGCGATCGGCCGGTGGTCTTGCGACCATGGCCCCCGCCCCCGCCCCCGGTCGCGAGGCGTAGGACGAACGGAGTTCACCGGGTATTGGGCGGCCGGGCACCGTGGCGCTGTACGAACGGAGCGTCACCGAGAGTTGGTTCGAGCTGGGAGGTTCCGGATGACGCAGGGATACCGCGGCGGCTTCGGACGGCGGTCGCTGCTGCGGGGCACAGCGGCCGGTTCCGCGGCGCTGGCGCTGCCCGCCCTGTCCTGCGCCGCGCCCGCGCAGGCCCGCAGCGGCCGGCCGGCCGCCGAGTGGGGCGCGCAGGTCGGCGACGTGACGACCTCGTCCGGTCTGGTGTGGGTACGGTCCGACCGGCGGGCCCGGATGATCGTGGAGACCGCGGCCACCGAGACGTTCCGCAATGCCAGGACCTGGACGGGTCCTGTCGTCGGGGCCGGTACGGACTTCACGGGGGTGACGGCGCTGCACGGCCTGCCGCCAGGCGAGCAGGTCCACTACCGCGTGCTGCTCGCCGACCCGGACGACCCGCGCCGCACCGGCGAGCCGGTCACCGGCACCTTCAGGACCGCTCCCGCACACCGCGGCCGGGGCGAGGGCGTGCGTTTCCTGTGGTCGGGCGATCTGGCGGGCCAGGGCTGGGGCATCAATCCCGACCGGGGCGGCTACCGCATCTACGAGGACATGCGGCGTCGCGATCCGGACTTCTTCCTGTGCAGCGGCGACAACATCTACGCCGACAGCCCGATCGAGGCGCAGGTGACGCTGCCGGACGGCCGGATCTGGCGGAATGTGACGACCGACGAGAAGGCGAAGGTCGCCGAGACGCTCGCGGAGTTCCGCGGTGCGTTCCGTTACAACCTCCTGGACCGCAATCTGCGCCGGTTCAACGCGCAGGTGCCCACGATCACGCAGTGGGACGACCACGAGGTGCACAACAACTGGTATCCGGGGCAGCTGCTGGACGACGACCGGTACACGGTCAAGGACGCGGATGTGCTCGCGGCGCGGTCGCTGCGGGCGTTCGGCGAGTACTTCCCGATCCGGACGCTCCGCCCGGACCGCGGCGGCCGCGTCTACCGCGTGGTCCGGCACGGCCCCCTGCTCGACGTCTTCGTGCTGGACATGCGCAGTTACCGCAACGCCAACTCGCCCGGCCGCCAGACCGACGACCCGCAGGGCATCCTCGGCGCCGAGCAGCTGCGCCGGCTCAAGCGTGAGCTGTCGCGCTCCCGTGCGGTGTGGAAGGTGATCGCGTCCGACATGCCGCTGGGTCTGGTCGTCCCGGACGGCAAGGAGAACTTCGAGGCGGTGGCGCAGGGCGATCCCGGCGCGCCGCTGGGCCGGGAGCTGCAACTGGCCGAGCTGCTGCGGCACATCAAGCACGCGCGGGTGACCGGCACGCTCTGGCTGACGACGGATGTGCACTACACGTCGGCGCAGCACTACGCTCCGGAGCGGGCGGCGTTCAAGGATTTCGCACCGTTCTGGGAGTTCGTGTCGGGCCCGTTGAACGCCGGTGGTTTCCCGGCGGTGAAGCTGGACGGAACCTTTGGTCCCGACCAACCGTTCGTCCAGGCACCGGACCGGGCCAACACCTCGCCGGCCGAGAGCCCGCAGTACTTCGGTGAGATCGACATCGACGGCGGCAGCGGGGAGCTGACGGTGCGGCTGCGTCAGGAGGGCGGGAAGGTGTTGTTCAGCAAGGTGCTGCAACCAGGACGGGTAGGACAGTAGAGGCCAATGCGTCGATTGCGTCTTTTACCCGTCGGACACAATACGTTGGTGGCCAGGCAACACCGGTCGGCAAGGCTGTCTGCATGACTCGATCCACCTCTGCCGCGTCCGCCCGTCGCCCGCACTGGCGCCGGGACCTCGTCGAACTGGCGGCCCTGTTCACGGCCGTCGCCGTGGCCGATGCCGCCGCCAACCTCGTCGCGCACGGCCCTTCGGGCCCCGTGATGCTGTGCGTCGCCGCGACCGCACTGCTGGCCACGGCCGGCTTCCACGTGTGGTGGTCACGCCGCCACGGCCACGCGCCGCCGTCGGCCGATACCGGCGCCACGGCACCGTCCCCTGCGGCGGCCCCCCGAGCGGCCGCGCAGGAGACGGCGCTGTGGCGGATGCGCACCACCGTCCAGGACACGCCGGGCAGCCTCGCCTCCTTGTGCACGGCGCTGGCCGGGCAGGGTGTGGACATACTCAGCCTGCAGACCCACCCCCTGTCGGCCGGCACGGTCGACGAGTTCCTGCTGCGCGCGCCGGGCACGCTGGCGCCCGCCGAGCTGACCCGTACGGTGGCGGGCGCGGGCGGCGCGCACACCTGGCTGGAGCGGGCCGATACGCACGACCTGGTGGACGTGCCGACCCGGATGCTGGGCCTGGCGACCCGTACGGCCCTGGATTCGGCCGAACTGCCGCTGGCCTTGCGTCAGTTGCTGGGCCGTTGCACGATTCATTCGGTGCCCGCACGCTCGCTCCCCGGCCGCCCGGCGGCCGAACAGGTGCCTGCCGAGGGCGTTCTGGAGGACCACATCATGAGGTTCCGGGCTCCCTCCGGGGGTTCCCTGACCGTCGAAAGGCCGCAGTTGCCGTTCACTCCCACCGAGTTCGCACGGGTGCGCGCGCTGGTCGAACTGGACACCCGGCTCGGACACCGGGTGCCGCCACGGCGTGACGTACTGACGCTGCCCGAGGGCAACGCCCTGACGATCCGCCGCGCCGACCCGGCCGACCGGGCCGCCGCCGTCGAGATGCACGACCGCTGCTCCGCCGCCACTCTCGGGCTGCGCTACCACGGCCCGGTCAAGGACGCCGACAGTTACCTCGGGCATCTGCTCAGCCCGCGGTTCGGGCGCACGCTCGCCGTGGAGAGCGCGTCGGGACGGCTGGTGGCGCTCGGCCACCTGCTGTGGGACGGCGACGAGACCGAGGTGGCGCTGCTGGTGGAGGACGGCTGGCAGCGGCGCGGCATCGGCGCCGAACTGCTGCGCCGGCTGATGGCGATGGCGTCGGACGCCGGGTGCGAGAGCGTGTACGCGATCACCCAGGCGTCGAACACCGGCATGGTGGCGGCGATGCGCGGCCTGGGGCTGCCGCTCGACTACCAGATCGAGGAGGGCACGCTGGTGATCACCTCGCGCCCGAAGGGTGTCCCCGCGCTGCGCGACGCACATGCGTCGACACCGGCCCAGGACGGCCCGGCGGGCCGCTGAGCGCCGTCCGCTGCCTCACCGCCGCCCCCGCCTGGCCCCCGGAGCCCGCTCCCGGGGCCAGGCTCTAGGCTTTCCCGATGCCTCATGCGCTCATCCTCGGCGGCACCGGCATGATCGGCCGTGCCACCGCGCTCCGTCTCCTCACCGCCGGCTGGCAGGTGGACGTCACCGGCCGCGACCCCGCCCACCTGCCGCCCGAACTCGCCGCCGCCGGCGCCCGTTTCCGCCGCGCGGACCGCGCGGACGCCGCCCGGCTGCGTACCGTCATCGGCGACGGCACCGACCTGCTCGTGGACTGCATCTGCTACACCGCGGCCGACGCCCGGCTGCTGCTCCCGCTGGCCAGGGAATCCGGCTCCACGGTGCTGATCTCCAGCAAGGCCGTCTACGTCGACGAGCACGGCAACCACTCCAACTCCGCAGCACCGCCGGACTACGGCGGGCCGGTCCACGAGACCCAGGCCACCCTGGCGCCGAGCGACATCGACTACCGCTCGCCGGAGGGCTACGGCCCCAACAAGGTCGCGGCCGAACACGTCGCCCTGGACAGCGGGCTGCCCATCAGCGTGCTGCGCCCGTCCCGGGTTCACGGCGTCGGCGCGGCCCGGCCGCGTGCCTGGGCCTTCGTCAAACGGGTCATCGACCTGCGCGCCGACGTACTGCTCGCCCGCCGGGGCACCGGCATCGTGCAGCCGACGGCGGCGGCCAACATCGCCGCCCTCATCGAGACGGTCGCCCACAGACCCGGCGCGCGGATCCTCAACAGCGCCGACCCCGACGCCCCGACGGCGCTCGACATCTCCCGGGCCGTCGCCCGGCACCTCGGCCACGCGTGGACGGAAGTGCTGCTCGACGACGACGCCGACGAGAACCTCGGCAGGACTCCCTGGGACGCGCCGCACCCGGTCGTGCTCGACATGTCCGCCGCCCGGCAGCTCGGCTACCGTCCGGCCGGCGACTACGCCGCCACCGTCGCCGCCGAGATCGACTGGCTCGTCGAGGCCGCCAGGACCGGGGACCGCGCCGGGATCCTGCCCGCCGCCGACGACCCGTATTTCAGCCGACTGTTCCCCTATGCCGCCGAGGATGCGTATCTCGCGGCACACCGGGCCTGAGGCTGTGTACGGGCCTGCCCCGGGCCGCTCCTGGGGCAGCCCGGGAACCCCGGCACAAGGTAAAACGGCCGGAACCTCGGCCCACTTGGTGTGACGCGGGCGGGCCATCCGTACCAAGATGGCCGCATGTCCCAGAACCATGCTTCCGGCGGGCAGCTGCCCCGCCAGATCTCCGACGCCTACGTCGACACCCTCATCGACCTGGACCCGATCACCGGCACCTTCCTCGGCATCGCCGAGAGCTCCGGCAGACTCCCCGATCTGTCGCCGACCGGCCAGGAGGCGCTGGCCCAGCTCGCCCGTACGACGCTCGACCGGCTCACCGAGGCCGAGGCACTGCCGGGCGCGGACAGCGCAGCCGAGCAGCGCTGCGCCCGGCTGCTGCGGGAGCGGCTGACCGCCGAACTGGCGGTCCACGAGGCGGGCGAGGGGCTGCGGGCCGTCAGCAATCTGGGCTCGCCGCTGCACCACGTACGCGAGGTGTTCACCGTCACCCCGGCCGAGACCGACGCGGACTGGGCGGCCATCGCCCGGCGGCTGCGGGCGGTCCCCGGCGCGCTGGAGGGCTACCGCGCCTCGCTCGACGCGGGACTGCGGCAGGAACTGCCCGCGGGCCCGCTCCAAGTGACCACCGTGCTCGGCCAGTTGGACGAGTGGATCGGCACGGACCGCAGCTGGTTCGCCGAGTTCGCCGCCGCCGGACCGCAGACGCTGCGCGAGGAGCTGGACGCGGCGGCCGACATCGCGACGGGCGCGCTCGTGGAGCTGCGGGACTGGCTGCGCACCCACTACGCGCCGGCCGTCGCGGGCGCCCCCGACGTGCTGGGCAGGGAGCGCTACGCCCGCTTCGCGCGCTACTACAACGGCGCCGACCTCGACCTGGACGAGGCGTACCGCTACGGCTGGTCGGAGTTCCACCGGCTGCTCGCCGAGATGAAGACGGAGGCCGAGAAGGTGCTGCCCGGGGCCAAGACCCCCTGGGAGGCGCTGGCCTGGCTCGACGACAACGGCGAGACGGTCGAGGGGGTCGAGGAGACCCGGCAGTGGCTCCAAGACCTGATGGACCAGGCCATCGCGGAGCTGGACGGCACTCACTTCGAACTCGCCGAGCGGGTACGCCGGGTGGAGTCGCGGATCGCGCCGGCCGGCAGCGCGGCCGCGCCGTACTACACCCCGCCGTCGCTGGACTTCTCCCGGCCCGGCCGCACCTGGCTGCCGACCATGGGCGAGACCCGCTTCCCGCTGTACGACCTGGTCTCCACCTGGTACCACGAGGGCGTACCTGGCCACCATCTCCAGCTGGCGCAGTGGGCGCACGTCGCGGACGACCTGTCGCGCTACCAGACGACGGTGGGCATGGTCAGCGCCAACGCCGAGGGCTGGGCGCTGTATGCCGAGCGGCTGATGGACGAGCTGGGCTTCCTCGCCAACGCCGAGCGCAGGCTCGGGTACCTCGACGCGCAGATGATGCGCGCGGTGCGGGTCATCATCGACATCGGCATGCACCTCCAGCTGGAGATCCCCGCGGACTCGCCCTTCCACCCCGGCGAGCGCTGGACACCCGAGCTGGCACACGCCTTCCTCGCGTCCCACTGCAGCCGCCCGGCGGACTTCGTGGAGAGCGAGATCATCCGCTACCAGGGCATCGGCGGCCAGGCGATCGGCTACAAGCTCGGCGAGCGGGTCTGGCTACAGGGCCGCGAGGCGGCGCGGGCCCGGCACGGCGCGGACTTCGACCTCAAGGCGTGGCACATGGCGGCACTGTCCCTGGGGTCGCTGGGCCTTGACGATCTGCTCGTCGAGCTGTCCGCGCTCTGAGCGACGGGCGGGCCGCCATCGGGGGCGGGTGCGCGGATACCCGTTTGTGGCCGGCCGCCGCCGTCCGTAGGGTCCGCTGGCATGACGAGGGACATCACGGTGGAGCGACCACTGTTTCTGTTGCCGGCCGATCCGCTGCGGCCGCGCCGGACGGATCCGCAGTTCGCCGGTGAGGCCGCAGCGGCGCGGGCGGCCGGCGCGGCGGTCGCGCTCGTCGGCCTGGAGGAGCTGCTCGCCGGGGACACCGAAGCGGCGGTGGCCCGGGTGCCCCACGGCGCGGGCCCGGCCTGGTACCGCGGCTGGATGCTGTCTGCCGGGCGCTACGCCGAGCTGGCCGCGGCGCTGGCGGAGCGTGGCCGCACGCTGGTGACGTCCCCCGCCGCGTACCGCACCGCTCATGAACTCCCGGGCTGGTACGGCACGTTCCGCGCGGTGACGCCGGCCGGCCACTGGCTGCCGTGCCGGCCGGGCCGGGTTCCCTCGGCGGCGGCGCTGGCCCGGCTGGCCGCGCCGTTCGGCGGCCGGCCCGTCGTCGTCAAGGACTGGGTGAAGTCCCGCAAGCACGAGTGGGACGAGGCGGCCTTCGTCCCGGACGCGTCCGATACCCCGCAACTCGCCGCCGTGGTGGGCCGGTTCATGGCGCTCCAGGGGGAATTCCTCACGGGTGGTGTGGTGCTGCGCGCCTTCGAGTCCTTCGTCGCGGGCGAGGCGCGGGTGTGGTGGGTGGCCGGGGAGCCGGTGCTGGTCGGCGCCCATCCCGATACGCCGGAGCTGCTGCCGGTCCCCGACCTGACCTCGGTGGCGCCGGCCGTCGCCGCGCTGGGGCTGCCGTTCGTGACCACGGACCTGGCGCGGCGCACGGACGGCGGGTGGCGGGTGGTGGAGGTCGGCGACGGGCAGGTCAGCGGGCTGCCCGCGGGGGCGTCGGCGGACCCGCTGTTCGAGGCGCTGGTGACCGCGGGCGCCGGTTTTCCGCTGACGCTCGCGGCGGGCCGGGTGACGCTGCGGGCGCTGCTGCCGAGCGCGGCGGCGCGGGTGGCGGACGGCGGGTGCGCGGGCTTCGACTGGATCGACGGCGGGCCGTCGGAGGCCACGTCAGGCGGCGCCGGAATCGTCGTGGCCGCCGCGGTCGCCGGGCGCTACCTGCCCGGCTGGGGCGTCTTCGTCCTCTCCGACGCCGCCGACGGGAGGGCGCTGGGCAGCATCGGCTTCCACGGCCCGCCGGACGCCGAAGGCCGCGTGGAGATCGGCTACGACCTGTCCCCTTCGGCCCGTGGCGTCGGCCGGGCGACGGACGCGGCGCGGCTGCTGGCGGGCTGGGCGGCTGCCAGGCCCGAGGTGCGGACGGTGTGCGCGGCGACCGAACCGGACAACCTGCCCTCGCAACGGGTCCTGGAGCGGGCCGGTTTCCGCCCCGCCGGAATGCGCGGGGAACTGCGGGCCTTCACGTACGCCGGGCCCGCGGACGGGCCGAGCGGTGACGATCTGCGGCAGCAGCCGTGACCCGCCGGGGAATTCACTGCTGGACAGCGCCCATGACCGGATATTCCCCTGATGCCACCGGCCGGCGCATCCTCGACGTCCTGCAGCACAACGGGCGCGCCGGCTACGCCGAACCGGCCCGCGCCGTCGGCGTGTCGGCGAGCGCGGTCACCGGGCGGGGCCGGCGGCTGGAGGACGCCGGGGTGGTATCCGGCTACGCGGCGGTGGTCGTCCCGGAGCGGGTGGGGCTGCCGGCCCTCGCGTTCGTCCGGCTGTGCTACCCGAACGGCGGCGACCGGCCCCTGCACGCGCTCCTGGAGTCCAGTCCGGAGATCCCGGAGGCGCACCACGTCACCGGCGACGATCGCTTCGTCCTGAAGATCGCCGCGCGTTCGACGCGGCATCTGGAGGAGGTCTCGGGCCGGATCGGCGGGCCCGGCGCCGCGACCACCAGCGTCGTGTACTCCTCCCCGCTCCCCCGCCGCCCGGTCAGCGGCTGGCCTGGCCCCCGGTCCCGGCGGCGCGCTCAGCCGGGCGTCCGGTGCCGGACGGTCGATCCCGACCGGTTCTTGACGACCTCCAGCTGGGCGGGGATGCGGCCCTTCAGGTCGGCGACGTGGCTGACGATGCCGACGCTGCGGTCGCGTTCGCGCAGCCCGTCGAGGACGTCGAGCACCTCGTCCAGGGTCTGTTCGTCGAGGCTGCCGAAGCCCTCGTCGATGAAGAGGGTGTCGAGACGGGTGCCGCCTGCCTCGTCGGTGACGACATCGGCCAGGCCGAGGGCCAGCGCCAGCGAGGCGAAGAAGGTCTCGCCGCCGGAGAGGCTGGAGGTGTCCCGTTCCTGTCCCGTCCAGGCGTCGATGACGTGCAGGCCGAGTCCGGAGCGCCGGGTGCCGCCGGAGCGTTCGTCGGAGTGCACGAGGGTGTAGCGGCCGGATGACATCTTGTGCAGCCGGGCGCCGGCGGCCGCGGCGACCTGTTCGAGCCGGGCGGCCAGGACGTACGACTCCAGGCGCATCCGCCGCTCGTTCTCGGCCGAGGTGCCGGAGGTGAGCGTGGCGAGCCGGGCGATGAGGTCGTAGTCGGCGCGCAGCGGGGCCAGTTGGCGGGTGTCGGCGGTGGCCCGTGCGGAGAGCCGGTCCAGTTCGGTGCAGCGGTCGCGGGCGGCCTCGTACGCCGCCGCGGCGGCCCGCAGCCGGTGGCCCGCGCGTTCCAGTGCGGCGCGCGCGGTGTCCGGGTCCGCGGCGGGCAGGGCGGCCGCTGCGCCGCTGTGCGGGTCGGCCAACTCGGCCCGGACGGCGGCTGATTCGTCCTGCCAGGTGTCGATCCGTTCCTGGAGGGCACGCCATTCGGCATCCGTCAGCTGCGCGTCGGCCGCGGCCCCGGGAGCGTCGAAACCGGCCCGCCCCGCGGCGTCGGCCAGCGCCGCTTCGGCCTCCTCCAGGCGTGCGGACGCGGCACGGGCCACGCGGGCGGCCTCCGCGGCATCGGCGAGCTGCGCGACCCTGCTCTCCAGGCGGCGGGCCCGTTCGGCGACGCTCGCACAGTCGCCGCGCGCCTGTGTCAACTCCTCGTCCAGGGCTGCGTGTTCGCGGTCCAGTGCTTCGCGCTGCGAGGTGCGGGCGGCGGCCCTGCGTTCGGCCTGCTGCTGTGCGGTGCGGCGCCGCTCGTATTCGTTCTCGGCGCGGTCGAGCGCTTCGCGTGCGGCGTACAGATCGGCGCCCGCCGCGTGCTCGCGCGCATGATCGGCCCGCAACTGCTCGACGTGCGCGGCGAGTTCACCGGCCGGGGTGTCGCCTGCGGTGGCGGCGGCGCCGGCCAGCGCCTCTTTGACGGCCTGCCGGTGCCGCTCCGCCTCCTGGCGGGACTCCTCGCAGGTGTGGTGGGCGGCGAGCGCGGCTTCCTCGGCCGCCCGGTCGACGTGCCCGGCGCCGGCGCGGGCGGGCGCGGGGTGCGCGGTCGCGCCGCACACCGCGCAGGGGTCGCCGTCGCGCAGCCCGTCGGCGAGTTCGGCGGCAATGCCGCGCAGCCGGCGGTCCTTGAGGTCGAGCCAGTGCTCGTGGGCGGCGGCCGACCGCTCCCTTGCGGTGAGCAACTCCGCATCGGCGGTGCGGACGTCGGCGGCCAGCCGGTCGCGTCTGCGGGCCGCGTCCAGGCGTTCCCGGGCGGGGTCGATGCGGGCCCGCAGCTGTTCGGCGCGGGTGGCGGCTTCCTGGGCCGTTTCGATGCGGCGATGGAGTGTCTGGCGGGTGGCGTCCCAGCCGGTGAGCCATTGTGCGGCGTCAAGGAGCGCCTGGTCGTCGGCGCGTGCCTCGCGGTCGAGTACGGCGCGCTCGGCGGCGATGCCGGCGGCCCGGCGTTCGGCGCGCCGGGCCGCGGCGAGCGAACCGAGGTCCTCGCGCGAGCGGCGTTCCAGGTCGGCGAGCCGGTCGCCCCCGGCGTCCGCGAGGCCGGGGGCGAGTACGGAGCGGCAGCGCTGTTCGGCGCGCCTGGCGGTGTCGTGGTCCCGCCGGGCGGCGTCGTGCAGCGCGAGGGCGGGCGCGACGTCGGCGGCCGCCCGTGCGCGCTCCAGCCGGGTGCGAGCCTGCTCGCACGCGTCGGCCGTGGCGTCGAGCTGCGCGGCGCGGCGGCGGGCGGTGGCGTACCGCTGCTGGAGCCGGTCGCGTTCGCGTTCCTCGTCGAAGCGTTCCGCTGCCGCCCGCTCCGCCGTCTCCACGGCCCGTACGGCGGCGCCCGCGCCCGCCAGACGTTCCCTGGCACTCGCCCTGGCGACCGCGGCGCGGACGAGGACGGCCTCGGCGAAGCCCGGCTCCCCCGGGCCCGGCGCGGCTTCGGATGACGGTGCGGCGGCGGTACGGGAGGCCGTGCGGCCGCCGGCACCGGCCTGGCCCGGGACGCGCGCGGTTGCCGGTTGCCGCGCCCGGCCGCCGGAGCGGTCCCGTGCGGCGGGGTCCGGGGCCACTGCACCCGGTGCGGGGAGCGACGGGTCGGCGAGGTCGGCGCAGTCGCCCGCCGCCTGGGTGATGCGGTGAGCCAGCGCCAGCAGGCGGTCGTCACCGGCAGCGACCCGGTCGGCGGCGGCCTTGCGGCGGGCGCCCAGCCGCTCTTCGAGCGCGGCGAACCTGCGGGTGTCGAAGAGCCGGCCGAGCAGCCGGGCGCGGGATTCCGCGTCGGCGCGCAGGAAACGGGCGAAGTCGCCCTGCGGCAGCAGCACCACCTGGCAGAACTGTTCCTTGCTCATCCCGAGCAGCCGGCCGACCTCCTCACCGATCTCCTGGTGGGAGCGGCTGAGCGCCTTCCAGTGGCCCGCCGCGTCGTCCCCGTCCCCGGGTACGTACTCCCGCAGCCGGCTCTGCGCCTTCTCCCGGGTCGTGCCGCTGCCGCGCTTCTTGGGGCGGGCCTGTTCGGGCAGCCGGGTGATCTCCAACCGGCTTTCCGCAACGGTCAGTTCGAGGACGACCTCGGTGAGCGTGAACGGGTCGGCGAGGTCGCTGCGGAGCGCCTGGCCGCTCTGCCGCGCGCCCGGCACCGAGCCGTACAGCGCGAAGCACACGGCATCCAGGACGGAGGTCTTGCCCGCTCCGGTCGGCCCGTGAAGGAGGAAAAGGCCGTCCCGCGAGAGCCGGTCGAAGTCGACGGTCTGGGTGGCGCCGAACGGCCCAAATGCGGTGACGGCGAGCCGGTGCAGCCTCATCGGGCCACCTCGTTCACTGCGTCATCGAGCCGTACGTCGTCGATCGCCGACCGCAGCACGGCGCGCTCCTGCGCGTCGGCGGCGCGGCCGGACCGCACGTGTTCCACGAAGTCCTCGGCGATCTCCTGGTCGCTGCGCCCGCGCAGCCGCTGGGCGTACGAGGCGAGCGAACGGGCGGGCCCCTCGTCGGGATCGAAGACGAGGCTCACGGTGTGCGGGAAGCGCTCGGTGAGGCGGGCCATCGGCTCGTGCGGGCGCACCGGGTCGGTGAGCGTCGCCTCCACCCAGGCCGCCTCGTGACGGCCCAAGTCCGGGTCGTCCAGCAGGGTTTCGAGCGGGCCACGGATCCGGGCCAGCGGCCGGGGCACCGGGCAGTCGATCCGTTCGGCGTGCACCGTGCCGTCCACGTCGAGGTCGACGAGCCAGGAGGACTTGCGGTGGGCGGCCTCGGAGAAGGAATAGGCGAGCGGGGAGCCGGAGTAGCGGACCCGGTCGGTGAGCGCCTGGCAGCCGTGCAGATGCCCGAGCGCCGCGTAGTGCACGCCGTCGAACACGGCTGCCGGGACGGAGGCGACGCCGCCGACGGTGAGGTCGCGCTCGCTGTCGCTGACGGCGCCGCCGGTGACGAAGGCATGCGCGAGCACCACGGAGCGCGTCCCGGCCGGCCGGTCGGACAGGTCGGCGCGCACCCGGTCCATGGCGGCGCCCAGGACCTCGGCGTGCCCGGCTCGGCGGGCGCCGAGGGTGTCGCGCACCAGGGCGGGCTCCAGGTAGGGCAGTCCGTAGAACGCCACCGGGCCGTGCGCGTCGTCGAGCAGCACCGGGGTGGCGCAGTGTTCCGGGTCGGTCCGTAGGTGGATGCCGGCCTTCTCCATGAGCCCCGAGCCAACACCCAGCCGACGGGCGGAGTCGTGGTTGCCGGAGATCATGACGGTGGGGACGCCGAGGTCGGCGAGGCGGTGCAAGGCACTGTCGAACAATTCGACGGCGGCCAGCGGCGGCACCGCCCGGTCGTAGACGTCCCCGGCGACGAGCACCACGTCGACGGCGCGATCACGGACCGTCGTCACGAGGTGATCGAGGTAGGCACGCTGGGCGTCCAGCAGGCTCACGCGGTGGAAGGAACGCCCCAGATGCCAGTCGGAGGTGTGCAGAATCCTCACAACAACGCTCCGACCTGCATATTTACCGCTCCTCCGCCTCCGCAACCAGCACGGAGCCGGCACGGGCACCGCTGTCAGCACCGACCACGTTAGCGCCGCCCGGCACCGAGCCCCGCACCGACCTCGGCTTGCCGCCCACCGCGGTAGCCGGCTGACCACATGCCCGGCCGCCGCCCCCGCAGATGCCGACCGCCACACCCCGCCCGCCCCGCCCTGCATTCCCGCACCCCCTCCACGCGATAGACACTGTCTACACGACCATGGTAGACAGTGTCTATGGAAAACGAGAACTCTCTTCGCGAACGGCTGATCGACGTCGGCGTGAACCTCGTGATGACCGAGGGCTCCGCTTCGCTGGGGCTGCGTGAGATCGCGCGACGGGCGGGGGTGTCGCACGGGGCTCCGCGCCGCTACTTCCCCACGCACCACACCCTGCTCTCCGCAATCGCCGGTCGCGGTTTCACGGACCTTGAGGCCCGGCTCGCAGGTGAGATCGGTGGCACGACCTCGGCGCGCGGCCAGTTGGAGATACTCGGGCGCGCGTATGTCGGCTATGCGCTGGAGCATCGCGGCATGTTCGAGCTGATGTTCCGCCACGACCTCCTCGACAGCGACACGAACTCATCGGACCGGCCACGGCTGCGGGAGTCGACGCTCCCCGTGTTCCAGCTCCTCGTCGGCCTCGTTGCCAGATGCCGGGCGGAACGCGACGTCGCGCAGCGGCCGGACTCGCCGGGCCAGGCCGCGACGCCGGACGTGACGGCCGCCGCCCTCTGGTCCAACCTGCACGGCATCGCGCAGCTGTGGGTGTGGGGCAGCCTGCAGCTCGCCCTCGACGTCCGGCCGGAAGGCGGAGCACCTGACAGCGATCAGCTCGACCGGCTCGTCGCGGCGGCGCTCCACGCTCACCTCGGGCCGGTGGCCTCGTGACCGCGGCCGTACGGCCGCACCTGGTGCTCCTGGTCAGCGTGGCGGGCGCGATGCTCGTCGCGCTGGACGGCACGGTCCTGCTCGTGGCGCAGCCCAGCCTGCAACGCGATCTCGGCGCGAGCGTGGCGCAGGTCCAGTGGACGAGTACGGGCTACCTGCTCGCGGTGGCGGCGCTGCTCGTCTTCGCCGGGCGTCTCGGCGACCGGTACGGACTCACACGGCTGCTGTTCATCGGCGTGCTCGGCTTCGGGGCCGCCTCGGGCGGCATCGCGCTCGCACCCTCGGTCGGCTGGGTGATCGGCCTGCGCACCGCACAGGGTGTGTTCGGCGCGCTCCTGCAACCGGCGACGCTCGCGCTGCTGAGACTGGCGTACCCGGCGGACCGGCTCGGTACTCCGGTGGCCATCCGTACCAGCGCGATCGGGGTTGCCGCGGCGATCGGTCCGGTCCTCGGGGCGTCCTCGTCGCGAGTCTTGGCTGGCGTGCGGTGTTCGTGGTCAACGTCCCCGTCGCGCTCGCCATCGCCGCCGTCACCTTCGCCGTTCGGGTGCCCGCGCCGGAACATACCGCGCCGCAGCGGCTCGGCCTCACGGGCGCAGCGCTGCTCACGGCCACGCTCGCGGTCCTGGTCCACACCCTGGTCGGCATACCGGCGCACGGGTGGACCGCCGTGCCGACGCTGCTCGGGCTCCTGGCCGTCGCGGGCCTCGCGGCGGTACTCGTCGTGCACGAACGCCGGACCGCCCACCCGATCGTGCCGCTCGTCGTGGCGCGCTCCGTACCGGTGACCGCATCGATGGCGCTCCTGCTGGTCACGACCGGCGGGATGTTCGGCGCGCTGTTCGTCGCCACCTTCTTCCTCTTCTTCCTCCAGGACGTACTCCGGCTCGACCCGCTCGCCAGCGGTCTGCGGGTTCTCCCGCTGACCGCGCTCATGGTTCTCGGCGCGCCCGTCGCCGGCGGTGCGCCACGGCGGTACGGCCCACGCCGCACCGCGATCACCGGCACGCTTCTCGTCGTCCTCGGCACAGCCGGTCTTTCCCTGCTCGGCCCGACCAGCACCTGGCCGACCACCGGCGCCGCCTTCGCCGTGCTCGGTGCGGGGTTCGCCACCGTCATGGTGACCGCGACCGGAACCGTGGTCGGTGACGCGCCGCCCGGGTACGCCGGGGTCGTCGGCGGCCTCAAGCAGACCGCCGTGAACATCGGCCCGACACTCGGCATCGCCGTCGCCGCCGGGATCACGCTGCGCCCGTCGGACGTCGGGACCTCGGCGACGGCCGCCACGGCAATGGGCTCCGCCCTGCCGGTCCTGGCCGGGCTCGCCGCACTCGGACTGCTGCCGGCGTCGTTGCTGCCCCGCGGCCGGCCCGTCGCCCGAGACGGACCGGCCGCGGGCCAACTCCCCGCCCGCCGGACTGAATTCCGCCTCAATCTCCCCCGTCGGGACCGGAGCCCAACGGATGACGACACACTCCACGTGATGCTCAACTACGCACCACCCCGGCGCGCGGTCCGACGTCAGGCGTCCCCGTACGCCTCGCCGCCGAGGTCGAGCGCCGCCGTTCCGGAGGTGGCGTCGGCCAGCCAGGCGCGGAAGCCTTCGACATCGGCTTCCGGCAGGCCGACCTCGATGCGGACGTCGGCGCCGTAGCTGACCTCGCGCACGATCCGTCCCGTGGCCCGCAGGTCGTTCTCGACCTTGCCTGCACGCTGGTGGTCGACGGTGACCGTCGCCAGCCGGTAGCGCTGCCTGGTGACCGTGCCGAGGGTGTCGAGCGCCTCGCCGACGACGCCTCCGTAGGCGCGGATCAGCCCGCCGGCGCCGAGCTTGACGCCGCCGAAGTAGCGCGTGACGACCGCGACGACGTAGCGCACCTCGCGGCGCACCAGCATCTGCAGCATCGGCACACCCGCCGTGCCGCCCGGCTCTCCGTCGTCGCTGGCCTTCTGGATGCCGCCGTCGGCACCCAGCACGTAGGCGAAGCAGTGGTGGCGGGCGCCCGGGTGCTCCTTGCGGACACCTGCGATGAAGTCCTGGGCCTCGGCCTCGGTCGCGACGGGCGCGAGCGCGCAGAGGAAGCGGGACTTGTTGATCTCGATCTCGTGCACACCCGCGTGGGCGAGGGTCCGGTACTGCTCCTGCATCGCACCAGCCTATGCGGCCCGCCCGCGCGGCCCGGCACCGGCCGGTCCGATGCGCCCCAGGCCCGCGCCGCGCTGCGGGTGTCCGCCGTACGGGGGCTCCGCGCACGGCCAGGCGGCGTATCCCCGGGGCCCCTCCGGTGCGTCGGGCAGACGTGCGGGCCGACCGTGGGCACTGTGGCCGGGGCGACGGCCTCGTGGACGGGGCCCGGTCGCGTACCCAGGAACCGTACGGCGGGTTGGCGGAGGGCTTCATGGACGACAGCACACAGACGACGGTGGCGGTAGGTGTTCCGGTGACGGGCCAGGAGATGCCCGATCCGCCCCCCGAGGTGATCGAGGCGGCCCGCAGCGCGCCGGACCACTGGCTGGCCATGGTGGATCTCACCTGGACCGGCGAGGGGCCGCCGCCGCGCTGGGCGCTGATCGGGCAGTGGCGCTCGGGCCCGACCGGCGAGATCGAGGAGTGGCGGGACAACCCGGAGTACCGGCCGTCCCCGCAGATGCTGGACTGGGCGGACCCGACGGACCCGGTCGACCAGGCCGTGCAGCTGGCCGCGACCGGGTACGGCCCGGCGCAGGACGTGCCGGACGCGCTCGCGCGCGCGGAGGTCGCGGTCCTGGTCAGCGCGACCGGCAGCCCGCTGGCCGCGGCGTCGCCCGAGGGCACTCCGGTGGTGCCCGTCTACACGTCGGACAGCCACCTGGAGGCTGTGGGGCGACTGCTCTACGACCGGCGCCCGGTGGCGGAACTCGTCGGGCAACTGCCGCCCGGCCATGCGATGTACCTGAACCCGACGGGGCCGGTCAGCATGCTGGTGGACATGGAGGAGCTGCAGGCCGCCCTGTCGGCATCCGGCGCGGGGGCGGCGGGTGAGGGCGACGCACCGGCCGACGGCTTCGCCCTGGTGGACGGGCCGGCGGCGCCCCGGCGTCCGGGTACGGCGGCGGGCGGTGCGGAGCCGGTGGGCGCGCATCCCGAGGACGGTCCCGAGGGCCCGGCCGGCGGCCTGCCGATCGGCAAGCCCGCCCGTACGGCGGCCGTCGGCGCCGGTATGGCGAGCAGCGGCGCCAGGGGCAGCACCGGCTGACGTTCCGGCACATGATCCCGCCCCGCCCGTCTTCCCCTTCGGGCGGGGCGTTCCGCTGCCCGGGGTCTTCGTGGGGGAACCGGGTGGCTGCACGGGGGGGTGAAGGCGGCGGGACGAAGCGGCCGGGGAAATGCGGCCGGAGCGGGAATCCTTGCGCGAGGCCGTCCGTTTTGCGGACAGGACTCTTTCCTTCCACAGGAGGCAGCGCGTGTACGGCGATCCCGCAACGATCCGCAGCATGCTCACCGGGCTGGGTGACACCTGGGCCGTCGTGGGCCTGTCGTCGAACCGGCAGCGGGCCGCGTACGGCGTCGCGGAGGTCCTGCAGCGCTACGGCAAGCGGATCGTGC
Organism: Streptomyces pinistramenti; assembly: GCF_020564935.1. Taxonomy (GTDB): domain Bacteria; phylum Actinomycetota; class Actinomycetes; order Streptomycetales; family Streptomycetaceae; genus Streptomyces; species Streptomyces pinistramenti. The sequence continues at coordinate 45,605 of NZ_JAJCXB010000023.1, forward strand.
CGGTGCACCCGAAGGCCGAGACGGTGCACGGTGAGAAGGGGTACGCGTCGCTGTCGGAGATACCGTTCCCGGTCGATGTGGTCGATGTGTTCGTCAACGGCGGGCTGGCCGGTGCCGTCGCCGACGAAGCCGTCGCGGCCGGCGCGCGGGGCGTGTGGTTCCAGCTCGGTGTGGTCGACGAAGCGGCCTGGGAACGGGTGCGCGACGCGGGGCTCGACATGGTGATGGACCGCTGCCCGGCGATCGAGATACCCCGGCTGCGGTGAGCGGGCGCCGCTCAGCCGATGGCCTGCCGGGTACGGGCGGTGAGGGTGTGCCACGGGCGGGAGGCGACCACGGGCAGGGAGTGCAGGCCGGCCTGGTGGCTGAGCCAGTGTGAGAACTGCGCGCTGACCTGCGCCCGGTGCGTCTGCGCGGCGAGGTCAGGTTCCCTGGATGCGTAGTTGGCGGTGATCTGCCCGGGGTCCGCTTCGTGCAGGAACACCGCCCGGACGCGGCGGCCGGACGCCAGACCCTCGCGGACGGCTCGGGTGGCGGCGGCCGGGGTGAGGTAGTCGCCCTCGATCACGGCGGGTACGTCGACGGTCAGGCGGTTGCGCACCACGCCGAGCGCCGCGGGTTCCAGGGCTCGTGCGGTGGCGATCTGGTGGGCCAGTACCTGCGCCGTGGGGAGGGCCGGGGCGGCGACATGGTCGAAGTGGTGGAGATCCGGGTGCTGTTCGGCGGTGGTGATCGCCTGTACGGCGCTGACCACGTCATCGAACTCGACGACGAAACCCTGTGACTCCTCGGCGAGTTGGGCGGCGAGACGGCTCTTTCCGATGCCGGACGCCCCGCCGAGCAGCACGATGTCCCACGAGGTTCCTGTCACGGCGTGACGGTATCGCGCGGGGCCCGCCCCGTGCCCGGCGGTTTTCGCCGCGGCCGGTCGGGGCGGCCGGGGCCTCGCCAAGGCGCGGCCGGGCCCGAGGTTTCGGCGGCTGTCCGGCCCGTGAGATATCCCGTTCGGGCCTGGCGGCCGCTGCGCTAGCGTCCCGGCATGACCACGCCACGCCACGCCGTCCCCGAAGACGCCGCCGAACTGGTCCGGTTGCGCCGCCTGATGTTCGCCGCGATGACCGGCCGCGACGCCCCCGGGGCGTGGGAGCGGCACGCCGAGGAGGTGGCGCGCCGGCAACTCGCGGATCCGCAGGGGCCGCTCGTCGCGTTCGTGGTGGACGGCGCCGCCGAAAACGGTGCGCCGCGCCTGGCGGCCTGCGCGGTGGGCACGGTCGAGCAGCGGCTGCCTGCGCCCGGTCACCCCTCGGGCCTGTTCGCCTTCGTCTTCAACGTCTGTACGGACGTCGGCCACCGGGGGCTGGGCTACGCGCGGGCGACGACGGAGGCGCTGCTGGGGCGGTTCACCGAGCTGGGTGTGAGCCGGGTCGACCTGCATGCCACGGAAGGCGCCGAACCGCTGTACCGCAGCCTGGGATTCGCCGAGCACTCCACCGCGCTGTCCCTGGACCTGCGATCCCGACCGTCGGACGCCGGATAGCGGGCGGGGCGGTCCTTACGACCTGGGGAGCAATAGCCCTTCTCCCGAGGACCATTGTTCCCCAGGTCGTTAGCCAGGTCAGGCCACGCCCAGCCCGTCGATGACCGTGGCGTTGGGGAGTTCGGCCAGCGCCTTGCCCGGCGCGATGATCTTGCCGCGTCGCCGGCCGCTGCCGATCAGCGCGTACGGGATGTCCGCGACGGCGGCGTCCACCAGCACCGGCCAGCTGCCGGGCAGGCCGATCGGGGTGATGCCGCCGTATTCCATGCCGCTGTCGCCGACCGCGGTGTCCATCGGCGCGAACGACGCCTTGCGGGAGCCGAGTTGGCGGCGCACCACGCCGTTGACGTCGGCCCGGGTGTGCGACAGGACGAGGCAGGCGGCCAGGGTGACCTCGCCGCCGCGCTTGCCCGCCACCACCACGCAGTTCGCCGACTGCTCCAGCAGCCAGGCGCCGTAGTGCTCGACGAGCAGCGCGGTGTCCGCGATGGCCGGGTCGGTGTCGACGTAGCGGATCTCCTCGACCGGTACGGAGCCGCGCCAGTCGCGGAGGGCGGCGGCTACGGGCTCGGGCAGCAGGTCCAGGCAGTCGATCGCGGGCCGGACATCGTCGAAGGCATCCATGGGCACGGGCATGGCGCCAAGCTAACAGGCACGGCCGGCCGGGTCGGGGCGCGTCTCAGGGGGCGAGAAGACCGGCGGCCTGCGGTCAGCGGCCGGGTGGGACGAGTACCGACATGGTCATCTCGACCGGTTCGGTGCCGTCGTTGCGGTAGCCGTGCGCGGCCTTCGCCTCGAAGGTCGCCGATGCGCCCGCGGGGACCGCGTGATCGGTGCCGTCGACGGTGAGGGTGAGGGTTCCGGTGCGGACGTGGAGCAGTTCGACGGTGCCGGGCGGGTGCGGGTCCGACTGGCTGCTGTCGCCCGGCATCAGCAGCCAGTCCCAGAGCTCGTAGGGCCCTGGCGCCTCGGCGCCGACCAGCAGCAAGGTGTGGCTGCCGGCCTCGGTCGACCACATGCGGACGGCTTCGCCGGGGGCCACCAGCCGTACCTGCGGGCCCTGTTCGTGGTCGAGGAGGGTGGTGATGCTGATGCCGAGGGCATCGGCGATCTTGACGGTGGTGCCCACGCTCGGGTTCGTACGGGCCTGTTCGATCTGGATGATCATGCCGCGGCTGACTCCGGCGCGGGCCGCCAGCGCGTCGAGGGTGTAGCCGCGCTCGGTGCGCCAGCGCTTGAGGTTGCGGGCGAGCGACTGCGTGAGCTGGTCGAGGTCCGTCACGGTCCGTCCAATATAGTGAATGACATAGTCCGTCTTACTGAACTACGGTGTGCTGCACTTCAGCGTCCAGCTCACTGTACTGCGAGGTTTCACCATGACTGCGGTCTTCGCCCTGGCCACCAGCTTGCTGTGGGGGCTCGCCGACTTCGGCGGCGGACTGCTCACCCGACGCCTGCACGCACTGACCGTGGTGGTGGCCTCGCAGGCCCTGGCCGCCCTCGTGCTGGGCGCCGTCGTGCTCGCCACGGGCGGCTGGCAGGAGGCCGGCGGCTCGCTGTGGTTCGCGGTGGCCGCCGGTGTGGTGGGCCCGGCCGCCATGCTCTGCTTCTACCGCGCCCTGGCGCTCGGCCCGATGGGCGTGGTCTCCCCTCTCGGCTCGCTGGGCACCGTCGTCGTCCCGCTCGGCGTCGGCTTCGTCCTGGGCGAGCGGCCGGGACCGGTGCAGGCGGCGGGCATGGTGGTGGCCGTGGCGGGGATCATGCTGGCCGGCGGGCAGCGGATGGGCGGGGTGTCCGTGCCGCGCCGGACGATCGTGCTCACCCTGGTCTCGGCGTTCGGCTTCGGGACCGTGATGGCGCTGATCGCCGAGGCGTCAACGAACGTCACCGGCCTTTTCCTTGCCCTGTTCGTCCAGCGTCTGTGCAATGTCGCGGTCGGCGGCGCCGCCCTGTACGCGACGGTGCGGCGCGGTACGCCCGCGCTGCCCGACGACGGGCTGCCCGCGCTGCGGGGCGCGCTGCCTGCGCTCGCGTTCGTCGGTATCGCCGATGTCGCGGCCAACGGCACCTACGCGCTCGCCGCGCAGCACGGCCCGGTCACCGTCGCCGCCGTACTCGCCTCGCTCTACCCCGTCGTCACCGCACTCGCCGCGCTCGGCATCCTCAAGGAGCGGCTGCGCGCGGTCCAGGCGGCCGGCGCCTCGCTGGCGCTGCTGGGCACGGTACTGCTGGCGTCGGCCGGCTGACCCGGCTCAGCCGGCGTCCGCCGCGGAGCGCTCCTCCGCCGACAGCGCCAACAGCTGCTCCGGCGTGACCCCTTCGGGGATCGGCACCGGCGCCGGGGTGCGCAGCGGCGGCTGCCAGCCGGCCCGCGGATCCCAGCGCCGTACGACCTTCGCGGGCGCCCCGGCCACCACCGCGTGGTCCGGCACCTCGCCGCGTACGACGGCGCCCGCCGCGACCACGACGTTCCGGCCGAGCCGGGCACCGGGCAGGATGACGGCTCCGGTGCCGATCCAGCTGCCGGGTCCGATCTCGACCGGATCGGTGCGCGGCCACTGCTTGCCGACCGGCACGTCCGGGTCGTCGTAACTGTGGTTGGTGGTGGTGAGGTAGACCCCGGGGCCGAAGAAGCAGTCATCGCCGATCGTCAGCCGGACATCGGCGATCACATGGCTGCCGCGGCCGAGCACCACACCGTTGCCCAGGGTGAGGATCGGGTCGGGGCCGAGGTCGAGATCGGGCATCATGCCCGCGGTCAGCGTCACGTCCTGGGCGATGATGCAGTGGTCGCCGATCTCGATCCACGGGTCGCCGAACACCGTCCCCTGCGGGAACGCCAGCCGGGCCCCGGTGCCGATGCTGCGGAAGCGGTACGGGCCCGGCCGCTCGGCGGTCACGGCCGCGGCCTGCCGCACCCAGCGCGTGCCACGGTGGAGGAGGCGCGATACGGCCCGGCGCCGCCAGGCCACGAGGGATGAGAACACGTTCTGGTTCGACGGCACCCGGACACCGTACTCAGCACGCCCCGCGACCGGCCGCGCACCGCCCTGTGATCTTCGCCCCACCGTGCGGCGCCCCCGCGCGCCCGGAGGTCAGCCGGTGACGGACTCGCGGTGCGCCGCCGCCAGCTCCAGGTACATCGCGGCGTTGACCTTGATGCCCTCGCGCTCCTCGTCGGTCAGCTCCCGCTTGACCTTGGCGGGCACCCCGGCCACCAGCGAGCCGGGCGGCACGACCATTCCCTGGGGTACCAGGGCCTGCGCGGCGATCAGCGAACCGGCGCCGATGTGCGCGCCGTTGAGTACCGTCGCGCCCATGCCGACCAGGACGTCGTCCTCGACGGTGCAGCCGTGCAGCACGGCGTTGTGGCCCACCGAGACGCGGTCGCCGACGGTCACCGGGAACCCGGGATCGACGTGCACGGTGCAGTTGTCCTGGACGTTGCTGTCGGCCCCCAGGACGATCGGGCCGCAGTCGGCGCGCAGCACCGTGTGGTACCAGACGCTGGCTCCGGCGGCCAGCGTCACCTCACCCAGCACGACCGAGGTCGGTGCGGTGAAGGCCGTCGGGTCGATGCTCGGTGCGGTGCCGCCCACACCGGCGATCAGTGCGCCCTGCGCCATTGCCGTTCTCCTTCTTCCGTACGGGATCAAGCCGCGTGCACAGTAAGCGACGGGCCACGGAAGGAAGTCGGCGGGAGGGGCGCGGGCGGGCGGTCAGCGGTGCGGCGCGTCGTGCACGTACGTGATCCGGCCGCCGCCGACCCTGACGACCCGTACGGTCATCCTCCGGTCCGTGCCGCGCAGATAGTGGGCCGTGCAGCGGACGCGCGCTCCTTTGACGGCCCGCAGGGCACCGCGGCAGTCGACCGAGCGCGGCCCTTTGGGGATCAGCGGCAGCGACAGGTGCCCGGCGATCGACGAGGCGACCTCGACACCAGGGACGGAATGGCTGACGCGGTCCACCTTGCTGGTCGCGTACCGGTCGAGCATCCAGTACGCGCCCGCCGCCAGCCCACCGGCCAGCAGAGCCATCCCGGCCAACGCCAGGCCGACGGCCCGCAGATACCTCACCGCATTCCTCCTGCCGGATGCCCGAGCTGCCATGAACTCCGGACGCACCGAAGGCGCCGGATCACGGGTCCATTGTTGTGGATCACGGGGCCGCGGCAACACGGATGCCCCGGATGCCGCGGCCCCCGATGCGGCGTCGGACGGCGTGCGTCGGGGAATGCTCGCGCATCCGGTCCGGCGGCCGCACGTCCTCTCGTGCCCCGTGGAGTCGCGTCAAGCGCACCGGACGTCATTCCCCCGGTAGATGTCTGTGGACGTGGTTGCCCGGTGGCCGGTCCCGGCATCGTGGAGCGCCGACAGGGATGGGCGAGGCGCCGTGCCGTGCCGTGCCGTGCCGTGAACGGGGATGACCGATGAGCGCGTGGGCAGCTCACCGGCCGCTGCCCGGGATGGTGGGGCGAGCCGTTGAGCACCAGGTGGTGTCCGGGCTGGTCGCGAGCCTGCGGACCGGTGTCCGTGTGCCGCGGCGGAAGCGGACGATGCGCTGCGCTGGTGGCAGTGGAAGGCCGGGAGCGGCGGCCGGAAGGGACGCTTCTTCTCTCGGCTGCGCAGCGGGGCGTAGCCAAGACGGGAATCCTTACCCGCAGTGACCCCACACTCACCTTCGGCATGCGATCATGCCGGGCCGGTCGCACTCTGGTGCCATGAACCGAGCACCTGTGATCGTGCATCCTCCCTGCTCCGGCGGGCGTCGTGTCACGCTCCGCGGGCAGGACCTCGGACGGGCCCGCCGCCCCGGTGACGTGGCCGCGTTCCTGCGCCGCGCCGGATTCCCGGCGACGCACCTGGTCTGGGATGACACCGGCGTCTTCGAATGGCGCGACGGCGGACCCGACATCTGGTACACGCCCTGACGGCAACGGCCCGGCAGCGCAGGGCTGCCGGGCCGTTGAGGTCGGGTGACCGCCGCTCCCGGTGGTCGGCCGGGGCGGGGGCGTCCGAGCGGGTCAGTCGACCGCCGCGGGGGCCGGGGCCTCGGCGGCCTCGCGTTCCGCGGCCGCCTTCTGCGCCCGCCGCTTCATGACCAGGAACGAGCCGATGCCGAACAGCAGGGCGGCGACGAGTCCGAGCCAGGAGAACCGGTTGAGCCAGGGCTCGGCGACGATGCCGACGCTGTAGATCAGTGCGGTCGTCCCGCCCGCCCAGACGATGCCGCCCAGGACGTTGGCGATCAGGAACTTCCAGTACGGCATCTTCAGAACGCCGGAGAGCGGCCCCGCGAAGATCCGCAGCAGGGCGATGAAGCGGCCGAAGAAGACCGCCCACATGCCCCACTTCTCGAACTTCTCCTCGGCCATCGCGACGTGGTCGGGGCCGAAGTGCTTGGGGAACTTCCGGCCCGCCCAGTCCAGCAACGGCTGGCCGCCCTTGCGTCCGATCAGGTACCCGATGGAGTCACCGATGATCGCGCCGGCCGACGCGCACGCACCCAGCACGACGGGATCGATGTGGTCCTGGGTCGCGGCGAGGATCGCCGCGCTGACGAGGACGATTTCACCGGGCAGCGGAATGCCCAGGCTCTCCAGTCCGATGACCACCCCCACCAGGAGGTACACACTCACGGCCGGTACCGTCCCCAGCCACTCCTGGATATGCAAAGCCGCTTCCTCCGCACGATGTCGGGCCCCCGTGGGCCGCTCGCCGTGTCACCGAATCCGGTGCCGGCCGATTCCCCCGCGCGCCGGACAGCGCGCCCGGGAAGGGTACTCGATCGGCCGTCCCGCCTGACGGTGCCATCGCGCGTACAGGGACACCTCGGGAACACCGGCCGCGCGGAGGGAAGCGGCTCGTCCGGGCCCGGGGATCAGCGGTTCGGGCGCAGGGTCCAGACGATCGTCATCTCGCCGGTCACCGCGCCGTCCTCACGGGTGAGGGAGACGTTCACCGGAAATTCCGGGCGCTCGCCCGCGTCGAGATCGGCGATCACCTCGGCGACCGGACGACCGAGCTGTGCGGTCGCGGTGACCGGGCCCATCGCGAGCTTCTTGTAGTCGATCTCGGCGCGTACGGCCAGCGGCACCGCGCGGCCCAGTTCGGAGCCGAAAGCCGTCATCACGATCGCGCCGCTGGCCGACTCGGCGAGGGTGAACATCGCTCCGGCGTGCGGGCCGCCGACGTGGTTGTGGAAGTCGGAACGGTCGGGCAGCCGGACCACGGCGCGCTCGGCGGTGGTCTCGGTGAACTCAAGGTTGAGGGTGCGCACCATCGGCACGGATGCCGCCATCATTTCGCCGATCGACGGCAGGGTCTCAGAAGACATGCCCGCATGTTACCTATCGGTAGCTTGGCGGGGAAGGGCCCGGCCCTGGATTACGGTGCGGACCGTGCCGGAAAGCGCGGTGACCGCCGGTCCGCGGCCCGCATATCGTTGACCCCCATGTGGTCAGGACAGCAGCAGCACGGGGACGAGAGACATCCGCACCCGGGACACCGCGGAGCGGACACCGGACGCCGGTCCGCCTCCCGGCCGACGGCGGCAGCCGCACGACCGGTCCGGTCTTGGTGATGGCCCGTCCCACTTGGGCGGGACGCAACTACACCCTCCTCACGGCGGCCACCGTGATCGCCGGCCTCGGCAGCTCCGGCGCCCTGATCGCGTCCGCCTTCGCGGTGCTCGGTGCGGGCGGCTCCGCCACCGACGTCGGACTCGTCGCCACCGCGCGGACGGTGCCGCTCGTCCTGTTCCTGCTCGTCGGCGGCGCGCTCGCCGACCGGCTGCCGCGGCACCGGGTGATGGTCGCCGCCAACACCCTCAGCTGCCTCTCCCAGGGCGCCTTCGCCGTGCTGGTCCTGGCCGGCCGGCCGGAACTGTGGCAGATGGCGGTGCTGGCGGCGCTCGGCGGCACCGGGCAGGCGTTCTTCGCGCCCGCATCGGAAGGCATGGTGCTCGCCAGCGTCTCCGGCGCGCACTCCGGCCGGGCGTTCGCCGTCTTCCGGATGGGGATGAACGGCGCGAACATCGGCGGGGCGGCTCTCGGCGGCGCGCTGGTCGCCGCCGTCGGGCCCGGCTGGGTCCTCGCCGTCGACTCGCTCTGCTTCGCCCTCGCCGGCGCACTGCGCGCCTTCCTCGACGTGAGCGGCGTGCCCGAGCGGGCTCCCGGCGCCGGACTGCTGCACGATCTGCGGGACGGCTGGCGCGAGGTCGTCTCGCGGCCCTGGCTGTGGGCGGTGGTGGTGCAGTTCGCCGTCGTCAACGCCGTCGTCGTGGCGGCCGAGGCGGTCTACGGGCCGATGGTCGCCGACGAGCATCTGGGCGGCGCCGGGCCCTGGGGCATCGCCCTCGCCGCGTTCGGTGCGGGCACGGTCTGCGGTGCACTGCTGATGACCCGCCTCACCCCGCGCCGCCTGCTGTTCGTCGGCTCCCTCTGCGTCTTCCCGCTCGCGCTGCCGTCGGCCGCGCTCGCCGTGCCGGTGTCCGCCACGACGCTGACCGCGATCATGTTCGCCACCGGCATCGCCATCGAGGTCTTCTCCGTGACGTGGATGACGGCGCTGCACCAGGAGATCCCGGAGGACAAGTTCTCCCGCGTCTCGTCGTACGACTGGCTCGGGTCGCTGGCCATCGTCCCGTTGGCCACCGCTCTGGCCGGACCCGTCCAGGACCTCATCGGCCGGAAGGCCGCCCTGTGGGGCTGCTCCGTCCTGATCGCCCTGCTCACGGCGGCCGTGCTGTGCGTCCCTGACGTACGGCGGCTGACCCGGCGCCCTCCGGAGGAGCCGGGCCAGGCGGACGAGCCGGCCACGGCGGCGACGGTGGAAGAACCTGCGGGATAGCGGGCGGGAGCCCCGGTCGCCTCAGCCGATGCTGAAGGCTCCGTCGGGCGGCACGGGCGAGGCGACCGCGTCCGCATCCCCGACGGGTGCCGCGCCCGCGATCAGTTTCCGCAGCGCCGCGCCGTGTTCGACCCGGGCGGGGAAGGCGTCGCCGGCCGCCCGCCGGGCCAGTTCGGCCAGCGGCAGCGGGACGCGCGAGGCGGCCAGCACCGCGTTGCCGAAGCGGCGGCCGCGCAGCACGGGCGGCTCGGCGATCAGCGCGAGGTGGGCGAATTCCGTGGCGAAGGTGGCGAGTTGGCCGCGCAGGAAGCCGAACGGCGCGCTGTCGGCGAGGTTCGCCGCGTAGATCCCGTCCGGCCGCAGCACGCGTGCCACGGCGCGGGCGTACTCGACGGATGTGAGGTGCGCCGGCACCCGGGAGCCGCCGAAGACGTCGCCGACGACGACGTCGGCGCTGTCCTCAGCCGCCGCTTCCAGCGCACTCCTGGCGTCCGCCGCCCGTACCTCGACACCGGATCCGGCGGGCAGCGGCAGCCGCTCGGCCACCAGGCCGAGAAGCCCGCGGTCGGCCTCGATGACGAGCTGACGCGAGCCGGGACGGGTGGCCGCGAGATACCGCGGCAGGGTCAGCGCCCCGCCGCCCAGATGCAGGACGTCGAGCGGACGGCCCGGGGCCGCGGCCTCGTCCAGGACGTGGGCCAGCCTGCGGACGTACTCGAATTCCAGGTGGGCGGGCGCGTCGAGGTCGACGTACGACTGCGGTGCGCCGTCCACCGTCAGCAGCCAGGCGCGCGGCCGGTCGACATCGGGCATCAGCTTGGCGGTGCCGCAGTCCACGGCCCGGGTGACCGGTATCGGCTCGGGTGTTTCGTCCACCGTCCCATTGTGACCGGTCGGCCGGCCCGGCCGTACCGCGCGGACCTCGTCGACGTGCGCGGCCGCCGGGACACGGGCCGCGTCCGCCCGCCTCCACCGGGGAGCGAGGCGGACGGTTCGGACGCGCCACCGCATCCGTACCGCCCGCCCTCACGCGCCGGTCGCCGGCACCGAACACCCGCACCGGCCGGGCGACTTCGGACTCTTGGCCCCGGTCACCCCGTCATCCGGCATCCGGCCCTCCGATCACCTCTGGCCTTCGACCGAGCGCACCGTGCCCGCGCCGACCGTCCTGCCGCCCTCACGGATGGCGAAGCGGAGGCCGGGCTCCAGCGGCACGTCCCGGTCCAGTTCGACCGAGACGGTCACCGTCTCACCGGGGCGTGCGACCGCCTTGTCGCCCAGGTCGAGGTCGCCCGCCACGTCCGCGGTGCGGAGGTAGAACTGCGGCCGGTAGCCCGTGGCCAGCGGCGTGCGGCGGCCGCCCTCCTCCGTGGACAGGACGTACACCTCGGCGGTGAATCGGCGCCGCGGGGTGACGCTGCCCGGCGCCGCGACGACGTGTCCGCGGCGCACCTGGTCGCGGTGGAGTCCGCGCAGCAGCAGCGCGACGTTGTCCCCGGCCTCCGCCGACTCCATCGGTTTGCCGAACGTCTCCAGGCCGGTGACCGTCGTCTCCGCCGCCGCGCCGAGCACCGCCACCCGGTCACCGACCCGTACGGTGCCCCGCTCGACGGCGCCGGTGACGACGGTGCCGCGCCCGGTGATGGTCAGGACGTTCTCCACCGGCAGCAGGAACGGCGCGTCGATGTACCGCTCGGGCATCGGGACGTAGGTGTCCACAGCATCCAGCAGCGCGTCGATCGCCGCCGTCCAGCGCGGGTCGCCCTCCAGCGCCCGCAGCCCGGAGACGCGGATGACGGGGACGTGCTCGCCGTCGTAGCCGTGCGCGCCGAGCAGTTCGCGCACCTCCAGCTCGACCAGGTCGGTCAGCTCCGGGTCGCCGGCGTCGGCCTTGTTGAGGGCGACGACGAGGTGCCGCACGCCGACCTGCTTGGCGAGCAGGACGTGTTCGGCGGTCTGCGGCATGATCCCGTCGAGCGCCGAGACGACGAGGATGCCGCCGTCGAGCTGCGTGGCGCCGGTGACCATGTTCTTGATGAAGTCGGCGTGGCCCGGCATGTCGACGTGGGCGTAGTGCCGGGTACCGGTCTCGTACTCGACGTGCGAGAGGGAGATGGTGATGCCGCGGGCGGCCTCCTCCGGGGCCCGGTCGATCCGGTCGAACGGGACGAAGGTGCCGCTCCCCCGGTCGCTGAGGACCTTGGTGATGGCGGCGGTCAGGGTGGTCTTGCCGTGGTCGACGTGTCCCATGGTGCCGATGTTGAGATGCGGCTTGGTGCGTACGTATGCCGTCTTGGGCATGGCGTTCTTCCTCGCAACACTGCGGTGAGGACGGCGGCTTGGCGCCGTGGAGACCCCTGAGGACTTCCGACCCTCCCCCTGCGGGGTCCGCCGGACGATCCGGAGAGGGTCAGCTTCGCGTGCCGCCGGCTGCGACGGAGACGGCGGCGGCCTGTGCCGCTGCGGCGGTTGCCCCGCCTGCTACGGGGACGTCGGCGGCAGCCTTCAGCGCATCGGCGTCCGCGAGGGCGGACGGGAGCGGGAGGAAGGCGGGCCGGAACATGACGCCCATGGTGCCGGGCCGCGGACGGGCCGTCGAGCGAATTAACGGGGGCCGCCATCCGGTTGGCCCGTACGCCGGGAAGCCCGCAGGCGACGGAGCCGCACCCGTGACCGTACGGGCACGATGACGGGCCCCGGGCAGCCAGGTCGGTTACGCTCCCCGGATGCTCGAACCCGCCGCGACGCCCGACGGCCTCGCCGCGCGCTGCACGCGTGTGCTCTTCTCCCCGTGGGCCCGGCTGGGCCTGCTCCTCCTCCTGCTCGCCTGCGCCGCGGCCGCGATGCTGCTGTGGCAGCCGCAACGCCTCCTGGCCGACGGCTGGCCGCCGCAGATGTCCGGCCCGACGGCTCTGGTGGTCTTCGCCGTGGCGTACGGCGTGCTCACCACGGCGTTCGTGCCGCGCCCGGTGCTGAACCTCGCGGCCGGCGCACTCTTCGGCAGCCAGGCCGGCCTCGCCACCTCGCTCGCCGGAACGGTGCTGGGCTCCGCCCTCGCCTTCGGACTCGGCCGCCTGCTCGGCCAGGACGCGCTCCGTCCCCTGCTGCGCGCACGGTGGCTGACGGCCGCCGACCGGCAGCTGAGCGACCACGGATTCCGCTCGATGCTGGCCATCCGCCTCTTCCCCGGCCTGCCGTTCTGCGCGACGAATTACTGTGCGGCGGTCTCCCGGATGGGCTGGCTGCCCTTTCTCCTGGCCACGACGCTGGGCAGCGTGCCGAACACCGCCGCGTACGCCATCGCCGGGGCGCGGGCGTCGGCCCCCACGTCGCCGGCGTTCCTCATCGCCACGGGATTCATCGTCGTCAGCGGCCTGGCGGCCCTGATCGTCGCCTGGTGCAAGCGGAAGTCCCTGCGCGGAACCTGAGCGCACACGCCGGGCAGCCGCGCAGCCCGGCCCCGGCACCAACCGGCCCTACGGGCCTGCCGGTCGACCGCTCGCCCTGCCCCGCGCCCCGCAGGCACCCGATGGCCAACGGAATGTAGCCCTTTGGCCATCTCCCGTCGCTACGCTGCCGCGACTGCCCCCTGATCTCCCCGCTACGGCGGTTCCTGCCGCCGCCCACCCTTCTCTGCCCTTCCCCGCCCATCTTCCGCAGCAGAACCTCCCGCCGATCTCCGCTCATTGACCGTGCCGCTTCCCTCCACTTTCGTCTGCTGATGCGGCTGGTCGGATCGGCCGGCTCGGACCGGCTGGTCGGATCAACGCCCGATCATCCCTGGATTGCCTCATTCCATGAGCTGGTTTGCCTCTTTCGTTCTCGGACTCGTCCAAGGGTTGACCGAGTTCCTGCCCATCTCCTCCAGCGCGCACCTGCGGCTGACCGCCGCGTTCGCCGGCTGGCACGACCCGGGCGCGGCCTTCACCGCCATCACCCAGATCGGCACCGAGGCCGCCGTACTCCTCTACTTCCGCAAGGACATCGCGCGGATCGTCTCGACCTGGACCCGCTCACTCGTCAACCGCGGCCTCCGGCACGACCACGACGCGCAGATGGGCTGGCTGGTGATCGTCGGCTCGATTCCGATCGGCGTGCTCGGCATCACCCTCAAAGACGCCGTCGAAGGACCGTTCCGCGACCTCCGGCTCATCGCCACCACCTTGATCGTGCTCGGCATCGTGCTCGGCATCGCCGACCGGATGGCCGCCAGGAACGAGACCGGCGGCCGGCACCGCGCGGCAAGGCGGCGTAAAACCCTCGACGATCTCGGCGTCAAGGACGGCCTGCTGTTCGGCATCTGCCAGGCCATGGCCCTGGTCCCCGGCGTATCGCGCTCGGGCGCCACGATCAGCGGCGGCCTCCTGATGGGCTACACCCGCGAGTCCGCGGCCCGCTACTCGTTCCTCCTCGCCGTACCGGCCGTTCTGGCGTCCGGCGTCTACGAGTTGAAGGACGCGGGCGAGAGCCACGTCGCCTGGGGCCCCACCCTCTTCGCCACGGCCATCGCATTCGCCGTCGGCTACGCGGTCATCTCCTGGTTCATGAAGTTCGTCTCCAGCAAGAGCTTCCTGCCGTTCGTCGTCTACCGGATCGCCCTGGGCATCGCTCTGTCCGCACTGATCGGAGCAGGTTCTCTGGACCCGGAAACGGGCGCCTGAGTGGGGTGACAGGCCACTTTCGCGAGCTGCTCGGCACCTCAATCGGTCGGCCGGATGCCGCGCCGGTCGGACGCCAGACAGGCGATCCTCTGCCTGGCCGCGCAGTGCAACGTGGAGTCGTCGCGGTCGGCACGATCCACGGAAACGTTCCGACCGCGACGGTTGACGGGGCTTCCGGACCGAGCTCCACCTCACGGATCGGTGCCTCGCCCCTGTGCGCTGTCACAGGGGCGAGGCGGATCCGAGGAGCGCCAGCAGCTCGGACAGTGGCGTGAACCACGGTACGGGCGACCACTGACAATGCCGTACGCGATCAGCCCACGACGGGTCGCCGTCGGCCGATTCCGCGGCCCGCGCGCACAGCCACCCACCGCACGAGGTCACTCGATCGAGAGATGCGGCGTCGGCGGCCTCCGGTCGCGTCCGGCGTGGTCGCTGAGCGTGTGGGACTGGACACATGCGGACAGCTGCACCGCATCCGGTTTGCGACTGTCTTTGCTGGTCAGCGAGTTGGCGGCGCGTTGAGGAGGTGTCGCGGCAACGCCCCTTCCTGGCTCGGGGCGTTCACGAGGTGAGGCGTTGTCAGTGGCTGCCCCTAGCATGTCTCACATGTCCCCAACTCCCTCTGCCCACCCGGGCCCGTCCGTTCCTGCCTCCGAAGCGAACGAAGCAATCCGACGTTTTGTGTGCGCCAGGCGCGGCTGGTCGTGGACCGCACAGGACATGACGGAGTACGCGGAGCTGCTTGAGAACTGGACGTTCGCGGTGCGCGCGGAGGTCGTCGAGGCGGCGTAGGGAGTTCCGGCGTGAGGCGTTCCGGCGCGGCCTGCTCGGGGCGTTCCGGAGCGCGGAGTTCCGACTCGGGGCGCCCCCGCCCGGGGCATTCCAGCTCGGCCCGCTCGGCGAACCGGTCGTCCGTCTCCGGGACACGGGATGCAGGAACTCCGAGGTGCCGGCCGCGCTCCTCATCCGGCTCAGGCCCTGACCGGTGCCGGATGAGGAGCGGGCGGCTCAGGCACGCTCGGTGGTGAGCGGGCCGCCGGTGCCGAAGGCCAGCGCGGCGAAGCGTTCGCCGATGCGGTGGTGGGTGGCGGCGTCCGGGTGGAGCTGGTCGGGCAGCGGCAGTTCGGCGAAGTCCGCCTCGCCGTAGAGGTCGCGGCCGTCCAAGTAGTGCAGGTTCGGGTCGTCGACCGCCCGCTGTTTCACGATGCGGTCCAGCTCGGCCCGGATGACGTTGAGGGTCAGCTTTCCTGCGGCCCGTTCCGCGGGGTCGCCGGTGGCCTTGAACTGGAGCTGTCCCTCGCTGAGGTTGCTGAAGTCCGGGGCGGCGGGGCCGGGGGTGTCCTCGTGGATGGGGCACAGGATGGGCGAGACGACCAGGAGCGGGGTGGTGGGATGCCCCTCGCGGATGGTGTCGAGGAAGCCGTGCACCGCCGGGGTGAAGGCGCGCAGCCGCATCAGGTCGGCATTGACCACGTTGATGCCGATCTTGACGCTGATCAGGTCCGCAGGAGTGTCCCGCAGGGCGCGGGCGGTGAACGGGTCGAGCAGGGCGCTGCCACCCAGCCCGAGGTTGATCAGCTCCACGCCGCCGAGGGAGGCGGCCAGCGCCGGCCAGATCGTGGTGGGGCTCGCGGCGTTGGAACCGTGGCTGATCGAGCTGCCGTGATGCAGCCACACCATGCGCCCCGCGTCCGGCACGGCCGCGACGGGCGCATCGGTGCGCAGCGCGACGAGCTGGGTGATCTCGTTGTACGGCAGCCAGATCTCGACGTCCTTGACGCGGTCGGGCAGGCCGGAGAAGTGGACGGTGCCGACCGGCCCCGGCCGGGTTTCCGCTGACCCGGTGGCCATGTCCACCAGGAGGACGTTGCCGCCGGTCACGCTGGTCCGACCGGCCGGCCGGCCGTCGACGAGCAGGTCGTACAGGCCGTCCGGGCGGGGCGGGGCACCCTGGTAGGCCATCTTGGTGCGGAGCGTGTCCAGCTCGATGGCAGTGGCCCGCGTGCGGAACACCAGCCGTACGCCGGAGGGTTGGGCCTCCGCCATGGCCAGCTGCCCGTCGGCGTTCTGCGCGCGGGCGCGGGCGGGCAGCCGGTGCGGCAGCAGCCCGTGTTCGGTGCGCTCCAGGTCGAGCGCTCCACGCAGGAGGTCCGCGGTGAGGGGCGTGGTGATCCAGTCCGTTGCCCCGGGCGTGGTGGAGGGGCCGGGGTCGTGCTCAGAGTTCATGGCCCCAGCCTGTCAACCGAATACCTGATCCGCACATGTTTTTCCGGTCCGCCACTCTCCGTGGCCGAGCCCCGGCGACGGCCGTCCGTAGGGCGGCTCGGGACGCGGAAAACCGCTCGTGGACGGGGCACGGGTCACGTACCGTGACACGCCGGCGTCGGGGCGTTCGGTCCCGGCCCGGGTACAGCCACGAGATGGATGCGGGCACGGGAGAGATGCGAGCGGTGGATCACAACGGTGGGGCGGACGAGCGATTCGGGGCCGTGGCGGACGAGTTCGCCAGGAACTTCGCGGATTTCGGTGAACTCGGCGCGGCAGTAACGGTGTTCGTCCGGGGGCGCAAGGTCGTGGACCTGTGGGGCGGCGTCGCGGACCGGCGGACGGGCAGGCCGTGGCAGGAGGACACCGTCGTCCCGGTCTTCTCCTGCGCCAAGGGCATCGTCAGCATCTGCGCCCATCTCCTCGCGCAGCGCGGGCTGTTGGACCTCGACGCTCCGGTGCGCCGCTACTGGCCGGAATTCGCCCAGGCCGGCAAGGAGCACATCACGACGCGGATGGTGCTCGGGCACCGGGCGGGTCTGCCCGCTCTCGACGGCGCGCTCAGCTTCGACGACGTCGCCGGATGGACCCCGGTGATCCGTGCCGTCGAGGAGCAGAAGCCCTACTGGGAGCCGGGCGAGGCGTACGAGTACCACGGTCACGTCTTCGGGTTCCTCGTCGGCGAGGTGATCCGCCGGATCACCGGGCTCACGCCCGGCAAGTACTTCCGGGACACCGTCGGCGACGCGCTGGGGGCGCAGTGCTGGATCGGCCTGCCGGAGGACGAGACCGGCCGGCTGGCCCGGCTCGTGGAGGCCGACGGCCGGCCCGCCATGCCCGACGCCGCGTCACTGGTCATGCGCATCGTGACGATGAACGGCGCCCTCGCCTTCCCCGGCCTCGACGAGCCGCACGGCTGGAACGACCCTGCCCTGCTGCGGGCGGAGCTGCCCGGCGCCGGGGCGGTGGCATCGGCGCGCGGCCTGGCGACGGTCTACGCGGCGACGCTCACCGGAGTGGACGGGCAGGCGCCGCTCCTCGATACCGACACCGTCACCGATGCGACGCGGGAACTGTCGTCCGGCGCCTCGTGGTCGGGCTTCGACATGGGCACGCGCTGGGGATCGGGCTTCCTGCTCGACTCCGCGTTCCACCCTCTGCTCGGCCCGCGCAGTCTCGGAAACGACGGCGCCGGCGGGCAGTTCTGCTTCGGGGACGACGCGCACGGGGTTGGTTTCGCCTACGTCGCCAACAAGATGATCGGGCACGGCGATCCTCGGGCCACTCGGTTGGTGGCGGCGGTACGGCGGTGCCTGGGCGAGGCGTGATCTGACGGCTGTCTGGGGGCGTCTCGTGTGGTGATCCGGCGGCTGCCGCGGGCCGATCCCGGTCCGGGTGTCCCCGTGAGGTCGGTTTTCCGCCGGTCCGATGGCGCCCGGTAGCGGAGAATCGAAGACGTAACGGGCGGGAGGTGCATGGTCCGGCGAACGTGACACGCTGAAAGGGACGCCACCCATGGACAACCCTCCCGCTCCACCCCACCCACCTGCACAGCCGAGGTACCGATCGATGAGCACGCCGCTTCCCGGCTTCGAAGACCTGGGCGGCCCCGATGGCGACTCCACCAACGGGCCGGTCGGCGGACGCTCCGCCGCGCCCTCCCGGCCGGCCCGGCAGATCCTCGCGCCGGGTGCCGTCCACATGCCGGGCTGGCTGTCCCCGGAAGAGCAGCGGCAGCTCGTCACCGCCTGCCGTGGCTGGGCGACCGGTCCGGTGCCCATCCGGCACACCAGGCTGCCCCGTGGCGGCGTGATGTCGGTCCAGACCGCCTGCATCGGCTGGCACTGGCAGCCGTACGCCTATACGCGTACCGCCGATGATGTCAACGGCGCGCGGGTGCCGGAGTTCCCGGACTGGCTGGCCGAGTGGGGGCGTCGCGCGCTGGTCGCCGCGTACGAGGATCCGTCGGCGGGGGACGGCTACACGCCCGATACCGCGCTGATCAACTTCTACGACGGCCAGGCCAAGCTCGGGATGCATCAGGACAAGGAGGAACGCTCAGCGGCACCGGTGGTGTCGCTGAGCATCGGCGACACCTGCGTCTTCCGGTTCGGCAACACGGAGACGCGCACCAAGCCGTACACCGACGTCGAGCTGAGGTCCGGTGACCTCTTCGTCTTCGGCGGACCTTCCCGGTTCGCGTACCACGGAGTGCCCAAGGTCCACCCGGGCACCTGCGACCCGGCCTGCGGCCTCACCCATGGCCGCCTCAATGTCACCATGCGTGTCACCGGCCTCACCTGAGCGTCTCGGGCACCGGCCGCCCCACCCCCCTCGGCCGTTCCCGCCGTCGGCGCCTCACGCCACGCATCCCACCGGACCGGCTGTTCCGTCCGGCCCGTAGCGGCAGACTGGACACATGTGCCGCAGCATCAAGACGCTCCGCCCACCCGCCACCCCCGACGTCACCGACGAGGACATCCGGGCCGCGGCCTTGCAGTACGTGCGCAAGGTGTCCGGGTTCCGCGCCCCGGCCGCCCACAACCATGCCGTGTTCGAGCGGGCCGTGGAGGCCGTCGCGGCCGCCACCCAGGAACTCCTCGACGGCCTCCAGGTCCGCGGGGCAGCCGCTCCCCCGGCCCCGGCCGGCAGCCGCGGCGCGCCCACGCGCCGTTGAGCCGTCGCCCGGAGCGGGGCGCCTCCGCCCTCACCGACCGCCCGCAGGCCCCCGCCAGTCCGCGTGCCGGATGCGCGTGATCTCCCGGATCTCGCCGAGAGTGCCCCACTCGTCCTTGCCCAGCCGGCTCAGCGGTCGCAGCCTGGTGATCTCCGCGTGCCCGTCGACCAGCACGTCATCGGCCACGGACGCATGCACCACGCGACCGAGTACGAGAGTGGAGTCGCCGATACCGACCGTGCTGTGCAACTCGCACTCCAGCGCCACCGGCGAGGCCGCCACCCGCGGCGGCTTGACCCGCAGGCTGGGCTCGGAGGCGATCCCGGCCGCGTCGAACTCGCTCACGCCGTGCGGGAAGTCGGTGCCCGTGTCGTTGATCTGCTCGAACATTTCCTCCGGCGCGAAGTTGACCACGAACTGTCCGGTGGCCTCCACGTTCCGCAACGAGTCCTTACGGCCCACGGACGTGAACTGGACGACGGGCGGGGCGACACTGGCGACGGTGAAGAAGGAGTGCGGCGCGAGATTCGCGGTCCCCTCCGGGCCGAGGGTGGAGACCCAGGCGATGGGGCGCGGCACCACCACCGCGGTCAGGAGGCGGTAGAAATCGTTGCGGGGCATGGCAGCAGGGTCGAAGTCGGTGCGCATGATGATCAGTATCCATGCGCACGGGCGGAGCCCCTACGGTGGCATCCGGTACCGCACGGCATGAGGGGCCACACCGGAGCGGTCGGTACGGACCGGCCACCGGTACAGCGAAGGAAGGGAAAGCCGGCATGACTGCACCGGGACGGGCGATCGTCCTCGCGGGGACGTCCGGAGCGGGCAAGAGCTCAACGGCCGCGCAGCTCCAGGAGATTCTTCCGGACGCCTTCCTCGTTCCGGGCCTGGACACCTTCTTCGGCATGCTGCCGCACCGCTGGACGAGCGAGGGGACGGCGAGCGCCGAGGGGTTCTCCTACCTCCGGGACACCGATCCGCGGGACGGCGGCGCGCGCCTGCGGATCGGCTACGGCGCGGTCGGTGCACAGATGCTGGCCGGCCTGCGCGGGGCGGTGGATGCCCTGCTGCGGGAGGGAAACAACGTCATCGTCGACGAGATGCCGGTCGACGCCGGAGTCATTCCGGCCTGGCAGCGTGCTCTTCAGGGCCACGACGTGATGTGGGTGCACCTCACCGCTCCCTTGGCGGTGCTGGAGGCCAGAGAAGCGGCGCGCTTCCCCGAGAGGTTCCGCGGCCTCAGCAGGGGCCACCTCGACGTATGCGTCCCGGACGACTTCGATCTCGTCATCGACTCCGCCGCGCTCGATCCCCGGGAACGCGCGCAGCGCATCGCGGCGGCGCTACCGCCACGTCGCTGACCGGGTCGCCTGCACGGAATGCCGCTACCGGTGGGCGGCTCGGTGTCCGAAGAGGTGCGGGCGGCGGTGGTGGCGGGCCTCGACCGGCGGCGCCTCGTCATCGCGGCGCACCGCGGCGGGCTCCTGACGGGGCTCCGCAAGGCCGCGCCGCGCAATGTGCCGTTCACGGCGAGGCGTCCTGTGCATACCGGCCAGCAGCATGCTCAGCCCCAGGATGGCCACCGCGCCGACGATCACGCCGAAGAGGAACAGCGCGCCGGTCGTGCCGGTCGCGTGGTAGCCGAACACCTTGAACGCCTGGGTGAGTTCGTGCGCGGCGCCGACGTTCGTGATGATGGCGGCTACCCCGACGACGATCGCGGCGACCAGCAGGATGAGACCGAGAATCACGATCATGACGTGCTCCGAAGCTGACGAAAAGCGAAGACGAAAGGCGAAGGGGGAGATAGGAGAGTGGATGGCGCATAGCCCTCCTGTAGGTCTTGGACCTCGTAGTTCTCAGCCTGGACCCGTCAGCGCCCGGCAGCCACTCGAACGGCCCGCGGCGGCTTGCGCGCACCGTCCATGCGTGCTGTGGACGACCGGCGGGCCCCCGCCCCGGCTTCGCTCGTTCCGGCCGGTTACGGGGTGGAGACCGTGAACAGTCCCCCGTCCGGATCGCGGATGACCGCCTGCGCGCCGGACGTGCCGACGCTTGGCGGCAGGGGCAGCACGAAGCCGCCCGCGGCGGCCGCGGCCGCCGCCGTCCGTTCGACGTCGGTGACGTGAAAGTGGATGTGCCACTGCGGGCGCACGTGCGGGTCGGGGGCGGCCTCGACTCCGCCGCCCCGCAGCGTGGCGACCGTCCGGCCGTTGACGCTCACCACGACATCCTCGTCCGCGTACGTGACGTCGCAGCCGCCGGGACGGGCGGATGCCCAGCCGAAGACCTCTGCGTAGAAGATCGCCGCGTCGAAGGCGTCGCGGGTGCGCAGTTCCAGAAGGGGAGGCGCGCTGCCGTGGCCGACGGACCAGGCGGGGGTGTGTCCCTCCCAGAAGCCGAAGTTGGCGCCGTCGCGGTCGGCCGCCAAGGCCACGCGCCCGTGTCCGAGGCGGAGCGGGCCGACAGCGACCGTGGCGCCGCGTTCCCTGATCCGGGCCGCGGTGTCGTCGGCGCTGTCGACGGCGAAGTACGGGGTCCAGACGACCGGCAGGTGCCATGTCGGCGCGACGGCGGCCAGGCCCGCCACCGGCTGCCCGTCGGCGAGCGCGACGGTGAAGTCGTCGCCCAGGCTGCCCGGCCGGAAGCTCCAGCCGAGCACCTGACCGTAGAAGTCCTGCGCGCTGCGGAGATCGCGAGCCGTCAGGCTCACCCAGCACGGAGCGCCCGGCACGGGAGTGACATACTCCGCGGTCGGCATGGCGTCAGCCTCCTGTTTCCGTCCGGCCGGATCGCCCGGGGCGCCGCTCCGCGTCCCGGGCGGCCGGGACCGGTCAGCGGTCGAGGGCCCTGCGCAGCTGCTGCTTGTTCATCTTCGAGCGGCCTTCGACGTTCTTCTTCCTGGCCTCCTCGTACAGCTGGTCCTTCGTGGGCCCCTGCGCACCACTGTGGGAACGCTCCCCGCCGCGCTGCGACGCGGACTTCGGGTCGCGGGTGGAGACCCTGCCCGGCTCCTTCGCCTCCCCCGAGCGGGCCCGCTCCTTGTTCACGGTGCGCGCCGCGATCTCCTTGGCCCGTCCCACCGATTCACCCCGCTGTTCGGCGCTCTCCTTGACGTGCTCGTACTGGCGCTCGCGCTTCGCATTCGCACCTGCCGGCATGGCACTTCTCCCGCCTGAAGATTCCTGATCGTGCGCCGGGGCGGCCCGTCCCCCCGTCCGGCGCGTACCCGTGGCCGGGCAGCCGGACGCGGAGACGGGCCGCCCTGGGCCACTGCCGCTCCCCCACCACTTCACGCCGAAAGTCCGCCGGCCGCGACACGGGGGCAGCCGAGCAGGTGCCCGGCGCGACGGGAGGGCTTGGCGCACCCCGCCGGAAGGCGGAACGCGTCCCGTTTCCGTCAGGCGTCCAGGGCTGTGATCGCGTCGGCCAGGCCGTGCAGTTGGCGGGTGAGGCGAGCGCGCTCGTCGGGCGGGATGTGGCTGAGGGTACGGGTCTGGCGTTCGCGCAACCGGGCACGTACGGCGGCGAGTTGGCGGCGGCCTTCTTCGGTGAGGGTGACCAGGACCCGGCGTTCGTCGGTGGGCGAGCGTTGCCGGTGCACGCTCCCCTTGCCCTCCAGTTGCTGGAGCATCCGGGTGGCGGTGGGGACGCTGACGTCCGCGGCGGCGGCCAGCCGGCCGACCGGCAGCTCGTCCGCCGTCGCCAGCGGGTCGAGCAGGGCCAGCTGCGCCAGGGTCAGGCCGGAACCCGCCTGGCCGGCGACCGAGCGGGCGCGCCGCATCGCATAGAAGAGGGCGTCGGCGGCCTGTGCCAGCTCCTCCACTCCGGCGGCCGATGCCGCGGATGCGTCCGGCCCCGTGCTCACGTCCGGGGCGCCGTTGTCTCTTTCCTCCATGACGGTTAGCTTACTCAATGAAATCATTAGGAAGCTAACCTATAGGTAGGCAACTGAAATGAACTTCCCCGCACGCATCGATGTTCACCAGCACCTCGTCCCGCCGGTCTGGGCGGCGGCCCTGGAGGCCCGCGGCCTGGACTCCGGCGGCTGGGCGATCCCGGCCCCGGCCTGGAGCGCGGCCGACGCGCTGGCGATGATGGACGAGCAGGGCATCGCCGCCGGCATCCTGTCCGTCACCGCGCCCGGCGTACACCTCGGCGGCGCGGACGCCGAGGCCCGCGCCCTGGCCCGCGCCGTCAACGAGTACGGCGCCGAAATGGCCAAGGACCATCCCGACCGGATCGGCTCCTTCGCCTCCGTTCCGCTGCCGGACGTGGACGGCGCCCTGGAGGAGGCGGCGTACGCGCTGGACACCCTGGGCACCGATGGTGTGGTGCTCATGTCCAACACTCGGGGCCGCTACCTCGGAGACCCGGATTTCGAGCCGCTCTGGGCCGAGCTGGACCGGCGCGATGCGGTGGTGTTCGTGCACCCCGCGCAGCCCCCGATGGCGCTGCTTCCCGGCACCCCGGCGCCGCTCGCCGATTACGTCTTCGACACCACCCGCACCGCCGTGAACATGCTGCTCAACGGCGTGCTGAGCCGGTATCCGAAGGTGCGGGTCATCCTGTCGCACGGCGGCGGCTTCCTGCCGTACGCGGCCTACCGGTTCTCCGGCCTGACCTCGACCGTGATCGACCCCGGCCGCACGGCCGATGACGTCCTCCACGACCTCAAGCGGTTCTACTTCGACACCGCGCTGGCCGCCGGCCCCAGCGCGCTGCCTTCACTGCTGGCGTTCGCCGAGCCGGGCCACGTCCTCTACGGCAGCGACTGGCCCTTCGCCCCGCAGGACGTCGGCAGCTACCACAACCACTTCCTGGAGACCTATCCCGACTTCACCCCCGGCCAGGCCGAGGCGATCAACCGCGACAGCGCCGCAGCCCTCTTCCCCCGCTTCGCCAGCTGAGCACCGGCCGGCGGACGCGGCGCCCTGACGTGGCCAGGGCTCACCGGGCCGAGTCCGCGTCGCTGACGCACCGATGGTTACCCCCGTACGCAGCTGGGCCGCCCCGCCCACCCCGTCACCTTTCGTGAGAGGGAAATCGCGAAAGGTGACCTCACGGGGGCCTTCCGGTGGGAGCATCGGCGTCAACCGTCGGGCGAGGGGGAGCGGTTGACGTCATGAAGTCCGAGAACGCAGAGGGCCGCAGCGCCCTCGTTTTGCACGACAGGCTCGCGCGTCGCGTCGTGGCGCGGGTTGCGCCCGACGAACTGGCGGCGTTTCCGCTGCTCGCGGGGCCTTACCTCGGGGACTCCCGGCGGGGCGCGCGAAGGGCGGCGCGGGACAGGCCGCTGGGGAGTGGGCTCAGCGAGGTATCAGGGGCTGTCACGCCGGTGGTTGTCGTGGTCACCGGCTGGGCGGTCACCGCGCTGGCGGGAGGCGCGGCGGAAGAGATCAAGGGCCGTGGGATGCGCCTGACGAAGGCATTGCTGGACGGATTGTGGCGCCGGCGCCGGAACGGCGAAGCCGTGGAGGTGCCCGTCGAGGCGCTGAGCGAGGGGCAGTTGCGCGCCGTGCACACGTCGGTGCAGGCCAAGGCGGAGCAGCTCGGAATGGATGCGGTCGCGGCGGGGGTTCTTGCCGACGCCGTGGTCGGCGAGCTGGTGCTGCTGCGGGCCGACGGCAGTCAGGAGCCGGCGCCATGACCACCCGTCGCGCACCGGGTCTCGACATCCGGGCCTTTCCGTCCGATCTCGCGCTGCTGCTCGGACTGCTTGCCGCCACCGTGCTGACCGGAGACCTGTTCTTCTCCCTGTGGCTGGCCACTCTGGAAGCCCCGATGGACTGCCCCATCGGCCAGTTCACCCACTGCCCTCGGGATGCCTTGGCGGTGTTCACCGGCACGTGCAAGCACCTGATGGTGGTACTCGTTCCGGGCCTGACGGCATATCAGTTCGTGGCCTGGCGAAGGATTCAGCGCTCCACGCCGTTGACCGAGGCACCGTTCTCGGCCGGGACCGAAGCCATTCGTCGGCTGGTTCAGGAAGCGGGACTGTGGCGCGAGCCGACGGTGATGGTGGATCCCGCGCTGAGAGCGGGCGCGTATGTCACCGGCCGGATCGGAGGGCTGCCGCGCCTGATGCTCGGGCCTGAGCTGCTGGCGCTCAGCGGCAAGGACGCAGCTTCGCGCCGGATCTTCGAGGCGGTGGTGCGGCACGAGCTTGCCCACCTGCACGGCACGGACCTGCAGTCCTACGCCGTCATGACGGCACTGCGCTGGTCGAATCTCTACGCCGGCCTCTTCACCACGTTCACGTGGACGCTCCAGCCCGACGAGTTGGGCGGCGCCCCCACCTTGGTGCGGATCCTCCTCGTGGTCCTGCTCGGCGAGCTGATCGCGCGCGCGTACCTGCGGTTCCGTGAGCATCACGCGGACCTGCATGCCGGGCTGGCGGACCGGGAAGGACTGGTGGCCGCCCTGCGCGCCGCACACAGCGGGACGGCGGTGAAGCTGCGGTCCTGGCTGCGCCACCACCCGATGGGCAGCGAACGGCTCGACGTGCTGGAGGTGCCGGGACGGATCCTGGCGTCCTCGCCCGGCGTGGTGTTTCTCGGCGCGACCACGGCCGGTGTGCTGCTGGCGACGTTCCAGGACATGCTGATGAGGTTCTACGGTCCGCGCGACAAGCTGTTCACCCCGTTTCTGTGCGGGATGCTCGTCGGGATGGGCCTGACCGTGTTCTTGGCGTTCACACTGTGGCGTCACCACTGGTACGCGGGCACCACCACTGTGGTGCGGACCGTGTCCACCGCCGTGCTCGCGGCGGCCGGGATCGTCGTCGGCACCTGGGTCGCCGTATACACAAGGGGCTCCGGCGAGGGCATCTCCGGTTTCCCACTGGCTCCGTCTGCGCTCGCCGCGCTCGTCGGCGGCATGCTGCTGCTGTGCGGGTGGCTCACGCTACTGGGCAGCCTCTGGTACCGAGTTGATCCGTACGCGGAACGGATTCCGCGGTTTCTCAGGGCGGCCGTGCCCGCTGCCTGCGTGGTCGGCGGATGGCTGTTCGTCGTGCTCTGGACGTGGGCCGTTGCTCTGCGCGGTGTGCTGCTGAGCTGCTCGGGGCCGGAGTTCACCTGCTTGTCCCCCGCTCCGGAACGTGACGTGGCCGCCTCGGTCGTGAGGATCTTCGGCCCGGGGCCGGTCATGACGACGGTGGTGCTCGTCGCGTGGGGTGTCCCGCTCGTCCTGTGGTCCCGGCACAGGCTGGGACCGTCGGCGAAGGCCCGTGCGGACCTGCGGGAATAGCCCGGTTACGGGAATCCGCGGGGCGCACACCGGGGTGGCGGGTTCCGCACGCGTCAGCCCTGCGTGGGCTCCGTCCAGCGCAGCAGGGCGCCGAGTCCGCCGGCCGGCGCCTGCGTGGCATCGTGGACGACCACGGCCTCCGCACCGTTCGCCACCGCCGAGCACACCAGCGCATCGTCGGCCCGTGCCGGGGCCGGATGCACCTCGCCCAGACGCCGCAACTCCGAACCGTGTACGGCCAGTTGGTCGGCCCGTGACCCCACCCAGACCTCGCGGCCCACGTCCGCACCGTCCGGGCTGATGAGCAGCGTGTCGATCCGGTGCTCCCGCGCCGCGTCGACGAGAGAGGCAACACCGGCCACCACGTTGGGGGCCGCGCTTCCCTCGGGCCCTGCGCCCGCCTTGAAGCGCCCCAGCACCTCCTCGACGTGCTCCTGTTCGCGGGCCGCCCGCACCTGGGCGATGTCCCGCACCACCCGCTCGCTCTCCGCTCCCGGCCCGCGCCCGCCGTGATCGGTTTCGTAGGTCACGGCACGGAGCGGTTCGGGGAGCTTGCCGAACACCGCGCGGCGCTCGCCTGCGTCGCCGGTCAGCAGCATGATCTCCGCCCCGCAGCTTTCGAACGCCGCACCGGCCGCGGCGGCGATCTCGCCCGCGTTCCGCTCCCAGGTGTTCTCCGTCTTCGTCCGGAAGCGCCGCTCGGACCAGTCCGCCGTGGACGTGCGACGGACCGGCCGGTCGCCGCCCGCCGCATGGCCTGCATCCCGGTTCCCGTGGTCGTCACGCACCACGAAGTCGGCGCCGGTCCGGTCGACGTGCACGACGAGGCAGACGGGGTCGTCTCCGAAGGCTTCGAGCAGCGGTGTCAGGCGGGGCAGGTGCGACCAGGTGGCGAACGGTCCGGTGGGCCGCCCGGGAAGCCGTTGGTCGAGCACCACCTCACCGTTGGCGGCGAACAGCGCCCGGCCACGGTTCGCGGCCGATTCCCCTCTCGCCGGAGTGACCAGCGCCTCGTGCACCGCACCGCACGTGGCCTCGTCCGCACCCAGCTCGAACAGACGGTCCGTGACGGCCTTCGCCGACAACTCCTGCTGCCCGGCCGCATCCTCCGCGCGGTAAGAGGCGTCGGCATACACGGATATCCATGGGCCGGGCCGATCGATGACGGGCCGCAGGAGCGAGAGTCGCATGGCACTGCCTCCTCGTATTCATGCTGAGGATTCGCACGGAGGATTCTTACGGGGTGCTGAGGATTTATCCGGCGGATGCGTAGCGTTTTCATGGAACCGGCCGGGCCGCGAGAGCCACATCAGCCGCGGGCCCTGTTCAGAAGCATTCATTCGGGATTGTTGGGCTCATTCCCGCTGCTGGAGGCGGCATGCACAAGACGAAGACCCACGGAGCCACAATACGCCCGCGATCCGCTCTCCGCCCGGCGCGACCGAATCCAGGCGGATTCCCGATAAATCCCGGACATACGTCAAGCACTAACTGCCAGTTGACGCAAGCCGTGGCAGCGGGTGCAAGTGCGCGGGCCCGTTCCGGAAGGCGGCTTCGAAGTGCGGAGTCACGGTAGCAGCGGGGCGCACGGAGAGCATTTCGCACATCGTTCCCACGTCTCCGATAGTGGTTGAGCACGTCTGTGCCCCGCAGCTACCATGACTCCCCGCAGCGGCAACACCGCCGGCTGCGCGGGACCGGAAGCGGGAGGTGAGTTGATGACTGTCGTAGAGGCCGCTGCTGTCCGCAGCGCCCGGACCATCCTCACGTCCCGGGCCCCGGTCTGATCCGACGTTCCCCGCCGCTGTCCGGACATGCGCCCGCGGCCGGCGAGTTCCGTGCTCTCATCGGGGCCCCTGCCCAAAGGGTCTCTCCGTTGCCGCCGCCTTTCTTCTCTTCTGCCTTTCCCGACCGCTTTCGTGAGGCGTGCGCGCACGCCTTCGCCCTCTCGCCCCGCCCTCAGCGCGCCACCCGCCGTCACGCGCACACGAACGGAATCACCATGCCCACCTGGACCGCCCGCCCCGAGACCACCGCCGACATCCCGGCCATCCGCGCGATCAACCTCGCAGCCTTCCCCACCGCCGAGGAAGCCGGCATCGTCGACGCCCTGCGTGCCGACCCGCAGGCGTGGCTCGACGGCCTGTCCATGGTCGCCGAGGCCCCCGACGGCACCCTCGTCGGGCACGCCCTGCTCACCCGCTGCCACGTCGACGGCCGGCCCGCCCTCACGCTCGCGCCGTGCGCGGTCCTGCCCGCCCACCAGGGTCAGGGCGCCGGCTCCGCCGCCATCCGCGCCGCGTTGGAGGCGGCCCGTTCCCTGGGCGAAAACACCGTGCTCGTCCTCGGACACGGCACGTACTACCCGAGGTTCGGCTTCATCCCCGCGTCCCGTTTCGGCATCCGCGCACCCATCGACGTACCGGACGAGGCGATGATGGCCCTCGCCCTGAACCCGGCTCGCCCCACCCCGACAGGCACCATCCAGTACCCCGCCGCCTTCGGTATCTGACCGCACGGCGGCCGGCCCCGGGGCTCCTGCCCCGGGCCGGCCGCACCGTCGGTGCCGTGCCTCAGCCGGGTCTTATACGGACACCTTGCGCGCCCGCATACGGGCCGCGCGGCGCTTCATGGCGCGGCGTTCCTCTTCACTCGTGCCGCCCCAGACCCCGTGTTCCTGACGGGAGTCGAGCGCCCATTGCAGGCACCGGTCCCTGACGGGGCAGTGGCGGCAGACGGCCTTCGCCTCCTCGATCTGCAGGAGGGCCGGTCCCGCGCTGCCGATGGGGAAGAACAGCTCGGGGTCTTCTTCGCGGCAGGCGGCTTCCTGGCGCCAGTTCATGCGGGCCTCCATTCTCCGCGGACACGCGCGGTCGAAGATCATTTCTGGGAGTTGGCCACCGTGTACGTCGGCCTCCGCTCTCCACTGCGTGCCGTACGCGCGTGCCCCGCAGAACGGCCGCCATGCATGCGGTGCACGAGACACGGGCAATCCGTCCGCCACGGCGCGGGGACGCCGGGCGCCGCGGCGAATCTCGTCCAGGACGTCAATGCCAGGTCTGCATCCACGACGTGAGCAGCGTGACGATGCTCCCGCCCGCCGCGTACGCGGCGCCGCGCAGCAGGTCGTGCCACAGCGGACGGGTACGTTCCATCGTCCGGCGGCGCTTGCGCAGAAGCCGGGCGGGTGTCGTGGACAGCTTGTGAGGGCGCGGGATACGGTCGTTCACGGGTGTTTCCTCCTGATCGCTGGTCTTCGTCGGCTTGCCCGGGTGGTGCACCGCGCGAGGAGCCCTCCCGACCAGTGGCCTCAGAAACCGGGTCGGGGCCGGGCTCCTCTTCGCGTGTTCCACGCATCCGAGGTCACGCCCGCAGGCCGCCTGACTGCTTCCTTCCTGTTCCGTGCGGTGCGGGAGGTGGGGATGCGGGATACGGAGGTGAGGGATGCAGGATGCGGGGCGCCAGGCGGTTTGCCGGCCGGTACAAGAGACCGCCGACGCCAGGGTGTTGCCGATGCCTTGCACGGGAGAGCGGCAGCGCCCCCGTACCGGGGTTCCGGTGCGGGGGCGCTCTGCGCGTCATCTCGTGCGTGCGGAGTGCTTCACCCTTCACCAGAGAATGGGATGCGGTTCCCCCGGAAATCGAGGGTTAAGACGACGTTAGGCCGCCCTACAGGGTGCGTTCGACGACACGCGCGAATTCGCCTGACCGTTCACCCTTCAGGGCGCGCAAGGGACGTCCGGCGGGGGTACCGGTCCCCTGGGCGGCTGCTCCACGGGCGCAACTGCCGGGCCCGGGGCCGTTCTTCGGCTCGGGTCTTGCGGGGGGCGCGGGCCATCGAACGGCTTGCCTGCGCCGGGCCGGTGCCCCGGCCCACGCGTCTTCGCCATGCACCGGACCGCCGCCCTCTCGTGAGCCGGACCGGCGTCCGGGCGTCCGGCGCGAGGGCCGGGCGTCGCTGCGGTCGGGCGCCCGGATATTCTGGACACCGACGACATCCCGGCTCTGCCGCATGCCGACCCGTTCGGGACATCCCGGAACGGCGCTGCCGGGGATCTCTCACGGGCGCCTGCCACGCATCCTTTTCACCTGGGTTCCGCTGGGTAGACGGACCTGGAACGCAGGCGGACGCCTGGGGAAAAGCGACCGAACGAGAGGCCCCACCCACAGGGGTGAAGAAGTGATGCACCAGCTTGCGAAGGACGATCACGCGGCCCGGCCCGCCCCACCCGTCTGCCGTCCGGGAACGGCGGCGGACGCCCGCGACTTCGCCGCGGGCTTCGTCGCCGCGCTCAGCCCCGAGCTGCCCGCGCCCACCGTCCAGAACCTTCTCCTGCTGGTGTCCGAGCTGGTCGCCAACGCCTTGCGGCACGCGGGCGCCGTCACGGCCCTTCATCTGACCGCGGACCTCGACAGCATCCTGGTCGGCGTCGAGGACCCCAGCCCCGCGCACCCGCAGGAGCGCCGCCCCGACCTCACAGGCCGTACGGGAGGCTTCGGCTGGCCCATGGTGCGCAGCCTGGCCCGTGACATCACGATCCGGCCGCACCCCTGCGGCGGCAAGATCCTGCTGGCCACCCTCGCACGGTGATCACGAGGGCCGGCGGGCCCGCGCGGCCGCTCACTCCTCGGCGAGCAGGCCCTTGCGCAAGGTGGTGAAGGCGCGGCTGAGGAGGCGGGAGACGTGCATCTGGGACAGGCCCAGCTCCGCGCCGATCTCGGACTGGGTCATCTCCGCGCCGAAGCGGAGCCGGATGAGGGTGCGCTCCCGCTCGTCGAGCTGCGCGAGGTGCGGCTTGAGCGCGTGCAGGTCCTCGGCCAGCGCGAGCGCCGGGTCCTCCTGGCCGATGAGGTCGGCGACGAGTCCGGTCTGCTGCTTGCCGCGCGCCTGGATGGGACGGTCGATGGAGTCGGAGTCGTAGCCGTTGCAGGCGACGAGTCCCTCGTTGACCTCTTCCTCCTTCAGACCGAGGTGGCCGGCCAGATCGGCGACGCCGGGGTCGTGGACGCCTTCGCCCTCCAGGTCCTCGCGGGCGCGGGCGAGGTCGACGCGCAGTTCCTGGAGCCGGCGCGGCACGCGTACGGACCAGGTGGTGTCGCGGAAGAACCGCTTGATCTCGCCGCTGATGTAGGGGATGGCGAAGGTCGTGAACTCGTTCTCCAGCAAGGGGTCGAACCGGTCGATGGCCTTGATCAGGCCGATCGTGCCGACCTGCACGATGTCGTCCATCTCCTGTCCCCGGCTGCGGAAGCGGCCTGCGACGTACCGCACCAGTGACAGGTTCATCTCGATGAGGGTGTTGCGCGCGTACTGATACTCGTGCGTCCCCTCCTCCAGCACCGTGAGCCGGTCGAAGAACAGCCGCGACAGGTCACGGGCGCCGGACGGGGCGACGGTCCGGGGAGAGGCGATCCGAGGCAGTG
This sequence comes from Streptomyces pinistramenti, assembly GCF_020564935.1. Classification (GTDB taxonomy): domain Bacteria; phylum Actinomycetota; class Actinomycetes; order Streptomycetales; family Streptomycetaceae; genus Streptomyces; species Streptomyces pinistramenti. Next base: position 77,273 of record NZ_JAJCXB010000023.1, read on the forward strand.
CCGACGGGGCCTCGGAGGCGCCCGCCTCCGGCGTGTGCCGCCCCGCCGGGTGTGCGGTGTCCATCGTGATCGTTCCGGTGTCGCGCATGTCGTGGCTCCCGCCGGTTGCTCGGTCTCCGTCTTCCACCCCCATGCCCGTCATCTGCCGTGACATGTCCCTCCGGCGCCAACTCTTCGGACTGACGGGGAAGGTGGGCCACCGGAGACGGACCGCGGCCGCACGCCCGAAAATCCCGGGCACGCCCGATGCGGCTTTGGCTAGGGTCGCGCAGAGCGAACAGGCCGGAGCAGAGCAGCGCGTCGGGCCTGTTCGCCATATCGGAGGAAACGCCCATGGACCGCACGGCCCGTCTCTCGTCCGGACATCCCCCCGAGCGTTCGCTCACGGCGCCGGCCGTCTCCTGTGTCTTCGTCTGCCACGACGGCCGTGGCCGGATCCTGCTGGCCAGGCGTGGTGCGGGCGCGCGGGACGAGCCGGGCACCTGGGACACCGGGGCCGGGGCGCTGGAGCACGGGGAGTCGTTCGAGGCGGCCGTGCGGCGTGAGGTCCGCGAGGAGTACGTGGCCGATCCCCTCGCGATCGAGACGCTGGGAGTGCGCAACATCCTGCGCGGCGATCCCGTCTCGCACTGGGTCGCGGTGCTGTTCGCCGTCGAAGTGGATCCCGGCCGGGTCGCCCTCGGTGAACCCCATAAGTTCGACGCGCTGGGCTGGTTCAGCCTGGAGGATCTGCCCCGGCCGCAGCATTCACAGCTCGGGGAGACCCTGGCGCATTTCCGCTCCTGGAACGGGACCGGCAGAGAGGCAACGACCGCCATGGCCAAGGCCGTTGAGTGAAGGTGCGACGGCACTCGGCCCGTCAGTCCGGTTCCGCTGCGGGCAGTGGGGGCAGCGGGAGAGGGAGGCCCGGCAGGCCGTCGATGCCGGCCGAGATGTGCGGCTTCTTGTGGACGCGGACGTGGACGCGCACGATGTTGGGCGGGCCGGTGAAGGCGCACCACATCAGGGTGATGCTGCCGTTCTCGCGGAGGTGGGCGATCGTCTCGGCGTTGCTGCCGGCGAAGCCTGCCGTCGATGCCCTCGTCAGTCTTCCCCATGGTCGGAACGATGAAGTCGGCACGGTGTCGGCACGATGAAGCTGTGCCGACGGGTTCGCTTCGGCCGTCGCGTCACGCCAGGGCGGTGCCGCGCAGCAGGAGCAGGGCGACGGCGGTTCCCGCCATCGCGAGGGTGGCCAGGAACGGGAGCCTGCTGCGTGAACCGGCCCGCGCGGGAAGGACGGTGCCGACGGCCGCCACCGCGGTACCGGCGAACGCCGCCCACCCCGCGGCCCCGGCCGGTCCCGGCGGCGCGAACACCAGCACCGCCGAGGCGCCGAGCAGCGGTACGGGAGCGAGCAGGCGGGCCCGCCGCAGGCCGAGGCGCTGCGGCAGTCCGCGCACCCCCGCCGCCAGGTCCGCGTCGATGTCAGGCAGCACATTGGTGACGTGCGCGCCCACCCCCAGCAGGGCTCCCGCGGCAACGGACCAGGCCGGCGGCCAGGGGCGGCCGGGCAGCCCGAGCGTGACGAACGCGGGCAGCAGGCCGAAGGCCAGGGCGTAGGGCAGCCAGGAGGCCACAGTCTTCTTGACGCCGAGGTTGTAGCTCCAGGCCGCCGCGACACCGGCCAGGTGGGCGGCGCCCGCGGCCGGTCCGCTCGCCCAGGACAGCGGGACGCACAGGGCCAGCGCGCAGACCGCGGCGAAGGCGACGGTACGCGGCCCGGCAGCGCCTGCCACCAGGGGTTTGTCGCTGCGGCCCGCGTCGGTGTCCCGCCCGATGTCGACCCGGTCGTTGCACCAGCCGACCGATAGCTGGCCGGTGCACACCGCCGCGGCGACGAGCAGGCAGCCCAAGGGGCTCCGGCCGGACGCCGCCGCGAGCACGGTGATGAGGGCCGTGACCGCCAGGGCGGGCTCGGGGTGACAGGCCCGGAAGAGCCCGGTCAGGACCGCGCGGGGCGAACGCGGCGGCGTCGCGTCCGGGACGTCGGTACCACGGGTGTCGGCAGCGCTGGCTCCGGTGCTGGGCACGGCACGATGCTAGATCCTGGCCGGTCGATCCCGTCGGATCGGCCGGGCCCGCCGGACACTCCGCCCCGTCTCGCACTCCGTGCACGGGATTTCGCGCGGGGTCTTCCTATGCTGCGGAAATGACGCGCATCGCAGCCGTGCACGGGGTGCTTCCGCCGCACCGGTACGAACAGCACGAGATCACGGACGCACTCTCGGCCATAGGGCTGGCGGCGGACCGGGACGGGGACCGGGGGCGTGGCGTGCTCGACCGGCTGCACGACAGCTCCACGGTCCGCACCCGTCAACTCGCCCTGCCCCTGGAGCGGTACGCCACCCTGACCGGCTTCGGCGACGCCAACGACCGGTTCATCGAAGTGGCCCTGGAGCTGGGCGAACAGGCGGTGGCTGCGGCGCTCGACGAGGCCGGGCTGCGGGCGCGGGACGTGGAGCTGATCGTGTCCACGTCGGTCACCGGCATCGCCGCCCCCTCGATCGAGGCGCGGCTGGCCGGGCGGCTGGGGCTGCGCCCGGACGTGAAGCGGGTGCCGATCTTCGGCCTCGGCTGTGTGGCGGGCGCCGCCGGTATCGCCAGACTGCACGACTATCTGGCCGGCCGGCCCCGCGGGGTGGCGGTCCTGCTGTCGGTGGAGCTGTGCTCGCTGACGTTGCCGCGTACGCACGCGTCGGCGGCGGATCTGGTGGCCAGTTCGCTGTTCGGTGACGGCGCCGCTGCGGTCGTCGCGGTGGGCCGGGACCATCCGAGCAACCAGCCGGACAACGGTCCCTTCGTGGTGGCGACCCGCAGCCATCTCTTTCCGGACACCGAGGACCTGCTCGGCTGGGACATCGGCGACGGTGGATTCCGGATCGTGCTGGGCGGCGAACTGCCCGAGCTGGTCCGGCGCCATCTGGGCCCCCAGGTCCGCGCGTTCCTGGCCGACCACGATCTCAAGCCCCAGGAGGCGACGGCCTGGGTCTGCCACCCGGGAGGACCGAAGATCCTGGAGGCCGTACGCGAGGCCCTGGATCTGCCGGCCCGCGCGCTGGAGCTGACGTGGCGTTCGCTGGCCGAGGTCGGCAACCTGTCGTCGGCGTCGGTCCTGCACATCCTGCGCGACACCTTGGCGCTGCGTCCGCCGCTGCCCGGATCGGCGGGGCTGATGCTCGCCATGGGACCGGGATTCTGCTCCGAACTCGTGCTGCTCCGCTGGTAGGCCGAAGATGACCGGATATGTACTGCTCGTTCTGCTGGTGGCCGCCGAACGACTGGCCGAACTCGTCACCGCCCGCCGCAACGCGGCCTGGAGCCGCCGCCGTGGCGCCCTGGAGTACGGCCGCGGCCACTACCCGGTGATGGTCCTGCTGCACACCGGCCTCCTGGCCGGCTGCCTGGCGGAGACGGGCTGGGCCGACCGGCCGTTCGTGCCCGCGCTCGGCTGGCCCCTGCTCGTCCTCACGGCGGCCGCGCAGGCCCTGCGCTGGTGGTGCATCGGCACGCTGGGACCGCGCTGGAACACCCGGGTCCTCGTCGTGCCCGGCCTCCCCCTGGTCACCGGCGGGCCGTACCGGCTGCTGCGGCATCCCAACTACCTCGCGGTCGTCGTCGAGGGCGTCGCGCTGCCCCTGGTGCACAGCGCCTGGATCACCGCGCTCTGCTTCGCACTCGCCAACCTCCCGCTGCTGGCCGTCCGCCTGCGCTGCGAGAACGCCGCGCTGCGCACGGCCGCGACGCCGGCCACCGCGACGTGATCGATCTGCTGGTCGCCGGCGGCGGCCCGGCCGGGCTCGCGACGGCGATCCATGCCGCGCGGGCCGGCCTGGAGGTCGTGGTCGCCGAGCCCCGTACCGGCCCGGTCGACAAAGCCTGCGGCGAAGGGCTGATGCCCGGGGCGGTGCGCGCGCTGGCCGGACTCGGCGTCGCCGTCGGCGGCCAGCCCTTTCGCGGCATCCGCTACGTCGGCCCCCGCCACCAGGCCGAGGCGCGCTTCCGTACGCAGCCGGGCCGCGGGGTGCGGCGGACCGACCTGCACGCCGCCCTCTCCCTGCGGGCGGCCGAACTCGGCGTGCCGGTACTCCCGTTGCGGGTGGACTCCGTCCGCCAGGACGACGCGAGCGTCACCGCGGCCGGCCTCACGGCCCGCTACCTGGCCGCCGCGGACGGCCTGCACTCGCCGATCCGCCGCAGCCTCCACCTCGGCGAGCCGCCGGGACCGCACGTGCCGGCCAGGTACGGGCTGCGCCGTCACTTCGCCGTGCCGCCGTGGACGGACTGCGTCGAGGTGTACTGGTCCGCAGGGGCCGAGGCATACGTCACGCCCATCGGCCCGAACCTGATCGGCGTCGCCATCCTGACCTGTGACCGGGCCCCGTTCGACGCGCAGCTCACGCGGTTCCCGCGGCTCGCCGGCCGGCTGCCGCCCGCGGTGACGGCCACCCGGGGCGCGGGGCCGCTGCGCCAGCGGGTGCGGGCCCGGGTGTCCGGGCGGGCGCTGCTGGTCGGCGACGCGGCGGGCTATATCGACGCGCTGACCGGCGAGGGCATCGCGATGGCGCTCGGCGCGGCCGAGCAGTTGGTGCGGTGTGTACGGGCCGGCCGGCCGCAGGAGTACGAGAGCGCCTGGCGCCGGGTGTCGCGGCGGTACCGCCTGCTGACCGGCTCCCTTCTGTGGCTGCGCGGACACCCCGCACTGGCCGCCCGGATCGTCCCCGCCGCCGCCCGCTTCCCGTCCGTCTTCACCGCCGCCGTCAACGGACTGGCCTGAGCCCCGGTCCCGGCGGGTTACCCGCCGCCCCGCGGATCGTTGAACCGGTCACCGGTAGGTCTCGGACACGAGGAGCAACGGGCATGGCGGCAGGCGGACTTGGGCGCAGGGGCGTACTGAAGGGCACGATGGCGGGTCTTGCCGGCCTCGCGGTCCGGGCACCGTTGGCGGCGCGGGCGGCATCGCCCGGCGGTCTCCGGGATCTGACGGACCGGCCGGTCACCCTCACGGTGGGCGGCGCTCCGGCCGTCGTGATCCGTGGGCGGCTCTACGCAAAGCTGCTGGACGTGCCCGAGACGGCCCGCTGGATCATCAGGCGGCAGCCCGACGAGGGCCAGGACGTCTACACGGTGGAATCCGAGCGCGGCGAGGGAGGGCTGGTGGCACCGGTCGACGGGGAGGACCAGCAGCTCACGGTCCAGCCGCTGGCCGTGCTGCCCGCGCTCTCGCCGCGGTTCACGCCGAACGAGCTGTGGCGGCTCGCGCCGGCCGATGACCAGGGCCCGGGGTTCACTCTCCAGTCGTGGTCCACGGGGCGGTACGCCGGCCGGCAGTACTGGGCGGAGGACAGGTCCCTGAACCCCAAGAAGGTGGCGGTGCTGCCCCGCGAGGTCTCCCGGGAGGACGCCCGCATCGACATCACGGCCGTGTAGGGGCATCGGCGGCCGCCCGCGGCGCGCGGGCGGCCCGTCGGACCCACCGACACGTAACGGCCGTGCGGGCGGCGTCAGTTCAGGCTCACGAAGACGCCCATGGCCGCGGCGGGCAGGCCGATGCACCACCCGGTCAGGACGTGGCGCAGCGCGGGCCCGCGCCGGCCGCCGAGCGCCAGGCGCCCGTTGTCGTAACCGGCGACGCTGTACGCGGTGACGGCGCCGCCCAGCAGGATCAGGACGCCGGTCATCCGGTGCAGATGCGCCCATCCCGCGAGTGCGCCGAGCAGGAAGCATCCCGCGGCGTTCAGCGCGAACGTGCCCCAGCGGGCGAGGTGACGGCCGCACGACCGCAGCCCGCGTTCCGCGCCGTAGCGCAGCGCGGCGCCGCTCAGTCCGCCGAGCAAGGTCAGGAGCAGAGACACGGGGCAGCTCTCTTTTCGCACCGGGAGCGGCAGCGGGGCGGGGGCGGGGCGGGGGCGCTCCCGCCGCCCCGGTGCCGTGATCCGGCTGGGCCGGGGGCGTATCAGACCGGAATGCGGGGCGTTCACCAGTGGTCAAAGAGGGTTGTCCGGCGATTCCCTTTCGCCGCGATTGTGCACCCTAATCGCTGATATTCGGGTGGCGCGGAGGCCGCCACGTGGGCGGTGACGCCGCGTGGTGTGCGGCAACTCGGACGGCGCAGCCTCGTCACCCGGCCGGATCAGTTATGGCTGGTGGGACGGACTCCGGGTGGCGCGATGGTCCGCGGTGCAATGACGATCAGTGATGATGCCCTCGACTCGGGCAGGCCGGGCCCCGAATTCATCGAGGAGACGCCGAATCCCATGAGCGAACCGGTTCCCAAGTCCCAGATCATCCGCGAGATGTCCGCGGAATTCCTGGGCACCATGGTGCTCATTCTCTTCGGGTGCGGCGTGGTCGCCCAGGTGGTGGCCGGGGGCGCCCTCACCGATCCCAAGGGGGGCCTGGGAAATCACGACAGCATCGCCTGGGCCTGGGGGCTTGGCGTGACGCTCGGTGTCTACGTCGCGGCGCGGATCAGCGGCGCCCACCTCAATCCGGCCGTGACGCTGGCGCTCGCGGTTTTCAGGGACTTCTCCTGGGCCAAGGTCGTGCCCTATGCCCTCGCTCAGACAACGGGCGCTTTCGTCGCCGCGCTCCTGGTGCGCTGGAATTACACCGAAGTGCTGGCCAAGGCGGATCCGGCGCATTCCCTCAAAACACAGTTCGTCTTCTCCACACTGCCGGGGAACGGCTCGACCACGGCGGGCATCCACGAATGGGGCGCATTCCGTGACCAAGTGATCGGGACTGCCCTGCTGTTGCTTCTCATCTTCGCGATCACGGATCTGCTGAACACACCACCCGGAGCCAACTTGGGAGCGTTGATCATCGGCCTTGTCGTGGTCGCGATCGGCATGGCATTCGGGGCCGACGCCGGTTACGCGATCAATCCGGCGCGCGACTTCGGGCCCCGGCTCGCCAGCTTCCTCACCGGCTATCGGGGTGCCTGGCGGGATCAATGGGGCAATTTCTATTTCTGGGTGCCCATCGTCGGACCGCTGGTCGGCGGCGTCCTCGGCGCCGGTCTCTACAAGTACCTCGTCGGCATCTTCCTGCCGACGGCCGAACCCGAACCGACCGGCCGCGTCCCGGCCCCCGAGGACACCCGCTGAGCCCCGCACGGATCGCCCACTCACGTACCGGCGCCGGGGAGCCACTTCCGGCCACGGAGGAATCCGAAGCGGTCGGCTGCACGAGGACCATGCAACTGATTCCGCGCGTACCTCGCATCTCCTAGGCGGAGAAGCACCTCAAGGCTGGCATCCGTCAACGGATTTCGTTGCCATCCGATCCTTACGAGACCTTGACGTACGTCCCCGGCAGGGGTTGTATTCGGTCACCGAAGCGACGCCCGCGATCCACCGGAAGGCCGTTTCGAGGCACTCTCCCCCAAAGATGCCCCTCCTGCCGCCAGCACTGATGGGACACGGATGACCCAGACGCCCACCACACCCGTTGCTTCCGCGCCGCCCGCGAGGGACACCCGCCGGGCGCCGGACGGGGACGCACCCCAGCTCAACCGCTCCATCGGTGTGGTGGGCGGCACGCTCCTCACGCTGTCCTGCCTGACACCGGCGTCGTCGCTCTTCGTCATCGTGCCGGATTCGTTCGCCACTCTGGGCACCGGGACCGCACTCACGATCGCCGTCGCGGCCCTGCTGTGCATAGGCGTCGCCTTCACTTACTCCGAGCTGGGCACGCTGGTTCCCAGCTCCGGTGGCGAGTACGCGATGGTCGGCACGCTGATGGGACGGCTCGCCGGTTGGCTGGTTTTCGTGCTGTCCCTGATCGTCGTCATGATCGTTCCGCCGATCATCGCCCTGGGCACCGCCGACTATCTGGCCCCGCTCATACATCTGGATCCGCAGCTCACCGCCGCCGCGGTCATGCTGCTCGCCACCGCCATGGGCCTGCTCGACCTGCGCGCCAATGCCTGGATCACCGGCATCTTCCTGGTGCTGGAGGTCGTGGCCTGCGCGGTCGTCGCGTTCCTCGGCTTCGGCCACGCCGCCCGGCCCGCTTCGGTGCTGATCCGTCCCGTGATCGACGCGGGGCACGGACACAGCACCGCGATCACCGCGGGTCTGATCGTCACGGGCTTGGCCACCGCGCTCTTCATCCTCCAGGGCTTCTCCACCGCCGTGTACCTCGCCGAGGAGATGGACAATCCGCGCCGCAACGTCTCCCGCACCGTGCTGTGGACCCTCGGCATCGGCGTGGTCATCGTCCTGGTCCCGGTGGTCGCGATCACGCTGGGCGCGCCGGACCTGGCGGCGCTGGGCGCCGGTGACGTCGCCGGCATGGTGGCGGGCTGGAGCAACTCGGGTGTCGGCACGTTCGTCAGCCTCTGTATCGCCCTGGCCATCATCAACGCCGCGATCGTGATGGTGATCCAGAACTCCCGGGTGGTCTTCTCGTCGGCCCGCGACGCGGCCTGGCCCGACCGGGTCAACCGCGTGTTCTCGCACGTCGGCAGGCGCTTCGGATCGCCGTGGGCGGCGACCTTGGGAGTGGGCATCCCGGGGGCGGCGCTGTGCTTCGTCAATCTCGACACCCTGAGCGAGGTCACGGGGGTGGCGGTCGCGGCGATGTACGTCTTCGTCGCGCTGGGCGCCCTGGTCTCCCGCCGCGGGGTGCACAAACACCGGATGGCCTGGCGTATGCCGCTGTGGCCGGCGATCCCGGTGGCCCTCGTCGTGGTGCTCGTGTGGGTGCTGTGTCAGCAGAGCACCAAGAGCCTGGTCATCACCGGCGTCATCGTCGCCGCGGCCGCCCTGTACTGGGCGGGTTATCTCCGCCCGCGGCGGGCGACGCACTGGGTGATCTCGGTGCCCGAGGACGAGCGGGCCCCGGCGGCCGGGTAGCGAGCCGACCGGTACGCCACCGCCTGCCGCAAGGCCGCCCGCCCCCGCCAGGAGGCCGGCGGCCTGCCGCCTTGTGGCCCGGTCATTCCCGGCTCGGTGCCTCGGGCCCGGTGAAGTCCGGGCTGCTGAAGTCGGGGCTCGCGAAGTCGGGCGCGCTGTACCCGGGCCCGCCGCGCCGCCGCTGACGGCCGGCGCCCGCACGGCCCGCCGCCTCCGCGTCGTCCACTCCGGTCACCGGCAGCGCCCGCCCGGCGTTCGGTCCCGGACTCCCGGCCGGGAGTCCGGCGTCGAGCCGGCCGAGCAGGAACGGCAGCACGCCGCGTTCCAGCAGCGCGCCGTGCCACGCCTCGCGCGCCCGCACCAGTGCCGCGTGCGGGTCCTGATCCGCACCCCCGTCCGGCACCGCGCGGTTGCGCGCCGCCACGACCAGCATCCAGAACAACCCGGCCAGCGTGGCGGCCGCGGCGATGCAGGCTGCCGTCAGACCGGCGAAGACCAGCTCGTCGGCGAGGCGGGACGGCATGCCGACGGCGCGCAGCCCGTAGCCGATGAGCAGGAAGATGGCGGCGGCGGTGGCCGCAAGTCCCGGCACCAGTACGCCCAGCGCGGGCAGCAGTCCGCCGGTGGCCCGTGCCGTCCGGCCGGGCCGACGCGGCAGGGGGCCGGGCCGGGCGCCGGACGTACGGAGCCGGAGGTAGGTCCGGTACTCGGCGGCGGCCGCCGCGGCGATGGCGGCCTGCGATCCGAGTGCCTGGGCGCGCAACTGCCCGGCGTCGATGCCCTCGCCGGACCGGCGCAGCGCGTCCGTGATCTCCGGCGTCCGCAGGGCGCGGTCCAGCAGCTGCTCGAAGTCGGGTCCGTCCTCCGCTCGTAAGCGGACTGGCTCATACACGTTTTCCCCCGGGTCAGGTGAAGAGGGGCGGGCGAGTGGGGCGGCGCCGGTGTCAGCCAATGCCGATCCCGTAGTCGGTGGCGATGCCGGCCAGACCGGACGCGTATCCCTGGCCGATGGCCCGGAACTTCCATTCGCCGCCGCGGCGGTAGAGAGCGCCGAAGACCATGGCGGTCTCGCCCGCGGCGTCGTAGGAGAGTTCGTAGCGGCACATCTCCCGGCTCGTGAGGTTGTCGACGACGCGGATGTAGGCGTCGTCGACCTGGCCGAAGTTCTGGCCGCGTGCTTCGGCGTCGTGGAGGGAGACGGTGAAGACGACCTGCTCGACCTCGGCGCCCGGTGCGTCCAGCCGGTCGAGGTCGACGAGGAGCTGTTCGTCGTCGCCTTCGCCGTCGCCGGTGGTGTTGTCGCCGGTGTGGCGGACCGCGCCGTCGGGGCTGGCGAGGTTGTTGTAGAAGATGAAGTGCCGGTCGGACAGGGCCTTTTGGCCGGCGCCGCAGATTATTGCCGAGGCGTCCAGGTCGACATCCTGGTCCCCGACGGGCCGGGCGTCCCAGCCGAGGCCGACCGTGACATCCGCGAGCGGGGTGCCGTCCTGGTTGAGGACGACGTTCTGGCCCTTGGTGAGGCTGACGCCCATGGTGCTGCTTCTCCTCTTGCCTGCGATGGGTGACCGGACGGCAAGCCCTCCGGCGTCGTACGGAACCGTCAAGGTGCCCTCCATGATGGTTCCCTGCTTGCGCAATATCTAAAGTATTACCCATAGGTGGAAGCAGGTCGGCGCCCGGCAAGGACCAGCCGCATCAGGCCATCTCTGACGCAACGTCAGGAAGCGTGCCCCCCGGGGCGGTTCACAGGTTCCGGATGTTCGGGGCGTTCCGGATTTTCCGGTGCCGGGTATCCGGCGCCCCCGCGCGTCGCACCGGAACCGAACGCCCCCGGGCCGGCCGTTCCCCCGGAGTGCCCCGTGGCCGGGCCGCCCGGCATGGCGTGGATCGTGTGCGGCTCCGGGCGCGCCGGCTCGCCGGACTCGTACGTGGCGGCCGGTTCCGCGCCGTCGTTCTTCATGGCCTTGGTCTCGCTCTTGAGGATCCGCAGCGACTTGCCCAGGGCGCGTGCGGTGTCCGGGAGCTTCTTCGAACCGAAGAGCAGGATCACCACAAGCGCCACGATCAGCAGGTGCCAGGGCTCAAGTCCGTTGCGCAGCATCGTGTGCCCGCCTCTCAGATTGTCGTGCGCCGGTGTCCTGCAGGACCCGGCCCGGATTTCACTTGCTACATTGCGCAACTGTATAACCAAGGCGGTGCCAACCGCCTTCCCCTGCAAGAAAACACCGCACGGATAAGGGTGCACACGTGACAGGCAGCCATACGGCACGAGTAGGACGCCGCAGCGGTGACGGGCCTGCCCGAGGGCGACGGCGCAAGCGCAGCAAGGTCCGGATAGCCGCGATCACCGTGGCCTCGTTCCTCGTACTGCTCACCGCCGGTGCCGGGTGGTTCTACGTCCACATCAACGGCAAGATCACCACGTTCGGCGCCGACGGGGTGAGCCGGGACCGGCCCGCCGCCGGAACCGGCGGCAGCAACGTGCTGGTCATCGGCTCGGACTCGCGCTCGGGCGGGAACAGCAAACTGGGCGGCGGGGAGGGCGCGGTGGGGCGCTCGGACACCGCGTTCCTGCTGCACATCTACGGCGACCGCCGGCACGCCGTCGCGGTGTCCATACCGCGCGACACGCTGGTGACCATACCGGCGTGCAGACTTCCCGACGGGCAGTGGAGCGGCCCGAAGGACAACACCATGTTCAACGTCGCGTTCACCATCGGGGAGACACCTCAAGGCAATCCCGCCTGCGCCCAGAACACGGTCGAGAACCTGACCGGACTGCGGGTGGACCACACCGTGGTGGTCGACTTCGAGGGGTTCTCGAAGATGACGTCGGCCGTCGGCGGCGTCCAGGTGTGCCTGCCCAACGAGGTCCGCCAGGGCAACCTGAACCCCAACCGCGGTTCGCTCGGCAAGATCATCCTCCCCAAGGGACCGCAGACCGTCTCCGGCCAGAAGGCCCTGGACTACGTGCGCCTGCGGCACGGCATCGGTGACGGCTCCGACATCGGCCGCATCAAGCGCCAGCAGGCGTTCGTCTCCAGCCTGATCAAGAAGGTCAAGTCGCAGGGGATGAACCCGGCGGCGCTGCTGCCGCTGGCCAACGCCGCCACCGAGTCGCTGACCGTCGACCCCGGACTGGGCTCGGCGGACAAGCTGATCTCCTTCGTGATGGAACTGAAGGACATCGACCTGCACAACACCAAGTTCGTGACCCTGCCCTGGCGTTACCAGGGCGCGCGGGTCGCGATCGTGCACCCGGAGGCCGACGCGCTGTGGGCGGCGCTGAAGGCGGACCGCACCATCGACGGCGAGGACGCCCGGGGGGACAAGAGCGGGGCGAAGGACGAGGACGGCAAGGAGAGCCCGGCCCCCAGCGCCTCCGTGTCCGGCGCGGGCATCGACGTCAGCGTCTACAACGGCACCCTCGTCACGGGGCTCGCGGGCCGTGCGGCCGACGATCTGAAGCACGCGGGCTTCACCGTCAACCGCACCACCACCGCCTCGTCCCAGCACCTCGCCACCACGGTCATCGCCTACGGCCCGGGGCAGGAGGACCAGGCCCACACCGTCGCGCGCCTCTTCCCCGGTGCGACGACCCGGCAGGCCACCACCCCCGGCATCGACGTCACCGTCGGCGCCTCCTACGCGCAGACTCCGGCACCCGGCGCGTCGCCGTCCGCCACCGAAGTGCCGCCCGACCTGGCCAAGAAGGCCCGTTCCGCCGATGACAACCCGTGCTCGGACCTGTCGTACGGCTAGGGCGCGTCGTCGGATCCCGCCGCGCCTCCCCGTTCACCACTCCGCACCTCCTGAAGGAGATCCGTCCATGTCTGCCCTCAGCCGGGCCCTGCTGCCCAGGCTCCTGACGGCCGTTTTCCTGGCCGTCCTCACGCTGGTGGCCGCGGCCGCCGTGGTGCCGCGGCCCGCCCATGCCGCGGGCGGTCTCGACGCGGTGGCCGCCGCCCTCGCTAAGCGCCCGGTGTATGTCGACCCCCGGGTCGCCGGCCAGTTCCCCGAGGCCGCCGCCGACGCCCTGGCGAAGAAGATCAGGGAGGCGGACCGGCCGGTGTTCGTCGCGGTGCTGCCCGACGCACCCGAGTTCCCCCGCCGCACCCTGCTCCAGGACCTGCGCACCAAGGTCGGCATCGCCGGTGTGTACGCCGTGCACCTCGGCGACGACGGCTTCAACGCCGGGGCCGACCCGCAGGTGATGCCCCGCAACTCGGTCAGCAACCTCAAGGGCGCGGCGCGGCGGTCCCACCCCGGCGACACCCGGGCCACGGTCGACGAATTCGCCGGGCAGGCCGCCGCCCAGGCCCACGGCCATGCGCCCGCCTCATGGAGCAAGGACGGCGCGGACGACGATGACGGTGGCGGCAGCGCGGGCGGGCTGCTCATCGGCGGCGGCGTCATCGTGGCCGCAGGCGCGGGCAGTTACGCGCTGTACCGGCGGACCAGGAAGAAGCGCGAGGAGCGCGAGCAGGCCGAACTCGCGGCCCTGCGGCTGGTGGTGGACGAGGACATCACCGCCTTCGGCGAGGCGCTCGAACGGCTCGACTTCCGCCCCTCCGAGCCCGGCGCCGACGACGCCATGCGGCAGGACTACACCCGCGCGCTGGACGCGTACGACACCGCCAAGGCCGCGATGGACGCCGCGCGCCGCCCCGAGGACGTGCGGGCGGTGACCGAGTCGCTGGACGAGGGGCGGTTCGCGCTGGCGACCCTCGCCTCGCGCCGCATCGGCGAACCGCTGCCCGTCCGCCGCTCCCCCTGCTTCTTCGACCCGCGGCACGGCCCCTCCACCGTCGACGTGCAGTGGGCGCCCGCGGGCGGCGCGCAGCGCACCGTCCCGGCCTGCACCGCGGACGCCACCCGGCTGTCCGCGGGCGAGGAGCCGATGGCCCGCACGGTGCAGACGCCGGACGGACCGCAGCCCTACTGGAACGCCGGGCCCGCCTATACGCCGTGGGCCGGCGGGTACTTCGGCGGCGGCATGCTGACCGGGCTGGTCGCCGGCACCGTGCTCGGCTCGTTCCTCAGTGCCCCGTCCGCCTTCGCCGGCTCACCGGCGGGCGAAGGCGGCGCCGAGGGCGGGGACTTCACCGGGTCCGGCTTCGATGCGGCCGACTTCGGAGGCGGCTTCGGTGACAGCGGCGGCGGCTTCGGCGGCGACGACTGGTGAGGGCCGGAGCCGGCGAATGAACCCGGGTCGCCCGGCCACGGTTCGGACACCGGCTCTCAGCCCTCGCGGCGCGCGTACCGGGCCCTGACCGCGGCCAGCGCCGCACCGTACAGCGTGAGGACCGCCGCCAGCAGCAGGTAGTACAGCGCGGGCGGCGGCGCCATCTCCAGCAGCGGGCCCAGCGGCGAGAGCGGCAGCAGGACACCGATCACCGCGAGGGCCGCGACGGCGATCCGGACGGGGTCCGCCGTACGGCCTTCCGCCGCGCGGCGCCCGCCGCGCAGCAGCAACATCACCATCGCCTGGGTCAGGAGGTTCTCGGTGAACCACGCGGCATGGAACGCCTCGGGGGCGCCGGAGCCCGATGTCGTGTGCAGGGTGAAGGCGAGGACCGCGAAGGTGGCCAGGTCGGCGGTGGCGTTGAGCAGGCCGAAGGCGGTGATGAAGCGGAGGAAGGGGCGCGGGCGCAGCGCCGACGGCCTGCGTACCGCGGCGGGCCCCGGGCGGTCGAAGGCGAAGGCCAGCTGGGCCGCGTCGAAGCAGAGGTTCTGCACCAGGACCTGGGCCGGCAGCATCGGCAGGAACGGCAGCAGCAGGCCGGCGAAGAGCATGGCGATGACGTTGCCGAGGTTGGACGAGAGAGTGATGCGCAGGTACGCGGCGATGTTGCCGCTGCTGCGGCGCCCGGCGGTGATCGCACGGTCGATGGCCGTGAGGTCCTTCTCGGCGAGCACGACGTCGGCGCCCTCGCGCGCGACGGTCACCGCCCCCCGGGGGCAGATCCCCACATCGGCCGCGTGCAGCGCGGGCAGGTCGTTGACGCCGTCACCGAGGAAGCCGGGGGTGCGGCCGCTCTCCCTCAGTGCCGCCACGATGCGGGCCTTGTCCCGGGGCGTGCAGCGTGCCACGACCGTGGCCCGTTCGACGGCCTCGGCGAGCGGCGGCCCGGCCAGCCCGCCGAGCCGGTCGGCGGTGAGGACCTCGCCCGGCTCAAGACCGAGGTCCCGGCAGGCCCGCGCCGCGGTACCCGGGTGATCGCCGGTGAGCACCTTCACCGCCACGCCACGCCGGGCGATGACCCCCAGCGCGTCGGCGGCGGACGGCGCGAGGGCGTCGCGGAAGGCGACGAATCCGATGAAGACCAGGCCGCGCAGGTCGCGGTCCTGGTAGGGGCCGTTGCGGGCGGGCCGTTCGGCGAGCGCGACGGCGAGCAGGCGCAGGCCGCCGGCCGCTTCGTCGGCTGCGAAGCGGAGCAGCCGCGCGCGCCCGGCCTCGTCGAGCGGTGCTTCCGTGCCGTCGGCAGCGCTCCGCCCGCAGCGGTCGATGACGTCCTCGGCCGCGCCCTTGACGACGAGCGTGCGGGTGCCGTGCCGGCCGGGGCGGCGGACGACGGCGGTGGCGAGCCGCCGGGCCGGGTCGAACGGGAGGGCCGCCACGCCCTCGTACGCCATGGGGTCGGCGCCGTGTTCCTCCGCGGCGTCCAGGATCGCCTCGTCCAGGGAGTCCGGGGCGGGCAGTTCGGCGAGTTCGAGGGTCCAGAAGCTGTTGACGGCCGCCCAGCGCAGCACGCCGGGATCGGGGCGGCCGCGTGCGTCGACGGACCGTTCCACGACCGGCCGGTCCTGCGTCAGCGTGCCGGTCTTGTCGAGGCACAGGACGTCCATCGCCCCGAGGTCGTGCAGCGCGGGCAGCCGCTTGACGATCACGGCGCTGGTGCGGGCGAGCGCGGACGCGCCCCTGGCCAGCGCGGCGGTCACGATGACCGGCAGCATCTCGGGGGTCAGCCCGACCGCCACCGCGACCGCGAACGGCAGCGTCTCAAGTCCCCGCCCGCGCACCGCGGCGTCGGCCATCAGCACCAGCGGCGGGGTCAGCAGCATGAAGCGGATCAGGGTCCAGGCGATGCCGTGCACCGAGCGGTCGAACGCCGTCTCGCCGCGCCGCCGCGCACCTCCGCGGTAGGCGGCGGCGAACCGGGTGGCGGCGGCGGTGGCCACGACCAGCGCCGTCCCGCTCCCGGAGGCGACGCTGCTGCCCTGGAAGCACATGTGCGGCGGCTCCGGCCCCGCGCCGCCGCTCGCCGGATCGTCGACGGCCTGCTTCGGCACCGGTACGGATTCGCCGGTCAGCGCCGCCTGGTGCACGGTCAGCCCGCTCGCCCGCAGCAGCCGCACATCGGCCGGGACGAGGTCGCCCGCGCCCAGCCGGATCACGTCGCCGACGACGAGCTGTTCGACGGGTATCTCGCGGGCCACGGGCGGCGACGCGTCGTCCGTGCGCCGCTGTACGGAGGCCGTGGTGGCGACCATCTCGCGCAGTGCGGCCATCGACCGGCTGGCGTGGTGCTCGCCACCGGAGCGCAGGGCGCAGCTGACCACGACGAGGACCAGGATCACGCAGGCGGTGCCCCAGGAGGCGACGACCGCGGACACCAGGCCAAGGCACAGCAGGACCGTGGTGAACGGATCGCGGACGCTGCCCAGAAAGCGCCGCGGCCAGGAGATCGGCCGCCAGGCGGGGACGGTGTTCTCGCCGTCCCGTACGAGGCGTTCGTCGGCCTGCTGCTCGGTCAGGCCGCGCGGCCCGCTGTCCAGCAGCCGCATGAGCTGAAGGGTGGTGAGCGCGGCCGGTTCGCTCGCTCCGGAGCCGTCCGGCAGGTCCGTGCCCGGCCGCGGCCGCGCCTGATCGCGGGACGGTGGGCCGACTCCGGTCGCCTCGGAGGTCTCAGGCACCGATGTCACGGAGCGGTACCGGAAGTGCCTGTCCGGCGCGGGCGGCCAGTTGCACGACCAGGAGCCGTACCACCGCCACGACGTCGGGGTCGTCGACCAGGTAGACGACCCGGCGGCCCTCGCGGCGGGACCGCACGAGTCCGGCGAGCTTCAGCTTCGTCAGATGCTGGCTCACCGCGGGCAGCGCCCCGCCGATCCGCTCGGCGAGCCCGCTGACGTCGCTCTCCCCTTGTGCGAGTGCCCACACGATGTGCAGCCGCGGGGGCGATGCCAGCAGCCCGAACATCGCGGCCGCCTCGGTCAGCACTTCGGCGGACGGGTCCGCCGTGCCGCCTTCGCCCTCGATGCCCATCACCACTGCCGCTCCCCGTCCGTCCGGAGCGCTCATTCTAGGGCGTCACTCGTTCCGAGGTGGCGGGTCACGGATCCTGGCCGACGGCTCCACCGGCACGGGGGGCGAAGGCGGAGTGTGACGAACACGGCATTCTTCGGCGAGAGGGACGGCCCCAGGCCAACGCCGCAGCCGCGCGCGGCTGATGGGCACCGACGCGAATCGCTGGGAAGGTCCGCAATCGAGGCCGGTTTTGATATGTGCGCTTCGGCGCGATATCCACTGGGCCTCTTACGGAATCTCCACATAGTATGCACACCATGTGCCCGACTCCTGCATCGCGACCGGTTCCTGCCCGGTCCTTGGCCGACGTGAACGCCGAAATCCGGGCGTTCATGTCCGACCGGGCAGGGCGACCCCTGGGGCCCGAGGAACAGGCCGAGTACGAGCAGCTGCTCGCGGCGTGGACGGCGGCCGTTGAGCGGCCGCCGTCCGTACCCCGGCCCGGTCCCCCGCCGCTGGCCCAGGCCGGGCAGTAGGCGTCCCGCCCCGGTTCACCGCACCGGCACCCGCGCGCTCCTGCCGATGCGGGCGGCCGAAGTGCCCAGGCCGCGCGGCCCGGCGAGGCGTCGCACCGGGGTGCCGACGGGGCGACGGAGTTCCGCCTCCTCGTAGCGGTGGCAGTCCTGGTGCCAGGTGAGGATTCCGGCGAGCCAGTTCTTGAGTTCCTCCGCGTACCCGGTCAGCGTGGCGCGGGCCCCGGCGTCGAGGCGGAATTCGTCGAACAGGGCCGGGAGTTCGACGCCGACGATGTGCTCGAACTGGCGCATCCGGGACGTCATCAGGTCGTTGACGACGCCGAGGGCTTCCTGGAGGCCGCAGTCGAAGAAGTTCTGGACGACGAGGACCGCGTTGTGCACCTCGCCCTCGAACTGGATCTCCTTCTGGTACGAGAACAGGTCGTTCAGCAGCCCCGCGTAGTCCGCCGCCGCGTTCTCCATGGCCTGGACCGGGCGGGCGCGGTAGACCTCGGGCGGGACCGTCCTGCCGTGCGCGAGGCGCGACAGGCTCATGGTGAGGTCCGCGCCGAAGGTCTTGCGGCGCATCTCGACGTAGTCGACGGGGTCGGGGATGCGGTTCTCCCGGTGGTTGGCCAGTTCCCACAGCCAACTCTCCGTCATGTCCTCGATGGTGCGACGGAAGGTGCGCCGGGCCGCCACGGTCATGGGCCCTGCCGTACGGGTCCACAGGTCGGCAAGCGTGCGCTCCAGGGCGTTCGCCGGGGGCGGGACGTCGGTGGTGGACTCCACCGGCATGAAGGCCGACAGCCGTTCGGTGCAGACCCGGGCACCGGCCACGTCGTGGGTGCGCCCGAAGACCACGGGGTAGTAGTCGTCCCCGTAGGTGCCCCAGGTGAGCCAGCCGGTGGTGAGGTCGAGTTCGTCCAGGGACGCGTCGGGGTGGATGCCGGCCGAGCACAGCGCGAAGTCGAAGGCGCGGAGCTTGTGTTCGTCCCAGATGCCGGGTTCGGGAAGGGCGGGGGCGGACACGCCGGGGGCGGCGGTGCCTGGCAGGCCGTCGAGCATGCCCATCCGGCGCGCCCAGACCACCACGTTTTCGCGCGAGGCGGCCAGGTGCGGGCTGAGCCGGGTGGTGTAGGGCATGTGGAGTTCGGGGACGGCCACCTGCCCGACGGCCTGGAACGGCACGTGGGTGTGCCGCCTGACGCGGGCCGGCATCGTGGCCGCCAGCGAGGCGGCGATCCGGGCCGCCGACGTCCCGAGCCCCGTCGGGCCGCCCAGCACGCGCGCCCCTGGGGCGGGCAGGCCGCCGGGGTGCGCGGCCGAACCCGGGGACGCGGCGTCGTTCATGTAGCGGCTGGACCGCAGATGCCATTCGTGGCCGCCGGACTGCCAGTCCTGGAGTCCCTTGACGTACGCGGCGACGTCGGCGGTGGCACCCGGGTCGAGGGCGTACTCCGCGCACAGCGGCGGCAGTTCGGTGATCGCGGTGTGCTCGAACTGGTGGAGCCGTGAGGTGAGCAGGTCGTTGACCGCGTCGGCCGCCTGCTGGGTGGTGCAGCCGAGGAACTTCTCGAAGACCAGGACGCCGTTGGACAGTTCGCCCTCCTCCTCGATCTCCCGCTGGTAGGAGAAGAGGTCGTTCCGCAGGTGCACCGCGTCGGAGAAGGTGTCCTTCAGTACCCGCAGGGGCCGGCTGGCGGCCACCGCGGCCGGGATCTCGGCTCCGGCCGCGTATTCGACGAGCCCGGCGGACCAGGGGGCGCCGCCGACCTTGCGGCGCATCTCGATGTACTCGACGGGGTTGGCGACCCGCCCGTCCTGGATGTTGGCCAGCTCCCACAGCGACTCTTCGAGCAGGTGCTGGGTGCTTTCGGCGAAGCGGCGCCGCCAGTCCTGCGACATGGCGGGCACGGTGCGCTGCCACAGGTCGGCGAGGCCCCGCTCCACCGCGTTGACCGGCTCGGGCGCGGCGGCGACGGGGTCGACCGGCATGAAGGCGGGCAGCCGGTCCAGGTATGCCTTCGCCCCCGCCATGTCCTGGTTCCGCTTGAAGCTCTCCAGAAAGTGGTCGTCGAAGAAGAAGACCCACACGTACCAGTCGGTCACCGTCGCCAGCTCCGCGGCCGGCGCGTCCGGGTGGGTGTAGGCGCAGAGCAGGGCGTAGTCATGGGCGTCGAAGTCACGCTCGTCCCAGATACCCGACCCCTCGATCATCTCCATCTCGCGGGCCCACGCCTTGGAATGGCTGCGTACCGTCTCCAGATGCGGGCTGAGCCGTGCCGGATACGGCTCGTAGAACTCCGGAAGCCTGAAGGGCTGTGTCATCTGCGCCTCACCTCTCCTCGTCTCGTCCGGGTCTCCGGTTACTCCCGGCCGCGGCCGATCTCGACGTTCTCCAGCACGCCGAGCGCGTCCGGGACCAGGACCGCGGCCGAGTAGTAGGCGCTGACCAGGTAGGAGATGATCGCCTTCTCGTTGATGCCCATGAACCGGACGGACAGGCCGGGCTCGTACTCGTCCGGGATGCCCGTCTGGTGCAGGCCGATGACGCCCTGGTTGTCCTCGCCGGTACGCAGGACGAGCACGGAGCTGGTGCGCTCCTTGGTGATCGGGATCTTGTTGCAGGGCAGGATCGGGACGCCGCGCCAGGCGGGGACCTGGTTGCCGTGCAGGTCGACGTGGTCGGGATAGAGGCCGCGGGCGTTCATCTCGCGGCCGATGGCAGCGATGGTGCGCGGGTGGGCGAGGAAGAACTTCGAGCCGCGGCGGCGGCTGAGCAGCTCGTCGAGGTCGTCGGGGGTGGGCGGGCCGGAGTGGGTCTGGATGCGCTGGCGGTAGTCGGCGTTGTGCAGCAGCCCGAACTCCGGGTTGTTGATCAGCTCGTGCTCCTGGCGCTCGCGCAGCGCCTCGATGGTCAGCCGCAGCTGGTGCTCGGTCTGGTCCATCGGCTCGTTGTAGAGGTCGGCGACGCGGGTGTGCACCCGCAGCACGGTCTGCGCGACGCTCAACTCGTATTCGCGGGGCGAGAGTTCGTAGTCGGCGAAGGTGCTGGGCAGAACCGGTTCTCCGACGTGGCCCGACGACAGGGCGATCTCGGCCTCGCCGTGCTTGTTCTGCCGCTGCTGCGGCAGCGAGCGGAACTCGCGGATGTGGGCCTGGAGGGACGGGGAGCCGTCGAGGACGGCGTCGAACTCGCGGCGGGACAGCGTCAGGACGGTGCCCGCGGTGGCTGCCTTGGCGGTGTACTCCCAGACCGCCTCGGAGTCGAGCAGGCCCTCGGCACCGAAGTGGTCACCGTCGGCGAGTACGCCGAGGGCGGCCGGGTCTCCGTAGCGGCCGTCGGTCAGCTTGTTGACGCGTCCGTGGGCGAGCAGGAAGACCTGGTCGGCGGGGCTGCCCTGGGCGGCCAGGACCTCGCCGGCTTCGACCTCGCGCTGGACGAACCGGCCGGCGAGGGTGGCGAGTACGTCGCCCTCGTCGTAGCCGCGCAGGGCGGCCAGCTCGCCCAACTCGCGCGGGATGACGGCGACTCGGGAGCCGGTCTGGTTGAAGTCGATCCGGCCGTCGCCGACCGTGTAGGTCAGCCGCCGGTTGACCCGGTAGGCGCCGCCCGCCGTCTGCACCCAGGGAAGCATCCGCAGCAGCCAGCGCGAGGTGATGCCCTGCATCTGTGGCGCGGACTTGGTGGTGGTCGAGAGGTTCCGCGCTGCCGCGGTTCCCAGGCTCTGCTGCGTACCGTGCTGTCCCTCGGTGCCGGCATCGATCGACATCCGACGCTCCTCTTCGTGATGATTGCGCACCCACTCGCTCCGTGCCGCAGGCGCGGCAAGGCCCTTGCGCCGGGCGGGAGTTGAGTATGTGCAGGCAGGGGGGTTGCGGGGCGCGAACCTGCGGGCAAGCCAGGCAGGGCGGACCCCGTTGAACTGTTGATCACACTAGGGGCCGAAAGCAGTGCCCAGGAACCGGATCCGGGGATGGCCGCGACATTGAACACGGACGAGTGACAGTGATCGTTTTAAACCCTCGAAAAGTCCTCGATCATCCGCCCGAAGGGGTCTTCGTACCGTCCTCGACAGGTGGGGAGCAGGTGTGAAGAAGCGCTGATAGGGGGCGGCGGCGCGGGAACCGGACGTGAGACAGCGATTCACTTGGCGAGCCGACAGTGGTTGATCAGGCTGGTGGCTACGGCAGGGTCACGCGAGCGGCATCGCGAGTCGGCGCGTCCGTGATGTCAATGCTGGTCGGTCGAGCGGGCGTCGTACGCGGCGCGGGCTGTATGCACGCGGGCTGCGTTGGTCTTGGACCAGTCTGCGATGGCGGTGGTGAGTGCTCCCGCTTCGCGGCCGAGGCCGGTGAGGGCGTAGTCGACCCGTGGGGGGATGGTCGGGTAGACGGTGCGGCTGACCAGGCCATCGCGTTCGAGGTTGCGCAGCGCCTGGGTGAGGGACTTCTGGGTCACGCCCTCGATGTGTCGGCGCAGCTCGGTGAAGCGGAGCGGCCGGTCGTTCCGGCCGAGCACGCCCAGGACGTAGAGCGACCACTTGTTCGCCAGCACGCCCAGGACGGTGCGCGACGGGCAGTCCTTCGAGTAAGTGATTTTCGAGTTGGTATCCATCAGGTACCTATATATCCAAACGGTGCCTACTTCATAAACGATACAGGCCGTGTGCAGCATGAAGTGATCTGCACCGCGTTGCGGAACAGATCACTCCCCTGGGAACTGATGACGGAGGCACCATGATTTTGACAACGGGAGCGACGGGCAGGATCGGCGCCGAAGCGGTTCGGCTCCTGGTCGGCAAGGGCCTTCCCGCCCGGGCCCTGATTCGCGACGCGACGCGCGTGCCGCAGGACGGAAGCTGGGGCGGCGTCGAGATCGCTGTGGGCGATTTCGACCAGCCGGACACGCTGGATGCGGCGATGACCGGCGTCGGCACCCTGCTGGTCATCAGCCCTTCGGTACCCGCCCAGGAGATTGCGGTCATCGACAGCGCCGTCCGTCAGGATGTGAAGCACGTCATCAAGATCACGAATCACAAGGCGACCGAGGATTCTCCCGTCGACCGCCGTCGCGACCATGCGCGTATCGAGGCTCACCTCAAAGCGAACGGTCTGACGTACACGCTGCTGGCGCCGAACCTGCTCATGCAGAACCTCTTCCTCGTGGCCCCGATGATCAAGCAGACGCACGGGTTCGTGATGTCGGCCGGTGACGGCCGGTTCGGCATGATCGATTCACGTGACGTGTCCGCAGCCGCGGCGGCGGTGGCAGCCGCTCCCGCCGGCCATGAGGGGCGCACATACTTGCTGACCGGTCCGGAGCTTGTCACCTACGCCGACGTGGCCGCCGAGCTGACCCGGGCCCTGGGCCAGGAGATCGAGTACCGCCGGGTCACGCCCGATCAGCACCGCGAGGGAATGATCCAGGCAGGGCTTCCTGAGCCGGTCGCCGCCTCCAATGCCCAGGTCTTCGGGCTGATCGCCGAGGGAGATGCCGCATGGCTGTCCGATGACGTTGCCAGCCTCACGGGACACAGCCCCCGCAGTCTGCGCACCTTCGTCACCGACCATGTCGCCGCTTTCCAGTAGCCCCTATGACGCCGTGACGCGTTGAGCCGGGCATGAGGAGTTCTGTCGAACGGATGGCGCCCGAGGAGTGGTGGGAGCCGTTTCGGCGGGTGGCGCCGGAGACGGTCGTACGCCCGCAGGGCGGCGGACGCCGGAGGGCAGGAGACCGTGACCGCCCGCCCGCGGCCCTTTCGTCGCCACCTCTGGCCGCTCCTGGTGGTAGCTGCCGCCGGTCTTCGGGCCGACCTGGCCCACCATCCACCGACGTTTCGCCCGGTGATCCAAGGACCGCGCCCAAGCTCGCCTGCACCGCGTCGTCCTCGATGAGCTCGGAGCCGCCGGTGACCTGGACCGGTCGCGGTGCGCGATCGACTCCGTCAGTGTGCGCGCCCTCGAAGGGGGCTATTGACGGGACCGAATCCGACCGATCGCGGCGAGAACGGATCGAAGGTCCACCCGATCACCTACCGCAGACTCACCGAGTGAAACGACGTCTTGTGACGTCCGGTGCCGCGGCGGCCGGAGCCGGCTCGCACGAAGAGCATCATAGATGTCATCGATAGCAGTGATGGTTATTGCGTCTTGGACGCTATAGATGCAGGTGGTGCATGGTGGATTTCGTCAGCCCCTCGGGGCGGCAACCACCGGAAACCACCGGTTTTCACCGAAGGGAGTCACCGTGCACGACCTCGCAGCGGGCGTGAAGATCTTCCAGCAGGACGTCTTCCCGGCCAAGGCCCCCCTGTTCGCCGGGCTCGCCGGCCGGCACCGGCCCACCACCTTGTTCATCAGCTGTTCCGACGCCAGGGTCGTGCCGGAGCTGATCACCCACAGCGAGCCCGGTGAACTGTTCGTCATCCGGACCGCGGGCAACCTCGTACCGGCCCATGCGCCGGGCGGGGACGGCGTGGCGGCCAGCATCGAGTACGCGGTGGAGGTGCTGGGAGTGTCCGGCATCGTGGTGTGCGGACACTCCGGATGCGGCGCGATGACCGCCCTGGCCGAGGGCCACGAGCTGACGGCGCTGCCGATGATCGCCGACTGGCTGCGCCACGCGGACGCCTCACGGCCGGACGAGGGCGCGGATGACGGCGCGGACGAAGTGGCCGCGTGGGTACGCCGGAACGTGCTCGCCCAGCTCGCGAACCTGGCCACCCATCCTTCGGTGGCCCGTGCCCTGCGGCGCCGCACGGTCTCCCTGCACGGCTGGGTCTACGACATCGCCACCGGCACCGTCGAAGAACTCGACCCGGCGACCGGCCGGCCCGAACCCGTCGCGCCCTGACCCCGAGGCCGCTGCTCCCCCATACCTCGGCCCGGCACCATGAACCGCCGGACCGGACACCCGAAAGGAAACCGACATGATCCACGCACAGTTCGACCCGACCGCCCGTCAGAACCTGGCCATCGCCGCCGTGGAGGCCAAGACCCGCAAGGACCTCTCCTGGCAGCAACTCGCCGACGTCGCGGGCCTGTCGGTCGCGTTCGTCACCGCCGCGGTACTGGGCCAGCACGCCCTGCCCGCGCCCGCAGCGGAGGCCGTCGCCGAGCTGCTCGGCCTGGACGAGGACGCGGCGATGCTGCTGGCGACCATCCCCACCCGCGGCTCGCTGCCCACGGGCGCGCCGACCGACCCGACCATCTACCGCTTCCACGAGATGCTCCAGGTCTACGGCACCACCCTCAAGGCCCTGATACACGAGCAGTTCGGCGACGGCATCATCAGCGCCATCAACTTCAGGCTCGACGTCAAGAAGGTCGCCGACCCGGAGGGCGGCGAGCGCGCGGTGATCACTCTCGACGGCAAGTACCTGCCGACCAAGCCGTTCTGACCCAGGGTGCGGGGAGCGGGCCGGACGTCTTCCCGGCCCGCTCCCCCGCCGCCACCCGCCGGCCGGCACCGGCCGGCCCCATGGCCCGATCCCGGAGGCTTCCCATGGACTTCGCCCAGCGCACCATCGACATCGCCCGCCGGAACGTCGAAGAGGGCGGCCGCCCCTTCGCGACCGTCATCGTCAAGGACGGCCGGATCCTGGCCGAGAGTCCCAACCTCGTCGCCCAGACCCATGACCCCACCGCGCACGCCGAGATCCTCGCCATCCGCGAGGCGTGCCGGAAGCTGGGCACCGAGCACCTGACCGGCAGCACGATCTACGTGCTCGCCCTCCCGTGCCCGATGTGCCTGGGCTCGCTGTACTACTGCAGCCCCGACGAGGTCGTCTTCCTCACCACCCGCGACGCCTACGAGCCGTACTACGTCGACGACCGCAGGTACTTCGAACTGGACACCTTCTACGGCGAGTTCGCCAAGGACCACACCGAGCGGCGGCTGCCGATGCGCCACGATCCGCGCGCGGCCGCCACCGACGTGTACAAGGCGTGGAACCGGCACAACGGCGGCGAGCGCCGGGTGTCCGGCGCCCCCATCGCCTGACCGCCTGCGTGCGGCGGGCCGTCGCCCGTGGGCCGCGTCCGGGCCTTCCACGGGATGCGGACGGTGACAAGTGAGCGACGTAGGGCCACGATCCGGGGCTCCTGAGACGCCCTCCGGGCCCGTCGACTGTGAGCCCGCCCATAGGTCGCCGATCACGTACGGAGCGCGGTAGTAGACGGGGCGGGGGCGGCGCCCGGAGCCCACGGCGGGTGTGTGTCCGCCGTGCGGCCTCCGCTACGTCATGGGGTAGTACGGGCGGGCATTGCCCCGATCCGTCCGGTTCGCTAACCATGGCTGACGTCCCGGGAAGCCGATCGCCGGACCGGGCGGGATTCGCCCGCCGCTGCCGATCGGGCCCACCGCGTACAGCGCCAGTCGCTGCCGCAGGGCGCCCGGGGCCCGTCCCATCACCGAACGAAGAGGTACTGCTGCATGACCGCCACCACCCGCACCGCCACCAGCACGCGCTTCCGTAAGCTCGCCGTCACCGGCGTCGCCGCACTCGGTGCCGCGGCCGCCGCCCTCACCATCGCGCCCTCCCCCGCGCACGCCGCCGCGCCGGCCCCGCACAGCGTCGCCGCCGCCACGGTCTCCACGTCCGGCGTCACGGAGCAGGCGAACTCCGCCGCCAAGGCCGGGCAGGACTCCTCGTCGGGCAACCTGGACGGCTGGATCCGTCAGTCCCTCGACGTCATGAAGTCCAAGGGCATCCCGGGCAGCTACGAGGGCCTGCACCGCAACATCATGCGCGAGTCCGGCGGCAACCCGAACGCGGCCAACGGCTGGGACGTCAACGCCCAGAACGGCACGCCGTCCAAGGGCCTGCTCCAGGTCATCCAGCCGACCTTCGACGCGTACCACGTCTCCGGCACCAAGCACGACCTGACCGACCCGGTCGCCAACATCACCGCGGCCGCCCAGTACGCCGCCGACAAGTACGGCTCCATCGACAACGTCGACTCCGCGTACTGAGCCTCCGGGCACGAAGAGCGCACGTAGAAACGGACAGCAGATGCCGCACGAGAGCGGGAGTGACACACCGGAGCCTGCCGGCCTCGCGCCGGCCGGCGACGGACCGCGCACGAGGCGGCGCCCGCGGCGCAAGGCACTGCGGATCACCGCCTGGGCCGCCTTCGGAGTCCTGGTGCTCGGAGGGTCGGGTGTCGCCTGTCTCTGGGCGCACCTCAACGGCAACCTCCAGGGCGTCGACATCGATGCGGCCCTCGGCAAGGACCGGCCGAGTGAGGCGCACAACGGCGCCATGAACATCCTCCTGCTGGGCTCCGACTCACGGGCCGGCACGCACGGCGAGTACGGCCACGGCGTCAGCGGCGCCCGGTCCGACACGACGATGGTGCTGCACGTCGACAAGGCCCACGACAAGGCCGGCATCGTCAGCATCCCGCGGGACACGATGGTGAACCGTCCGGCGTGTCCGACGCCGAAGGGTGGCACCGCACCGGCCGCCCAGCAGGCGATGTTCAACGAGTCCTACCAGGTGGGCGGCCCCGGCTGCACCGTGAAGACCGTCGAGAAGATGTCCGGCGTCCGCATGGACCACTACCTGGAAGTCGACTTCACCGGCTTCAAGAAGATCATCGATGAGCTGGGCGGCGTGGACGTCACCACGCAGCGGGCCGTCAAAGACGCCAACAGCAAACTCGACCTGACCGCCGGCAAGCACCGCCTCAAGGGCGAGCAGGCGCTGAGCCTGGTCCGCACCCGGCACGGCGTCGGCGACGGCAGCGACCTCGGCCGCATCCAGCTCCAGCAGGCGTTCATCAAGGCGCTGACCCAACGGATCGACAGCATCGGCCTGTTCAGCAACCCGGCCAAGCTCTACGGCCTCGCGGACACCGCGACCCGCACCGTCCGCGCCGACTCCGGCCTGGCGTCCACCGGCAAGCTGCTGGGCCTGGCGAAGGACCTCAAGGGCATCGGCCCCGGGAACATGAACATGGTCACGATGCCGGTCACCTACGACCCGCAGAACCCGAACCGGGTGCTGCCGCTCGACAAGGCGTCGCAGCAGGTCTGGAAGGCGCTGCGGGAGGACCGGCCGATCCCGAAGTCCGCGGACAAGAACTCGGTGGGCGACCAGGGCAACTCGCCGGTGACCGCCAGCTCTTGACCTCTCGGGGCCGGTGCGGCGACGCCTGGCCCGCACCTCCGGATCCGCAGGTCCGGGGATGCGGAGGCACGGAAGGGCCCAGCGGCCCCGCCTGGCCCTTCCATCCCTCCGTGCTCGCTCAACTCATCGCACGCATCCTCCCCATGACGCTCCATCACCGGTGAATATGGGTATGACCTCCAGGAATCCTTCTTTTCGGGTCTCCCGGAGCCGCACATGATTCATTCCGAACCCCAGCCCGGCGACATAGGGCTCACCCAGATACCCGGCACGGCCGGCCGGCTGATCCGTATCGGCCAGTGGCTGAACGGCAACGGCTTCGCCGACTACCAGCACGCCTTCCTGGTGCTGCCCGACGGCAAGCTCCTGGAAGCGGAGCCGGGCGGGGCGCGCATCAGGCCGCTCGACTCGTACGCGGATTCCGACGTGCTGTACGTCGGTCCGCCGGAATACTCGCCGCAGCACCGCGCGGACGTCTGTGCCGCGGCCTCGAAGTACGTGGGAGTGCCGTACAGCTTCCTCGACTACCTGGCAATCGCCACCCACCGCATCCATCTGAACGTCCCGGGGCTGCGCCGCTACGTCGCCGCCACCGGGCACATGATCTGCTCCCAACTCGTCGACCAGTGCTACCAGGACGCCGGGATGCACCTCTTCGACGACGGCCGCTGGCCCGGCTATGTGACGCCGCTGGCGCTGCACCAGCTGCTGGCCGACTGACCAGGGCCGCGAACC
>NZ_JAJCXB010000024.1 GCF_020564935.1 Streptomyces pinistramenti
TCCTTTGCGCCTGTTTCACCAGGCTCTCCGGGCGCTTCCCTTCGGTCTTGCGTTTCCGACTCTATCAGATCCTCGCGGTCCCGATTTTCGCCGGTGCGATCCGGCCTCTCGGCCTTTTCGCGTTTCCAACCTTACCAGATCCGTTTCCGTCTCCGGCCCCCGTTGGAGCGGGGTTGGCCTTCCGGCTTTCGCTTTCCGGCCTTTCCGACTCTATCAGATCCGATTCTCGCCGTTTCCGGTCCGAATTCATTTCCGATTCCCCGTCGGAAGGGGTTTTGCCTTTCGGCTGACCCGACTTTATCAGATTTCTCTGGGCCGGAATTCCGCCTCCTGATGAAGCGTCTCCGTACGCGCAAGCGTGCGGTGCTTCCCGTTCAGGCGGAGATGTAAACCTACTGGAGCGGGGCACCCGGATGCAAATCCGGGTGCCCCGCTCCAGGTGCGTATGTGCGGAAGGCTCCGCGCGTCAGACCTCGACGACCACGGGAAGGATCATCGGGCGCCGACGGTAGTTGTCCGACACCCACTTGCCGACCGAGCGGCGGATCAGCTGCTGGAGCTGGTGGGGCTCGACGACGCCGTCCTGGGCCGACTTGGCCAGGGCCTCGTCGATCTTCGGGATCACGGCCGAGAAGGCCGAGTCGTCGATGCCGGAACCGCGGGCCTGCAGATGCGGGCCGCCGACGATCTTGCCGGTGGTGCTGTCCACGACCACGAAGACCGAGATGATGCCTTCGTCGCCCAGGATGCGGCGGTCCTTGAGGTGGGTCTCGGTGACGTCGCCGACCGAAAGGCCGTCGACGTAGACGTATCCCGCCTGGACCTTGCCCACGATCTTGGCGACGCCCTTGACCAGGTCGACCACGACGCCGTCCTCGGCGATCACGATCCGGTCCTTCGGTACGCCGGTCAGCGCGCCCAGTTCGGCGTTGGCCCGCAAATGGCGCCATTCACCGTGCACCGGCATGAGGTTCTTCGGCTTGCAGATGTTGTAGAAGTACAGCAGCTCGCCGGCCGAGGCGTGGCCCGAGACGTGGACCTTGGCATTGCCCTTGTGGACGACGTCCGCGCCCCAGCGGGTCAGGCCGTTGATTACGCGGTAGACCGCGTTCTCGTTGCCGGGGATGAGGGACGAGGCCAGGATGACCGTGTCGCCCGGGACGATCCGGATCTGGTGATCACGGTTCGCCATCCGGGAGAGGGCCGCCATCGGCTCGCCCTGGGATCCCGTGCAGACCAGCACGACCTCGTCGTCGGGCAGGTCGTCGAGGGTCTTGACGTCGACGACCAGGCCGGCGGGCACCTTGAGGTAGCCCAGTTCACGGGCGATACCCATGTTGCGGACCATCGAGCGGCCGACGAACGCGACGCGGCGGCCGTACTCGTGTGCCGCGTCGAGGATCTGCTGGATGCGGTGCACGTGGCTGGCGAAGCTGGCCACGATGATGCGCTTCTGGGCGTTCGCGAAGACCGTGCGCAGGACGTTGGAGATGTCCCGCTCGGGCGGTACGAAGCCGGGGACCTCGGCGTTGGTCGAGTCGGTGAGGAGAAGGTCGATGCCTTCCTCGCCGAGCCGCGCGAAGGCCGGCAGGTCGGTCAGCCGGCGGTCCAGGGGCAGCTGGTCCATCTTGAAGTCGCCGGTGTGCACCACCATGCCCGCGGGGGTGCGGATGGCGACGGCCAGCGCGTCCGGGATGGAGTGGTTGACCGCTACGAACTCGCAGTCGAACGCGCCGATCCGCTCGGTGTGGCCTTCCTTCACCTCAAGGGTGTAAGGACGGATCCGGTGCTCCTGGAGCTTGGCCTCGATCAGGGCGAGGGTCAGCTTGGAGCCGATGAGCGGGATGTCCGGCTTCTCGCGCAGGAGATAGGGGACGCCGCCGATGTGGTCTTCGTGGCCGTGCGTGAGCACGATGCCGTCGATGTCGTCGAGCCGGTCCCTGATGGACGTGAAGTCCGGCAGGATCAGGTCGATTCCGGGCTGCTCCTCCTCCGGGAAGAGCACTCCGCAGTCGACGATCAGCAGCCGGCCGCCGTACTCGAAGACCGTCATGTTGCGGCCGATTTCACCCAGGCCGCCGAGGGGGGTGACGCGCAGGCCGCCCTTGGGGAGCTTCGGCGGAGCGCCGAGCTCGGGATGCGGATGACTCAAAAGACTCTCCTCACCACGCGCGCCACGCTGCCGTCGAGGCACGTGGCGCGCATGACATTCGTGCACTTGCTGTGTGGCGGTTGTTTGGCCGTGTTCAGTTGTGAAGTCTGTGCTTAAAGCTGTACCCCGCCGGCGGCGAGATCCCGCGTGAGCTGCTCGGTCTCTTCAGGGGCCAGGTCCACCAGCGGCAGGCGCAGCGGGCCCGCGGGCAGGCCCTGGAGGCCGAGTGCCGCCTTGGTGGTGATGACGCCCTGCGTACGGAACATGCCGGTGAAGACCGGCAGCAGCTTCTGGTGGATCTCGGTGGCCTTGCTGACGTCGCCTGCGAGATGGGCGTCCAGCAGGGCGCGCAGCTCGGGAGTGACGACGTGGCCGACGACCGAGACGAAGCCGACGGCGCCGACCGACAGCAGCGGGAGGTTGAGCATGTCGTCGCCGCTGTACCAGGCCAGGCCGGAGCGGGCGATGGCCCAACTGGCGCGGCCGAGGTCGCCCTTGGCGTCCTTGTTCGCGACGATCCGCGGGTGCTCGGCGAGCCGGACGATGGTCTCGGTGTTGATCGGGACGCCGCTGCGGCCGGGGATGTCGTAGAGCATGACGGGCAGCTCGGTGGCGTCGGCGATGGCCGTGAAGTGCCGCAGGAGTCCTTCCTGGGGCGGCTTGCTGTAGTACGGCGTGACCGCGAGCAGGCCGTGGGCGCCGGCGTCCTGGGCCGCGCGGGCCAGCTCGACGCTGTGGCGGGTGTCGTTGGTGCCGGCTCCGGCGACGACAAAGGCGCGGTCTCCGACCGCATCGACCACGGCGCGGACGAGCTGGGCTTTCTCCGCATCGCCTGTGGTCGGGGACTCTCCGGTGGTGCCGTTGACGACGAGTCCGTCGTTGCCGGCGTCCACCAGGTGGGCGGCGAGCCGCTGCGCGCCGTCGAGGTCGAGGGCGCCATCCGCCGTGAACGGCGTGATCATGGCGGTCAGTACCCGCCCGAAGGGGGTCTGCGGTGTGGAAGTCGGAGCCATAGGGTCCACGCTACTCGTAGCTCACCGCAGGATGTGTCTCCGGGGAGCAAGGAAGTGGACTCCGGCACTGCCTGCTCGGGGGTTCAAGCAGTGCCGGGTCCGTTTCTTCAGCGTAGATGAACTTCGCAAAATGCTGCAATACGGACACCTCACGCGTCCGTCCCCCGCGGCGCTGCGCACCGCCGCCCGCCTGCGCTTTACGGCGCGACGCGGCCGTTGGCGTTGAATGCGCCGTACGTGAGCGGCATGAGCGCGGCCCAGTGGGCCTCCATCTGCTCGCCGACCATCTCGATCTCGCGCTGCGGGAAGGACGGCACGGCCGCCTGCTCGTGCTGCGTACGCAGGCCCAGGAAGTGCATCAGGGAACGGGCGTTGCAGGTCGCGTACATCGAGGAGTACAGGCCGACCGGGAGGACCGCGCGGGCGACCTCGCGGGCGACGCCGGCGGCGAGCATCTCCTGGTACGCCGCGTACGCCTGGCGGTAGCTGTCCTCCATGACGCGGCCGGTGAGTTCGTGCTGCGCGGCGGTGCCCTCGACGAATTCGTACTTGCCGGGGCGGCCCTGCTGGACCAGCTTGCGGGACTCACCGGGGACGTAGAAGACCGGCTCCAGCTGACGGTAGCGGCCGGACTCCTCGTTGTACGACCAGCCGACGCGGTGCCGCATGAACTCGCGGAACACGAAGATCGGGGCGCTGATGAAGAAGGTCATGGAGTTGTGCTCGAAGGGGCTGCCGTGCCGGTCCCGCATCAGGAAGTTGATCAGGCCCTTGGAGCGCTCCGGGTCCTTCTGCAGCTCCTCCAGGGACTGCTCGCCGGCCGTGGAGACGCGGGCCGCCCACAGCACGTCGCTGTCCGCCGCGCTGTGCTTGACCAGCTCTACCGTCACCTCGCTCCGGAAGCCGGCGGCCGCGCCGTCAGGACTCTCAGGGCTCTTGGTGCTCTCGGCGGGGGTGTGGGACACCGGCGGTTCCTTCCGTTCGATCCTCGTGCGGCGCCCAGCCTACGGCCCGCCACTGACAGCCCGGGAAGCCGGGAAATCCATCGTGATACCGCGTACCGCACAAAACGGGCCCCGGCGCCGGGGCGTGGCACGCCGGTTGATATTTTTCACAGAAGTTACTGGAAACGGGCACCAATCGGACGCCGCAGTCGTCTCTCTCTGTGAAAGTGCCCACTTCGAGGTTCCTAGGAGAGCCCGCTCATGTTCCGCCGGCGAGAGCCCGTCCCGTTCGCCTTCGTTGCCGAGGCAGACCGGTTCCGCAGCAATGTCACTCCCCCTCCGCGCGAGCGCGCGTCCTTCGCCCAGCTCGCCCACCGATCCCTGCTCACCCTGACCGTCGTCGGCGGCCTGGCGGGCTCGCTGCTGTTCGGCCTTCCCGCACTCCAGCAGGACGCCACGAGCAGCAGCGGCACGCAGCACGCCGAGGCCGCGCACCGCTGACCGCGCTCCCCGTAGCGTGCCGCGGAGTGGTTCCGTCCGGTCGCTGCCGATAGCCTCACCGGTCACAGCTTTCATCAGCGTGCCCATGAGTGAGGATCAGCCGTGCCCCTGCCCTTTCTGACGGCCGACCGCGACCTCGATGTCGACGACCGTACGGCGGACCCGACGCCGCTGCCGCATGACGAGCCCGATCGCTGGCGCCGTCCCTACCGCCCCGGACCGTGGCGCGTGGGGGCGGCGGCAGTGTTTCTGCTGCTCGCCTCGTTCGTGCTGTTCTCCACGATGATCATCGCGATGGCCGGTTCACCGGTCGGCGCCCTGGTCTGCGGGGGCGTGGCACTGCTCGTGATCGCGGTCGCGCTGCGGTTGCTGCGTGTGGGGGTGTGGGTGAGCGCGGCCGGCCTGCGGCAGTCCGGCTTGTTCGCCACGACGACGGAGCCGTGGAGCGCGGTCGGGTCGCTGCGGACGGTGCAGCAGCCGGTGCGCTGGCTGGGGCTGCCGCGGACGGTGCAGGGGCAGGCCCTGATCCTCCACCGGGGGCCGGGTGACGCGCAGCGGGTGCTGATCACCGACCGCAACGGCGACTTCCTGTCCCGTCCCGAAGCCTTCGAGCGGGCGGCCGACGTTCTGGAGGCGTGGGCCGCGGAGTACCGCTCCTAGAGGACGCCCTTCCGCTGAAGGGCTTCCGGTACGACGGCGCCGGCCGGGGATTCTCTCCCCGGCCGGCGCCGTCGTTCAGGGCCCTGTGGGCCGCCGTGGATTCAGGCATCCGCCGGTGCGCTGTCGTGCAGCGTGATGGCACGCTGCATGGCCTTGCGGGCCCGCGGGGTGTCCCGCGCGTCGTGGTAGGCGACGGCCAGCCGGAACCACGCACGCCAGTCGCCCGGTGCGTCCTCCGTCTCGGCCTGCCGCTCGGCGAAGATCGCGTCGGCCGCGTCCCGGTCGATCCGGCCGCCCGGGGTGCGCCGCGGCTCCTCGCCTGCCGGGCCCTCCTCGGCCGCCATCTCGCGGGCGAGCCGGTGCGCGCTGCGGGCGAAGCGGGTGTTGTGCCAGAGGAACCAGGCACCGATGACCGGCAGCGCGAAGGCCACCGCGCCCATGCCCATGGCGGCCGGCTCACCGGTCAGCAGGAGCAGGACACCCTCCATCGCCACCACGCCGAACACCAGCACCAGCACGGTCGCGAGGAAGAAGTAGGTGATCTTTCCGCCCATGCCGCTCAGCCCAGATCGAGGAAGTGTTCCAGGCCCACCGTCAGGCCCGGGGTGGACACCACGCGCCGCACACCGAGCAGGATGCCCGGCATGAAGCTGCTGTGGTGCAGGGAGTCGTGGCGGATGGTGAGGGTCTCCCCCACGCCGCCGAGCAGCACCTCCTGGTGTGCCAGCAGGCCGCGCAGCCGTACGGAGTGAACGGGGATGCCGTCGACGTCCGCGCCGCGGGCGCCGTCCAGCGCGGTGCTGGTGGCGTCCGGCTGGTCGGCGCAGCCGGCTTCCTCGCGGGCCGCGGCGATCAGCTGGGCGGTGCGGGTCGCCGTGCCGGACGGGGCGTCGGCCTTGTTGGGGTGGTGCAGCTCGATGACCTCGGCCGATTCGAAGAACCTGGCGGCCTGCCGGGCGAAGGTCATGGTCAGCACCGCGCCGATGGAGAAGTTCGGCGCGATGAGCACGCCGGTCTCCGGGGAGGCGGCGAGCGAGGTGCGCAGCTGCGCGAGGCGTTCGTCGGTCCAGCCGGTCGTGCCGACCACGCCGTGGATGCCGTGGCGCACGCAGAAGTCGAGGTTGCCCATGACGGCGCCGGGGTCGGTCAGTTCGACGGCGACCTGGGCGCCGGTGTCGACCAGCGTCTCCAGCTCGTCCCCGCGGCCGAGTGCGGCGACCAGTTCCATGTCATCGGCGGCCTCGACGGCTTGGACGGCCTCGGAGCCGATGCGGCCCTTGGCGCCGAGTACGGCCACGCGCAGCTTGCTCATCGTGTCAGCTCTCTCTGTGTGGTGCGGCGGGACGTGTCTACGCGACGGCTTCGTGCAGCCGGTCCGCCTGCCGGTCCTTCAGCGGGCCGATGACGGACAGCGAGGGACGTCGGCCCAGTACGTCGCGGGCCACCTCCCGCACGTCGTCGGGGGTGACCGCGGCTATCCGTTCGAGCATGTCATCGACCGACAGCTGCGTGCCCCAGCACAGCTCGCTCTTGCCGATGCGGTGCATCAGGGCGCCGGAGTCCTCCAGGCCGAGGACGGTGGAGCCGCGGAGCTGGCCGATGGCGCGCCGTATCTCGTCGTCGGTGAGGCCGTCGGCCGCCACCTGGTCGAGCTGGTCGCGGCAGATCTTGAGGACGTCCTGCACCTGGTTGGGGCGGCAGCCCGCGTAGACGCCGAAGAGACCGCAGTCGGCGAAGCCCGAGGTGTACGAGTACACGCTGTAGGCCAGGCCGCGCTTCTCGCGGACCTCCTGGAAGAGGCGGGAACTCATCCCGCCGCCCAGGGCGGTGTTCAGGACGCCCATCGCCCAGCGCCGGTCGTCGGTCCTGGACATGCCGGGCACACCGAGGATGACGTGGGCCTGCTCGGACTTGCGGTTGAGGTGGTCGACGCGGCCGCCGGCCCGCAGGCTGCGGGCCCCTGCGCGGGGGACGCTCGGGGTGGCGTCCGTGCCGCCGAGTGCACCGGCCTTCTCGAAGGCGCGGCGGACCAGGCGGACGACCTTGGCGTGGTCGACGTTGCCGGCCGCGGTGACGACGAGGTGCGTGGGGTCGTAGTGCTTCTTGTAGAAGCGGCGGATGCGGCCCGGGGTGAGGGCGTTGACGGTGTCGACGGTGCCCAGGACCGGGCGGCCGAGCGGGGTGTCGCCGAGCATGGTGTGCGCGAACAGGTCGTGCACGCAGTCGCCCGGGTCGTCCTCGGTCATCGCGATCTCTTCGAGGATGACCCCGCGCTCGGCGTCGACGTCATCGGCCTCGATCAGCGAGCCGGTGAGCATGTCGCAGACCACGTCGATGGCGAGCGGCAGGTCGGCGTCGAGGACCCGCGCGTAGTAGCAGGTGTATTCCTTCGCGGTGAAGGCGTTCATCTCGCCGCCGACGGCGTCGATCGCGGCGGAGATGTCCAGCGCGCTGCGCCGCTCGGTGCCCTTGAAGAGCAGGTGTTCCAGGTAGTGGGTGGCGCCGTTCAGGGACGGGGTCTCGTCGCGGGAGCCGACGTGGGCCCAGATGCCGAAGCTGACCGAGCGGACGGTGGGCAGGGTTTCGGTGACGACGCGCAGGCCGCCCGGAAGGGTCGTCCTGCGGACCGTGCCCGCGCCGTTCTCGCCCTTGAGGAGGGTTTGGGTACGGGCGACGGCCCGCCCCTCCGAAGAGGTGCGGGCCGTCGTCGTGTGCGTACGGGACGTCACTTGTCGGCGTCGTCCTTCGTGTCGGCGTCGCCGTCCTCGCCCTCGATCA
The DNA here is from genome assembly GCF_020564935.1 of Streptomyces pinistramenti. Lineage (GTDB taxonomy): Bacteria > Actinomycetota > Actinomycetes > Streptomycetales > Streptomycetaceae > Streptomyces > Streptomyces pinistramenti. The sequence continues at coordinate 8,049 of NZ_JAJCXB010000024.1, forward strand.
CGGGGATCAGGGAGAGCTTGCCGCGCTGGTCGATCTCGGCGATCTCGACCTGGACCTTGGCGCCCACGCCGAGCACGTCCTCGACGTTCTCCACGCGCTTGCCGCCGGCCAGCTTGCGGATCTGCGAGATGTGCAGCAGGCCGTCCTTGCCCGGGAGCAGGGACACGAACGCACCGAAGGTGGTGGTCTTGACGACCGTGCCCAGGTAGCGCTCGCCGACCTCCGGCATGGTCGGGTTGGCGATGCCGTTGATCGTGGCGCGGGCGGCCTCGGCGGCCGGGCCGTCGGCGGCACCGATGTAGATGGTGCCGTCGTCCTCGATCGTGATGTCGGCGCCGGTGTCCTCCTGGATCTGGTTGATCATCTTGCCCTTGGGGCCGATGACCTCACCGATCTTGTCCACCGGGATCTTGACGGTGATGATCCGGGGGGCGTTCGGGGACATCTCGTCCGGGACGTCGATGGCCTCGTTCATGACGTCCAGGATGTGCAGACGCGCGTCACGGGCCTGCTTCAGCGCGGCGGCCAGGACCGAGGCGGGGATGCCGTCGAGCTTGGTGTCGAGCTGCAGCGCGGTCACGAACTGCTTGGTGCCGGCGACCTTGAAGTCCATGTCGCCGAAGGCGTCCTCCGCACCGAGGATGTCGGTGAGGGCGACGTAGTGGGTCTGGCCGTCGATCTCCTGGGAGATCAGGCCCATGGCGATGCCGGCGACCGGGGCCTTGAGGGGCACACCGGCGTTCAGCAGCGACATGGTGGAGGCGCAGACCGAGCCCATGGACGTCGAGCCGTTGGAGCCCAGCGCCTCGGAGACCTGGCGGATCGCGTAGGGGAACTCCTCGCGGGTCGGCAGCACCGGCACGATGGCGCGCTCGGCGAGCGCGCCGTGGCCGATCTCGCGGCGCTTGGGCGAGCCCACGCGGCCGGTCTCACCGACGGAGTACGGCGGGAAGTTGTAGTTGTGCATGTAGCGCTTGCGGGTCACCGGGGAAAGGGTGTCCAGCTGCTGCTCCATGCGGAGCATGTTGAGGGTGGTGACACCGAGGATCTGGGTCTCGCCACGCTCGAACAGCGCCGAGCCGTGCACGCGCGGGATGGCCTCGACCTCGGCGGCGAGCGTACGGATGTCCGTGACGCCACGGCCGTCGATGCGGACCTTGTCCTTGATGACGCGCTCGCGGACCAGCTTCTTGGTCAGCGCGCGGTAGGCACCGGAGATCTCCTTCTCGCGGCCCTCGAACTGCGGGAGCAGCTTGTCGGCGGCGATCTCCTTGATGCGGTCCAGCTCGGCTTCGCGCTCCTGCTTGCCGGCGATGGTGAGCGCCTTGGCGAGCTCACCCTTGACGGCGGCGGTCAGCGCCTCCAGGACGTCGTCCTGGTAGTCGAGGAAGACCGGGAACTCACCGGTGGGCTTGGCGGCCTTGGCGGCGAGGTCCGACTGGGCCTTGCACAGCACCTTGATGAAGGGCTTGGCGGCTTCCAGACCGGCGGCGACGACCTCTTCGGTCGGGGCCTCGGCGCCGTCCTTGACCAGCTGAATGGTCTTCTCGGTGGCCTCGGCCTCGACCATCATGATCGCGACGTCGCCGTCCGGGAGGACACGGCCGGCGACGACCATGTCGAAGACCGCGTTCTCCAGCTCGGTGTGGGTCGGGAAGGCGACCCACTGGCCGTTGATCAGCGCGACACGGGTGCCGCCGATCGGGCCGGAGAAGGGCAGGCCGGCCAGCTGCGTGGAGCAGGAGGCGGCGTTGATGGCGACCACGTCGTAGAGGTGGTCGGGGTTGAGCGCCATGATCGTCTCGACGATCTGGATCTCGTTGCGCAGGCCCTTCTTGAAGGAGGGGCGCAGCGGCCGGTCGATCAGGCGGCAGGTGAGGATCGCGTCCTCGGAGGGCCGGCCTTCACGGCGGAAGAAGGAGCCGGGGATCTTGCCGGCTGCGTACATCCGCTCCTCGACGTCCACCGTGAGGGGGAAGAAGTCGAGCTGGTCCTTGGGCTTCTTCGAAGCGGACGTGGCCGACAGCACCATGGTGTCGTCGTCCAGGTACGCCACGGCGGAGCCGGCGGCCTGCTTGGCCAGGCGGCCCGTCTCGAAGCGGATGGTGCGGGTGCCGAAGGAGCCGTTGTCGATGACGGCTTCGGCGTAGTGGGTCTCGTTCTCCACCAAGAAAATCTCCTCGTCAGCGTCCGCTGCCCGTGTGGCAGGGGACCTTCGTCGACGGAGCGCCGGTGCGGGCCGGTCTTCGATCGAAGCTCCCGGAATGCTGTCGCACGGTTTCCCGTGGGCATCCGGGGGCCACTACCGAGGACCGGCGGCCAGGGGGCGCTCCACCTCGTTCGCTTTTGCGTTGTGAAACCAGACTACAAAGCTTCCGTCGACCTCGCGGTGACGTCAGCGTCCGGTGCATACGGCAAAGGGAGCGGCCCCCCGGTGGGAACCGCTCCCTTCACGGCGTCTTACTTGGCGCCCGCCGCGCCGCGGCGGATGCCGAGACGCTCGACCAGCGCACGGAAGCGCGTGATGTCCTTCTTCGCCAGGTACTGCAGCAGGCGGCGGCGCTGGCCGACCAGCAGCAGCAGACCACGGCGGGAGTGGTGGTCGTGCTTGTGGGTCTTGAGGTGCTCGGTCAGGTCCGAGATGCGGCGGGAAAGCATCGCCACCTGGACCTCGGGGGAACCGGTGTCACCTTCCTTGGTGGCGAACTCGGCCATGATCTGCTTCTTCGTAGCGGCGTCGAGCGACACGCGGTACTCCTCGGTGTGTGTACGGCCCGTGAGCGCCCCTGGATTTGCTTCACAGGGAATCTTGGTGACTCAACAGGACCGTCACACAGCGTACCAGCTGGCGACGGCCCCCCGATCGGGTGATCGGGGGGCCGTCGGCAGGGGTGCGGGGCGCTAGTTTCCGGTCAGGCCGCGCACCGTGGCGTAGACGTCAAGCACCGCCAGGCACAGCGGCACCAGGGACAGCAGGACCAGGCCGTCGAAGATGTCGAAGATGCGGCCCCAGAAGGGGGTGACGCCCTTGCGCGGGACGATCAGGCCCACGCCGACGAGCAGGGCGGCGCCGGCCGCGATGCTGCTGGAGAACCAGACGGTGCGGATGTTGAGCGGCCCTGAGTCGCCGTAGCGGGCCAGCTCGACGAGGGCGTCGACCGGCGGGTGCAGGGCGACGCCCAGGACGAGCAGCACGACGGTGAGGATGCCGGCGACGGTCAGGCAGGCGACCTGCGCGGTGTAGTCGAAGAGCCGGGCGCGGAGCATGATCGTGATGCCCGCGGCCAGCGCCATCAGCTGGGCCCAGCTGTTGTCGGAGAAGCCCAGGACCACACCGGCCGAGCCGACGACCAGGGCGGAGCAGCCCGCGACGAGGCCGAGCAGCAGCTCGTGGCCGCGGCGGGCCTGGTTGCCGATCTTGACGAAGTCGACCGACTCGCTCTCGGGGCGGTCGCCCTCGTAGGAGCCCTTGGCGATCTGGTCGGGCGACTTGTAGCCGATGGGCAGCCGGGCGAAGCGTGCGGAGAGTCCGGGGAGCCAGGCGACCAGGGCGATGGCGACGGCGGCGGTGACCGCGGCGACCTCGATGGGGGCGGCATCGGTGAGGATCGCGGCGAAGACCGCGAGGGTGCCGATGGCCGACAGGAAGGCCGCGGCCACGAACGGTGCGTCACCGCGCGGCAGCAGCACGACCAGCAGGACCGAGGCGATCAGTACGGTCACGCAGCCGACGAGGAGGTGCAGCCGGCCGGGGCCTGAGCCGGCCTCGACCGGGAAGATGCCGGAGCCGGCGAGCAGCAGGTGCGGCAGCGAGGCGAGGCCCAGCGCGATGGAGGAGCCGTGGTCGTCGTAGACGCGGGCGCGGACGCCGGCGACCGCGACCAGGACGATGCCGACGACGCCGGCGATGATGCCGGGCAGGCGGTGCATGTCGCGGTCGACCGGGTTCGAGAACCAGAGCGCGAAGGCCATCATGACGAGCAGCAGCACGCCGGCGGTGAGGCCGACGTAGTGCATGAGGTCGTCGCTCCAGCGGTTGCGGTTCTGCTTGACCGCGGAGGCGACGGCGTCGGACACGTCATCGAAGACCGGCAGCGGCAGCGACTCGGCGAACGGCTTCAGCAGGAGGAGGTCGCCGTCCAGGATCTGCTGCTGCGCGAGCGACTGGCCGGCGTCGAGTACCGTGCCGTCGCGGCGCACGAGGTGGTAGCCGGTCGGGGCGCCCTCCGCCTGGGACTGACCGGAGAGTCGCAGGATCTCCGGATAGATGTCGACGAGTGCGACGTCCTCGGGCAGTGCCACATCGATCCGTGCGTCCGGCGCGGCGACTGTGACCCGGCAGAAGCCGGTGCCTGTGGTCGTGCTCACCTGGCGGTTCCCCCTATCCGTTGGGCGGTTTGTCGCGGGCGTGGCGTATATATGGAGGCATATACGGAGACGCTTTCGAGCCCGTTTTCATGGCGTCGCGACACGCTCGCGGGGCGTCAGCGTACCGTCCGATTCGGCGCTCGCCCCACACAGCCCGGAACTTGACGCTTAACAGTAGGATCAACGCCTGCGTCGGGCCAAGGACTTGGCTCGGGGGACCGTCGAATCCAACGGGGGCGGTCCGAGACTGCGAGATGCATGAAGGACTGATGCCTCGGTGAGCGTTGTCATCGTCAAGCGCCCGCCCCGCGCGCTGCCACCTGAAGTCGCCGGTGAGGAGGTGACGCTGGAGGCGCCTCCTGAACTTCCCCGGGAAGGGGAGCAGGAGAACATCTTGATGATGTTCATGCCCATGATGGGTATGGGGTCGTCCGCCGCTTTTCTCTTTATGGGCGGCCAGCCGTTCATGAAGATCATGGGCGGTGTCATGGTGGTTTCCACCCTGGCCATGGCGATCGTACAGATCGTCAAAGCCCGGCAGGGACCGTCCGGGCAAATGCTGCAGGAGCGCCAGGATTACCTCAAGTACCTTTCGCAGAAGCGGAAAGAGGTACGGCGCACCGCCCGTAAGCAGCGGGACGCGCAGCTGTTCACGCATCCCGATCCGGGTCAGTTGTGGTCCGTCGTGGCGGAGGGCAAGCGGGTCTGGGAACGCCGGGCGAGCGACCCGGACTTCGCGCAGGTGCGCCTGGGGCTCGGTCCGCAGCAGCTGGCCACTCCGCTGAAGGCTCCGGAGACCGCGCCGGTCGACGAGCTGGAGCCGCTGACCGCGCACGCGATGAAGGAATTCCTCGACAAGCACGGGCACTTGGAGAATCTGCCGCTGGCGGTCTCGCTGCGCGCCTTCTACCACCTGACCGTCTCCGGTGACCCGGACACGGTCTACGCCAGTTCCCGCGCGCTGGTCTCCCAGCTGTGCACGCTGCACTCCCCCGAGGACCTGGTGGTGGCGGTCGTCGCCTCGCCGGGTGCGCAGGCGGAGTGGGAGTGGACGAAGTGGCTGCCGCACGTCCAGGACAAGACCGTGGACGGTGCGGGCACCCGTCGTCTGGTCGTCGGCGACCTCGGCGAGATCGAGGAGATGCTGGCCGACGAGCTGGACGGCCGCGGGCGCTTCAACCCGCAGGGCACTCCGGTGACCGACACCCCGCACGTGGTGATCGTGCTGGACGCCGGTGACGTACCGATGGACTCGGTCATCGCCGGCGCCGAAGGGCTCCAGGGCGTCACGATCATCGAGGTCGTGCCGGGTGACCTGGACGAGATCCGCGGTGGTCTCGCGGTCCAGGTGTGGCCGGGCAAGCTGGTGCTGGAGTCGGCCAGCGGCGCGGTCTACGAGGGCGTCTGCGACACCCTGTCGATCCCCGAGGCGGAGGCGCTGGCCCGTCAGCTGGCCCCGCTGCGGGCCGGTTCGGGCGCGGACGGCGAGGAACCGCTGCTGTCCAACCTGGACTTCACCGACCTGATGAACATCGGCGACGCCGGTTCCGTCGATGTGCAGCGCACGTGGCGGCCGCGGACGCTGCACGAGCGCCTGCGGGTGCCGATCGGTGTCGACAAGGACGGCCAGCCCGTCATGCTCGACATCAAGGAAGCCTCGCAGGAGGGCATGGGCCCGCACGGTCTGTGTGTCGGTGCGACCGGTTCGGGTAAGTCCGAAGTGCTGCGCACCCTGGTGCTGGCGCTGGCGGTCACCCACTCGTCCGAGACGCTGAACTTCATCCTCGCGGACTTCAAGGGTGGCGCGACCTTCACCGGTATGTCGGAGATGCCGCACGTCGCGGCGGTCATCACCAACCTCGGTGAGGACGTCAGCCTGATCGACCGCATGCGTGACTCGATCACCGGTGAACTCCAGCGCCGCCAGGAGCTGCTGCGCTCGGCGGGCAACTACGCCAACATCACCGACTACGAGAAGGCGCGTGCCGCGGGTGCGCCGCTGGACCCGCTGCCGTCGCTGGTGATGGTGCTCGACGAGTTCTCCGAGCTGCTGACCGCCAAGCCCGACTTCATCGAGATGTTCATCCAGATCGGCCGCATCGGCCGGTCGATGGGTGTGCACATGCTGCTCGCCTCGCAGCGTCTGGAAGAGGGCAAGCTGCGCGGCCTGGACACCTTCCTTTCCTACCGTCTGGGTCTGCGCACCTTCTCCGCCGCCGAGTCGCGCACCGCGATCGGTGTGCCGGACGCGTACCACCTGCCGAACGTGCCCGGTTCCGGCATCCTCAAGTACGACACCGAGACGATGGTGCAGTTCAAGGCCGCGTACGTGTCCGGGCCTTACCACGGCCCGGGTGGCGGCGGTGGCGGCGGTGGCAGCCGGACGAACCGGATGCCGGTGCCGTTCACCGCGGCCCCGGTCGTCGAGCAGATCATCGAGGACCCGACTCCGGTGGAGCCGGAGGCCCCGCAGCAGGACGACGCGCTGGCCGACACCGTGCTGGACGTCATCGTGCAGCGGATGCAGGGCCAGGGCCCGCCGGCCCACCAGGTGTGGCTGCCCCCGCTGGAGGAGTCGCCGACGGTCAACCAGCTGCTGCCCGCGCTGGCCACCACGCCGGAACGCGGCGTGCACGCGCCGGAGTACACGGCGCTGGGCAAGCTCGTCGTGCCGGTCGCGCTGGTGGACAAGCCGTTCGAGCAGCGGCGTGACGTGATGTACCTGGACTTCTCCGCCGGTGCCGGTCACGGCCTGGTCGTCGGTGGTCCGCAGTCCGGCAAGTCCACGCTGATCCGGTCCACCATCGCGGCGTTCGCGCTCACCCACACGCCGGTCGAGGTGCAGTTCTACTGCCTGGACTTCGGCGGCGGCGGCATGCTCGCCATGGAGGGCCTGCCGCATGTCGGCGGCGTCGCCTCGCGGCTGGACGCGGAGAAGGTCCGCCGTACGGTCGCCGAGGTCGTCGGCATCCTCAACGAGCGTGAGGAGTTCTTCCGGCAGAACAACATCGACTCCATCGCGACCTACCGCCAGCGGCGGAACGCGGGCGCCTTCCCCGACCAGAAGTGGGGCGACGTCTTCCTCATCATCGACGGATGGGGGACGTTCAAGACCGACTACGAGCAGCTCGACCCGGTGATCCTGGACATCGCCGGACGGGGTCTCGGTTTCGGCATCCACCTCATCATCGGCGGCTCGCGCTACACCGAGGTCAGGCCCGCACTGCGCGACCAGCTCCTCAACCGCGTCGAGCTGCGCCTTGGTGACCCGATGGAGTCGGAGTTCGACCGCAAGCGCGCGGAGAACGTCCCGATGGGCAAGCCGGGCCGCGGCCTGTCCCCGGAGAAGCTGGACTACCTCGCCGCGCTGCCGCGCCTCGACAACGACAGCAACCCGGAGACGCTCAGCGACGGCATGGCGAACCTGGTGCAGACGGTCAAGGAGCACTGGACGGGCGAACCGGCCCCGAAGGTGCGGATGCTGCCGACGATGCTGTACGCGAACGAACTGCCCAAGGGCGGCGACTTCCCGGAGCACGGCGTCGCGATCGGCGTCGACGAGACCACGCTCTCACCGGCCTTCATCGACTTCGAGACCGACCCGCTCCTGGTCATCTACGGCGAGAGCGAGTCCGGCAAGTCGTCGCTGCTGCGCCTGCTGACCAAGCAGATCGCCGAGCGGTACCCGTCGGACAAGGCGCTGATGGTGGTCTCCGACTACCGTCGCGCGCTGCTCGGCGAGGTGCCGGAGAGCCACCTGTACAAGTACTGCGCCGCGGGGCCGCAGTTGCAGGAGGTCATCACCGGACTCGCAGGTTCGCTGGGCCGCCGCATGCCGGGCCCGGACGTCACGCCGGAGCAGCTGCGCAACCGCAGCTGGTACGACCTGCCGGACGCGTTCGTGATCGTGGACGACTACGACCTGGTGGCGACGAGCAGCGGCAACCCGCTGCAACCGCTCCTGGAGTACCTGCCGTTCGCCCGTGATCTCGGTCTGCGTCTGATCCTGGCGCGCAGCTCGTCGGGTGCCGGACGGTCCTCGTTCGAGCCGGTCATGCAGCGCACCAAGGAACTGGGTGCGCAGGGTCTGATCCTGTCCGCCGACCCGGGTGAGGGCCCGCTGATGGGCAACATCAAGGGCCAGAGCCTCACACCTGGACGAGGCACGTTCGTCACGCGCAAGCGCGGCGCGCAGCTGGTCCAGACGGGCTGGCTGCCGGCCAACAGCCGCTGAGGCGGCGGCAGTCGGTACGGACGACGGCGGTGGGGTGTCCCTCTTCGGAGGGGCGCCCCACCGCCGTCGTGCTGGGTGCTGCCGTACGCCGGCCGGGCCGTCAGCCGAAGGCGCCGTGCCGGCCGACGTCGGGTGCGGGCCGGCCGTCGGCCGTCGGTGCGGCGTCACCGGCCTGGCCGTCGGTGCGGGCCGTGCGGCCACCGGCTGTTCCGTCGGCGGCCTTGCTGCCCGCGGCCTTTCCGTCGGCGGTGACGGCTCCGGCTGCGCCGGCCGGCCCGGCCTTCGGGGCCTGCGGTTCGGCCGCGGTCGCCTCATCGCCCGTCCGTACGCCCTTGGCGATGCCCGCGCCGCCGCTCGGCCGCCGCTCGGCGACGGCGCCGGGCCCGAACGGGTCGGGCCCCGTCGGCGCGGCCGAGGTGGCCCATTCGCCCTTCGTGGGCGGCCGTTGGCCCTGCCCGCCGCCACCGCCGCCGCGCTTGCCGAACGCCCCGCCGAGGGAGTTGGCGAGCTGGCCGAGCGCCATGAATCCGTAGGCCATGTCCCGGCCGGAGGACTGCGCGCCGCCGGAGTTGTCCACCGGCGGGGCGCCGTCCCCGGTGTCGTCGTGGGACGCGCCGTCCTGTGCGGTACCGGCGGACGGGGCCGCCGCAGCGGTCTCCAGGTCCGCGGCGGCCAGGGTGAAGACCGGCAGCGATTCGTCCACCGACCGCTTCAGCCGGTGCCAGTCCGCCGCGAACGCCTCGCCCGCCGGGCCGTGCCAGTCGGCGGCGGCCGCGCTGCCGACGTGCCGGTCCAGTTCCCTGACCAGGCCGTCGAGATGGCTGCCCATGTCCCGCCAGCCGGCCGCCGCTTCGTACAGCGCCTCCGGGTTACGCCGCTTTGTCACTGGACACTCCTGATCATCTCGACCAGCTCTTCCTCGGCCGCCCGCGTCGAGGCGGCGCTGCTCTTGACGCCGACGCCGACCGCGGCCAGTCGCTGCTGCAGCTGGCCCAGGGCGCGCTCGGCCTGCTCGTACAGCTCCACGTGCGGACGGGCCGCCTCCGGGTCGCCGAAACCGTCGCGCAATGCCCCGGCATCCGACGTCCGGCGGAATGCCGTCAACTGCCGTGCCAGATCGTCCGCGTATTTCTCAAAGATCGAACCGAGCTTGTGCAGCTCCTCGGTACTGACCCGGACTTCGTCGGACATCTTTTCTCCCCGAATTGAATGACAGCGGCCTGCCGGACATCGTCACAGGTCTAGCACACCCGCAATGGACCTCAACTCCCGTGCGAAGCAGCCGGACCAGCACGTGCGGAAGGAATGCGGATCAATAGCAGGGAATAGCGACAACCCCGCCTTGACGTCCCGTTCATACCCGTCATTAGACTCGTGACGCCGGTGCCGCACACGCGGTCGCTGTGCCACACGTTCTAGGGGGCAACATGAACAACGAGCGGCAGATCCAGGACGAGGATCTGATGGACGTCGCCCAGGATCCGGAGCAGGCGCACCGGCTGCGCAAGGCGCTGAAGACCCTGGCGGACAACCCCAACGTGGGCGGCAAGCTCCAGGAGATGGCCAAGGAAGTGCTCTCCGGACGAATCGGCATGAAGGACGCCATCGCGACGCCGACCTACATGGATGCGCTGGGCGACCGTATCGGCGAGATGCGGCGGGCCGCCGAGAACCAGACCCAGGCCGAGCGGGAGTCCTCGCGCGAGCAGTTCGCGGCCTGGCAGAAGAAGCAGGAGGAGCAGGAGGACAAGGAGCGCGCCGAGCGCGACGGCCCCTCGGGCACCATCGTCACCACCCCGCGGCACGGCCGGGGCGGCAGCGGCCACCGGCACTGACCGGGCGGTCACGGAACGGGGCGGGGCCGGGGTCCGGCAGACGAGCCGGGCCGCGGGATCTCCGGATCGCCGGATCGCATTACGGCGGTTTGGCGGCCCGGCGGTCCGAGCGCCGCAGATCGGCCCGACGGCCCGAGCGCTGCGAATCTCCACAGAATCGGCCCCTTTTCTCCCCGCTCCGCCCCTCTCTCCCCTCCGCTTCCCCTCCACTTCCCTTTCCCGGCACTCCGCTCGCCGCTTCTCCTTTCCTCGGCCTTACCGTTCTCCCGGGTTCTCCGAGTTCTCCAGGTTCTTCCCGTCTCCCGGGTTCTCCCGCCACGGCGAATGCGGCTCGCGTCGCGCACGGGCATCCGCTCCATCCCCGATGTCCCGGTTCCGGAACAGCCGGGCCCCGAGGGCTCCAAGATCGCGGGCCGGATCATAGGATCGCCCGAGACGCTGGAATGCACGACGGTGGAGGGCGGGATTGATGGGGGACGAGGAAGTCATGAGCGCCTCGGACGAGGGAATCGCCATGGCGGGCGGCTATGCACCGCATCCGTACATCGGCGGCCGCACCGCCGTGCTGCGCGCACTCGCCGCCTGGCGCATGAGCTGGCCCGGTGCGCCTCGCGTCATCGCGCTGACCGGCGACCCGGGCAGCGGGCGCGGCCGGCTGCTGACCGGATTCCTGATGCTGTGCGACCCGGAGTACCGCAAGCGGCTGCCGCTGGACGACCTGGACCCGGCGACCGTGCCGCCCGACCTGCCGGCGCCCGCGGTGCCGAACCCCGAACGGCTCACCTCGGCACAGCTGTTGTGGACCCTCGCCGATCATTTCGCGCTCCGGGCCGCGCGGACCGAGGACATCTTCACCGAACTCGCCGCTCGTGAAGAGCGGGTGGCGATCGTGGTGCCGGACATCGCCGCCGCCGGTCCGGTCCGGGCCGCGAACGAACCGGCCCGCGTCCTCCAGGACGTGCTCAAGCCGCTGGCCGCCACCCCGACCGTCCAGCTGCTGGCCGTCGTACCGCGCGAGTCGGCCGCGGAGCTGGCCGCGTCACTGCCGGGCGGCCAGGCGCAGATCATCGACCTCGACGCACCGGAATGGGCCGACCCCGAGGGGCTGGTGCTGCACGCCGAGACCGCCCTCGACGCGGCCGCCGGCGCCCCCGAACTCCCGTACACCACCGACCCGGAGCTGCGCCGGACGCTGGCCGCGGCGCTGGCCGCCCGCGCCGGCGGCAACCGCCTGACCGTGCACCTCGCGGTGCAGTCGCTGCTGATGCAGCCCGAGGGCTTCGACCCGGCGGACACCGGCCGGCTGCCCGGCACCGTCGGCCAGGTGCTCGACCTGCACGCCGTCCGGCTGGGCACCGACCCGCAGACGCTGCGGCTGATGCTGGCGCCGCTGGCGTTCGCCGAGGGCGACGGACTGCCCGTCCAGCTCTGGGGCCCGCTGGCGAACGCCGTCGCCGAACGGGACCTGAGCCAGGCCATCGCCGAAGGCATGCTGCTGGCCGCACCCTTCGTCCAGCTGACGGCGGAGCCGGACGCGACGGATGGGGCGGATGGCACGGACGGGGCGGACGGCCGGGCCCCGGCCGTCGACGGCGCGGACGGCCCCCGGGCCGGCACAGGCCCCGCCGCCCCGCCCGAGGACACCGCCGGCCCCCGCACCCTGATCCGCCTCGTGCACCCCGCGCTCGCCGCGGAGATCCGCGCCGGGCTGCCGGACTCCCGCAGCGCACAGACCCGGATCGCCATGGCGCTGCTGGACGCGGTGCCCGACCAGGACTGGTCGAAGGCCGATCCGTACATCCGTGACCACCTCGCCGGGCACACCCTCGACGCCGGCCTGCTGCCCCAACTCCTCACCGACCCCGGCCTGTTCGCGCACGCCGACCCGGTGACCCTGCGCGCCGCCGTGGAGGCCGTCCCGCCGGCGGCGCTCGGCGCTCCGGCCCGTACGTATCTGCGCACCGCTCCCCTGCTCACCCGCTCCGAGGCACAGGTCGCGATGCGCGCCGCGTTCCTGGAGTCGGCCTTCGTCGAGGACGGGCTGCTGCCGTACGCGCAGGCGCTGCACGGGCTCGGGCTCGACCTGCCGTGGCGCACCCTGTGGAGCCTGCCGCTGACCGGCGCCGCGGGTGTCACGCTCGGCACCCTGGCACCGGACGCCGGAACCGCCGCCGCCGAGGCCGATGGCACGCTCGCTGCCGCCGCACCGGCCCTCCCGGTGGCGGTCATCGTCGTCCCCGCGGGCACGCCGGGCTCCTGTCCGGTGCCCGGCAGCGAGCGGTCCGGCGACGGCGCCGCAGCCCGCCTGGTCCACGAGCTGGCGTCGGCCGCGTACCTCGACACCGACCCGGCACAGGTCGTGAGCCCCTCGGACGAGGAGCGCGCGGCGGGCCGCTACGGGCTCAGCCGCAGCACCGACTATCTGCGCGTCTGGGCCCGCACGGACCACGAGGTGGTGGCCGCGCTGATCTCCGACACCCCGATCACCGGTGCCGACCTCTCGCCGGACGGCGTCCTCGTCGTCGCCACCTCCCGCGGCGTCACCGCCCGGCAGATCATCGCGGCGCAGCCCGCCCGTCCCACCGTGCCGGCCCAGGCCGCCGGCCCCGCAGACGCTCCCGCTTCTCCCGGCCTCGAAGGAGACCACTCGTGATCACCCAGGAGCAGGCACACGCGACCGCCGACCGCTGGCTCAACCCCGAGGGAGCGCAGGGCCCGCCGCGCGAAGTCGCCCTGCGGGAGTTCGACCTCGGCTGGGTGGTGTGGGCCGTCCCGCCGCCCCCGGAGGTCGACCCGGAGACCGGCGCCCGCCGCCCGCCCGCCGAGATCGGCACCGCCTGCGGAGTCGTGGACCGCACGTCCGGCGAGCTGACGGTGTGGCCGTCGGTACCGGTCGAGGAGGTCGTACGGATGTACCGGCACAAGCACGGCGCCGACGGCGGCGACGCCGGTGCGGCCGCCGAGCAGCCGGCGCCCGGGCAGCCGCCGGTCACCGGTCCCGGCAACACCGCGGTCGCCACCTTCGACGACCCGGCCACCGGCGAGGAGACCAACCTGGTCCGCGTCTCGGCCCCCGGCCTGCCGCCCGTCGAATACCAACTCGCCGACGAACTGCGGAAGATGGGCGTATCCGGCGAGCGCGTCCGGGCCGTGCACACCGACCTGCGGCCCGCGTTGCTGCCGGGCGGCTACCCGGGCGACTTCGTCTTCCGCGCCTTCCCGAACGCCCGGTTCTCCTGCACCGAGGGCTACGGCATGCGGCCCGACGAGCGTGCGGAGGGTGTCGCGGGGCTGGTGCGGCACGTCGAGATGATGCACCGGATGGCGGGGCGGCAGGCGCCGCCGCGACCGCACCGGGCGCCGGTGCCGCGGGAGGTCGCGGCGGCGGAGCCGGTACGCGACGTGGCGCTCGGCAGGCAGCTGACGGAACTCTTCGGGCCGCAGGGCGTGTTGCGCCCGGACGTCGACGGCCTCGCGGCGACCCAGCTGCCCGAGCCCGCGAAGGCGACACTGACCTGGGCCGGACTCCCGGCCGTCGTGCCGTACTTCTTCACCGCCGACCGCGCGGAGAACCCGCCGGCCGGCGGCCTGTTCACGGACGCGGCCACCCACCTCCGCGAGACCGGCACCGAGGCCGGGAGCGGCACCCTGGAGACCCTCGCGGGCCACGTCCGGATCGGCACCGACGGCGTCTACGCCGTCACGGTCCAGTGCACGGCCCCCGCCGAGAACCAGGGCCTGGTCGGCACCGTCTGGGCGGTCCAGCCCTCATCGGGCGGCGGCAGATTCGTCAACCGCACACTCTCCGCCTACCTCCGCTCGCTCGCCCTGCTGACGACCACCCGCACCCGGATGCGAGGCATGGACCCGTACGCGGCCGGAGCCGCCGTCGCCGCCTTCCAACAGGACCTGGTGGCCATCGATTCCTGGTCCCTGGACGACGAGGGCAACTGGTGGTCCCTCATCGTCGAGCAGATGTGGCACGGGTTGTTCTGAGCGGCACGGGTAGTTCTGAGCGACACGAGCTGTTCTGAGCGGCTGGGCGGGGGGGGTGGGGCTGCACGGGAACGGAGATACGACCGGGGCGAAGCAAAAAGGGGCCAGATTTCACGGCTTTACGGTTTCATGGCTCCACGGGGGTTCCACCAGGTCCGACTCCGGGCCAGGCTCCACCAGCCGCTCCCCCGCGCGTCCCACCCGTCTCACCAGCCCCGCACCCTCTCAGGGCAGCAGCAGCCAGTCCGCTGCCAGCGCGGCCACCAGCCCGACGCCGAGCAGCCACGTGCCCAGCCGGGTACGCCCGTGCCGGCTCAGCTCGATCACCACGCCACAGAGCACCAGCGCCGCCCCGTACACCCCGACCACCAGCACCGACGTCCGGCTGGCCAGGCGCACCACCAGCACCACGGCCATCGCGGCCATCAGAACCGAGGCCAGGGTGATCCGTATCCGCCGCGCCTGACGAGGCGTCAAACCGTCGACGGTCTCGGCAATCGACTCTTCACTACCGGCTGCGTCCATGAGCCGAGATGCTACGGGACCACCACCCAGCCCCACCCCCCGGTCCCCGCGCCCGACTCACTCCCCTCCTGCCCCCGGGAACACCTCTCTCCACCCCGCTCAGCATTGGCGACCACGCCCCCAATTTCCCTGAATTCCCCCTCCGTTGGCCTCGCAAGATGCCTACGGAGCCTCCACATCCTCGCCTTGACATGGCTACGGACAGATCACCTAATGTGAGATCGTTAGACGTGAGAATTACGGTTCGAGAAAACGGCGCAAATCGGGGGCAGTGGTGGCAGGCAAGGCATTTGACGTTGATCCGGATGTACTGAAGGCGCAGGGTTCCGCGTTCATCCACATCGGCAGCGACTTCTCCAAGGCATCGAAGAAGCTGCAGGACGATCTGGATGCGCTCGGCAGCCCTTGGGACGAGTGCGACTTCGGCGAACTCTTCGAGACGATCTACGATCCGATCAAGAAGGGCATGTTCAAGTCCATGGACTCGCTGGGCGAACGCCTCGAAGGCATCGGCGACAAGCTCGAAACCATGGCGCAGTCCTATGCCGAATCCGATGAGCAGGGCATCCACACCATCAGCGCGGTCGGCCGCCCGATGATCTGAGGCCCGCCCTCACCAAGGGATTCCGCAGGACGCCCACACCGGCCCACTCCTGAATCACGCAATCCCCGGCACCGCCCCGCACACACCCACTCTGCACACCACTCACCACGCCTCAACTCAGTTCCGGCTCAGCTCAGTTGCCACTCAACTCAGTTGCCGCTCACATCAGTTGCTGACCAACTCAGCACTTCAGCACTACTCGGTTACCACCGCACGGGGGACGAACACTGTGTCACTGACACTTCCAGACGGAGTCGACTGGGTCCTGGATCTCCTCGGATACGACTGGCCGAACGCCGACGAGGACAAGCTCTTCGAATGCGCCGCGGCGTGGCGCAACTTCGCCGACCAGGTGAATCAGGCGTCCTCCCAGGGATCCTCGGCGGCCAACGAAGTCCTCTCCGCCAATTCGGGCGAAGCCGTCGACGGCTTTTCCCAGGAATGGGGATCCTTCTCGGGCGGCGGAGACAGCGGCGACAACTACCTTCGTGACGCCGCCGCGGCAGCCGAGGTCATCGCGCTCGCCTTCGACGCCGCCGCGCTCGCCGTCATCGAGGGCAAGGTCGCGGTCATCGTCCAGCTCGTCATGCTGGCCGCCGAACTCATCGCCGCCCAGGCTGCCGCGCCCTTCACCCTCGGCCTGTCCGAACTCGGCGCCGCCGGAGCCACCCAGGCAACCCGTCTGATCGTTCGCCAGATCCTGGACAAGATCAAGCGCGAAGTGATGCAGGCGGCCACCAAGGCGATGGAACACGCCACGATGGACGCCATCAAAAAGATGGCGAAGAAAGCCGTGTCCAAGGAGTCCCGCAAACTGGCGACGGACTACATCAAGAACACGGTCAAGGAAGAGGTCAAGGACAAGGTCGTCACCGCGGCGAAGGATTCGGCGAAGGAATTCGTCCAGGAGACCGTCGTCCAAGGCGCCAAGGACAAGGCCAAAGAAGCCGCAACCGGCATGGCACAGAACGTCGCCGAGCAGGGCATCGAGAGCCACTTCGGCGAACGCGACGGCATCCGGTGGGGCGAGACCGCCGACGTCGGCAAGGAAAAGGCCGGCGAATACATCGAAGACGTCAAGAAGGACGCCACCGACAGGGTCCAGGAATACAAGGACGGCGTCACCAGCCTGGCCGACCCCACCACCTACATCGAGCACGGCAAGAACGACCTCGAAACCAAGCGCGACGAACTCACCGACCGCGGCCTGGACCACGCCCAACGCCGCGTCGACCACCACACAGGTGGCGCCGCCACCCGCCACCAGGAAACCACGGACGCGGCCAAGGACCACGTCCGATCGGTATTCGGCTGACCGTCAACGGCCCTCAAGGACGAGGGCGGGATCGCGTGGGCCGGAGTGGCCCCCTCTCCCTCTCCCGCGCACAGAAATGGGGCCCGTTGCCATCCAAGACGGTGGCAACGGGCCCCATTTACCGTTGTTCACTTCCTCCGAACCACCAGCGCCCCGCCAGAGATGGCACTTCTACGGACACCGGAGCAGGCAGCCGAAGTTGCACGCTACCGACCGGGAGGCGCCGGGTACTGACCAGGCGGCGGGGGGTACTGACCAGGAGGTCCGGCCTGCTGCTGGTAGGGGCCCGGCTGCTGCGGCGCGAATCCGGGACCACCAGGGCCGCCGAATCCACCCGGACCACCGGGGGGCGGGCCATTGCGCCGGCCCTTACGTCGCGCCACCAGAACGATGACGAGGATGATCCCCAGGACCACCAGAACCGCCACCACGATCAGACCGATGAACAGCGGGCTCACACCGGCCTTTTCAACAGCCTGCGACGAACCGCCCTTGTCATCCGTCCCCTGCGAACCGGTCGAATCCCCCGCAGAAGGCGAAGAGTCGACCTTCGGCATCGTCAACGGACCGTTCTTCGAACCCGCCGGAATATCCCGCTTGAGCGCGGCGAGCGGCTGGATGAATCCGTAGCCGTACTTCTGGTCGGGAAGCGAAGTCCCCTTGGCCGAGTCAGGGAGACCGGCGGTCTTGGTCAGGCGGTTGACGATCTGACCCGGCGTGAGATCGGGGAACTTCGCTCGGAGAAGGGCGGCGGCTCCGGAGACAAAGGCCGTGGAGTCTGAAGTGCCCGTGCCCTTTTGGTACAGGGAACTGCCGCTACCGCCAGCTGAGATAATGTCAACTGCCGGTGCGGTCAGCAAAACCTGCGGCCCGTAGTTGGACTTAGGCCAGATCTCCCCGGTGTTCTGCACCCCACCAACGGTCAAAACCCCGTGATAGCTGCCCGGGTATCCGATACCCTCAGGGCCTTTCCCATCATTTCCTGATGCCGTTACAATCAACACGTTGTGCTGCAGGGCATACGCGATGGCCGCCTGTTCGCCATCCGCAGAACTACCGCCCTGGGAGATGTTGATGACGGAGGCGCCCTTGTCTACCGCGTAGCGGATAGACGAGGAAAATCCGTCTTCGTTCCCTCCCTTATCACGCAGTGGCAGGATTTTGGCATCCGGGGCCAGCCCCTTCACGCCCGATTCCCCACCTGGGCCATGGCCGTGACCAGCGATTTCCGAAGCCATCTGAGTACCGTGGGTGTCACCGTTTTCCGGTTCCGCAGACCCTCCATCCATGAAGTCCTTGCCCGGAAGTACGTTGCCCTTCAGGTCCGGGTGCTGAGAGTTGACCCCGTCATCAATAACGGCAACGGTCACTCCCTTACCCGTCGAAAGATTCCAGATCTTCTCAGCGTCGAATGCCTTCAAAGGCCACTGCGCATCTCTGATCTGGTCCGCCGATGCAACCGGTGCGGTGCCGAAGAGCAGCGCCCCAGCCACCACCGCGCCACCCACCACACGCAGCTTCCGCGTGAAGCTCATTCCTTTACACCTCTCCTAACAGGACGGGGCCCTCTGCCCAGAGAGCATCGGGCCCCGTCTTGCTACCACCGATTTGCTGACGACAGGTTCCTACTCGATGACCTTCGGAGCAACGTTACGCTCCGATGCCCAGGTCTCCTCGTCCTCGACAAGGTAGTCGGGACGCTCGCCGTTGTTCTGTCCCTTTTCCTTGCCCTTGGCACCGTGAGCACCAGGGGCGCCCGCCATGCCCGCGGGACGACGGCCGCCTGCTCCGGCGCCCGCCTGCGCTCCGCCTCGGCTTCGGTGCAGGCCGGATCCGCCCTGCCCGGCACCGCTGGCCTTGCCGCTTCCGGAACCGATGACGCCGCCCTTTTGACGGGCCAGAGCACCGCCGCGGCCCGCGCCTGCGCCCTTACCTCCGGCGCCCTTGCCGGCACCGGCACCGCCGCCCATTCCCGGCATACCTGCACGGCCGGCGCCGCGAGCTCCCGCTCCGGCTCCACCACCCGCACCCCCGCCGCGGCCCATGCCCATGCCGCCGCCGATACCGCCACCACCTCCGAGGCCACCGCCACCGATGCCGCCGCCAGAACCGGAACCGCCCCCGGCTCCGCCACCGATGCCGCCGTTCAGGCCGCCACCACCGCCGCCGATACCGCCGCCACCGCCACCGGTACCGCCTATGCCTCCACCCTTAGGGGGGTTCAAGCCGTCAAGGCCGGTATGGACATCGGGAGTGAAGGATCCCTTGCCGGGTTGGGGCGAGATCCCGCCGCTGATGCCTGGAGTCTTCGGCGACTGGAGATCACCGGGCGAGAAGCCGGGCCCCTTGCCTGTCGGCTTGAACGACGGCGGCCCGACCTGCTTCGGCCCCGTGGAACCGCCCGAAGGGACAGGCATCGGCACCACCGAGGGCGGTTCACCCGGAGTACCGGGGTAGTCCTCGTGGTCGTCTCGGTTCCTCTTTGTCCACGTCCCCATGGACTTGGCCTGAGACACATAAGCCGCCCCCAGCTGCTCCATCTTGACGGCCATGCGGAGCTGCTGCTCCTTGCCCGCCGAGAGGCTGCCGGAGTTGTTGTCCAGGGCCTGCTGCGTCGTCATGCCGGGGTTGGAGAGGTCACGCTTGAGGCCGGTGTCGTCGCGGCTGCCGCCGTCCTCAAGCCAGTTGACGGCCTTGTTGGCCGTGCTCGGCTTCTCCATCGACTCGACCTCGGGCTTGAGCTGCCCAAGCACGTTGGCCGCGTTCTTCATCGCGGTCGAGGTGTAGTCGGCGTAGAGGGAGCAGTCCGAGATCTTTTTGCTGATCTTGTCGGCCTGGGCCTTGAACTTCTCGGCGGAGTCGCCTTCCCAATGCTGGAGCACCTCTTCGACCGCGGCGTCGAAGGCACCCTTGATACCTCCGCCGCTGCCGCCGACAAGCTGGTTGTGAACGTCCTTCCAGCCCTGCGAGACGTTGTGCACCTCGCCGGGGTTGGACGCCTTCACCATCGCCTTCATGGTGTCCATGTCCATCTCGGCGAAGTTCGTTTCGTGCTTCGCCGCGTAGCACATCGTCGCCGGGATGTACTCGGAATCGCCACCGCTCATGACCCAATTCCCCCTCTGCTTCTCTCCACGCTGACTTCAGATCCGCTGCAATCGACCGGCCGGGACGTCACATCATTCACCGGACATACTCGCGGTGGTCTCGGCTTCCTGGTTCTGGTAGTTGCCGTGCGCCTTGCGCGTATTGCTGCCGAACTTGTCCATGACCTCGTTGAGATGCTGCACGACCTCTTCGATGTGCGTCTTCATCTCCGTATGGGCTTGCGTCAGCTTCCGCGCTTCCAGGAAAGAGGCGCCGGGCGCGTCAGCTCCCAGTGCACTCGCCGACAGTGACGTTTTGTACCGAGTGTCTGCATGCGTATTCCCGAGATCCTTCAGGATGCCATTGAGCTTCCTGATGGTGTCCTCAAGTGCGCTGAGATCAACTCGATATTGCTCACCCATTGTTTGACTCCCCGTGAGATGTGAATCCAGTCTTGCGACGCCAGTCGCGCAGTGCGACGGACACGCCCACTACCGCCGCGACGGCCAGCAGACCGCCTCCCACAATGTAGATGGCAAACCGCGCCTGCCGCTCCTCCGGGCTCTCGCCGATGGTGAGGGCGGCCGGTTGGATCTCGGCGCCGCCGTTGGAGGTGTTGGAGGGCTTGTCGGGCTTGGGCGGGGCGGTGGGCTTGGTGGTGTCGTTGAGTGCGGCCACCGGATCGACGACGCCCCAACCGATGTTGTGGTCCGGGCCGCGGTGGACTCGTTCGGCGGTCTGCTCCAGGTGCCAGACGAGCTGTCGGGCGCTCCAGTCCTTGTGCTGCGCCTTGAGCAGGGCGGCGGCTCCCGCGACGTACGGTGCGGCGAAGCTGGTGCCCTGGTCGACGCAGTTGCCGCCGCCGGGGACCGTGGAGACCATGTCGACGCCGGGGGCGGCGATGTTGACGTAGTTGCCGGGCTGGGAGAAGGGGGCGCGCTCGTTGTTCCGGTCGGAGGCGGCGACGGCCAGGATGTTGTCGAACTCCCGGAAGCCGGCCGGGTACATGGTCTTTTCCTTGCCGCTGGCGCCGTCGTTGCCCGCCGAGGCGACGATGAGTATGCCCTGCTTGGCGGCATCTCCGACGGCCCTCTTCAGGCTCGGGAGGAGCGCCTCGTTCGCGTCCGTGCCCTGGGAGATGTTGATGATGTCGACGTGCTCGGCCACCGCGTCGTCGATGGCCTTGGCGAGGCTGTCGGCGGTGCCGGCCTTCTCCTGGTCGGTCTGCTGGAACGGGATGACCTTCGCGTCGGGCGCGAGGCCGTAGAAGCCCGAGGAGGGCTGCTGCGGTTTGGCGGCGATGATGCCGGCGACCTTGGTGCCGTGGCCGACGCGGTCCTGGGTCTTCTTGCCGTCCTTGACGTAACTCTTGCCCCCGGAGCCGATCGAGGGGGCGACCTGGCTGTTGCCGGCGTCGATGCCGGTGTCGATGACGGCGACCTTGACACCCGCGCCCCGGCCGTGCGCCCACAGCTGCTTGGTCAGCAGGCGCTGCAGCGACCAGGGGGTCTCTTTGATGTTGCTGGTGTTGAACTTGCACTCGCCGCTGTTGAGCGGAACGTTCTCGTCCGCGGACGCCGGCGCGGCGCTGACACAGGAAAGGCCGACGGCGCATGCCGCTGTCACCAGGACACCTGCTGCTCGGCGGTGCCCGGAACGGTGACCGATGGCGCGAGATCCCACGGGTTGTCTGCTCTCCATGTGTGGTGGACGGGACGAGAACGAGGGTGCGGAAGCGGTGGAGGAGCGGGAGGGCCTGCGAAAGCGGTGGGGAGGGAGTGAGAGTCCGGTGGACGCCAGAAGGGCGAGCGCACTGATGCAGCGCGCCCGCCCTCATTGACCACTGTGCGAGCCTTCGGGGCGGCTCAGCCGTCGGTCACCCCAGCCCGTGCTGACGCCAGGTCAGTGGCTCCAGACGTTGGCGTTCTTGTGCTCGGTGCTGCGGTAGTTCTGCGCCGCGTTGTCCAGCGCCTTGGCGATGGCTTCCAGGGTCGAGTGCAGCGAAGCGGCACGCTTGTCCCACTCGCGCTGACGGGCCTGGTAGCCCTCCTGCGCGGCACCTTCCCAGCTGGCGGCGATCTTCTTGACGCCGGCCTCAAGGTTGTCGAGCTGGGAGCGGATGTTGTTGGCCGTGCGGCGCACGTCAGACGCGGCCTGCGAGATCGTCTCGAAATTGACGAGGATATGGCCCGACATTGTGTCTCCTCGGGAGTTGTTGAGCTGGTCGATTCACATACCGCGGTAGGTCACAGAAACCTTCCGGAACTCCACGCGGCGGTTGGTCACGGGCGCCGGCCGGAGGCGGCGCTGACCCATCATCCGAAGGGGGAATCCTGGGCGGAGGCGACGTGGTGAATCGACTGAGCCTGCTCGTCTTCCGAGGCCACGTAGTTCTTCGTGGTCGCGTCAATCGCTTCCTTGATCTCGCCAAGGAGCTGGTTGAGGCGGGTGGCGTCCTCGTTGACCTTCGACTGCAGCTGGTTGTACGAAGTGGCCGCAGCACCCCTCCAGCCGGAGGTGATGTTGTCGACGACCGTGTTCAGGTGCTGAATCTCGCCCTGGATCGAGTGATTGACCGAGGCGATCTTGCCGCTGAACGCGACCATCTCCTCCTCGGTGGTTGTGAACTGCTGACCAGCCATAGTCAACGTCCCCCATGAGACTCGTACGTCGTACCGTCCGGCGCCTATGAGGGCGCTTCACGGTTGGCATCTCCTGTTGACGCCAGCGGCCACTTTAACCACTCCATACGCCTGTTCCCAACAGGGGGAGGGTCGTTGTGACGGGATCACAACATGGCCAACTGGCCGTTCCTGGCGTCCTGTTCGGCTCATCGCGCAACCGAATCGGACAGTTGCCATGCTATCGGCCCGGAAAGAATCACATCAAGATTTTCACGGGTCCGGTTACGGCTGAGTTGACAGCCGAGGGAGGAAACGGAGAAAACGGAACCGGAAGGGCGGGCCGCCGTTTCCCGGTGGCCCGCCCCAGAGGTATCGGCACGGCAGGAGGAACCGCCGCAGAGGGGTTCAGGAAGTCTGCGGGTTCTTCGCGCTGTCCACATCGAGGTTCGGGCCCTCGGAGAGCAGCGACGACCACGACTTGAGGATCAGCGGCGCGTGCACGCCCTTGTAGCCGAGCCGCAGTGCCGCCTTGTTCGTCTCCTCCTCGGCGTTACCGGCCTTGTGCGCGCTGTCGTTGTTCACGGGCACGGAGTAGCGCAGCCCGGTGTCGGTGACCAGGAAGGGCGTCCCGGCCTTCTGTGCGGGGGTGTTCACCTCTTGGTAGAGCAGTCCGCTGCCGGGGGTGACGTACGCGCTGGCGCCGCCCGCGATGTTGGCCGGGTAGTCCTTGCCGACCCAGGTCTGCATGTTCGGGAGGCCGTTGGGGTAGCCCAGCGCCTTGTCGGCGCCGCCCGGGAGCTTGGTGCTGGTGCCGTCGTAGACGCTGCAGGAGACGCCGTTGTCGGTGGGCGCCGTCAGGCCGCCGGTCTGCGAACCCTGGGCGAAGTTGTTGGCCATGGAGACGACCTCGGTCGGCCACGGCAGGTCGATGTCCGTGCCCTCGACCTTGCCCATGAACTTCGCGGTCCGCCCGTCCTCCGTCTGCGGCGTGAAGCTGGAGGTGGAGACGTGTTCGGCCTCCAGCGTCTCGCCGCCGGGGTGCAGGTCCCTGGCGTTCTGGCCTTCCAGCAGCAGCTTGGCGATGAAGTCCGAGACCTGCTGGACGCCTTCGGCGGTCACCACGTACTGCTGTCCGCCGGGGACTTCGAGCACGGTGCCGATGGTGTGGTACTTCCCCGGGACGCCGTCGGCGTGCGACGGCTTGCCGACACCGGGGACCTGTGGCATATAGATCGGGACCGGGCTCTTGATGAGCGTGTCCATCCACTGCTTGGTGACGTCCTGCGGCTCCGCGTCCTTGAAGATCACCCGGCGCAGGACGCTGTCCGTCTGCTCCTTGCTCTGCGGGGGCTTGAGGCGGCCGCCCCCGGTGGAGTCGATCTGGAAGGCGAAGCCGTTCTGGTCGACCAGCCAGCGCAGGCCGTCGGGGTCACGGACGTAGAGTGCCTGGTTCGCGCCGACCCTGCCCTTGCCCTCGACGAGTTTCTTGTCCTTGCCGCCGAGGACGAACACGGCTTGCTGGGCCTTGCTGTTGGTGCCGCCGCCCGGACGGTCGCACACCGCCCAGACCTTGGGTGCGCCGGCGTCCTCCTTGCCGGGCAGCCGGTCCGGGGCGTACGGAATTCCGATGGCGGGTCCGTGCGGAATCTTTCCGTCCAGCTCGGATTCCTTGACCTTGACGACTTTGTACTTGTCCGGATCGAGAAGAAGCTTCGCGGATGCGAGATTCAGAACGGGATGCAGAAGCTTTTCTTTCTTCCCGTCGGAGTTTGTCGAGTTCAGGACCACATAGCGGGTGGTGGATTTGTCGCCGACGATGACGTTCTCCCCGACCGCGTCCCAGCCCTCCGGGGCAACCGGCTTGAGGATGCCGCAGGCACCGAAGCCCACCAGGATCATGACCCCCACCAGGACGCTGGGAAGCACCGCCTTCAGCGGGCGCGGCGCACTCTCGATCGAGCCGCTCGGCAGCGGTTTCAAGAATGCGGCATTCGTGCGCTTCCGCGCAAAAGAATACGCATTCAGCTCGTCCCGACGTGATGCCATTGTTGCTTTCTCTCCCCGCCTGTCGGATCCACCTTCGACCGCCCCCGGCACGCACGCCGTAGCGCCCTCTACTATGCCGTGTATCGATCGACCCGTACGGTACGGGTGCCACCTTCCAACACACCAGTCTCAGCGGCGGTTGATACGCCCAGAGCCACACCACCAGTAGAGGAGCAGGCCGGGGGATGTCCAGCGCCACCAGGGCTCGACGCCGCAACGGGCGGCAACAGCAGCAACCACCTTCCGCTGCCCCGCACCATGCGGGAGATGCCGACCGAAACGGCTCGGCTCCGGGCAACAGAGGCGACAGCGGCCGGAGTTCGGCCGACCGCCCGGCAGGCCCGGTCGCTCCGCGCCTGCGTCCGCAGGCCGGAAACATCGGCGGGGTCCGCGTCCAGCAGCTGGCCATCATCGAAATCGCCGCGGCACTGGTGCTGGTGGGCTGGTCGATCCACCCGGTCGCGCTGACCGTCGCCGCCGTCGTGGCCGCCGTACTGGTCGTCTTCGCGCTCGGCCGGCGCCGCCGGATTCCGCTTCCGGAGTGGATCACGACGGTGCGCGCGATGAAGCGCCGGAGCAAGTCCACGAGCGCATCGGCGACCACGGGCATCGACCCGGCGTTCGCCCCGGTCGTCGAGTGCGACCCGGCGCTGCGCACCTACGAGTACACCGACGCCGAACAGCGCGCCATCGGCTTCGTCGGCGACGGCACCTTCCTCACCGCCCTCGTCCAGGTGGACGCCCGCGACGAACCGCTGCGCCCGCAGCGCGGCAGCCACATGATGCCGCTCGACGTGCTGCACAACGCCCTCGACGTCGAGGACATCCACCTCGAATCCGTGCAGTTCGTGCAGTACACCCAGCCGGCACCGGCGCCGCACCTGCCCGAACAGGCCGTCGCCGCCCGCTCGTACGCACCCCTGCAGGCCCAGGCCCAGACGCCGGCCGTCCAGCTGACCTGGATCGCGCTCAAGCTCGACCCGGAGCTGTGCGCCGAGGCGATCGAAGCGCGGGGCGGCGGGATGGACGGCGCCAAGCGTTCCCTGCTGCGCGCCGCCGACCAGCTCGTCAGCCGGCTCACGGCTCACGGTGTCAAGGCCAGGGTGCTGGCCGAGCGCGAGGTCGTCGCCGCGATCGGCACGGCGGCCTGCGTCAGCCCGCGCGCCGCCAACGGGGCGATGGGGCGCGACGGCCGGTCGGCCCGCCGCACCCAGGAGTCCATCCGCGCCTGGCGTTGCGACGACCGCTGGCACTCGACGTACTGGATCGGCCGCTGGCCCCAACTCGGCAACGGCGGCGCGCCGTTGGCTGCCATCAGCCAGCTGCTGACCAGCACGGCGGCGATGGCGAGCACCTTCGCGCTGACCGCATCGCACGGCGGCGGCCGGGCCCCCGCGATCTCCGGCTACGTACGCCTGTCGACCCGCAGCGAGAACGAACTCACCTCGGCCCAGGGCGAGTTGGAGCGTCGTTCCGGCTCGGCGAAGGTGGGCCTCGTACGGCTCGACCGCGAGCAGCTGCCCGGCGTCCTGGCCACGCTTCCCCTCGGAGGTACCCGCTGATGGCCACTCCCACCTATCAGCCCCGCGTCAACGTCAGCGGCAACGGCTGGCGCAATCCCCCCATCGGCGGTTCCGGCGCCGGCGATGAGCGCAGGCTGTCGCACCAGCCGCGCCCCGACGAGCTGCAATCGGGCCCGACCGGGCCGAAGCCGAAGCCCGGTTTCGGCCTGCGCGGCCCGCGTCGCAGCCCGCACATTCTGACGGCCGATTCGCTCGCCTCGCTGACCCTGCCGGTCGGCGACGACGGCGTGATCATCGGCATCGACCCGCAGAACCAGCCCGCGGTGCTGAGCCTGCTGCGCCCCGCGCCGCTGGAGATCGCGCTGGTCGGCAGCATGTGGATGGCGCAGGTGCTGGCGCTGCGCACGGTCGCCACCGGCGCCCGGGTCGCCGTCGAGACCGCGCGGCCGCCGGCCTGGGGGCAGATGGCGCAGGCCGCGGGCGGCGGCCAGCAGTGCGTCTCGGTCCACGACGTACGCCAGATCGCGCCACAGGGCCCATCGGTCTCCAGCCCCGTCCTGGTCGTCCGCGACATGGGCGCGCGGCCGCCGCGCAATCAGCTCGCGCCCAGCCCCTGGCAGTCGGTGCTGACCGTGCTGCCGTTCCTCGGCCCGCGTTCGCCGCAGCTGCTCGGCCGCGCGGATCTCGTCGGCCTGCAGCGGCTGTCGCCCGAAGAGGCCGAGGTGGTGACGCGCATCATGCGGCTCCCGCAGCAGGTGGGGGCGGTGCTGCCGACGCTCAGCGACAACGCCATGCTGTGGTGCACCCGCGACAGCCACCAGTTCGTCATGACCCAGCCCACCGAAGCGGAGACCAACCTGCTCGGCGGGCCGCGCCGGATGGACTGACCACACCGTGGCGGGCCGGGTCCGCGCGGTGCCAGCACCGCCCCGGACTCTCGGCCGCAAGCAATTCCTACGGGCGTACCCACGGGTGCGCCCGTAGGTGTGCCGCAGGGTTCGAAGACGACATGACGTCGACTGCCGCTCGGGGGCGACTCTTGATTAGGCTGTGTGAAGAGCCGCAGGAGCGCACCTTCCGACGGCAGCCGAAACGGGGATGGAGAAAGTTAGTGTTGGCGCAACCCCGGGTGGTGTGTTCCGACTTCCGCTACATCCGATCGATCCGCCTGTATCCGGTTCTGCCGTTCAGGTGCGTTGCAGTACACCAGGAGGCACAGTGAACGAGCCGGAGGCTTTCCGCCGGGACGGAAACGATCCTGACGACGACCAGTCCGAGTTCGAGCTGACGGGCGAGTTCAGGATCGACTTCGCCGCTCCGGCCTGGTACGCGAGCAACGACACCAGTGGCGGCGGCTCGGCTGCCGCTTCCCCCGCCGCCTCCGCCACTCCGCCTCCCGTCACACCGCCGCCGACCGGCGCGCCGCTGCCCGGCCAGGCCCCCGTCCCTCCGGGCCCGCCCGTCGCCGGCGGCCCCCAGGGCGCGCCGGGGCCGGCCGCCGCACCCGCTCCCGTGCCGCCGCCGGCCGACGCCGCACCGCCCGGGTTCCCGATGCTGCGCCCGCAGAACACCGGTGACGCTCCGGCAGCTCCTGCGCCCGCGACCGCCGCACAGGGCGGACCGGCCGAGGCAGCGGAGCCGACGCCCGACGTGGCGTCCGTATCGGAGGGTTCGCCGTCGTCCGACGCACCGTCGGATGCCGCGCATGTCCGTTCCGGGACGGGTGCCGACCCGTCGGCCTCACTGTGGGACGACGACCCCGAGCCGGAGGCGGCAGCCGTCGCGCAGCCCGTGAGCGAGGCCCCGGCTCCCGCTGCGGAGCCCGCTCCTGCCGCCGAAGTACCGGCGCCCGCGCCGCAGTCCGCATCGGAACATCCGGCTCCGGACCCGTCCCAGGGTGCGCAGGCGGCCCCGCCCGCGCAGGCCGTGCCGGATCAGCAACTGCCTCCGCAGGCCGTCGCGCAACAGCCCGTTCCGCAGCAGGGCGCTCCCTGGGGTGCCGCGCCGGACGCTCCTCAGCAGGGGGTGCCAGGACAGGGTGAACTGCCGCCGCTGCCGCCCGAGTACGCGCCGGCCGACCCGCGTTCGGCACAGGCCCAGCAGTCCGCCCATCCCCAGCAGGCTCCGCAGCAACAGCAGCCCCAGCAGGCTCCGGCCCAGCAGCAGTACGGCTACCCGCAGCAGCCCCAGCAGGTACCCGTGCAGCAGCAGGGCGGCTACCCGCAGCCCCCGCAGGGCGGCTACCCGCAGCAGGCCCCCCAGGGCGCGCCCGCGCAGCAGCCACCCGGCGCCTACGGCTATCCGCAGCCCGCTTACGGCTACCCCCAGCAGGCACAGCAGCCCCAGCAGCAGAACCCCAACACGCCCGCGCAACAGCCCGCTTACGGTTATCCGCAGCAGCCCCAGCAGGCCGCCCAGGGATACCCGCAGCAGGGGTACCCGCAGCAGGCCGGTTACGACGAGCAGCAGGCCCAGCAGCAAGCGCAGGCCCAGGCTTACGCCCAGGCCCAGGCAGCCCAACAGGCCCAAGCCGCCCAGCAGGCACAGCAAGCCCAGCAGGCCCAAGCCCAACAGGCCGCCCAGCAGCAGTACCAACAGCAGGCGCAGCAACAGGCCCAGGCGCCCCACCAGCCGTTCCCCGGCCAGCAGGCCGCCGACCCCAACGCCGCGGCGAACTATGCCTCGTACTCCCAGCCGGGCCAGCAGCAGCCGCAGCAGCGGGCCGCCCCCGGTGCGCCGCTCGGCTACAGCGCCGCCGTCGAGCTGACCTCCGACCGGCTGCTGCGCAACCAGCCCAAGAGGCGCAAGCCGGGCGCCAACGCGCAGCCGTCCAAGTTCAAGCTGGGCGCGAAGAAGGAGGAGGCGGAGCGGCAGCGCAAGCTGGAGCTGATCCGTACTCCGGTGATGTCCTGCTACCGGATCGCGGTGATCAGCCTCAAGGGCGGTGTCGGCAAGACCACGACCACCACCGCGCTCGGCTCCACGCTCGCATCCGAGCGTCAGGACAAGATCCTCGCGATCGACGCGAACCCGGACGCCGGCACCCTCGGCCGCCGTGTCCGCCGCGAGACCGGCGCGACCATCCGTGACCTGGTGCACGCGATCCCGCACCTGCACAGCTACATGGACATCCGCCGGTTCACCTCGCAGGCCCCTTCCGGCCTGGAGATCCTCGCCAACGACGTCGACCCCGCGGTGTCCACGACGTTCAACGACGACGACTACCGCCGCGCGATCGACATCCTGGGCAGGCAGTACCCGATCATCCTCACCGACTCGGGCACCGGCCTCCTCTACAGCGCGATGCGCGGAGTCCTCGACCTCGCCGACCAGCTGATCATCATCTCCACGCCGTCCGTCGACGGTGCGAGCAGCGCGAGCACCACCCTGGACTGGCTGTCCGCGCACGGCTACGCAGACTTGGTGCAGCGCGGCATCACGGTCATCTCCGGTGTCCGCGAGACCGGCAAGATGATCAAGATCGACGACATCGTGTCGCACTTCGAGACGCGCTGCCGTGGCGTCGTGGTCGTCCCCTTCGACGAGCATCTCGCCGCCGGCGCCGAGGTCGACCTCGACATGATGCGGCCCAAGACCCGCGAGGCGTACTTCAACCTCTCCGCGCTGGTCGCGGAGGACTTCACGCGCGCCCAGCAGGCCCAGGGGATGTACCCGCAGCAGGGCGGCCCGCAGATGGGCGGCGATCCCTACGCCCAGCAGCAGTACCCGCAGCAGGGACAGCCGCAGCAGCAGCCGCAGCAGGCTCAGCCCCCGGCCGGTTACCCGCCGCAGCAGGGCGGCTGGACCCAGCAGCCGCAGCAGCCGCCCGCCCACTGGCAACAGCAGCAGCCGGCTCCCGACGCGCCCCAGCAGCCGGAACAGCCGGGGCTCCAGCCGGGATGGCAGCAGCAGCCGCCTCCGCAGTGATCCGGCGGTAGGACACAGAAGCGGGGCCCGGCACATCAACTGCCGGGCCCCACTTGCGTGTTGCGCTCGCGCCGCGCCGCCGGCCGTCCGGCCCTGACCGCCGCGGGCCACCTCGTTCGGATGAACGGACCCGTCGGCGCCGACCGCGGGCGCCGCCTCCTCAGGAGGTCGCGGCGATCAGCCCGCGCGCCTGCTTCACATCGATCGCCATCCGCTCCAGCAGGGCGTCGAGCGTGTCGAACTTCTCCTGCCCGCGGATGTAGGCGAGGAAGTCGACGGCGACGTGCAGGCCGTACAGGTCAAGGCCGACGCGGTCGATCGCGTACGCCTCGACCGTGCGGGTCTTCCCGTCGAACTGCGGGTTGGTGCCGACCGATACGGCCGCCGGCATCGCCTCGCCCTCGACGTGCAGCAGCCCCGCGTACACCCCGTCGGCCGGGATCGCGGTGTGCGGCAGGGTCTCCACGTTCGCGGTGGGGAAGCCCATTTCGCGGCCGCGCTGGGCGCCGCGCACGACGATGCCCTCGACGCGGTGCGGCCGCCCCAGCACCTCGGCGGCGCCCGTCACATCGCCCTCGGCGACCAGCCTCCGGGTGAGCGTCGAGGAGAACGGCACGCCGCCGCCCGCCGTACCGCGCTCGACGAGGTCGAAGACCTCGACGGTGTAGTCGTAGGTCCGGCCCAGCTCCGCGAGGGTGGCCACGGTGCCCGTCGCCTTGTGCCCGAAACGGAAGTTGGGGCCCTCGACGACGACCTGCGCGTGCAACTTGTCGCACAGCACCTTGACCACGAAGTCGGCCGGTGCCAGCTTCGAGAATTCCTTGGTGAACGGCAGGATCAGCACCGCGTCCACACCCAGCTCGGCCATCAGCTCGGCACGCCGGTGGTGCGGGGCGAGCAGCGGCGGGTGGGTGCCGGGGCGCACGACCTCGCTCGGGTGCGGGTCAAAGGTGACGACCACCGCGGGAATGCCCAGCTCACGGGCGCGTGCGACGGCCTTGCCGATGATCAATTGGTGGCCGCGGTGCACTCCGTCGTACGAGCCGATGGTGACGACGCTGCGCCCCCAGCCCTCGGGGATGTCCTCCAAGCCACGCCAGCGCTGCACTCTGCCCGCTCCTCGCCCGAACTCGTGTCCGTCCAATGCGCCAATTCGGCATGACGCAGGTCTAAGACTGCCATGCCGGGGGCGCCACCTCGCGCGAAGGGTGGCCTCCCCTTGTCACACGGCCCGCCCGGACACGGAGGAGAGCGGGCAGGAACGGGGCGCGACGGCGGCGGGCCCCGGCACCGGAGGCACCTCACACCGGCCGCACTCCCTGGGGATCAGCTACCAGGAGCCACCGGCAGCCGGCCTCCGGCTCACCCGCGGCAGCCGGCGAGCGCCGCGCGGGCGCCCGGCCCCACCAGCGCCTCCCACTCCCCCGGCTCGGCCGCCACCCACTCCCGCATCCGCCGCGCGAACCCCGGCACCAGCCGCCCCGGCCCGGCCAGCCACCGGTCGAAGCGGGCCGCCCCCTCGGGCGTACCGGCCAGCAGCAGTCCGATCCGCCGCACCAGCTCCCGCGTACGCTCATCGGGGCGCCGCTCGACCCCCTCGGCCGCCGCCCGCAGCAGCGCCTCCAGCACCCGGGTGTCCGGCGCCACCCGCGGAGCGCGGCTGAAGGACCGGGCCTCGTGCGCCAGCAGCACCTCCAGCAGCTCGCGGCGCAGCGCCACCGCGTCCCCGCTCCCCTCCGCGGCGAGCACGGATGCCAGCGCGCACCGCACCGGGACGGCGTACCGGGTCAGGAGTTCCCCCGCGAGCGGGCGCAGCGCGGCACGGGCCGCGGGCCCACCGTCGAGACGCCGCCCGACGAACGCCGCCACCTCGCCCGCAGCGCGCTCCGGATGCCGTTCCGCGTATTCCCCAACGAGCGCGGCGACGCGATGCGCCAGGTCGGGCGGTCCGGGTGACACCGGCGGACGCGCGGGCGGTACGGCACCGCCCGGCCCGGCAGGCACCGGGGTCTCGGCGGAGACCGGAAGGCCGCACCTCGCGAGGACGTCGAGCACCGCACCCGGCGTGCCTCCCGGGACGGCTGTGCGGGACGGTTCACCGGTCAGCAGGCGGGTGCGGAAGGCCGCGAGCACCGGCTCCGGGTGGGTGGCCAGCGCCTCCGTGAACGCCGCGGCGGGCAGCTGCGGATCACCGGCGGCGAACCGCAGCAGCGCCCGGTCCAGGAACTGTCCCCGGGTGGCGTCATCGGCCATCAGGAGGGCGAGCGCGGCACCGTGGTGCGCGCTGCCGTCGGGGCGCGTCAGGAGGGCGAGCGCGGCCTGGCGCAGCCGGATGCGATCGGTGTCGGTGACGGCGCCAGGGGCGAGGCGGGGCGCGTACGCGGCTGCGGCGCGCCGGCGCTCGGGGCATTCGTCCTGGGACCAGCGCGCCACGGCCCGGCACATCGCCGACGGCTCGTCCTCGGCCAGGGCGGCGAGCAGCTCTTCCGCCCGGGGGTGCGGGCTGTCGGCCAGCGTGTCGGCGAGCGCGTCGAGCGCGCGCCTCCGGTGGGCGTACAGCAGCGCCTGCGCCGCCGCAGAGACGGTGATCTCCCCCGGCGGGCCGCCACCGGGCACCGTGTGCGGCGACTGCTGCAAAGGGCTCGCGTCGTCGAACCACTCGCACAGCAGCGGCTGCATCCGCTCCGGCGCCGCCCGCAGCAACGCGGCCGCCACATCGAGAAACCGCAGGGGTCGCGCAGGGTGGGCACGCGCCTGCGCAGGGGACGGACCGCCCACGCCTCCCGATCCCACGTCGGCCGGGGGAGGCGAGGGGTCGCCGGAACTCCGGGGGGTGTGGCCCGGGTTGGCGTTGGGGACAGGGGTGGTGCAGGTGGCTGAGATGGTGGGCGTCGTTGGGGCATCAGGGGAGCCAGGAGCGTCAGGTGTGCTTGGGGTGTCTGGGGCTCCCGGGGTGTCCGATGCGAACCCGACTACGTACGCGGGGAGTTCGCCTGATCCGGCATCCGCCGCAGTCGCGCCTCCGGGGCCTCCGGCGCCCATCACCACGGACGGGGCGGCGGATCCCTCCCCTGCCCTCACCGCCCCCTGCGGGCAGGTCGGCCCCACGCCCGACGGCTCAGCGGCCGCATCCTCACAGAAAGCGGCCCCGGCCCCGGTGACGGCCTCCGGGTCGACCCCCCGGACAGACTCGGCACCGGGCTCGGCACCGGGCTCGGCGGCAGGCTGCGGGCTCCCGGTGGCGCGCCCTCCTGCCTCGTCCCACGGGCCGTGTGCGTCCGGCGCCGGCATGGCATCGGCCCAGCCGAAGCCGTCCGCCGCGCCCGGCGCATCGGCGAGA
Source organism: Streptomyces pinistramenti (assembly GCF_020564935.1). Classification (GTDB taxonomy): domain Bacteria; phylum Actinomycetota; class Actinomycetes; order Streptomycetales; family Streptomycetaceae; genus Streptomyces; species Streptomyces pinistramenti. Next base: position 41,473 of record NZ_JAJCXB010000024.1, read on the forward strand.
TGTACCCGCACCCGTGGCGGCCGCGCGAACGGACGGGCACGCCGCCAGGCACGCCGCGCGGACCACTCATCGGCCGCCGGCCGCCCGCCGCCGGGCGGCCCGGTGTGCGGTGCCCCGGTGTCCGGGTCACCGAAGGGCGTGACAGCGTCCGAGGTCTCCCAGACGGCAACGCCGCCCCACGCCCCGCCGCCGCTCTTCCCCACTCCCGTACCAGCGCCCGCTCCTGCGACAGCGACATTGCTGACGGTAGGACCGGCCGGGCCCCCGATCGCTCTCGCCGTCACCCCCGCCCGGCTCAGCCCGGCAGCCGGCGACACGGCCCCCGAACCCGCCACCACACCAGTTCCCGGAGCCGCACCGGGCCCCGCCCCCGTCGTCGCCTCCGGAGCGGACCGCTGCGGGTGCACCCGCCCAGAGGCCCCCGCTTCCGGTCCCGCTCCCGACCCGGCCCCCCCGGCCGCGCCCCCCGCCACCGCATCAACCGGCCGACGGACCGCCCCCGCAGCCAACGCCGCTCCGGCCGCCGCGCCCGGCCGTGGCGGCCCGTCGGCCGGCAGCAGGCGCCGCAGCAGATCCATCCGGTCCACGTCGGCCAGGTCGAGGCGGTGCCAGAACCACGGTCCGAGTGCGTCGAGTCCGGTCCGCCCGAAGCCGCCGAGCCGCACGGACCGGTCCGTGAGCCGGTCGGCGAGCAGCCGGAGCACGCCGGCGTACGGTGCGACGTCCGGCACCCGCAGCAGCACCTCGCTCAACAGGTGCGAGGCCCACCACCGGGCATCCGCGTACCGGCCGGACGGCCCGCCGTCGGCCACCGCGACGGACACCAAATGCGCCAGCCTGCGCGTCAGTTGTGGCGTTCCCTCACGGCGCGCGAGCAGCAGCAGGGCCTGTACCACGGGGCCGATGCGATACCCGGGCACCTGGTACGGCCGCGGCGCCACCGCCCGCCCGGCCCCCACATCGGACGAGGCGCACCCAACGCCACCGGAGCCGCTCCCCTCCCGGCCGTCCCACTCCTGGCCGCCCCGGTCCCGGCCGCCCAACGACGGCAACCGCGCAGGCCGCTCCGCCTCGCCCGACGCTCCGGCGGATGCCCCGTCCGACGCCCCACGCGCACGGTGCACCAGGACGTACAAGGCAGCGTCCACGTCGAGATGGGCGCCCTGGAGCCACTCGGCGAACTCCTCGTGGACGAAGCGGTACCCGGCGCCCGCCGGCGCCAGCAGGCCCTCGGTGAGGACCGCGGAAGCCCACCCGGGCCCCCAGGGGAAGACCTCTTCGAAGGACGCGCCGTCCAACTCCCCCTGCCCCGGTCCGAGGCACCGGCGTGCCGCCTCGTGCACCTGGCCCGCCACCTGGGCGGCCAGCCGGCGTACGGCGCCACCGCGCGGCAGCGGGCAGCGGCCGGCCGCGATCCGGACGGCGATGCGCAGGCACAGCAGGTCGAGGTAGGCGCCGAATACGGCATGCCGGTCCGGCGCTCCGTCGACGTCGGGCTCCGGCCCCCCGGCCTCCGGCACCACCATGCCCATGCCGTCCGCGCCACCCGCGTCGCACTCGCAGGCGCCGTCCCCCTTCGGCAGTGCCGCCCGCACCTCGGCGAGCAGCCGCAGCGTCAGCGGGTGTCCGGCGTCCGAAGCGGCCTGTGCGCCCTCCGCCAGGCCGTAGCGCCGGCGTGCCTGCTCCGCCTCACGCGCCGGCAGATCACCGAGCCGTACGCACGCGGGCAGCGGGCCGCCGGGAGCGCCCGGTGGCAGCGGGTATCCGGGGGTGGCACGGTGCAGCAGCGGGGTCGGGAAGAGGCCGCCCGCGCCTTCCCAGTACTCGGGCCGGCAGGCGATGACCAGCCGCACCTCGGAGGCGCGCAGCCAACCTGCGGTCGCCGCGGCCCAGTCGGCCGGCCAGGAGCCCTGCGCGGGCGGCATCTCCTCGGGCCCGTCGAGGAGCAGCAGCAGCGGCCGGCCCGCGGCGGCCGCCAGCCGGGCCACGCCGTCCGGGGTGGCTTCGTCCGGGTCGCCGGCCGTACGCCCCGAGGCCCCGATGATCCGGCCGGCCGCGTGCAGCGCACGCCGTACCGCTGCCCGCACCCCGTCGTCGCCGGCCCGCAGATCGGCGCCGCGCAGCCAGACGGTCGGCGCGGGAGCCGCCCCCCGCGCCCGCCGGGCGGCGAGCGCGGCCAGCTCCGTCGTACGCCCGGACCCCGGTTCCCCCACCAGCGCCAGCACCAGCGGCCCGCCCCCGGTGGCTCCGGCGGCCGCCACCTGCTCCCCCGCCGCCCGACCCGCACCAAGCCCCCCGGCCACACCGCCCGCACCGGCCGCATCACAGGTCTCCACCGTCCGGAACGCCCCGAACATCTCCAACTCGCGTACCACATCGGGCCGTTCCACCGGTTGCCGCCACAGCCGGGGCCGCCCGGCCGAACCCACGGATGTGCCGGTCAGCTGGAGCGCACCCGCCAGGTTCAGTTCGCTGCCGTAGGCCGGGACCGTCGCCGCGTTCCGTTCCAGCAGCGCGGCGAGCGGCCCGCCCGGATCGGCGGCGGCCGCCGCCCGCAGCAGCACGGCGAATCCGTCCGCAGGCCGCCCGGCCTGCAACGCGGTACCCAGCACGCCCAGCAGCGCGCCCGTCCGCGCATCGAGCACCGGGCCGCCCGCCGCCGCACCACCGAGCCGCAGCGCCTCACGCCCGCCCGCACACAGCCCCAACTCCCCCACCGCATCGAGGAGATGGAACCGGTCCGTCGCGGTATACGTCACCTCGCAGCCGACCGCGGTCACCTGCCCGTCGAACCAGCCACCGGCCCACAGCCGCACCCGGGAACCCACGGCGGCCGGGCCGGAAGACACCGGCAACGGTGTCAGCGGCGGCAGTCCGAAGCCCTGGCTGCGCACCAGGGCCAGGTCGCTGCCGGGAAGCGGAGTGACATCGGCGGCGTCCACCGTGCAGCCGCCGTCGAACCCGCGGCCGCCGAGCCCGCCCGCCAGCAGTGGCTGCACCACCACGCGGGCCAGCCCGTCGACCGCCTCATGGCTGGTGAGGATCGTGCCGTGCTGGTCGGCGAGGAAGCCCGTGCCGCGCGGCCGTCCCGCGAGATCCCGGATGCGCACCAGCGCCCTGTCCGCATCGGCGTCCAGCAACGCCATCGCCGTACCTCCCCGCCTGACCGCCTCCCCGACCTCCGCGCCGGTCCCCGACGTCCGACGGTAAGCGGCCGGTGATCGCCTCGACAGCGAGCAGGACGAACACGCCCCAACCGCGCCCGCCGTTCACTCCGAGCGCCCGACCACACGGGTGAATCCACGGATCTAGCGGCGCCAAGGGGGACACCGGACATCACGGAGCGCCACCGGTCCCGCCCGCCGCACAGCAAGGGCCGGGCCCGGGAAGCGTCATCGCGCTCCCGGACCCGGCCCGTGCATACCCTGCGGGCGGCCTAGGCGAACACCGCCAGGCTCTTCGCCTTCCCGCCCTGGTTCTCGACCAGCGCCAGGAAGGTGCCGTCGGGGCCGAACGCCGCGACCGGACCGTCCGTCTCGAACAGCGGCATCGCGATCCGCGCGCCGTTGAGCAGCAGCCGGGCCTGCGGCTCGGTCACGTCCCAGCGGGTGAAGGCGGCCGTGGCCGCCTCACCGATCGGCATCACCGGCAGCCCCGCGCCCTCGGCGTCGTCCACCGTGGCCTGCAGCTGATCGAGCGTGCGCGCCCGGTCCAGCTTGTACGGGCCGACCCGGGTACGCCGCAGCGCGGTCAGATGCCCGCCGACCCCCAGCCCGGCGCCCAGGTCACGGGCCAGGGCGCGGATGTACGTACCGGACGAACACGTGACGGAGACCAGCAGGTCGGTCACCGGGGTGCCGTCATCGGCCTCGCCCTCGTGCACGGAGTGCACCAGGAACGAGGAGACGGTGACCGGCCGGGCCGGGATCTCCACGTCCTCACCGTCCCGCACCCGCGAGTACGACCGCTTGCCGTCGATCTTGATGGCGCTGACCTTCGACGGCACCTGCATGATCGCGCCGGACAGCTCGGCCACACCGGCGTCGATGTCCGCCCGCGCGATGCCCTGCGCCGCCTTCGACGCGATGATCTCGCCCTCCGCGTCGTCGGTCACCGTCGTCTGTCCCAGCCGGATCGTTCCGACGTACTCCTTCTCCGTCAGCGCGAGGTGGCCGAGCAGCTTGGTGGCCCGCTCGATGCCCAGGACGAGCACGCCCGTCGCCATCGGGTCGAGGGTGCCGGCGTGCCCGACCCGGCGGGTGCGGGCCATGCCCCGCATCTTCGCCACGACGTCGTGCGAAGTGAAGCCGGCCGGCTTGTCGACGATGACGAGGCCCGCCCGTCGCCCACCACCACCCTTGCCGGAGAACGCTGCGCGCTCGCCCCTTTCGGATGGCTTATTGCTCTCACGCTTCATTCTGCCGCTGTGCCCTCGTCGTCCTCGTCGTCTCCCGGCTTGCGGTACGGGTCCGCCTCACCGGCGTACTGGGCACCCGATGACACCTCCCGCACCTTGGCGTCGGAGGCCCGCGCCCTGTCGAGCAGGTTCTCGATCGTCTTGGCGTTCTCCGGCAGGGCGTCCGCGACGAACGCCAGGGTGGGCGTGAACTTCGTGCCCGCGGCCGCACCGACCGCCGAGCGCAGGATGCCCTTGGCGCTCTCCAGTCCTGCTGCCGCGCTGGCACGGTCCTCGTCATCGCCGTAGACCGTGTAGAAGACCGTCGCCTCCCGCAGGTCGCCGGTGACCCGGGTGTCCGTGATGGTCACGTGCGTCCCGAGCCGCGGATCCTTGATTCCGCGCTGCAGCTTCTGGGCGACCACCTCCCGGATGAGGTCCGCCAGCTTCTTCGCCCGCGCATTGTCGGCCACTGGTCCGTCTCCTTCTTGTCTTCCACAATTGTGCTTCCACCGGCGAGCGGTCGCCCGGTCGTCATGACCAGTCGTCCTCGCCGTGCAGCCGTCGGCGTACCGACAGCAGCTCCACTTCGGGCCGTGCGGCGACCAGGCGCTCGCAGCGGTCCAACACTTCGTTGAGATGCCCCGTGTCCCCGGAGACCACCGCCAGGCCGATGGTGGCCCTGCGGTGCAGATCCTGGTCCCCGACCTCCGCGACGCTGACCGCGTACTTGCGGTGCAGCTCGGCGACGATCGGGCGGACGACGGAGCGCTTCTCCTTCAACGACCGTACGTCGCCGAGAAGCAGGTCGAAGGACAGCGTCCCTACATACATGCGCAACGGGTCTGGCCACCCGTGGGGCCTTAGGCGTTCGATTCCCCGCACCGTACACGGAACGGCCGGGGCCGATCGACGGAAATAACTCCGCCGACCGGCCCCGGTCACCTGCCCGCCGCCCGGCTCACCAGGACTGGTGGGCCGGGCCACGCACGGGCTCTCGTCCGCGTGATCAGCCGCGCGGCTTCTCGCGCATCTCGTACGTCGCGATGACGTCGTCGATCTTGATGTCGTTGAAGTTTCCGAGGTTGATACCGCCCTCGAAGCCTTCGCGGATCTCGGTGACGTCGTCCTTGAAGCGGCGCAGGCCCTGGATGTTGAGGTCCTCCGCGATGACCTTGCCGTCGCGGACCAGGCGTGCCTTGGTGTTGCGCTTGACCTCGCCGGAACGGATGAGGACACCCGCGATGTTGCCGAGCTTGGACGAGCGGAAGATCTCGCGGATCTCCGCGGTACCGAGCTCGACCTCCTCGTACTCCGGCTTGAGCATGCCCTTGAGGGCCGCCTCGATCTCCTCGATCGCCTGGTAGATGACCGAGTAGTACCGGACGTCGACGCCCTCGCGGTCGGCCATCTGCGTGGCACGGCCTTCGGCGCGCACGTTGAAGCCGATGACGATCGCGTCGGAGCCGGACGCCAGGTTGATGTCGGACTCGGTGACCGCACCGACGCCGCGGTGCAGCACCCGGATGTCGACCTCTTCGCCGACGTCGAGCTGGAGCAGCGAGGACTCGAGAGCCTCCACCGAACCGGACGCGTCGCCCTTGATGATGAGGTTGAGCTGCTGGACCTCGCCGGCCTTGAGCACCTTGTCGAGGTCCTCCAGGGACACCCGGCGGGTGCGCTTGGCGAAGGCCGCGTTGCGCTCGCGCGCCGCACGCTTCTCGGCGATCTGACGGGCCGTACGGTCCTCGTCGACAACCAGGAAGTTGTCGCCTGCACCCGGGACGTTGGTCAGACCCAGGACCAGGACCGGCGTCGAAGGACCGGCCTCCTCGACGTGGTTGCCCTTGTCGTCGAGCATGGCCCGGACCCGGCCGTACGCGTCGCCGACGACCATCGTCTCGCCGACGCGCAGCGTGCCGCGCTGGACGAGAACGGTCGCCACGGCGCCGCGGCCACGGTCGAGGTGAGCTTCGATCGCGATGCCCTGCGCGTCCTGCTCCGCGTTGGCGCGCAGGTCGAGCGAGGCGTCCGCGGTCAGGACCACGGCCTCCAGCAGCTGGTCGATGTTCAGACCCTCACGGGCGGAGATGTCGACGAACATGGTGTCGCCGCCGTACTCCTCGGCCACCAGACCGAACTCGGTGAGCTGGCCGCGCACCTTGGTCGGGTCGGCACCCTCGACGTCGATCTTGTTGACCGCGACCACGATGGGCACATCGGCCGCCTTGGCGTGGTTCAGCGCCTCGATCGTCTGCGGCATGACGCCGTCGTTGGCCGCCACCACGAGGATCGCGATGTCGGTCGACTTGGCACCACGGGCACGCATGGCGGTGAACGCCTCGTGACCGGGGGTGTCGATGAAGGTGATCCGACGCTCTTCGTCGTTGACCTCGGTCGCGACCTGGTAGGCACCGATGTGCTGGGTGATGCCGCCGGCCTCGCCCGCGATGACGTTCGTCTTGCGGATCGCGTCGAGCAGTCGCGTCTTACCGTGGTCGACGTGACCCATGACGGTCACCACCGGCGGACGCGCGACGAGCATTTCCTCGCCGCCCTCGTTCTCGCCGAAGTCGATGTCGAAGGACTCCAGAAGCTCGCGGTCCTCCTCCTCGGGGCTGACGATCTCGACGACGTAGTTCATCTCGTCGGCGAGCAGCTGCAGCGTCTCGTCGGAGACCGACTGGGTCGCGGTGACCATCTCGCCGAGGTTCAGCATGACCTGGACGAGCGACGCCGGGTTGGCGTTGATCTTCTCGGCGAAGTCCGTCAGCGAGGCACCACGCGACAGGCGAACCGTCGCGCCGTTGCCGCGCGGCAGCATGATGCCGCCCACCGACGGGGCCTGCATGGCCTCGTACTCCTGGCGCCTCTGCCGCTTCGACTTACGGCCACGGCGCGCGGGACCACCGGGACGGCCGAACGCACCCTGTGTGCCACCACGGCCACCGGGGCCACCGGGACGACCGGCGAAACCGGGACGACCGCCGAAGCCGGGGCCGCCGCCACCGGGACGACCGGCGAAACCGCCGCCGCCACCCGGACGACCGCCGCCGCCACCGCCGCCACCGGGACGACCGGCGAAGCCGCCGCCGCCACCACCGGGACGACCGCCGCCGCCACCGGGACGACCGGCACCGCCGGGACCGCGACCGCCGCCGCCACCGGGGCCCGGACGCGGGCCGGCAGCCGGACGCTGCGGCATCATGCCCGGGTTCGGACGGTTACCGCCGCCGGGACGCGGGGCGCCACCGGGAGCGGCACCCTGCGGACGGGGCATACCACCGGGGGTCGGACGCGCGCCGCCCTGGCCCTGTCCCTGGGGACGGGGGCCACCCTGGCCGCCGCCCTGCGGACGCGGGCCGCCGGGACCGCCCTGGCCACCGGGACGCGGGGCGCCACCGGGACGGGGGGCCTGCGGACGGGCCATGCCCGTGGAGCCACCGGAGGTGAAGGGGTTGTTACCCGGACGCGGGCCGGACGGACGACGGTCGCCGCCGGGACGCGGGGCACGCTCGCCACCGGGACGCGGGGCGTTGCCCCGGCCCTGGCCGCCGCCCTGACCACCCTGGCCGCCCTGCGGCGCGGGACGCGCCGGACGCGGGCCGGGGGTGGCGCCCGGACGGGGAGCCGGCTTCTCGGCGGGCGCCGCCGGCGGAGCCTGGAACTCGGGCTGCGCGGGCGCGGCCGGAGCGGGCTTCGGCGCCGGACGTGCCGGAGCCGGACGCGGACCCGGGGTCGGGGTCGCGGGGGTGCTGCTCTTGGGTGCCGCAGGGGTCTGCGGAGCCGCCGGGGCCTCAGGGGCCTCGGGGGCAGCCGGAGCCGCGGGGCCCGGCTTGGGGGCGCCCGGCTTCGGGGCAGCGGGACGGGCCGCCTGCGCCGGGGAGGGCGCGGACGGCTTTGCGGGCGCAGCCTTGCGCGGCGCCGCGGGCTTGCCAGAGGCGCGGCCACTGCCGCCGCCTGCCTGGAAAGCGTCGGTCAACTTGCGAACAACCGGCGCCTCGATCGTCGAGGATGCCGATCGGACGAATTCACCAAGTTCTTGGAGCTTGGCCATGACAGCCTTGCTCTCCACGCCGAACTCCTTGGCGAGTTCGTATACCCGGACCTTAGCCACTTCGCTCCTTCTAGGTCCGGGTTGTCCACCGGACCGTCGCTACTTCATGGGCGTACTCATCGCGTACTCATCGAGTGCTCATCGCAATCTCGACCTACTTCCGACTCGCGAGGTACCTGACCGCACGGTTTTCCGTGCGCTGTGCATTCGTGCTGTGCGTTATTGCAAGGGCGGCTGCTCGATACGTTCGACGTACTGGCGCAATGCCGACGTGTCGAACGGCCCCGGACCCCGGAAGGCCCGGTTGAACGCCCGGCGGCGGACCGCCAGGTCGAGACAGACCCGTGTCGGGTGCATGTGAGCACCCCGGCCGGGCAGCGTACCGCGAGGATCGGGGGTGCACTCACCCTCGATCGCCGCGATGCGCAGCAAATCGCCCTTGGCCGCTCGCTCCCGGCATCCCACACAGGTTCGCTCAGGGCATGCGCGGGCATGCGTCCGGCCAGACACTGCTTAAGTCTACCTCCCCGCGCCGACTTCACCCCGATGGGGTAAAAGCCGGACGGCTGCTCAGAATTCCCGGTGGGCCGCCGCGGCACCACCTATTTTTTCCGGGGCTGCGGCGGCCGCCGCACGATCAGTCCTGCGGCGCCTGCTGCTCGGTGTCCGGCCGGATGTCGATCCGCCAGCCGGTCAGCCGGGCCGCGAGCCGGGCGTTCTGCCCTTCCTTGCCGATGGCGAGGGAGAGCTGGTAGTCGGGCACGATGACCCGCGCCGACCGCGCCGCGAGGTCGACGACCTCGACCTTGCTGACCCGGGCCGGCGACAGCGCGTGCGCCACCAGCTCGGCCGGGTCGTCGGACCAGTCCACGATGTCGATCTTCTCGCCGTGCAGCTCGGCCATGACCGCACGCACCCGGCCGCCCATCGGGCCGATGCAGGCGCCCTTGGCGTTCAGCCCGGACCGCGTCGACCGCACCGCGATCTTGGTGCGGTGCCCGGCCTCGCGCGCGATGGCCGAAATCTCCACCGACCCGTCCGCGATCTCCGGCACCTCCATGGCGAACAACTTCTTCACCAGGTTCGGGTGCGTACGCGACAGGGTCACGGACGGGCCGCGGACGCCCTTCGCCACCCGGACGACGTACGAACGCAGCCGGGTGCCGTGCGTGTACTCCTCGCCCGGCACCTGCTCCTGCACCGGCAGCATGGCCTCCATCGGGCCGATGTCGACCAGGACGTTCTTGGGGTCCTTGCCCTGCTGGACGACGCCGGTGATCACGTCGCCCTCACGCCCGGCGAACTCGCCGAAGGTGATCTCCTCCTCGGCGTCCCGCAGCCGCTGCAGGATGACCTGCTTGGCGGTGGTCGCCGCGATCCGGCCGAAACCGGACGGGGTGTCGTCGAATTCGCGGGGCTCCTCGCCCGGCTCCAGGTCCGACGCGTCTTCCTTCGCCCACACCGTCACGTGCCCGGTGCTGCGGTCCAGCTGCACCCGCGCCTGCCGGCGGCTGCCTTCGGTGCGGTGGTAGGCGATCAGGAGGGCCGACTCGATCGCCTCGACCAACAGGTCGAACGAGATCTCCTTCTCCCGCACCAAACCCCGCAGGGCACTCATGTCGATGTCCACGGCTACGCCTCCTCCTGGTTCTCGTCGAACTTCTCTGCGTCCTGCACATTGCCCTTATCGGACAGCCCGCTCTTGCGGTTGAACTCCAGCTCGACCCGCGCCTTGGCAATCGCGTCGAACGCGACCCGCCGCTGGGTCGGCTTGCGTCCCTTGACACCCGGCACTTCGAGGTCGAGCCCGTCCTCGTCCACGGCCTGGATCCGGGCCACCAGCTCGCCGCCCTCGTGGAGCTGCGCCTTGATGAGGCGGCCGACGGCGCGGCGGTAGTGCCGCAGCTCGGTCAGCGGCCGGTCGGCGCCCGGCGAGGTCACCTCAAGGGTGTACGGGGCGCCGCCCATCACGTCGGAATCGTCCAGGCTCTGCGAGATCTCACGGCTCAGCTCGGCGCACTCGTCCAGCTGCACGCCTTCGTCGGAATCCACCACGACTCGCAGCACCCGCCGCTTGCCCGCGGGGGTCACATCGATCTCTTCCAGATCCAGCTCTCGCGCGGCCACGAGCGGTTCAAGCAGCCCGCGCAGCCTTTCGCTCTGGGTGGTGCTCATCCGGGTGACTCCTCGGCCGCGTGTGCTGTTGTGGGTAGGTCGCGTGTCGGGTCAAAGCCTATCTGTTCCGGCGGGGTACTGACGATTCGGTGACCGGTCACGGATACGCTCGCCTGCGGTGATCACTACGGAAGACCCCGGGAAGTGGAACGTGCCGAACCTGGCGCTCACGCGCAGAACGACCCTGCTGGCCGGCGCCGCCCTAGGGGCCGCCGCCCTCGTGACCGGCTGCTCCGACGACTCCGGGACGCCGCCCCCCGACCGAACCCCCGCGGCCGACCACCTGCGCGCCGCCGCGGCCCGCGACAGCACCGGCCTGCTGGCCCGCTACGACGCGACCCTCGCCGCCCACCCCGCCCTCCAGGGCCGCCTGCGCCCCCTCCGCTCCGAAGTGGCCCGCCACGCCGAGGCGTTCGGCACCAAGAGCGTCCCCGCCGCCCCGTCCGCACCCCCCGGAAAATCCCGCCCCCCGGTACCCAAGGACGAGAAGGCGGCCCGCACCGCCCTGGCCGAGGCCGAACGCCACCTGGCGGACGCCCGCACCAGAACCCTCCGGACCGCACCCCCCGGCCTGGCCCGGCTCCTGGCCTCGGTAGCCGCCGCCGGCACCGCCCACGCCTACCTGCTGACCGAGCAAGCATGACCACCCCACAGCCACGCAGAAGGCAGCCACCCCGAGGCCCGAAGGACGAGGACGTACGGGGATAGCCCCCTCCGGCGGTCGGTCGCCGACGAGACCGGGTGGGTCGGAGGGGCCGTACCGGGTCGCTCCCCGCAGCGACAGGTGCGGACACCGGCAGGCTCTTGACACGCACCCAAGGGCACATGCGTCGAGGAGACGGCCCGGTGCGCCCCTCCGCCCCACCCCACGCACAAGCCGCACGCGAACCACCGGTCCCCGCAACCGAAAGGCCGCCCCATGCCCCCAGCCTCCCGCCCCGAACTGGCCGCAGCCCAGGCCGCCCTGGACGCCGAGCACGCCGCCGTCTACGGCTACGGCGTGGTGGGCGGCCGCATCGCCGACGCCCGCCGCCCGGAGGCCCGCGCCGCCTACGACGCCCACAGGGCCCGCCGCGACACCCTCCGCCGCACCGTCCGCGACCTCGGCGGCACGCCCCGCCCCGCGGCCGCCGCGTACGAGCTGCCCTTCCCGGTACCGGACGCCGCCGCCGCGACCCGTCTCGCCGCCGAGCTGGAGGACCGCGTCGCCGCCGTCTACGCGGACCTCGTACGCGACGGCGGCGAGGCCGGCCGCAAGGAGGCCGCCGCCGCGCTCCGCGAGGCCGCGGTGCGCGCGGTGCGCTGGCGGGGCAGCGGCGTAGCCTTCCCTGGGCTCACGGAGCGGTCCGCGACCGGCACCCCGTCCCCGTCCGCGAGCGCACCGGCGAACGCACTCTGACCACCAGGCCCCCGGCCTGACCACCCCGGCCACCTCCCAGGAAAGGGACAGCGAAGGCATGGCAACGGCACCCGTCGAACCGCCGCAGCGGTTGGTGAACTCCCTGGGCAGCGACCCGTCCACCCCCGTACGGGACTGGCTGGCCGCGCTGCCGACGGTGGTTCAGCAGCGGCTGGACGCCTGGGAGTTGACGCTGGAGCGGGTGGACACCCCTGGGGGCCGCGGCAGTCTGGTCGCGCTCGTCCGCCTGCCGGACGGGACGCCGGCGGCGCTCAAGTTCCCCGTGCCGGGCCGCACGTCCGCGCACGAGGCCGCGGCCCTGCGGACGTGGGACGGCTGGGGCGCGGTGCGCCTGCTGCGGTCGGCCGACGCCGATGGCGCGCTGCTGCTGGAGCGGCTGCACGGCGCCGTGTCGCTGCGCTCACTGCCGGAGGCGAAGGCGCTCCTGGAGGCCGCAGGAACGGTACGCCGCCTGTGGGTGCCGCCGGGCGAAGGGCACCCGTTCGCGACGTTGTCCGGCCGCACCGACGAGGCGGTCGCGGCGCTGCGCACGGCGGGCGCGGCCGTCAGCGCGGCGGCCCCGCTGGTGGAGCAGGCGCTCGACCTGCGTCGCGTGCTGCCGTCCGGCGCCACGGAGGAGTTCCTGCTGCACGGCGCCTTCCGGCAGGGCAAGGTGCTGGCCGGGGAGCGGGCCCCCTGGCTGGCGATCGGCCCCGAGCCGGTGGTGGGCGAGCGGGCGTACGACCTGGCGGCGCTGGTCCTGGACCGCTTCGAGGATCTGGCGGCCGGGTCGGGTGCGGCCGCGGCGACCCGCCGCCGGGTGGCGAAGCTGGCCGACTCGCTGGAGGTGGACCGCGAGCGGCTCCGCGACTGGACGCTGTACCGCGCGGTGGCCGCGGGGGTGCGGGAGGCGGCGGCCGGCGACCGGCAGCGCGGGGAGTTGCTGCTGGAGTTCGCGACGTGGCTGTGACGACGTGGCCGTAGCGCCGCGGGCGGTCGCGGCCTGAGCGCACGCCCCGGGAGTCGCCGTGCGCGCCTGTCCGCCGGAGCACGCAAAGCGGGGCCGGGCCGGGGGCGGACGCCCCGCCCCGGCCCCGCCAAGCCTGGCGACCGCCTCGTCGACCGACAGCTCCTCGCGCTCGCCCGTACGCCGGTCCTTGACCTCGACGACGCCCTCGCCCGCGCGGCGCCCGGCGACCACGATGGTCGGGATGCCGAGCAGTTCCGCGTCGGTGAACTTCACACCGGGCGACACTCCGGCCCGGTCGTCGACGAGCACCCGCAGGCCGGCCGCGCCGAGCTTCTCACCGATCTCCAGGGCGAGTTCGGTCTGCTTGGCCTTGCCTGCGGCGACGACGTGCACGTCGGCCGGTGCGACCTCGCGGGGCCAGCACAGGCCGGACCCGTCGTGCGTCTGCTCGGCGAGTGCGGCCACCGCGCGGGAGACGCCGATGCCGTACGAGCCCATGGTGACGCGGGTGGGCTTGCCGTTCTGGCCGAGCACGTCCAGCTCGAAGGCGTCCGCGTACTTGCGGCCGAGCTGGAAGATGTGGCCGATCTCGATGGCGCGGTCGATGCGCAGGCCGGTGCCGCACTGGGGGCACGGGTCGCCGGGCTCGACGACGACCACGTCGAGGTGCTGGTCGACCTCGAAGTCGCGGCCGGCGACGACGTTCCTGGCGTGCCTGCCCTGCTTGTTGGCGCCGGTGATCCAGGCGGTGCCGGGGGCGATGCGCGGGTCGGCGATGAAGCGGAACGCCTTGCCTGCCAGGCCCTGCGGGCCGACGTAGCCGCGTACCAGGTCGGGGCGGTCGGTGAAGTCCTCCGCGGTGACCAGTTCGACGGTGGCGGGCGCGAGGTGCTCGCCGAGCTTGCCGAGGTCGACCTCGCGGTCGCCGGGGACGCCGACGGCGACGATCTCGCCGTCGACCTTGACGAGGAGGTTCTTCAGGGTCGCCGACGCCGGGACGCCGAGGTGCGCGGCGAGCGACTCGATGGTCGGGGTGTCGGGGGTGTCCAGTTCCTCGACAGGGCCGTGGTCGGCACCCTCGACCGGGGTGACCTTGACCGTGACGGCCTCGGTGTTGGCGGCGTAGTCGCAGGCGGGGCAGTCCACGAAGGTGTCCTCGCCGGCCGCTGCGGGGGCCAGGAACTCCTCGGAAGCGGAGCCGCCCATGGCGCCGGAGACGGCGGAGACGATGCGGTAGTCCAGGCCGAGCCGCTCGAAGATCTTGGTGTACGCCTCGCGGTGCAGGGCGTAGGACTCGGCCAGGCCCTCGTCGGTGGTGTCGAAGCTGTACGAGTCCTTCATCTGGAACTCGCGGCCGCGGAGCACGCCGGAGCGGGGGCGGGCCTCGTCGCGGTACTTGGTCTGGATCTGGTAGAGGATCACCGGCAGGTCCTTGTAGGACGTGCACTGGTCCTTGACCGTGAGGGTGAAGATCTCTTCGTGGGTGGGGCCGAGGAGGTAGTCGGAACCCTTGCGGTCCTTGAGGCGGAAGAGCAGGTCGCCGTACTCCTCCCAGCGGCCGCTGGCCTCGTACGGCTCCTTGGGGAGCAGCGCGGGCAGCAGGACTTCCTGGCCGCCGATGGCGTCCATCTCTTCGCGGACGATGCGGGAGACGTTCTCCAGGACCTTCTTGCCCAGCGGCAGCCAGGTCCAGATGCCGGCGGAGGTGCGGCGGACGTACCCGGCGCGCACCAGCAGCTTGTGGCTGGCGGTCTCGGCGTCGGCCGGGTCGTCACGCAGCGTCTTGATCATCAATCGGGACATGCGCTGGACGTGAGCGGCGTTGGCCATGGGAATTTCTCCTGCGTAAGAAAGGTGACTCCCTGGAGGTTAGCCGCCTGGGAGTGGCGCAAGGAAATGGGTTGTGCGCCGAGGGCGCCGGGGCGGTGTGCCTGCGGGGCCGCGCGGGCCGTCAGGGGCGGCGCAGCGGCAGGGGGGCGCCCATGACGGCGTACGGGGTGGGGGCGCTGGGGAAGAGGACGCGGCGGGCGATGTCCTGGTAGCCGAGGGAGCGGTACAGGGTCCTGGCGGGGCTTTCGGTGTCGATGGCGGAGAGGATGCTGCGGGGCTGGCGGGCGGTGTCGGTGAGGCCCGTGATCAGCCGCCGTCCGATGCCGCGGTGCTGGTAGGCGGGGTGGACGTGGAGTTCGGTGATGACGAACGAGTCGTCCAGCCAGTGGTCGAGGTGTTCGCTGCGCAGGTAGGGCTCGACGACGGTGGACCACCAGTGGGCGCGGTCGTTGGGCATGCCGTAGACGAAGCCGACGAGGCGGCCCGCGGGGGTGGTCGCGCCGAGTGCGCGGGCGCCGGGGCAGTGGAGGTGGCGCAGCACGATCTGGCGGCGGATGGTGACCTCGTCGTCGGTCAGACCGAAGGCAAGGGCCTGGACCGCGAGCGCGTCGTCCACGCGGGCGGCGAGATCGAGGGGGCCGACCGCGACGTCATCCATGGTCGGGAGCGTACAAGGCGCGGGGTCAGAACAGCACGCTCATGAAGGCTCCGACCTCCTGGAAGCCGACCCTGCGGTAGGCGGCGCGGGCCGCGGTGTTGAAGTCGTTGACGTAGAGGCTGGCGAGGGGCGCGACGTCGTGGAGCGCGTAGCGCAGGACGGCGGCCATGCCGGTCTCGGAGAGGCCCTCGCCGCGGTGTGCGGGGTCGACCCAGACGCCCTGGATCTGGCAGGCGCGCGGGGTGGCGGCGCCGATCTCGGCCTTGAAGACGACCTTGCCGTCCTCGATGCGGGCGAAGGAGCGGCCGGCGCCGACGAGTTCGGCGATGCGGGCCTGGTAGAGGAGGCCGCCGTCGCCGGCCATCGGGGAGATGCCGACCTCTTCGGTGAACATGGCCACGCACGCGGGCATGATCACGTCCATCTCGTTCTTGCGGATCCGCCGTACGTACGGGTCGGGGGCGACATCGGCGGAAGGCGAGGCGGTGACCATGAGCGGCTGCCGGTCGCGGACTTCGCGGGCCGGGCCCCAGGAGGGCTCCAGGAGCGACCACAGTTCGGCGGTGGGGCCTGCGGGGCCGACGATGGAGGAGCAGCGGCGGCCCTGGCGGCGGGCGCGTTCGGCGAAGCCGCGGACGGCTTCGGACGTGGCGCAGACGGGGACGAGGTTGGCGCCTGCGTAGCAGAGGGATTCCAGCCGTCCGCCGACGTACCAGCCCCACATCTCGCCGCCGAGCCGCCAGGGGTCGAGCCCGGCGACCTGGACGCGGGCGGCGACGAAGGCGTTGGCGACCGGGTCGCGGTCCAGGACCGCGAGGGCGTCATCGAGCTCCCCGGGCTCCAGAACCTTGATGGTGGTGGTCGTCAGCACGTGTCGGAAAGCCTCACCGGTGCGGGCCTGGGAGGCCAGGCAAGAGCAGGTCTTGGCACTTTACCTCCCGCCACGGGGAGGTTCCTATGGGGCTGCACATGAGCCCCGCCACCCGGTGCGGGGTGACGGGGCTCGGGCGCGGTGGGCGCCGTGCGGTGCGGGTGCCGCGGGTCAGCCGGCGGCGGTGACGACGGGCTCGCCGGACATCACGCCGTCCTTCTCCATCTGCTCGGCGATCTTCAGCGCCTCTTCGATGAGGGTCTCGACGATCTTCGACTCGGGGACGGTCTTGATGACCTCGCCCTTGACGAAGATCTGGCCCTTGCCGTTGCCGGACGCGACACCGAGGTCGGCCTCGCGGGCCTCGCCCGGACCGTTGACGACGCAGCCCATGACGGCGACGCGCAGCGGCACCTCCATGCCCTCAAGGCCCGCGGTGACCTCGTCGGCGAGCTTGTAGACGTCCACCTGGGCGCGGCCGCAGGACGGGCAGGAGACGATCTCCAGGCGGCGGGGCTTGAGGTTGAGGGACTCCAGGATCTGGAGGCCGACCTTGACCTCTTCGGCGGGCGGCGCGGAGAGCGAGACGCGGATGGTGTCGCCGATGCCCTCGGAGAGCAGTGCGCCGAAGGCGACCGCGGACTTGATGGTGCCCTGGAAGGCGGGGCCCGCCTCCGTGACGCCGAGGTGCAGCGGGTAGTCGCTCTGGGCGGCGAGCTGGCGGTAGGCGTTGACCATCACGACCGGGTCGTTGTGCTTGACCGAGATCTTGATGTCGCGGAAGCCGTGCTCCTCGAAGAGCGAGGCTTCCCACAGCGCGGACTCGACCAGCGCCTCGGGGGTGGCCTTGCCGTACTTGGCGAGCAGCCGCGCGTCCAGCGAGCCGGCGTTGACGCCGATCCGGATGGGCGTACCGGCCGCGGAGGCCGCCTTGGCGATCTCCTTGACCTTGTCGTCGAACTGCTTGATGTTGCCGGGGTTGACCCGGACCGCGGCGCAGCCGGCGTCGATCGCGGCGAAGACGTACTTGGGCTGGAAGTGGATGTCCGCGATCACCGGGATCTGGGACTTCCGGGCGATCACGGGCAGCGCGTCGGCGTCGTCCTGGGTCGGGCAGGCGACGCGGACGATCTGGCAGCCGGAGGCGGTCAGCTCGGCGATCTGCTGCAGCGTCGCGCCGATGTCGGAGGTCCGCGTGGTGGTCATCGACTGCACCGAGACCGGTGCGTCTCCGCCCACGGCGACCGTGCCGACCTGGATCTTGCGGCTGACCCTGCGGTCGGCAAGCTTGGTCGGTACGTCCGGCATTCCCAGTGAAATGGCAGTCATCTGGCGAGCAACCCCAAGGTGTGGATCTAGGTCCCGAATTCGGCGGGCTCCGGCCTCCGAGATTACGGCACCGGGGTTCCCCGAGGCACATCGTGCCCCTGCGTCACGGGGCATGTCGGCGGCCGGATGCCCCCGCCACGGTCCGCGGTGCATCCGGCCGTCCCTGGCCCGACCTGCTGCTTTGCGTTATCCGGTGAGAGTGACGGGGTTGACGACGTCGGCGACGAGGACCAGCAGCGTGAAGCAGATGAACACACCTGCGACGACGTAGGCGACCGGCATCAGCTTGGCGACGTCGAACGGCCCGGGGTCCGGCCGGCGGACGACCTTGGCGAAGGCCCGGCGGATCGACTCCCACAGGGCGCCCGCGATGTGCCCGCCGTCCAGGGGGAGCAGCGGGAGCATGTTGAACAGGAACAGCGAGAGGTTGAAGCCCGCGACCAGGAAGAGCATCGTGGCGACGCGCTGCTCCGGGGGGATGTTGAGCGAGAAGACCTCGCCGCCGACGCGTGCGGCGCCGACGACGCCCATCGGGGAGTCCTGCTTGCGCTCGGCGCCGTTGAACGCCGCGTTCCACAGGTCCGGGACCTTGGCGGGCAGGTTGACGAGGGATTCGACGCCCTGCTCGACCATGCTGCCCATGCGGTCGACGGACTGTCCGAAGGACTGCTGGACCACGCCGCTGGCCGGGGTGAAGCCGAGGAATCCGGCGGTGACGTACTCGCCGGCGACGTAGCCGCCGCGGCCGTCGGTCTTGGCGACCTTGTTCTTGATGAGGTCGGCGTGCAGGGTGCGGCGGGCGCCGTGCCGCTCGACGACGAGGGTGGCGGGTCCGGTGGTGACGCGGATCTGCTCCTGGAGGGTGTCCCAGTCGGGGATGGCGTGGCCGTTGAAGGTGACGATGCGGTCGCCGGCCCGCAGACCCGCGGCCTTGGCCGGGGAGTCCTTGGCCTTGGCGGGGCACTTGTCGGTCTTCGCCGAGGCCGAAACGACGCAGTCCTGCACCGTGCCGACCTGGGTGGTCACGGTGTTGATACCGAAGCCCATCAGCACGCTCATGAAGATCACGACCGCGAGGACGAGGTTCATGAACGGTCCGGCGAACATCACGATGACGCGCTTCCACGGCTTGCGCGTGTAGAACAGCCGCTTCTCGTCGCCCTCCTGGAGCTCTTCGAAGGCGGCGGACCTGGCGTCCTCGATCATGCCGCGCCAGGGTGAGGTGGAGCGGGCCTGGAGCTTGCCGTCGTCACCCGGCGGGAACATGCCGATCATGCGGATGTAGCCGCCGAGCGGGACGGCCTTGATGCCGTACTCGGTGTCGCCCTTCCGGCGGGAGAAGATCGTCGGCCCGAAGCCCACCATGTACTGCGGCACGCGGATGCCGAACATCTTGGCCGTGGAGAGGTGGCCGAGTTCGTGCCAGGCGATGGAGAACAGCAGGCCGACGACGAAGACGACTATGCCGAGGATGGTCATCCAGGTCGTCATGCGCGAGCCTCCGAAGGTGTACGGGCCGCACGGGCGGCCAGTTCGCGGGCGCGGGCGCGCGCCCAGGTCTCCGCCTCCAGGACGTCCGCGACCGTCAGGGAAGTTCCCCGTTCGGGCGTCGCGTGCTCGGCGACCACTTCGGCGACCGTATCCACAATCCCTGTGAACGGCAGCCCGCCGTGGAGGAAGGCGTCGACGCATTCCTCGTTCGCGGCGTTGAAGACGGCCGGTGCGGTGCCGCCGAGGCCGCCGACGTGGCAGGCCAGCGGGACGGAGGGGAACGCCTTCTCGTCGAGCGGGAAGAACTCCCAGGTCGCGGCCTTCGTCCAGTCCACGCCCGGTGCGGCGTCGGGGACGCGCTGCGGCCAGCCGATGCCCAGCGCGATCGGCATCCGCATGTCGGGCGGGCCGGCCTGGGCGAGGGTGGAGCCGTCGGTGAATTCCACCATCGAGTGGATGAAGGACTGGGGATGGACGACGACCTCGATGCGGTCGAACGGGACGTCGAACAGCAGATGCGCCTCGATGACTTCGAGGCCCTTGTTGACGAGGGTCGACGAGTTGATCGTGACAACAGGTCCCATGGACCAGGTGGGGTGGGCCAGGGCCTGTTCGGGTGTGACGTCGGCGAGTTCGCTCCTGGTGCGGCCGCGGAACGGGCCGCCGGACGCGGTGACGACGAGCTTGCGGACCTCCTCGCGGGCGCCGCCGGTCAGGGCCTGGAACAGCGCGGAGTGCTCGGAGTCGACGGGGACGATCTGGCCGGGCGCGGCGGCGGCCTTGACCAGCGGGCCGCCGGCGATCAGCGACTCCTTGTTGGCGAGGGCGAGCACCCGGCCGGCGTGGAGGGCGGCGAGCGTGGGGGCGAGGCCGATGGAGCCGGTGATGCCGTTGAGGACGGTGTGGCAGGGGGAGGCGGCGAGGTCGGTGGCCGCGTCGGGGCCGGCGAGGATTTCGGGCAGCGGCTCCCCGGCGCCGTAGTGCGCCGCGAGCGCCTCGCGCAGCGCGGGCACGGTTTCCTGCCGGGCCACGGCGACGGCGCGTACCCGCAGCTGGTGCGCCTGCTCGGCGAGCAGTTCCACCCGGCCGCCGGCCGCGGAGAGCGCGGTCACCCGGAAGCGGTCGGGATTGCGCTGCACGATGTCGATCGCCTGGGTGCCGATGGAGCCGGTCGAGCCGAGGATCACGATGTCGCGGGGGCCCTGCTGCGTTCCGGGGTCGGCGGGAGCCGGTGTGAAACGCAGGTGCGGGTGGGCGAGGGAGTCCGTCATGCGGTCCATTGTGGCCGGTCGCCGGGGCGTCGTGGGCACCGCGTCGGCGAGCGGGTGCACGCAAGCGGCGCACGGACCGGCGCGCAGCGGCTCCGGGCGCTCCGGGACGGGCCGTGGGCGTCCCGTACGGCGGGTGTCCTGGGCGCCCGTACGGGGCGGGCGGGCCGCCCCGTACGGCGCGGGGCGCGGCTACGTGGTTCCGGGCCCGCGGATGGTGCGGTGGACGTTTTCCTTGGTGCTCGGGCCCGGGGTGGCGTCCGCGATCCACGGGCCGTCGCCGCTGGGGTCGACGACTCCCTCCTCCAGCCAGCGGTACCGGCCGGCGAGGACGCCGGAGACGAGTCTGCGGTCGGGTGCGTCGGTGTTGTCCCAGAGCCGCCCGAACAGTTCGTCGACGCGGATCCTGGCCTGGCGGCAGAAGGTGTCGGCCAGTTGGTGGGCCTCGCGGCCGTGGCCGCCGGCCAGGCGCAGGTGCTCGGCGCGTACGCAGGCGGCGCTCATGGCGAAGAGTTCCGCGCCGATGTCGACGACCCGGCCCAGGAAGCCCTGCTTGGTCTCCATCCGGCCCTGCCAGCGCGACATGGCGTAGAAGGTGGCGCGTGCCAGCTTCCGGCAGGACCGCTCGACGTACCGCAGATGCCCGGCGAGGGCACCGAACTCCTCATAGGCGTACGGGAGTTGGCCGGGACCTGCGACGAGGCGGGGTAGCCAGCGGGCGTAGAAGCGGCCGGCGTTCGCCGCGGCCCTGCCCTTGTCGCCGAGGCTCTTCTCGGGGTCGATGAGGTCGCCGGCGACGGAGAGGTGTGCGTCGACGGCCTCGCGGGCGATCAGCAGGTGCATGATCTCGGTGGAGCCCTCGAAGATGCGGTTGATGCGCAGGTCACGCAGCAACTGCTCGGCGGGGACCGCGCGTTCGCCGCGGGCGGCCAGCGAGGCGGCGGTCTCGAAGCCGCGGCCGCCGCGGATCTGCACCAGCTCGTCGGCCATCCGCCAGCCCATCTCGGAGCCGTAGAGCTTGGCGAGCGCCGCCTCGATGCGGATGTCGTTGCGGTTCTCGTCGGCCATCTGGGCGGAGAGGTCGACCACCGCTTCGAGGGCGAAGGTGGTGGCGGCGATGAAGGAGATCTTGGCGCCGACGGCCTCGTGCTCGGCGATCGGCCTGCCCCACTGCTCGCGGGCGGCCGACCACTCCCGGGCGATTTTCAGGCACCACTTGCCGGAGCCCACGCACATCGCGGGCAGCGAGAGCCGTCCGGTGTTGAGCGTGGTCAGCGCGATCTTGAGGCCTGCGCCTTCGGGGCCGATGCGCTGCGCGGCCGGCACCCGCACCCCGTGGAAACGGGTGACGCCGTTCTCCAGGCCGCGCAGGCCCATGAAGGCGTTGCGCTGCTCGACGGTGATGCCGGGCGAGGTGGCCTCGACGACGAAGGCGGTGATGCCGCCCTTGTGGCCGGAAGTCGCCGGTACCCGCGCCATCACCACCAGGAGGTCGGCGACCACGCCGTTGGTGGTCCACAGCTTCACGCCGTCCAGGACGTATCCGTCGCCGTCGGGGACGGCGGTGGTCGCCAGGCGGGCCGGGTCCGAGCCGACGTCCGGCTCGGTGAGCAGGAACGCGGAGATGTCGGTGCGGGCGCAGCGCGGCAGGAAGGTGTCCTTCTGCTCCTGGGAGCCGAAGATCTTCAGGGGCTGCGGGACGCCGATCGACTGGTGTGCGGAGAGCAGCGCGCCGACGGCGGGGCTGGCGGAGCCGATCAGGGAGAGGGCCTTGTTGTAGTAGACCTGGGTGAGGCCGAGGCCGCCGTATTTCGTGTCGATCTTCATGCCGAGCGCGCCGATTTCCTTGAGGCCGTTGACGGTCTCGTCGGGGATCCGGCCCTCGCGTTCGATCCGCGCTCCGTCGATCCGGGTCTCGCAGAACGTGCGCAGGGCGGCCAGGAAGGTCTCGCCGCGCCGTACGTCCTCGGCTGCGGGGCTGGGGTGCGGGTGGATCAGGTCGAGCCGGAAGCGTCCCAGGAACAGTTCCTTGGCGAAGCTGGGCTTGCGCCAGTCCTGCTCACGGGCCGCCTCCGCGACCTGGCGTGCCTCACGCTCGGAGGCGTTGCGGGTGGTCGGAGCGGTCATCACAAGCTCACCTCGCCGCGGGGATGTCGGCCGACCCGGCGGGCCGGTCGGCCGCCGGACAGTGCTACTTGTGAGGGTTACCCCAATTGCATGGGTTGCACCAGTGCTGGCGGGACGCCGGGACCGTCCCGGAAGGGCTGCGGTCCCGGTGAGGCCGGTGCGGCAAGGGAACGGGGGGCGTTGCGCCGGTGAGACGGCGGGCGCGGGACGCCGGGCGTCCGGTTTGGGTGCCGTACGGCCGGTCCGTCCCCTCCCCGCCTACCACGCGGGTTGTACACGCATGTGCGCCTCCTCCTTGCGGGCAGGGGCGCGGGTCCGCCTCAGCTACGACGAAGCGGTGCGCGGGCGGCCGTACGGTCGAGATCTGGCGGGGCCACGGGGGGCCACCGACGCCAGGGGGCCGCGGCGCGCTCCGGAACAGGGTGCCGGAGCGCGCCGCGGCCGGGGCCGGTCCCGGGACGGACCGGCGGGCCTGGAGGTGACGGCCTCGGGGGCGGCCGCTGTGCTGTCCACCGGTCCAGGCCGGTCCGGGCGTACGCGCGGACGTACGCGGCGGGCCGCGGTGTCAGCGGCCCGGGTGTCTCACAGGTCCAGGCCGGTCAGGACCAGGACCCGCTCGTAGGTGTAGTCGTCCATCGCGTAGCGGACGCCCTCGCGGCCCACGCCGGAGAGCTTGGCGCCGCCGTACGGCATCTGGTCGGCGCGGTAGGACGGCACGTCGCCGATGATCACGCCGCCCACCTCCAGCGCACGGTGCGCGCGGAACGCGGCCTGCACGTCGCGGGTGAACACCCCTGCCTGGAGGCCGTACTTGGAGTCGTTCACGGCGGCGAAGGCGGCCTCCTCGCCGTCGGCCCTGGTGATCGAGAGCACCGGTCCGAAGACCTCTTCGCAGGCGAGCGTGGTGTCGGCGGGCAGTTCGGCGAGCACGGTCGGCGTGTACGAGGCGCCGTCGCGCTTGCCGCCGGTGAGCAGCTCGGCGCCGGCCTGCACGGCCTCGTCGACCCAGCTCTCCACGCGCTGCGCGGCGGCCTCGCTGACCAGCGGGCCGACCTCGGTCGCGTCGTCGGACGGGTCGCCGGTGACCTGCGCCTCGACGGCCGCCACGATCTTGGGCACCAGGCGGTCGTAGACGTGGGCGTCGGCGATGACCCGCTGCACCGAGATGCAGGACTGGCCGCCCTGGTAGTTGGAGAAGGTTGCGATGCGCTGCGCCGCCCAGTCCAGGTCGGCGTCGGATGCGAAGTCCCGCAGGACGACGGCCGCGCCGTTGCCGCCCAGCTCCAGGGTGCAGTGCTTGCGCGGCACCGAGTCCAGGATGCCGTAGCCGACCTTCTCGGATCCGGTGAAGGAGATGACCGGCAGCCGCTCGTCCTGGACCAGCGCCGCCATCTTGTCGTTGGGCACCGGGAGGATCGACCAGGACCCTGCGGGCAGGTCGGTCTCGGCGAGGAGTTCGCCGAGGATCAGGCCGGAGAGCGGGGTGGCCGGGGCCGGCTTGAGGAAGATCGGGACGCCGGCGGCGAGGGCCGGGGCGATCTTGTGGGCGCAGAGGTTCAGCGGGAAGTTGAACGGGGCGATGCCCAGGACCGTGCCGCGCGGGAAGCGGCGGGTCAGGGCGAGGCGGCCGGCGCCGCCCGCGTCGGTGTCCAGGCGCTGCGCCTCGCCGCCGTTGAAGCGGCGGGCCTCCTCGGCCGCGAAGCGGAAGACCGAGACCGCCCGGCCGACCTCGCCGCGGGCCCACTTCATGGGCTTGCCGTTCTCTGCGGAGATCAGCCGGGCGATCTCCTCGGTGCGCTCCACCAGCCGCCGCTCGACGTGCGCGAGGGCGGCGGCACGGACGTGCGCGGGGGTGGCGGCGAACTCGTCCTGAACGGCGACGGAGGCGGCGACGGCCTCCTCCACCTGGGCCTCGGTGGGGACGCTCACCGTGCCGACGAGACGTCCGTCCCAGGGGGAGGTGACGTCGAAGGTGGTGTCGCCGGTGGCCTGCCGGCCGGCGACCCAAAAGGCGGTGGGGGCTGCAGCATTGTTCGGCACAGTGGATCCCGGCCCTTCCGAAGTGGTGGGGTGGCGCGCGCGGCTCGTGGAGCGGCTCCGCGTTGTCGACTCTGCCCACCGTAGGGGCGCAGGGCCGCTGTGGCGTTTGTCCGAAGCGGCGAAATCGCCTCGCGTGTCCCTCCGCGGTGGACGGGGCGCGAGTCCGGGGGCGCGGGCGGCGGCCGACGGAGTGGACCGCTCAGCCGCCGGAGGGGCCCGCGGTCGCCTTGAGGGCCAGCCACAGTTCCATCCGGACGTCCGCGTCGTCCAGTGAGCGGCCCAGGATCTCCTCCACCCGCCGCATCCGGTAGCGCAGCGTGTGCCGGTGCACGCCGAGGTCGGCGGCGGCCGCGTCCCACTGGCCGTGCCGGGACAGCCAGGCGCGGAGCGAGGCCACCAGGTCGCCGCGGCCGGTCGCGTCGTGCTCGCGCAGGGCGCGCAGCAGCCCGTCGGCGAAGGCGCGCACCGCGTCGTCGGCGAGCAGCGGCAGGACGGATCCGGCGGCCACGTCCTCGTGCTCGATCAGCGCGCGGCCGCGGCGGCGGGCGACGGACTGGGCCTGTTCGGCCTGGCGGTGCGCGGTGGCGGTGGCCGCGGGTCCGGTCGGCGCGGAGAGCCCGATGGCCAGACCCTCGCCGCCCCGGGCCGCCGCGGTGCGCGCCGGGGGGCCGCCGCGGGTCTTCGGCCGCTGTGCCAGCCGGTCGTCGGTGGCCGCCGCGTAGCGGGCGCAGGCCGCGGCCGCCGCGCCGCCGTCGGTGACCAGGGCCGTCAGCCGGTCGTCCTCGGGGACGGCGAGGACGGCTTCGCCGGTGCGGGCGGCGGCCGAGTCCATGGCGTCGGCGAGTCCTTCCAGGAGGACGGAGGGCGCCCGTCCCGGCAGCGCAGGGGCGTCGTCCGCGGCGACGGCCTCGGCCACCACGACCCGGAACGGCGCGTCCAGCAGCCCTCCGTAGAGGCGCCCGGCGACCGCCCGCGCGTGGTCGGGCTCGCCGGCCAGCAGCATCTTGAGTACCGCGGACCCGAGCCGCGCCTCGGCGTCCTGGAGGGCGCGGGACCGTTCGGTGGTGAGGGTGAGCAGGGCGACGGCGGAGTGCACGGCGTAGCGCTCGGCGGTGCCCAGGGGTGCGCCGGTGCCGACGGCGAGGACGCCGCGGGCCCGCCGTCCGGTGCCCAGCGACTGGAGTTCGACGCGGTCGTCTCCGTCGGCGGCGCTGACCACGGCGCTGGCGGGGGCGGGCCGCTCGCGCAGCCGGGCGACGTCGCCCGTGAGCCGGGCGGCGCGGCGGGCGGCCCAGTCGGGGGCGGCGGCCAGTACGGCGCCCGACGCGTCGTAGAGGGCGGCCCAGCCGTCGAGGTGGGCGGCGAGCCTGGCCAGCAGCTCGGCGGGCCCTTCGGCGCTCAGCGCGGCCCGGGTCAGCTCCCGCTGCGCCGCGAATCCGGCGGTCACCGCGCGGTACTGGTCGGCGGCGACGGCTGCCGACACCGCCTTGCTGATCGCGATGAACGGCGTCCTGCGGGGCACGCCGAGCAGCGGCAGCCCGGCCGCCCGCGCCGCCGCTACGAGCGCCGGGGGCACGTCCTCGTAGTTGACGCCGACGGCGAAGCCCAGACCGATCACCCCGGCCTGCGCGACCCGCCGTACGTAGCTGCGGGCGGTCGCCTCGTCCTCGGCGTCCAGTTTGAGCGCGGTGATCAGCAGCAGTTCGCCGCCCTCCATGTAGGGCACCGGGTCGATCAGTTCGCTGGCGTGCGCCCAGCGCACCGGCACGTCGAGGGACTCCTCACCGGCGAGCACGGTCAGCTTGAGCGCGGTGTGGTTGACCAGGGAGGCGAGGGTGTGCGGCATGGGACCTTCGGTTGCGGCGTCGGTGCAGGGGCGCGGCGGTCGCCGTCGGGATGCTGCGCCGTCCCGTAGGAACGGCTGCTGTCGATTCTGCCTCAGCGGCGGATTCGGCGGCAGTCGTGGAACGGACGTTGACGACCGGCCCCGGGCCCGCGCCGGACGGCCCTCGGGGGAGGAACGCCAAGCGCCTGTACCTACTGGTATGTACGATCACGGCACATGCCACTGCAGCACGCCCCTGATGCCACCACCCCGCAAGGAGGAGCACCGACATGCCCTTCGTCCGTATCGACGCCCTGGGAACGGGCCGGGACCGGCTCGACGCGCTCGGCCGCGCCGTGCACCAGGCCCTGACCGAGACGATGCGCTTCCCGCCCGACGACCTCTTCCAGGTCCTGACCGGCCACGACGGCACCCACAGCACGCTGCGCTACGACGACCACCTCGGCATCCACCGGGACGACGGCATCGTGTTCGTCGCGATCACGATGCGCTCCGGCCGCCCGCCCGCACAGAAGCGGGCGCTGTACCGGCGGATCGCCGAACTCGCCCACACCTACGCGGGAACGGAGCCGCGGAACGTGCTCGTCACCGTGACCGAGAACGCGTCGGCCGACTGGTCGTTCGGCCACGGGGTGGCGCAGTACGCGCCGTCCGATGCGGCCGGGACACCGCCGGCGGCGCACTGAGGTGCGGCCGCGGCGCGGGCCGGACCGCGCCCGCCGGTCACTTCCCGAGGTCCACCAGCACCGGCGGCGCGTGCTCGCCCCGTACCGACGTCACCGACAGCACCGCATGGCCGGGCGGGACCGCGTTGGCGAGATCGGACGCGGACCAGCGTTCGCGTTCGACGGTGCGGACGGTGACGGCCTTGGCGGTGGCGGCCTTGCCCGTGACCAGCTGCCGGAACATGTGGAACGCCTTGCCCGCGGCGCTGACCGCAATGATCTGACGGTCGGTCACATCACGGGTCTCCACCCACTCCTTGCCCCACACCTCGGCGAACCTGGCGCCGTCCCAGGTCGTCACACCGGCGAAGGCCATCCGGCAGCCGACCGCGCCGAGCAGCGCGCTGCGCAGCCCCTCCGGCACGTCGTCCAGCGCGCGCAGGGTCAGCACCACACCGGCGTTGGCCGAACGCAGCCGCTGGAGGCCGCGCAGCGCCTCGGTGGTGATGGTGTGGGCGGCCTCGTCGAGCACCAGGCAGGCGAAGAGCGATCGGTCGGCACGGGCCACGGCGCACTCGGTGAACTGGGCGAGGATCAGCCGGGCGAGGATCCCCGACGCCTCGGCGTGGCCGCGCTCGGGCAGTTCGATCCGGACCCGCAGCGGGTGGTCGACGGCGCGCAGCGAGACCTGGCGGGTGCGTCCCGTGGGGTCGAAGAACCCGGCGAAGGCGGGCCGGTCCAGCAGCGCGATCCGGTCGGCGAGCAGCACGCCGACATCGCCCGCCCGCTCCGACTGCCGGGTGCGGGCGTCCAGTTCGCGCAGCAGCGCCGACGCGCCCGCGGCCTCCAGGGCGGCGCGCAGGGCGGCCGTCGGCTCCGGTGCGCCGTCCAGGAGTTCGCGCAGTTCCGGGACGGAGGGGAAACGGTCGTGGGCGGTGCGGAAGGGGCCGAGGAGCTGCCCCAGTGCGGTGGCGCCGCGCCGCTGGTGGTCGGGCAGGTCGCCGACCAGGGCCTCGGCCAGTATGCCGGCCGCTTCGTCCGGGTCGGTGGTGCCGCCGTACAGGTCGAGGTCGCTGTCCTGGCCGGTGCGGCCGATCCGTACCACCACGTCGAAGGCGTCGTCCGGGCCGAGGTCGGCGCCGGCCGGGCCCACGGCGACGACGGCGCACTGTCCGGCGAGCGCCTGGAGGCACATCGACTCCACGACGGGCTTGAGCACCCGGCTGGTCTTGCCGCTGCCGGACGGGCCGACGGCCAGCAGCGAGGTGCCCAACAGGCGGGGTTCCAGGGCGAGTCCGGCGCCGCGGTGCTGCGGCGGGTTGCGCGGGTGGTCGGGTGCGACGCCGATCCGTACCTGGTGGGCCAGGAGGTCGTGGTGCGCGGTCCTGCCGGGCAGGTCGCGGCGTCCCGAGGGGTGCGCGCAGGCGGCGCCGCCGTGCCGCAGGACGGTGTCGGTGAAGGAGGCGAGCGGGTTGGTGCCGGACCGCACCGAGCGCCAGGCACGCTCGATCCGGGCGACGTCGACGTCGTTCATCCGGCCCGCGCGGGCCTCGGCGGCCAGCTTGTCGGCGGCGTCCGGGGCGCCGGCAGCGCGCAGTTCGGGCCATTGGGCGCGGTCGGCGGCCGGTTCGGGCGCAGCGGCCGGGGCGCGCTCGCGCAGGCGGGCGACGAGCGGGCCGCCCAGCCTGCGGGCCAGCTCCCGCCAGCGGCCGAGACGGCCGAAGACAAACACCATGAGGGCCAGGAACAGGCCGTAGTACAGGTAGGTGGCCCAGGCGAACGCGACGGTGTCGCCGCCGGCCGTCCGCCAGGAGTCCGGGGTGAGCAGCAGCAGCGGCCACAGCCAGTAGCTGCCGAGGTAGTTGTTCCAGAGCAGCGACCAGAGCAGCCAGCCGCACAGGAGCGAGATCACCGCGCCGCTGACCAGCTGTCGCAGCGGGGCGCGTTCGGGGTCGACGGCGGCCTTCGGTCGGTGGCCGTACGTCCAGATGCCGGGGGCCGCGGCCGGGCGGGGGGTGCGCAGCCAGCGCAGCACCGGTGGCTCGGCGGTCTCCGGCCCTCCGGCGGCGGGTCCTGCGGCCGGCGGGGCCGCGGGGGGCGGGGGGATCGCGGGGGGCCCGGCGGGTGCCGCGGGGGGTGCCGCGGGGCGCGGCACGGTCGGTTCGGCTCGGTGCGCTCCGTGCGGTGGCGGCGAAGCGGTGTGCGGTGCGTCGTGCGTGCCCTCGGTGTCCATCCGGTGCCCCTTGTCCCCCTATATGACCTGCGTCGTTGACGGCGTGTGTCCGCCGGGGTGCGGCCCGCCGCCGCTCAATCTACTGGCCGCGCGCCCTCGCTATGTCCGGTGCGGACAACGCAACACGCACACTTCTCCCGAACGGAACATGCCAGACCCGGCCACCCGCCCCTAGCCTGCGAGAACAGACCTTCCGTACGTCGCCTTTCACCCCCAGGAGACTGCCATGACCGAACTGTCCGGAGGCCCCGCCCTCCCCCAGGAGCGTCGCGTCGTCACCGCGATCCCCGGCCCCAAGTCGCAGGAGCTGTGGGCCCGTAAGCAGGCCACCGTGGCGGGCGGCGTCGGTGCGGTGCTGCCCGTCTTCGTCAAGCGCGCCGGCGGCGGCGTCCTGGAGGACGTGGACGGCAACTCCCTCATCGACTTCGGCTCCGGTATCGCGGTGACCTCGGTCGGCAACAGCGCCGAGGCCGTGGTCCGCCGCGCCACCGCGCAGTTGGCCGCGTTCACCCACACCTGTGCCATGGTCGCGCCGTACGAGCCGTACATCGAGGTCTGTGAGCAGCTCGCCGAACTGACGCCGGGCGACCACGCGAAGAAGTCCGCGCTGTTCAACTCGGGTGCGGAGGCGGTGGAGAACGCGGTGAAGATCGCCCGTTCCTACACCAAGCGCCAGGCGGTCGTCGTGTTCGACCACGGCTACCACGGCCGGACGAACCTCACGATGGCGCTGACCGCCAAGAACATGCCGTACAAGCAGGGCTTCGGCCCGTTCGCGCCCGAGGTCTACCGGGTGCCGCTCGCCTACCCCTACCGCTGGCTGACCGGCCCGGAGAACTGCGCGCAGGAGGCCGCCGACCAGGCCATCTCGCAGATCACCAAGCAGATCGGCGCGGAGAACGTCGCGGCGATCATCATCGAGCCGGTGCTCGGCGAGGGCGGGTTCATCGAGCCGGCCAAGGGATTCCTGCCCGCCCTCGCGCAGTTCGCGAAGGAGAACGGCATCGTCTTCGTCGCGGACGAGATCCAGTCCGGCTTCTGCCGTACCGGCCAGTGGTTCGCGTGCGAGGACGAGAACATCGTCCCCGACCTGATCACGACGGCGAAGGGCATCGCGGGCGGCCTGCCGCTGGCCGCGGTCACCGGCCGCGCCGAGATGATGGACGCCGCGCACGCGGGCGGCCTCGGCGGCACCTACGGCGGCAACCCGGTGGCCTGCGCCGCGGCGATCGGCTCGATCGAGACGATGCGCGAGCAGGACCTGAACGGCAAGGCCCGCCGGATCGGTGAGGTCATGAAGCCGCGCCTGGAGGCGATGGCGGAGAAGTACGACATCATCGGCGAGGTCCGCGGCCGCGGCGCGATGATCGCGATCGAGCTGGTGCAGTCCGGTTCGAAGGAGCCGAACCCGGAGGCCACCGCCGCGCTCGCCAAGGCGTGCCACCAGGAGGGCCTGCTGATCCTGACGACCGGTACGTACAGCAATGTGGTGCGGTTCCTGCCGCCGCTGGTGATCGGCGAGGACCTGCTGGGCGAGGGCCTGGACATCGTGGAGTCGGCGCTCGCCACGCTCTGACCTTCGACGCGAGCCCGTGGAACACCCGGCCCGTGGTGCGGCACACGCCGCGCTCCGGGCCGGTTCACGTGGTGCACGCACCGTAGGTGCCGGTGCCGTGGCGTGAAGAAGATGTGCGGGCCCGATGGCGGCAGGGTGATCCGTCTGTCCGGCGCGGGCCGGGTGCCGTACGGTTTCTGCAGATGAGAGAAACACCCCGCCCGCAGGGGACCGCGGGCGACGCCAGGTCGGCGCTTCCCCGGCTTCGACCAGGCCGTGCCCTCGCGCACGGCACCGGAACCCCTGGCAACAGGGACTCCGGGAATCCTCACCGATCGGACGGCCGCCCGCTCCACACCCCCCGGGGCGAGCGGCACCCCGGTCCGCGCGGCCGCCTCGGAACCACCCCCCCTGTTCCGAGGCGGCCGATTTCTCTGTCCGGGCCCGGCAGGCCCCGCCTCTCCCCAACCGTGGTAGCCCTCGCCTGTGCGCTGATGTTCGCGTTGCTCACCTGGCAGGTGGCGGCCCACGGCCCGCTGCGCACCCTCGACGAACGGGCCGGACGCGCGCTCGCCGCGAGTGCGGTGCCAGGCCCGCTCGCGGAGTTCTTCGCCGATCTCGGCAACACCGTCGTCGCCCTGCCGCTGCTGCTGGCGGCGGCGGGGTGGGCGTACTGGCGCGGCCGGGAGCCGGACGGCGCGGCGGCCCGGCGCGGGTGGCTGCCGCCGCTCGCCGCACTGTGCGCCTTGGCCGTGCTGCCCGCCCTCGTCGTCCCCCTCAAGCTGTGGCTCGGCCGGCCGGGCCCGGCGCGGATGAGCGGCGTGCACGACGGCTTCTACCCGTCGGGGCACGCCGCCACGGCCGCGGTCGCCTACGGCCTGACGGCGCTGCTGCTGATCCGCGCGCACCGGCGGCCCGGCCGGCCTGCGGCGGGCCCGGTCGCCGCCGGACCCGCCTGGGCCGCCGCGCTGCTGAACGTCTGCGTCGGCGTGGGCCTGGTGTGCCAGGGCTACCACTGGCCGCTCGACGTGCTCGCGAGCTGGTGCCTTTCCGGGATGCTGCTCGCGCTCTGGTGCGCGGTGTGCGACCGCCGGACTACGGGTCGGACCTGAGCGCCACCGCTTCGTGCAGGGCGAGTTCGAGCAGTGCCGGGTCGGTGAGGGTGCCGGTGCCGTCCGGCGGGACGATCCAGCGGACACCGCCGGTGGCGCGGCCCGGGTAGGGGATCACGATCCAGGTTCCGGCGCCCGCGGCGCGAACGCCGGTGCCCAGCCAGCGGCTTGCGGTCCCCGGGGGGACGAAGAAGCCCATCCGGGAGTCGCCGAAGTCGGACAGGACGGGGCCCGGCCGGTCGATCACCCGGCTCAGGACGTCGAGGGTGGGGTAGCCGAGTCCGCCCTCGATGATCAGGACGTCCCAGCGTCTGCCGGCGGGAAGGAGCACGACCCCCAGCGGGTTGCCCTCCCACTCCCCGCGGCAGGCGTCGGGATCGGGTGCCACTGCTACCAGCCAGTCCACTGCTTTCTTCGCCCCCGCGGCGTCCATGTCTCTCCTCGTTCTCCTGGCCCGTTCGGGCCGGGTATGACGGGGAGAGCGCGCGGGGGCGGCATCCTTACACAGGTCGACGGGGTCTTTTTCGGCGCCGGACACTCCGGCGGCACCCGGGCGCGGCGGGAGGCCGGACGCCGGCTCTCAGCTGTCGAAGCCGAGCCCTGCCTTGTCCATCGCCCGCAGCCACAGATTGCGGCGGCCGCCGCGGGTGTCGGCCCGGGTCATCGACCACTGGGTGATGCCGATCCCGGCCCAGCGCAGCGGCTCGGGCGGGAACGGCAGCGGCTTGCTGCGGACCATCTCCAGCTCCGTGCGTTCGGTGCGTTCACCGGCGAGCAGGTCGAGCATGACCTCGGCGCCGAAGCGGGTGGCGCCGACGCCGAGGCCGGTGTAGCCGGCGGCGTACGCGACCCGGCCGGCGTGCGCGGTGCCGAAGAAGGCGGAGAAGCGGGCGCAGGTGTCGATGGCGCCGCCCCAGGTGTGGCTGAAGCGCAGGCCCTCCAGCTGCGGGAAGCAGCGGAAGAAGTGCCGGGCGAGCTTCTCGTAGGTGGCCGGGTGGTGGTCGTATTCGGCGCGCACGCCGCCGCCGTAGCGGTAGACGATGTCGTAGCCGCCCCACAGGATGCGGTGGTCGGCGGTGATGCGGAAGTAGTGGAAGTGGTTGTTGCTGTCGGAGAGGCCCTGGCGGTGGTGCCAGCCGATGGCGGCGAGCTGGTCGTCGGTGAGCGGCTCGGTCATCAGGGCGTGGTCGTAGACCGGGACGATGTACGGGCGGACGCGTTTGACGAGGGAGGGGAACGCGTTGGTGCCGAGGGCGACATGGCGGGCGAAGACCCGTCCGTAGGGGGTGCGGACGGCCATGCCCGGACCGTCGGATGCGAGTGCGGTGCCGCGGGTGCGTTCGTAGATGCGGACGCCGAGGCCGAGGCAGGCCCGCTTCAGGCCCCAGGCGAGGCGGGCCGGGTTGAGCATGGCGACGCCGTCGCGGTCCCACAGACCGGCGAGGAAGGTCGGCGAGTCGACCTCGGCGCGGAGTTCGTCCCGGTCGAGGAAGGTGTGCCGGCCTGGGCCGAGCCGGGCGGCGTCGTCGGCCGCCTCCTTCAGCTCCGCGATCTGGTGGGGCGCGGTGGCGATGTCGATCTCGCCGGTGCGCTCGAAGGCGCAGTCGATGCCGTAGCGGGTGACGGCGTCCTCGATGGCGTCGAGGTTGCGGATGCCGAGTTCTTCGAGGCGCGCGAGTTCGCCGGGCCAGCGGGCCAGGCCGTTGCCGAGGCCGTGGGTGAGGGAGGCGGCGCAGAAGCCGCCGTTGCGCCCGGACGCGGCCCAGCCGATCTCGGCGCCTTCGATGAGGACGACGTCGCGCTGCGGGTCGCGTTCCTTGGCGAGCAGCGCGGTCCACAGGCCGGAGTAGCCGCCGCCGACGACGAGCAGATCGCACTGTTCGTCGCCGACCAGGGCGGGCAGGGCGGCGGGGCGGTCGGGGTCGTCCAGCCAGAAGGGGGTGGGGACGGCGTCGGCGAGCGCGCGGACGGGGGTCATGGCAGCTCGTGCCATGTATCTCAGCTCCTCTTACGGCGGGCACCGGCCAGTTGGCCGGCGACCACGCACAACACGGCGATCAGGAACATCGCCGATCCGATGACATTGATTTGAACGGGTGTGCCCCGTTGCGCCGATCCCCAGACGAACATGGGAAAGGTCACGGTGGAGCCGGCGTTGAAGTTGGTGATGATGAAGTCGTCGAAGGACAGCGCGAAGGACAGCAGCGCGCCGGAGGCGATGCCGGGGGCGGCGATCGGCAGGGTGACGCGCAGGAAGGTCTGCACGGGCGAGGCGTAGAGGTCCTGGGCGGCCTGTTCGAGGCGCGGGTCCATGCTCATCACGCGGGCCTTGACGGCGGTGACGACGAAGCTCAGGCAGAACATGATGTGCGCGATGAGGATCGTCCAGAAGCCGAACTGGATGCCCATGTTGAGGAAGAGGGTGGCCAGTGAGGCGGCCATGACGACCTCGGGCATCGCCATCGGCAGGAAGATCAGGGTGTTCACGGAGGACCGGGCGCGGAAGCGGTAACGGGCCAGTGCGAAGGCGATCATGGTGCCGAGGACGGTGGCCCCGAGGGTGGCCCAGACCGCGATCCGGAGGCTGAGGCCCAGCGAGCCGCACAGGTCGGCGACGCCGCACGGATCGCGCCAGGCGTCCAGGGAGAAGCGCTGCCAGCTGTAGTTGAAGCGGCCGTTGGGCTTGTTGAAGGAGAAAACCAGCACGACGACGTTGGGCAGGATCAGGTAGCCGAGCGTGGCGAGTCCTGCGAGCGTGACGAGGTGGCGGCGCAGCCATCGCAGGCCCCGGTGCGGGGCGCGGGCGGCCGGTGGTGCGGTGGTGTCGCGGACGGCCATCAGACCAGGTCCTCCGTCCCGGACTTGCGGATGTAGAGGGTGACCATGGTGAGGATGGCCGCCATCAGGATGAAGGAGAGCGCGGCCGCCGTCGGGTAGTCCAGGACCCGCAGGAACTGCGACTGGATGACGTTGCCGATCATCTTCTGGTCGGTGGAGCCGAGGAGTTCGGCGTTGATGTAGTCACCGGCGGCCGGGATGAAGGTGAGCAGGGTGCCGGCGACGACGCCGGGCATGGACAGCGGAAAGGTCACCCGGCGGAAAGTGGTGCGGGGCCGCGCGTAGAGGTCGCCCGCGGCCTCGTGCAGCCGCGGGTCGATCCGCTCCAGCGAGGTGTAGAGCGGCAGGACCATGAACGGCAGGAAGTTGTAGGTCAGTCCGCACACCACGGCGAGCGGGGTGGCGAGCACCCGGTGTCCTTCGGTGAGGCCCAGCCAGTTGGTGACGTCCAGGACGTGCAGAGCGTTGAGGGCGCCGACGACCGGGCCGCCGTCGGCGAGGATCGTCTTCCAGGCGAGCGTGCGGATCAGGAAGCTGGTGAAGAACGGGGCGATGACGAGGATCATCACGAGGTTGCGCCAGCGGCCGGCCTTGAAGGCGATGAGGTAGGCCAGCGGGTAGCCGAGCAGCAGGCAGAGCACGGTGGCCACGGCGGCGTAGGAGACGGAGCGGACGAACTGCGGCCAGTACGCGCCGAGCGCGTCCCAGTAGGTGGCGAGGTGCCAGGTGACCTTGAAGCCCTCTTCGAGGGAGCCGGTCTGGATCGACGTGGACGCCTGGTAGACGAGCGGGGCGGCGAAGAAGACGAGCAGCCACAGGAGGCCGGGCAGCAGCAGCCAGTACGGGACGAGGCGTTTGCGGGCGGGCGGCGTGCGGACGGCGAGCGGCTCGGCCTTGGGTGCGGGCGCGCCGGGTGGCGCTTCGGTGGCGGTCACGCCGGCACCTCCGTACACCCGCGGGACAGGCGCCGTGCGGCCGTGCGGTACGCAATCATGCGGCCTCCTCGTCGAGGTCCGCGCCGGCCCCGATGTCCTGGGCCGCGTCAAGGCCGAAGGTGTGCGCCGGGCTCCAGTGCAGCACGACGTCTGCGCCGGGTATCAGCCGGCCGTCGCGCTCGATGTTCTGCTCGTAGACGGCGAGTTCGCCCAGGCCGGGCACGGTGACGACGTACTGGGTGGAGACGCCGATGAAGCCGGCGTCCTTGATGCGCGCGGGCAGCAGGTTGCGGCCGCCGGGGAGCGATCCGGCGTCGTCGGCGTGCGCCAGGGTCACCTTCTCGGGCCGCACGCCGGCCAGCACCTTGCCGCCGGGACGGGCCGGGGCGCTGCACCGGCGGGCGGGCAGCCGCAGTGCGGCGTCGCCCGCCTTGAGCAGCAGCTCCTCGCCGTCCGCGGTGACGACCTCGGCCTCGATGAGGTTGGAAGTGCCGAGGAAGTTGGCGACGAAGGTGGAGGCGGGGTTCTCGTAGAGGTCGGCGGGGGCGCCGAGCTGTTCGACCCGGCCGCCGTTCATCACGGCCACGGTGTCGGCCATCGTCATGGCTTCCTCCTGGTCGTGGGTGACGTGCACGAAGGTGATGCCGACCTCGGTCTGGATGCGCTTGAGCTCCAGCTGCATCTGGCGGCGCAGTTTGAGGTCGAGGGCGCCCAACGGCTCGTCGAGCAGCAGGACTTCGGGCTTGTTGATCAGCGCGCGGGCGACCGCGACGCGCTGCTGCTGGCCGCCGGAGAGCTGCTGCGGCCTGCGGCGTGCCATGGGTCCGAGCTGGACGAGGTCGAGCATCTCCTCGACCGGCTTCTTGACGGACTTGATGCCGCGGCGGCGCAGCCCGAAGGCGACGTTCTCGTGGATGTCCAGGTGCGGGAAGAGCGCGTAGTTCTGGAAGACGGTGTTGACCTGGCGCTTGTAGGGCGGCAGGGCGGTGACATCCTGGCCGGACAGCGCGACGGTCCCGGTGGTCGGGTCCTCAAGGCCCGCGATCATGCGCAGGGTGGTGGTCTTGCCGCAGCCCGACGCGCCCAGCAGGGCGAAGAAGGAGCCCGCGGGGACGGTGAGGTCGAGCGGGTGGACGGCGGTGAAGGAGCCGTAGGTCTTGCTGATCCCCTCAAGGCGGACGTCGCCGCCGCTGCGGTGGGGGGGCGCGGTTCTGGTCATGTCGTACGTCCCGTGTCTCGGAGGTCTGGGGCCTGTCGTGCGGGCCAGGTCGCGAGCCCGACCTGATCCGAACGACAGGCCCTGAGAGCGGCGCGCCGGGACCTGAGCGGCCGGTGGTGCTCAGGAGCCGGTGAGGTCGGAGAACTTCTGCGTGAACTCCTTGCTCTCCCTGGCGTTCAGCGCACGGAAGGAGTGGGACCTCGCGGCCATCTCCTTGCCGGGGAGGATCAGCGGGTTGTCCGCCAGGTCCTGGTCGATCCTGGCCAGCTCGTCGCGTACGCCGTCGACCGGGCAGGCGTAGTTGATGTACGCGGCGAGCCGGGCGGCCGCCTTCGGCTCGTAGTAGTAGTCGATGAGCCGCTCGGCGTTCCGCTTGTGGCGCGCCGTGTTCGGGATCATGAGGTTGTCGGTGGACGTCATGTAGCCGGCGGCGGGTACGGCGTAGGCGATGTCCGGGTTGTCGCGCTGGAGCTGGACGATGTCGCCGGCCCAGGCGACGCAGGCGGCGAGGTCGCCCTTGCTGAGGTCGTTGGTGTAGTCGTTGCCGGTGAAGCGGCGGATCTGGTGGGAGTCGACGCCCTTCTGGAGGCGGGCGATGGCCGCGTCGAAGTCGTCGGCGGTGACGTCCTCGGGCCGTTTGCCCATGTCCAGCAGGGTCAGTCCGACGCTGTCGCGCATCTCGGAGAGGAAACCGACCCGGCCCTTGAGCGCGGGGTCGTCCAGCAGCTGGCCGACCGATTCGACCTTCCGGCCGCCGGTGGCCTTCTTGTTGTACGCGATGAGCGCGGGGATGCCCTGCCACGGGTAGGAGTGGACGCGGCCGGGATCCCAGGCGGGGTTGCGGTACTGCGCGGCGAGGCGGGTGCGGGCGTGCGGGAGCTGGGAGGGGTCCAGTTTCCCGACCCAGCCGAGGGAGATCATCCGCGCGCACATCCAGTCGGTGAGCACGATCAGGTCGCGTCCGGTGTCCTGGCCGGCCGCGAGCTGCGCCTGGATCTTGCCGAAGAACTCGTCGTTGTCGTTGATGTCCTCGGTGTAGGTGACCGCGATGCCGGTGCGCCGGGTGAAGGTCTCCAGCGTCGGCCGGTGCTTGCCGTCGTCGCTGACGTCCATGTACTCGGTCCAGTTGGAGAAGGCGAGGCGCTTCTCCTCGGCCGAGTGGTCGGCGGTGCGGGCCGCTTCGGTGCGTCCTGCGGGCGGGATGCCGCACGCGGTCAGGGCGGCGGGGCCGACGGCGGCGGCTGCCGCGAGGGCGCTCGCGCGCAGCAGCGAGCGGCGGGTCATGGCCAGCCGTCCGCTCCTCACGCTGCGGCGTACGGCGGCGAGTTCGGGCGGCGAGAAGGGTTCGGGCTGCTCGTCGTGCTCCATGCGCGGTGCCCTTTCAGGGTGAGCCCGGCGCTCGGCCGGTGGTGACGGTGCCGCGCGGCGCCGGCCGCTGAGCGGAGGAGCCCGCGGGGCGGGGCGGGTGCCGGAACACCCCGCCCCGGCCGGACCGGTCTAGGCGCGGTCCCCGAAGACCGTCCGGTGCCAGTCCTTCCTCGCGGTCCCGGTGATGTCGTACATCACGTGCTTGACCTGCGTGTACTCCTCGAAGGAGTAGGCGGACATGTCCTTGCCGTAGCCGGACGCCTTGGCGCCGCCGTGCGGCATCTCGCTGATGATCGGGATGTGGTCGTTGACCCAGACGCAGCCGGCCTTGATCTCGCGGGTGGCGCGGCCGGTGCGGTAGACGTCGCGGCTCCAGGCGGAGGCGGCGAGCCCGTAGAGGGTGTCGTTGGCGAGCGCGATGCCCTCGTCGTCGCTGTCGAAGGGCAGCACGGCCAGGACCGGGCCGAAGATTTCGGCCTGCACGATCTCGCTGTCCTGGGCTGCGCCGGCGATGAGCGTGGGCCGGTAGTAGGCACCCTTGGCCAGGTCGCCCTGCGGGGCCTCGCCACCGGTGACGACCCTCGCGTAGCCGCGGGCCCGCTCGACGAATCCGGCGACGCGGTCGCGCTGGGTGTGCGAGATCAGCGGTCCCAGATCCGTCGACGGGTCGAAGGGGTCGCCGAGCCGTACGGTCGCCATCAGGTCGGCGACGCCGGCGACGAACGCGTCGTGGAGGGGGCGCTGGACGTAGGCGCGGGTGGCGGCGGTGCAGTCCTGGCCGGAGTTGATGAGCGCGCCGGCCACCGCGCCGTGCACGGCGGCTTCCAGGTCGGCGTCGTCGAAGACCACGAACGGGGCCTTGCCGCCCAGTTCGAGGTGCAGGCGCTTGACGGTGCCGGTGGCGATCTCCGCGACGCGCTTGCCCACGCCGGTCGATCCGGTGAAGGACGTCATCGCGACACCGGGGTGGCCGACGAGGTGTTCACCGGCGTCCCGGCCCGCGCCCGAGACGATGTTGAGCACGCCGTCGGGCAGTCCGGCACGGGTCGCGGCCTGCGCGAACATCAGCGAGGTGAGCGGGGTGATCTCGGCGGGCTTCAGGACGACGGTGTTGCCCGCGGCGATGGCCGGCAGCACCTTCCACGCGGCCATCTGGAGCGGGTAGTTCCAGGGCGCGATGGAGCCGACGACACCGATCGGCTCGCGGCGGACGGCGGAGGTGTGGTCCGGGCTGTACTCGCCGGCCGCCTTGCCTTCCAGGTGGCGGGCGGCGCCGGCGAAGAAGGCGGCGTTGTCGACCGAACCCGGTACGTCGAACTCCTTGCTGAGCTTGAGCGGTTTTCCGCAGTTGAGCGATTCGGCGAAGGCCAGTTCACCGGCGTCTTCGGCGAGGACGGCGGCGAAGCGGTGCAGCGTGTCGGAGCGCTCTCCCGGGGTCGCGCCGGCCCACTCGGGAAAGGCCCGCCCGGCGGCCTCGACCGCCGCGTCCACCTCGGCGGGACCGGCCAGTTCGTAGCGGTACACCTCGTCACCGGTCGCCGGATCCACCACGGCCTGGGTGCGGCCCGACGTACCACCGCGCAGCCGCCCAGCAAGGAATTGCGCGCCCTCGGCATATCGCTCGGTCACATCGAAACGCTGTTCCATGGTGCTCTCCTCCGCCTGGCTCGGGTCCGCTCCGCGGAAGGGCCGGGCGTAGCTATTTCTGGAATTGATGGCCGATCTTGGCAGAGCAGTAGGGGTCCAACAAGGGATTCCGTTGTTGCCTTTTGGTTACGCGACGGATTCTGCGATTTCCGTAGACCGGCCTCCCGACAGGTTGTCAGTGCCCGCTGACAGAATCCCGGCATGATGCACAACACCACGGGGATCTCGCACCAGCGCCGCCGGCGGGCCGCGCTCGGTGCCGGAACTGCTCGCCGCCGAGGCCGCTGGCGAGCGCGTCGCGTACGTCCGCTTCTGGGGCCGTTCCCCGCGCGGGGGCGGCGCCTTGGGCCCGAGCTGCTTCAGCCGGTGATGATGGCGGCCAAGGCCCGGCTGTTCGGGGACGAGGAGGCGGAGCGGCGCGCCATAGCTGCCGGCCACCCCCGGCAGGCGAAGGCCGCCGGACCTACGGTGCGCGGCTTCGACGACGCCGTCCGGCAGGAGCACCGCTTCGGTCTCGTGGTCCCTCATGGAAGCCCACGGGCGGCCGGCTGACGGCGGCGCGGACCGGCCGCCGCGCCCCTGCGGCCGACGCCCGCTCCCGGCCCGACGGCGCCGCAACCGGCCACGCTCCCCCGCGGTACCGCCCTCGCCGGACCGGCCCCTCGTCCGCGTCCGGGCGCCGCATACGATGACCGGGCGTCTGCGCGCTCCCCACCCTCATTGACCAGGAGGAACCGTTGTCCGATCTCGACGCCTTCATCGCGGGCCTGCCCAAGGCGGAGCTGCATGTCCACCACGTCGGATCGGCCTCGCCGCGGATCGTCGCGGAGCTGGCCGCCCGGCACCCGGACTCCCCCGTCCCCACCGACCCCGAGGCGCTCGCCGACTTCTTCACCTTCCGCGATTTCGCGCACTTCATCGAGGTCTATCTCTCCGTCGTGGACCTCGTACGGAACGCCGAGGACGTGCGCCTGCTGACGTACGAGGTCGCCAGGGACATGGCGCGGCAGAACGTCCGGTACGCCGAGCTGACCCTCACCCCCTTCAGCTCGACCAAGCGCGGCATCCCGGACGCCGCGTACGTCGAGGCCATCGAGGACGCGCGCAAGTCCGCGGAGTCCGAGCTGGGTGTAACGCTGCGCTGGTGCTTCGACATCCCCGGCGAGGCCGGTCTTGAGGCCGCCGAGGAAACCGCGCGCATCGCCTGCGACCTACAGCCGGAGGGCCTGGTGTCGTTCGGGCTCGGCGGCCCCGAAATCGGCGTACCGCGCCCGCAGTTCAGGCCGTACTTCGACCGCGCCATCGCGGCCGGCCTGCGCTCCGTGCCGCACGCGGGCGAGACGACGGGCCCGGGGACCATCTGGGACGCCCTGACCGAGCTGCGCGCCGACCGCATCGGCCACGGCACCAGCGCCCCCCAGGACCCGGCGCTGCTGGCCCATCTCGCCGAGCGGCGGATCCCGCTGGAGGTCTGCCCGACCTCCAACATCGCGACCCGCGCGGTCCGCACCCTGGAGGAGCACCCGGTCCGGCAGATGGTCGACGCCGGGGTGCTGGTCACGATCAACAGCGACGACCCGCCGATGTTCGGCACGGACCTGAACACCGAATACGCCATCGCTGCCCGCCTGCTGGAGCTGGATGCCGCAGGGGTGACGGCGCTGGCCAGGAACGCCGTCGACGCCTCGTTCATGGACGCACCGGCCAAGGCCCGGCTGACCCGCGAGATCGACACCTACGCGGCCACCTGGCAGGCGTGACGGCAGCGGGAGCATGAACGGCGGCCCCAGCGCAGGCAGTTGGCGCCGGCCGCCGGGGATCCGACGCCCGGCGCCCAGCACGTTCACAGCCCGACGATGCCGTTCCACTCCTTCGCGAGCGCGGGGCGCTCCTTGGACGTGATGTCCCGGGCGATGGCCAGCCGCTTGCGCATCGCCGCGTCGGGGAAGACCAGCGGGTCTTCGGCGAGGGCGGCGCGTTCCTTGTCCTTGGACGAGGCCAGGACGTCGCGGGCGGCGGGGACGGGGCAGACGTAGTTGACCCAGGCGGCGAGGTCGGCGGCGACCTCGGGCCGGTAGTAGTGGTCGATGAGTTTCTCGGCGTTGCTCTTGTGGTCCGCGAGGTTGGGGATCATCAGGCTCTCCGCCCACAGTTCGGCGCCCTCCTCGGGCACCACGAACGCGATGTCGGGGTTGTCGGCCCGGAGTTGGATGACGTCGCCGGAGTATGCCTGGGCGGCGAGCACGTCGCCGGAGTCCAGGTCCTTGATGTAGTCGTTGCCGGTGAAGCGGCGGATGTGACCGCGGTCGACGAGCCGTCGTATCCGGTCGGCCATCCGGTGGAAGTCGTCGGCCGTCCAGCGGGTGATGTCGACGCCCTCGCCCTGGAGCAGCATCGCGAAGGATTCGTCGAGCCCGGACAGCAGGGTGACCCGGCCGCGCAGATCGTCCTTCCACAGGTCGGACGTGTGCCGGATCTCCCGGCCGAGTTTCCTGCGGTTGTAGGCGATGCCGGTGATGCCGGACTGCCAGGGCACGGAGTGCTTGCGGCCGGGGTCGAACGGCGGGGAGGCGAGCTGCGGATCGAGGTACTTCGCGACGTGCGGCTGGGCCGCCCGGTCCATCTCCTGCACCCAGCCGAGCCGGACGTAGCGGGCGCACATCCAGTCGCTGATGACGATCAGGTCGCGGCCGGTGGGCTGGTGGTTCATCAGGGCGGGGCTGATCTTCCCGAAGAACTCGTCGTTGTCGTTGATCTCCTCGGTGTACGTCACGGAGATGCCGGTGCGGCGCTGGAACGCGTCCAGGGTGGGCCTGCGCTGCTTGTCGTGGTCGTCGACGTCGATGTAGAGCGGCCAGTTGGCGAAGACGAGCCGGTGGTCGCGCGCCGAGCGGTCGGGACTCGTGCGGTCCGCCGCCTCGACGTACGCGGGCGGTACCCCGCATCCGGCCGCGGCGGCCAGCGCCCCGGTCACGCCGATGGTGCCCATACCCCGAAGCAGCGAACGCCGCGAAAGATCAGCCATGGCGTGCACTCTCACGCGCCGCGGGCGGAGGCGGCAAGAGACAGAGCGTCCACTGCCGGGCCTCCGCCCGCGACGGTGTGTCGAGCGGCCGGTGCCGCGCGACGGTGGTTCGGCCGGGTCAGCCGCCCAGCGAGGTCATCACGTGCTTGATGCGGGTGTAGTCGTCGAAGCCGTAGGACGAAAGGTCCTTGCCGTAACCGGACTTCTTGAATCCGCCGTGCGGCATCTCGGCGACCAGCGGGATGTGGGTGTTGATCCACACGCAGCCGAAGTCGAGGCTCTTGGACATCCGCATGGCGCGGGCGTGGTCCTTGGTCCACACCGATGAGGCCAGGGCGTACTCGACGCCGTTGGCCCACTCCAGCGCCTGCTCCTCGTCCCGGAACGACTGGACGGTGATGACGGGACCGAAGACCTCGTGCTGGATGATCTCGTCATCCTGCTGGAGGCCGGACACGACGGTCGGGGCGAAGAAGTAGCCCTTCTCGCCGACCTGTTCGCCGCCCGCCTCGATCTTGGCGTGCGCGGGCAGCCGCTCGATGAAGCCCTTGACCTGCTTGAGCTGGTGGGCATTGTTCAGCGGGCCGTAGAGCACGTCCTCGTCGTCGACCGCGCCGGTCTTCGTCTCCGATGCGGCCTTGGCGAGCGCGGCCACGAACTCGTCGTGGATGGACTCCTGGACGAGCACGCGGGTGGCGGCCGTACAGTCCTGGCCCGCGTTGAAGTAGCCGGCGACCGCGATGTCCTCGACGGCCTTGGCGATGTCGGTGTCCTCGAAGACCACGACCGGCGCCTTGCCGCCCAGCTCCAGGTGGACCCGCTTGAGGTCCTTGGAAGCGGACTCGGCGACCTGCATACCGGCCCGCACCGAGCCGGTGATCGATGCCATCGCGGGGACCTCGTGCTCGACCATCAGCCGGCCGGTCTCGCGGTCACCGCAGACGACGTTGAACACGCCCCGGGAGTGGCCGAGTTCGTCCAGCACACCGCCGATGATCTCGCCGATCAGGACCGTCGACGCCGGGGTGGTGTCGGAGGGCTTGATGACGACGGTGTTGCCCGCGGCGAGCGCCGGGGCGAACTTCCACACGGCCATCATCATCGGGTAGTTCCACGGCGCGACCTGGGCGCAGACACCGATCGGCTCGCGGCGGATGATCGAGGTGAAGCCGTCCATGTACTCGCCGGCCGAGCGGCCCTCCAGCATCCGGGCGGCACCCGCGAAGAAGCGGATCTGGTCCACCATCGGCGGGATTTCCTCGGAGCGTACGAGCGCGAGGGGCTTGCCGCAGTTCTCGGACTCGGCGGCGATCAGCTCGTCGGCGCGCTCCTCGAAGCGGTCGGCGATCTTGAGCAGGACCTTCTGGCGCTCGGCCGGGATCAGGTCGCGCCAGGCGGGGAAGGCGGCCTCGGCGGCAGCCATGGCCGCGTCCACATCGGCGGCCGCCGACAGCGGGGCGGTGGCGTACGGCTCTCCCGTGGCCGGATTGACCACCTCCGTGGTCCGCCCGTCGGCGGCGTCCCGGAACTCCCCGTCGATGTAGTTGCGCAGACGACGCAGTGCGGTGGTCACTGGGCGCCCCCTTCAATCAGATGTCCGGTGGTTGAGACACCCACCCTAGCCATGAAGTCAACGCTTTCGACATACCCGCCATGCTCGAACAACGAAATCAGTGAAGTTTCGATCCATACACAACTGATTTCATCGATCTGGGGTTGCGGGACAGACGAGGCTCGTGCACAGTGAAGGACGTGGCCACTCGTGACAGAACCGGCACCCCGTCGATCGACTCCGTCTCCCTGGCGATCATCGAGCAGCTCCAGGAGGACGGGCGCCGTCCGTACGCCGCGA
Source organism: Streptomyces pinistramenti (assembly GCF_020564935.1). Taxonomy (GTDB): domain Bacteria; phylum Actinomycetota; class Actinomycetes; order Streptomycetales; family Streptomycetaceae; genus Streptomyces; species Streptomyces pinistramenti. Next base: position 86,379 of record NZ_JAJCXB010000024.1, read on the forward strand.
TCGGCAAGGCCGTCGGCCTGTCCGAAGCGGCGGTACGCCAACGCGTACAGAAACTGCTCGACCAAGGCGTGATGCAGATCGTCGCGGTCACCGACCCCCTCACGGTCGGTTTCCGGCGGCAGGCAATGGTCGGCATCAACGTCGAGGGAGACCTCGACCCCGTGGCCGATGCCCTGACAGCCATGGAAGAGGTCGAGTACGTCGTCATGACGGCAGGCTCCTTCGACCTGCTGATCGAAATCGTCTGCGAGGACGACGATCACCTGCTGGAAATGATCAACAAGCGAATCCGCACGCTGCCCGGCGTCCGGACGACCGAGAGCTTCGTGTACCTCAAGCTCCGGAAGCAGACCTACACATGGGGAACGAGATAGCAATGAGCGAGCACAGCGAGCGAATCATCGAAGGGTGCGCGCTGCGCGAATGCCAGCCCGCCGAGCGGAGCGAGGCTTGCGCATGAGCGCCGACCTCTCCAAGACGGCATACGACCACCTGTGGATGCACTTCACCCGCATGTCGTCGTACGAGAACGCCCCCGTGCCGACGATCGTGCGCGGCGAGGGCACCTACATCTACGACGACAAGGGCAAGCGCTACATCGACGGCCTGGCCGGCCTCTTCGTGGTCAATGCGGGACACGGCCGGGTCGAGCTGGCCGAGACCGCCTACAAGCAGGCCCAGGAGCTGGCCTTCTTCCCGGTGTGGTCCTACGCCCACCCCAAGGCCGTCGAACTGGCCGAGCGGCTGGCCGATTACGCGCCCGGCGACCTCAACAAGGTCTTCTTCACCACCGGCGGCGGCGAGGCGGTCGAGACCGCCTGGAAGCTGGCCAAGCAGTACTTCAAGCTCACCGGCAAGCCGATGAAGCACAAGGTGATCTCCCGCGCGGTGGCCTACCACGGCACCCCGCAGGGCGCCCTGTCCATCACCGGACTCCCGGCCCTGAAGGCCCCGTTCGAGCCGCTGGTACCCGGCGCGCACAAGGTGCCGAACACCAACATCTACCGCGCCCCGATCCACGGCGACGACCCCGAGGCGTTCGGCCGCTGGGCCGCCGACCAGATCGAGCAGCAGATCCTCTTCGAGGGCCCCGAGACCGTCGCGGCCGTCTTCCTGGAGCCGGTGCAGAACGCCGGCGGCTGCTTCCCGCCGCCGGCCGGCTACTTCCAGCGGGTCCGCGAGATCTGCGACCAGTACGACGTGCTGCTCGTCTCCGACGAGGTCATCTGCGCCTTCGGCCGGCTCGGCACGATGTTCGGCTGCGACAAGTTCGGCTACGTCCCGGACATGATCACCTGCGCCAAGGGCATGACCTCGGGCTACTCCCCGATCGGCGCCTGCATCATCTCCGACCGCCTGGCCGAGCCGTTCTACCAGGGCGACAACACCTTCCTGCACGGCTACACCTTCGGCGGCCACCCGGTCTCCGCCGCCGTCGGCATCGCCAACCTCGACATCTTCGAGCGCGAGGGCCTCAACAAGCACGTCCTGGCGAACGAGGGCAACTTCCTCGGCACCCTCCAGAAGCTGCACGACCTGCCGATCGTCGGCGACGTCCGCGGCAACGGCTTCTTCTACGGCATCGAGCTGGTCAAGGACAAGGTCACCAAGGAGTCCTTCAACGACGAGGAGACCGAGCGCGTCCTGTACGGCTTCCTCTCCAAGGCGCTGTACGACAACGGCCTCTACTGCCGCGCCGACGACCGTGGCGACCCGGTCATCCAGCTCGCCCCGCCGCTGATCGCCGACCAGAAGCTCTTCGACGAGATCGAGCAGATCCTGCGCAGCGTCCTGACCGAGGCGTGGGCCAAGCTCTGACCGCCGCGCCGGGCACCCGTCCCGGCCGACCGACGCACCCTCACCACAACTGAAGATCTCACGGCCCGGATTCACTCGTTTAAAGCCATACGAGTGAATCTGGGCCGTTGTGCATGCCGAGCGACGATTGCCGGGGGTCCGCAGTCCTTACCGTTCCAGTGACAGATACCCTCCATGGTCGTTCACCCGGCCGGGGGAACGAGCGGACGCGAACAAGCAAGAGGTGCGTAGATGGTGGCCCCGCCTGACAACGACGTTCTCTGGGCCCGCGGCCTGCACCACAGCTATGGCGGCAGCCCGGCCCTTGCCGGTATCTCCCTGGGTGTCCGGGAGGGCGAGATCCTCGCCGTCACCGGGCCGCGGGGCAGCGGCAAGACCACACTCCTCCGCTGCCTCTCCGCCCAACTCGCCCCGTCCGAGGGCGAGGTGTGGTTCAACAGCTCCCCCGTCCACACCCTCTCCGCGCGGAGCCGGGAGCGGCTGCGCCTGGACCGCTTCGGGTGGATCGACACCCAGCCGCAGCTCGTCGCCGAGCTGACCGCCTGGGAAAACGCCGCGCTCCCGCTCCTGCTGCGCGGCGAGGGCCACCGTGCCGCCCGGCACACCGCAGCCGAATGGCTGGACCGCCTCGACGTGGGCGGCTGCGCCCGCCGCCGCCCCGACCGGCTCGACCAGTCGCAGCGTCAGCGCGTCGCCATCGCCCGCGCCCTCGCGTCCGTCCCGCACGTTCTGTTCGCGGACGAGCCGACCGCGCCGCTGCACCGCACCGACGGCACGCAGGTGCTGCGCACCCTCACCACCGCCGCCCGCTCCCACCAGATCACCGTCGTCCTGGCCACCCACGACCCGGACGTGGCCACGCTCGCCGACCGCACCTTCGCCCTCGTCGACGGCCGCAGGGCCGGGGCGTCGTCCGCGGCCGCCGACGCTCCCGACGCGGAAAGCAGGGCAGCGTGCTCGCTCTCCGTCTAGCCCGCGGCACGCATCCTCTCGTCCTGGTACGCCGGCTCGTCGTGGCCGCGGCGGCCGCGGGCACCGGCTTCCTCCTGCTGGCCACGCTCGGCCACGCCGCGGGCCATCCGGAGGCGGTCGGCGACTCCCTGGTCCGCCTCCTGTGGTGCGTCGCCCCGCTCGCCGCCACCGCCCAGTTCGCGGTGTCGGTGGCACGTACGGACCCCGCGGCCCGCTTCCCGAGCGGCATGGCAGGGGCCGGCCTCGGACCCGTCCGGCTCATCCTGCTCGCCGCCGCCTCCACGGCGCTGTCCTGCGCGCTCGGCGCGGCCCTCGCGCTCCTGGCGTTCTTCCGTCTCCGCGGCGACCTCGGCACGTCCCCCTCCCGCGGGCTCGGCACGGATCTGCTCGGCGCCGGCCATCCGGTTCCGCTCGTCGGCACCCTGCTCCTGCTGTCGACGGTGCCGCTGACCGCGGCCGCGGCGACCGCCGTCTCGCTGCGCCCGCGCGAGCCGCAGGCCGCCCCCGCGTCCACCGAAGCCGAGGACACGCCGCCGCCCGCCGCACCGGCCACGCCGTCCGGGCTGCCCTGGGGCATCACCCTGGCGGCCGCAGGACTGGCCGTCGAGAGCTACGCCGCCCGGGGCGCGGCCACGGCCGACGGGCTGCTGCCGCTGCCCGGCCGGCTGATCGGCAGCCCGCCGGGTGTGCTGGCCGGCTGGGCGCTGTCGGCCCTCGGTCTGGTGCTGGCCGGCCCCGGTCTTGTGTATCTGTGCGGCCGGCTGCTGTGCGCGAGCCGTCCCGGTGCGCTCCGGCTGCTGGCCGGGCGGGTGCTCCAGGAGGAGGCGCACCGCATCGGCCGTCCCGTAGGTGTGCTGTGCGCGGCGGTATCCGGTGCCTACGCGGCGGTGAACGTGTTCCACGCCGCGCCGCTCCGGACGTTCGGGCCGCTGACCGCCGTCGGCGCCGGCGTCGTCCTGATCTGTGTCACCGCGAGCTTCCTGACCGCCGCCGTGGAATCCCGCGCGGCCCGCGCCGACACGACGGCCGCGCTGCGCCGGCTCGGCGCCCCCGCCTCCCTGCTGCGCCGCGCGGCGACGCTGCGCGCGCTGGCCCTGGTGGTCGTGCTGGCCCCGGTGACCTGGTCCGTCGCGGAGCTGGCGACCCTTCCTCTGGTGGGCTGAGCGGGCCCGGACACCCGCCGCGTACGGCCCGGGGCCCGCGGGGCAGCGCGTGGCCGGCCCCAGCACCTCGGTGCGACGAGGCAACCCGCGGCCCGAAATGCGCGTCTGCCTGGCCGGGTAACGCAGTGGTGAAGAGGCACACCCGCCGGCCGGGGACAGACGCGGCGCGGCGGCGGTGCGTGAACGGAGCTCTTGGTGATCATCGGCCTTCTGACGGCCGTGGCGGCATCGGTCTGCTACGGCACGGGTTCCGTTCTCCAGGCGGTGGGATCGCGGAAATCCGCCCGCCGGGAGGCGGCGGGCGCCGCCACCACGGGTGTCACCCAGCACGGCGGCCCCAGCCTGGCGTCGACCGCGAAGGCCGCGGTGACCTGGGAGTTCATGGTCGGCTCCGTACTGGATTTCGTGGGCTTCGGGCTGGGCGCGCTGGCCGCGAGGCTGCTGCCGCTGTTCCTTTCGCAGACGGTGATCAGCGCCAACCTCGTGATCACCGCGCTGCTGAGCATCAGGCTGCTCGGGATCCGGCTCAGCAAACCCGAGTGGACGTCGATCGCCGTGGTCTGCTCGGCGCTGGTGCTGCTGGCCACCGCGGCGGGACACGAAGGAAGCGGTCATACGCCGACCGCCGCCCATTGGTGGCTGCTCGCCGCGTCCGTCCTCCTGGTCGCCGTCGGCAGTCTGATCGTGCGTCTGATGGGCGCACGGGCCGCGATCCTCGCCGGTCTCCTTTCCGGTCTCGGCTTCGGCGCACTCGGCGTGGGCGTCCGCATACTGAACGGTGTGGCGCCGTTCAGCCTGTCCGCCCTCCTCGCCGACCCGGCGCTCTACGCGATCCTGGTCGCGGGCATCGGCGGCATGTACCTGCACACCGTGGCGCTCCAGATCGGTTCGGTGAACGGTGCCACCGCGGCGCTGGTGGTGGGTGAGACGGTGGTGCCCGGCATCCTGGGGGTGCTGTGGCTCGGCGACGCGTCCCGGCCCGGGTTCGCCTGGGCTGCCATCCTCGGCTTCGTCATGGCGGTCGCCGGTGCCGTCGCCGTCGCCTGGTTCGGCTCCGATGAGGGCGAGCCGACGGGTGAAGCGGGCCACGGGGACGGCGACGGGACGGATCCCGCACGGGACGTCCCTGCCGTCGGCGGGAACCCGCCCGTGGGACGCGCGCGGGACGCGGAACACCCTCCGACCGGCGCGGACGTACCGGGTGTGGGACACGGCTGGGACACGGAGCGCCGCCGTTAGCCGTCCCGGAAGGCGGCCCTGCCGCTCCTGGCCGGGCCGCCTCTGCGCCTAACCGTCCGCGTCCGCCAGTACCACGACGTCCTCGGCGGCGAAGCGGACGCCGACCCGCTCCCCCGTTTCCGGCGCGTCCCGCAGCGCGCAGGCCGCCTCCAGTTGCGGTCCTTCGGACGGCTGGAGCAGCAGGGCGACGTGGGTGCCGCGGAAGGTCCGGGCGGCGACCGTGCACGGCAGGCCGTCGGCCACGGGCACCAGCCGGACGCCGGCCGGCCGGACGAGCAGCCGGCGGGGCCCGTCGGGTGACGCTTCGGGGACCGGCACCTTGCCCCAGGGCGTCACGGCGGCGGCGCCCTGCACCGTCGCCTCGACGACGTTGTCGAAGCCGAGGAAGCGGGCGACGAACTCGGTGGCGGGCCGCTGCCAGACCTCCAGCGGGGTGCCGGTCTGCGCGATCCGCCCGTCCTGCATCACAACGACCCGGTCGGCAAGGGCGAACGCCTCGCCCTGGTCGTGCGTGACGGCGAGCACCGTCGTCCGCAACTCGCCGAAGAGCCGCCGCAGTTCGACGACGAGGCGTTCCCGCAGCCCGCGGTCGAGCTGCCCGAGCGGCTCGTCGAGCATCAGCAGCCGGGGGCGCGGCGCGAGGGCGCGGGCCAGCGCGACCCGCTGCTGCTCCCCTCCGGAGAGGGAGGCGACGGCGCGGCGTCCGGCGTCCGGCAGCCCGACGAGGCCGAGCAGTTCGGCGACGGTGCGCCGCTGGTCGGCGCGGTGCGCCCGGCGCATCCGCAGGCCGAAGGCGACGTTGCCCGCGACGTCCTTCTGCGGGAAGAGCTGGTGGTCCTGGAACATCAGGCCGACGCCCCGTCGGTGGGTGGGCACCCGCGTCTGGTCGCGTCCCTCCAGCAGGACCTGCCCGGTGTCGGCCGGTTGCAGCCCGGCCACCACCCGCAGCAGGGTCGATTTTCCGCTGCCGCTGGGCCCCAGCACGCAGACGATCTCGTGGGCGGCGACGTCCAGATCGACCGCGTCGAGCGCGGCGGCCTCGCCGTACGGGCCGAAGCGTACGGTCACGCCGTTCAGCCGCAGCAGCTGCTGTCCTTCGGTGTGCGCGGCCCGAGCCGTAGCCGTCATCTAGAACTCCCCGGACTGGTCGGTGCGGAGGCGCTCCAAGACCAGCAGGGCCCCGGCGCACACCACCATCAAGATGGTGGAAAGGGCCATCGCCTGGCCGTAGTTGAGTTCCCCGGCGCGGCCGAGCAGCCGGGCGACGGCCACCGGGAGGGTCGGCTGGTCGGGCCGTGCGATGAAGACCGTCGCGCCGAACTCGCCGAGCGAGACGGCGAACGCGAACCCGGCGGCGATGAGCAGGGCGCGGCGCACCATCGGCAGGTCCACCTCGCGCCACACCCGCCACGGCGAAGCGCCCAGCACGGCCGCCGCCTCCCGCAGCCGCCCGTCGACGGCACGCAGCACGGGCAGCATGATCCGCACCACGAACGGCACCCCGACCAGCGCCTGGGCCAGCGGCACCAGCCACCACGAGGAGCGCAGGTCGAGCGGCGGCCGGTCGAGGGTGATCAGGAATCCGAAGCCGACGGTCACCGCGGACACGCCGAGCGGCAGCATCAGCAGCGCGTCGAAGCCGCGGACGAGCCGGCCGCCGCGCCGGGTCAGGGCGGCGGCCGCCAGCCCGCCCACCACCAGGGCAATCGCGGTGGCTGCCACCCCGTAGGCGAGCGAGTTCCACAGCGCTTCCAGGGGGGCGACGGCGAAGGTGCTGTCGGCGGAGGCGGCGGACCGCAGCGTTTCGTAGAAGACCGGGCCGTAGCCGTCGGGCCCGGCGAAGGACCGTTCGACGAGCACGAGGAGCGGCATGACGAGGAGGACGACGATGATCACGAGGGTGCCCCACAGCAGCGCCCACTGTCCGGGGCCGCGGGGCCGCCGCGTGGTCCGCGCGGCGTCGACGAGGCGGAGGGCCGTCTCGCGTCGGCGCACCGTCCAGGCGTGCACGGCCAGCAGGCCGAGGACGGCCGCGAACTGGATCAGGGTGAGGACGGCGGCCGTCGGCAGGTCGAGGAAGTCGGCGGTCTGCCGGTAGATCTCCACCTCCAGGGTGGAGAAGGTGGGCCCGCCGAGGATCTGCACCACTCCGAAGGAGGTGAAGGTGAACAGGAAGACCATCAGCGCGGCGGCGGCTACGGCGGGGCCGAGCGCGGGCAGCGTCACCCGGCGCCAGGCCGCGAGGCGGCCGGCGCCGAGCACCCGCGCCGCCTCCTCCTGCCGCGGGTCGAGCTGCCCCCACAGCCCGCCGACGGTCCGTACCACCACGGCGTAGTTGAAGAAGACGTGGGCGAGCAGGATCGCCCACACCGAGGTGTCAAGACGCACGCCCCACAGGTCGTCGAGCAGTCCGCCGCGGCCGACCAGGGCCAGGAAGGCGGAGCCGACGACGACGGTCGGCAGCACGAACGGCACCGCGACCACGGCCCGCAGCAGTTGCTTGCCCGGGAAGTCGAACCGGGCGAAGACGTACGCGCCGGGCAGCGCGATCAGCAGGGTGAGGCCGGTCGACGCGGCGGCCTGCCAGACGGTGAACCACAGGACGTGCAGGACGTCCGGATCGCCGAGCACGTCGGCGATCCGGCCGAGCTGCCACTGCCCGCCGTCCTTCAGTCCGCGTCCGACGATCGCGGTGACCGGGTAGGCGAAGAACAGCGCGAAGAAGGCGGTCGGCAGCGCCATCAGCGCCGCCCTTACCGCCGTCGCGCGCCGGGTTCTGCCGCGCCGGGCCCGGCCTACTTCAGAACGAGCGAGGACCACTGCTTGATCCACTGTTCGCGGTTCTCGGTGATCGTCTCCGGCGCGAGGGTCGCCGGCTTGTCGATCGTCGCGCCGTACTTGGTGAACAGCTCAGGCACCGTGGCGTCCTTGCGCGCCGGGTTGACGAACATCTGGAGCGGCATGTCCTCCTGGAACTTCCGGCTCAGCAGGAAGTCCAGCAGTTCCTTGCCGCCCTTCTCGTTCCTGGCACCCTTGAGGAGGCCGCCGAACTCGATCTGCCGGAAGCAGGTTCCGGTGGCGACACCGGTCGGTGCCTGCTTCGGGGCCGGCTTCTTGCCGAGCACTTCGACGGGCGGGCTGGAGGCGTACGAGACGACCAGCGGCTTGTCGCCCTTGTCCCGGCCGGCCGCGGAGCCGGAGAACCGCTCGTTGTACGCCTGCTCCCAGCCGTCGACCACCTCGACGCCGTTGGCCTTGAGCTTCTTCCAGTAGTCCTGCCAGCCCTTCTCGCCGTGGGTGGCGATGGTGCCCAGCTGGAAGGCGAGCCCCGGCGACGAGGTGGCGGAGTTCTCCGTGACGAGCAGCCCCTTGTACTGCGGCTTGAGCAGGTCGTCGAAGGTCTTCGGCGGCGCGAGCTTGTGCCGGTCGAAGTAGGCGCGGTCGTAGTTGACGCAGGTGTCGCCGTAGTCGAGGGGCGTGACGCGGTGCCCGGCCTTGTCCAGTTGCAGGGCGGCCGGGACGCTGTCCAGCCCCTTGGCCCGGTACGGCGTGAAGAGGCCGGCCTTCAGGCCCCGGGAGAGCAGGGTGTTGTCGATGCCGAAGAAGACGTCGCCCTGTGGATTGTCCTTGGAGAGGATCGCCTGGTTGACGGCCTTGCCCGCGTCGCCGCCCTTGAGCACCCTGACCTTGTAGCCGCTCTGCTTCTCGAACGCGGCGAGCACCGACTTCGAGGCGTTGAAGGAGTCGTGGCTGACGAGCGTGACGGTCTTGGCGTCCGCCGCGCTGCCGCCGCCCTGGCTGCCGCAGGCGGCGAGCACGGTCATGCCGAGCGCGGCGGCGGTCACCGCCGCGGTTCTGCGGGTGGTGGTGCTGCGGATGGTGCTCACTGATTCCTCCTGGCTGGCCAGGAAGAGACGCGGCCCCGCGCTGCGCCGCCCGGTGGGGTCCGGGCGGCGCAGGGCGGGGCGCAACAGCATGAGTGACGACCGAACTTCCTACCCGGAATGACCCGGGCGAGGTTCAAGGGTCTGCGGGCGCCGTATCCCTACGACGTCCCCGCACTCTCAGCGCTGTGGCGCTCCCCTGTCGGAATGTGCATTTGTTCGATCACACGCTACCAGCGGGTGGTCAGCGTTCCGAGGCCGCGAGCTGCCCGCAGGCGCCGTCAATCTCCTGGCCGCGGGTGTCGCGGACGGTCACCGGCACGCCGTGCGCCTCGATGGCCCGGACGAACGCCCGCTCGTCCTCGGGGCGCGAGGCGGTCCACTTCGAGCCTGGTGTCGGGTTCAGCGGGATGAGGTTCACGTGCACGCGCTTGCCCTTGAGCAGCCGTCCCAGCAGGTCACCGCGCCATGCCTGGTCGTTGATGTCACGGATCAGGGCGTACTCGATGGAGATCCGGCGGCCGGACTTCTCGGCGTACTCCCAGGCCGCGTCCAGGACCTCGCGCACCTTCCAGCGGGTGTTGACGGGCACCAGGGTGTCGCGCAGTTCGTCGTCCGGCGCGTGCAGCGAGACCGCGAGCCGGCATTTGAAGCCCTCGTCGGCGAACCGCAGCATGGCCGGCACCAGCCCGACCGTGGAGACCGTGATGCCGCGCTGCGACAGGCCCAGGCCGTCCGGCTCGGGGTCGGTGAGCCGGCGGATGGCGCCGACCACCCGCTTGTAGTTGGCGAGCGGCTCGCCCATGCCCATGAAGACGATGTTCGACAGCCGCGCCGGGCCGCCGGGCACCTCGCCGTCGCGCAGGGCGCGCATCCCGTCGACGATCTGGTGCACGATCTCGGCGGTGGAGAGGTTGCGGTCCAGGCCCGCCTGGCCGGTGGCGCAGAACGGGCAGTTCATGCCGCAGCCGGCCTGTGAGGAGATGCACATCGTCACCCGGTCCGGGTAGCGCATCAGCACCGATTCGACGAGCGTGCCGTCGTGCAGCTTCCACAGGGTCTTGCGGGTGGTGTCGTCGTCGCACGAGATGTGCCGCACCACGCTCATCAGCTCGGGCAGCAGCTCCGCCGCCAGCTTCTCGCGCGCCGCGGCCGGAATGTCGGTCCACTGCGCCGGCTCGTGTGCGTACCGCGTGAAGTAGTGCTGCGACAGCTGCTTGGCGCGGAACGGCTTCTCGCCGATCGCGGCCACGGCTTCACGGCGCTCGGCGGGGCTGAGGTCTGCGAGGTGCCGCGGGGGCTTCTTGGCCCCGCGGGGGGCGACGAATGTCAGCTCACCGGGCTCGGGCGGTGCCATGGGCGGAACTCCTCAATGCGACGGTGCCGGACGATCTCCACGGTGCGGAGCCAACGGCGGGACGGTGCCGGAACCCGGGGGACTCACGGGAACTGTCCCCGCGGTCGCGAGGACGGAAAAAGGCCCGCTGTCGGACAGCGGGCCTTTCCAGACTACCTGGGCGATTCAGCCGCTGCCGACGAAGATCACGAACAGCAGCCAGACGACCGGGGCGGTCGGCAGCAGGGAGTCCAGCCGGTCCATGATGCCGCCGTGGCCGGGCAGCAGGGTGCCCATGTCCTTGATGCCGAGGTCCCGCTTGATCATGGATTCGCCGAGGTCGCCGAGGGTGGCGCTGGCGGCGACGGCCAAGCCGAGCAGCAGCCCCTGCCACCAGGAACCGTCCGTGATCAGGAACTCCATGCACAGCGCACCGGCGACCATCGCGAACAGCACGGCACCGACCAGGCCCTCACGGGTCTTGCCGGGGCTGATGCGGGGCGCCAGCTTGTGCTTGCCGAAGCGCCAGCCGACGGCGTACGCCCCGGTGTCGCTGACGACCGTCAGCAGCAGGAAGGTCAGCACCCGCTGCGGCCCGTCGGCGTCGGCGGCGAGCATCAGGGCGACGAACGTCGCGAGGAACGGCACGTAGAACGCCGCGAAGACACCAGCGGTGACGTCCCGCAGGTAGTTCTCGGGTTTCCCGGTCATCCGCCACACGAGGACGGCGAGCGTGGTGAGCGCCATCGCCGCCCAGGAACCCTCGGCCCCGCGCAGGTAGCCGGCGATCACCATGGCGGTGCCGCCGACGGCCAGCGGTACCAGCGGCACCCGGATGTCCTTGCGCTCGGCGAGCCGCGAGGTCAACTCCCACAGGCCCACGACGACGGCGACCGCTATCACGCCGAGGAAGACGGGCTTGTAGAAGAAGAGGGAGGCGAGGATGACCACGCCGAGACCGACGCCGACTCCTATCGCGGCGGGCAGATTGCGTCCCGCGCTCTTCTTCTTCGGCTTCTCTGGGTCCTGCGGGCCCGTGGGCCCGGGGGAACCGGGGAAAGGAGTGGCCATGGGCTCCTGCGGCTTTTCGTCGCGGAACAGGGGGCCGCTCAGCCGAGTGGCCCCCCGGTCGTCCCGGTGGTTCCGGTCGTCCCTGATGTCCCGGTGGTCCCGGCTGTCGTCCTGGTATCCGCCGGCGTCGGGCACGACGGGCAGCGGACGGGTCTGCCCCGCCGCTCCCCCGTCGCGCGCATATCCCGCCACAGCGGGCGGCGCCACCCCGCTCGGCGCGGCGGCCGGTCCATGGTCGGGCGGTCCCCAGTGACCGGCGCCGGGCGGGGCCCCCCAGGATGACTCGTTCATCAGACCTCTAGGAGCTCGGATTCCTTGTGCTTGAGGAGCTCGTCCACCTGCGCGACGTACTTCGCGGTGGTGTCGTCGAGCTCCTTCTCCGCGCGCCGGACCTCGTCCTCGCCGGACTCCTTGTCCTTGACGAGCTTGTCGAGGTTTTCCTTCGCCTTGCGGCGGACGCTGCGAATGGAGATCTTCGCGTCCTCGCCCTTGGTCTTGGCGACCTTGATGTAGTCCCTGCGGCGCTCCTCGGTCAGCTCCGGGAACGTCACTCGGATGATGTTGCCGTCGTTGCTCGGGTTGACGCCGAGGTCGGAGTCGCGGATCGCCTGCTCGATGTTGCGCATCGCGCTCTTGTCGAACGGGGTCACCACGGCCATCCGCGGTTCCGGGACCGAGAACGACGCCAGCTGGTTGATCGGCGTCAAGGCACCGTAGTAGTCCGCCACGATCTTGTTGAACATCGCCGGGTGCGCACGCCCGGTGCGGATCGCGGCGAAGTCCTCCTTGGCGACCACGACGGCCTTCTCCATCTTCTCCTCGGCCTCGAGGAGGATCTCTTCGATCACCACTTGCTCCTGGTCTCTTCGGTAAGAAGCAGAGCCTCGCCCCTGCCGCGCGTCTACTCCTGCACGGTGTCCGACCGGCAGGCGGTTGTCCATCCCCGTGCCGGGGCCTGCCCGGCACGGGAGCTGCCGCGGGTACCGGCCGCTGCCCGTACGCCGTCGCGGCAGTTGGGGCCGTCAGGCCCGGGTGCCCTGATCGCTGACGAGCGTGCCGATCTTCTCACCCTTCACCGCGCGCGCGATGTTGCCCTCGGCGAGCAGTTCGAAGACGAGGATCGGGAGCTTGTTGTCGCGGCACAGTGTGATGGCGGTGGCATCGGCGACCTTCAGGTCGCGGGTGATGACCTCGCCGTATTCGAGCGCGTCGAACTTCACCGCGTCGGGGTTCTTCTTGGGGTCGGCGTCATAGACACCGTCCACGCCGTTCTTGCCCATCAGCATGGCCTCGGCGTCGATCTCCAGGGCGCGCTGGGCCGCGGTGGTGTCCGTGGAGAAGTACGGCATGCCCATACCGGCGCCGAAGATGACGACCCGGCCCTTCTCCAGGTGGCGGACCGCGCGCAGCGGAATGTACGGCTCCGCGACCTGGCCCATGGTGATGGCGGTCTGCACGCGGGTCTCGATGCCTTCCTTCTCCAGGAAGTCCTGGAGGGCGAGGCAGTTCATGACCGTGCCGAGCATGCCCATGTAGTCGGAACGGGCCCGGTCCATGCCGCGCTGCTGGAGTTCGGCGCCGCGGAAGAAGTTGCCGCCGCCGATCACGATGGCGATCTCGTAGCCGTCGCGCACCACGGCGGCGATCTCGCGTGCCACGGCGTGCACGACATCGGGGTCGACACCCAGGCCGCCGCCGCCGGCGAACGCTTCGCCTGACAGCTTCAGCAGGAAGCGCCCCTTCCCACCACTGTCGGGATTGTCGGCTTTATCCGAGCCGTCGGCACCGTGATTCATTGAGCTCTCCTCGTACACATACGAAGAAGGCCATTGCCGTGGGTCCGATTCAGATCCCCGTACGGCAATGGCCTCCTCGTCACATCTGCGGCCGGCCGGTGAGCGGCCGACTGCGTACGACCCTAGCGGGGTCGTAGGTCATTCGCTGCCTTCGCGGCAGGCTCAGGCGCCGACGCGGATGCGCGCGAAGCGCTTCAGCGAGACACCGGCCTCGTCCAGAACCTTCTGGACGGTCTTCTTGTTGTCCTTGGCGAACGCCTGGTCCAGCAGCGCGTTCTCCTTGAAGAAGCCGTTGACGCGACCCTCGACGATCTTCGGAAGGGCAGCCTCGGGCTTGCCCTCCTCCTTCGCGGTGGCCTCGGCGACGCGACGCTCGTTCTCGACGACGTCGGCCGGAATGTCCTCACGGGAGAGGAACTTCGGCGAGAAGGCGGCGACGTGCTGCGCGACGTCCTTCGCGACCTCGGCGTTCTCCTTGTCCAGCTCGACCAGGACGCCGACCTGCGGCGGGAGGTCGGGCATGGTGCGGTGCATGTAAGCGGCCACGTAGCCACCGGAGAACTGCGCGAAGCGGTCCAGGACGATCTTCTCGCCCAGGGTGGCGTTGGCCTCGTCGACGTACGCCTGGACGGTCTTGCCGGACTCGATCTCGGAGGCGAGCAGCGCCTCGATATCGGCCGGGGAGGTCTTGGCGACGTGCGCGGCGAGCGCGTTGGCGACGGCCAGGAACTTCTCGCCCTTGGCGACGAAGTCGGTCTCGCACTTGAGCTCCAGCAGCACGCCGGAGGTCTTGTCGTCGGCGATGAGGGAGACGACTGCGCCGTTCTCGGCGGAGCGGCCCTCGCGCTTGGCGACGCCCTTCTGGCCCTTGACGCGCAGGATCTCGACGGCCTTGTCGACGCTGCCGTCGGCCTCGTCCAGCGCCTTCTTGCAGTCCATCATGCCGGCGCCGGTGAGCTCGCGGAGCTTCTTGACGTCAGCGGCGGTGTAGTTCGCCATGATCTGTGAATCTCTTCTCGAAAGTCGAAAGATCTACGGGTGAACGGCGGGGGCGGCGCTTGTGGCACCGACCCCCGCCGTCATCAACCGGTTCTGAGGTCAGCCCTGCTCGGCGTCCGTGGCCGGCTTCTCGGCCTCGGCGGCCGGAGCCTCGGCCGGCTTCTCCTCGGCCACGGGGGCCTCGGCGGGCTTGTCCTCGGCCGCGGGGGCCTCGTCAGCCTTCTTCTCGCCCTCGAGCAGGTCGCGCTCCCACTCGGCCAGCGGCTCGGCGGCAGCCTTCTCGCCGGGCTTCTGGTCGCCGGTGGCGACGCCGGAACGGGCGATGAGGCCCTCGGCGACGGCGTCGGCGATCACACGGGTGAGCAGGGTGACGGAGCGGATCGCGTCGTCGTTGCCCGGGATCTTGTAGTCGACCTCGTCGGGGTCGCAGTTGGTGTCGAGGATCGCGACGACCGGAATGTTGAGCTTCCGGGCCTCACCAACCGCGATGTGCTCCTTCTTGGTGTCCACGATCCAGACGGCGCTGGGCACCTTCTGCATCTCGCGGATACCGCCGAGGGTCTTCTCCAGCTTGGCCTTCTCGCGGGAGAGGACGAGCAGCTCCTTCTTGGTGAGGCCGGACGCGGCCACATCCTCGAAGTCGATCTGCTCAAGCTCCTTCAGGCGCTGCAGGCGCTTGTAGACGGTCGAGAAGTTGGTCAGCATGCCGCCGAGCCAGCGCTGGTTCACGTAGGGCATGCCCACGCGGGTCGCCTGCTCGGCAATGGCCTCCTGGGCCTGCTTCTTCGTGCCGACGAACATGACCGAGCCGCCGTGGGCAACGGTCTCCTTGACGAACTCGTAGGCGCGGTCGATGTACGACAGCGACTGGAGCAGGTCGATGATGTAGATGCCGTTGCGCTCGGTGAAGATGAAACGCTTCATCTTCGGGTTCCAGCGGCGGGTCTGGTGCCCGAAGTGGACGCCGCTCTCCAGCAGCTCCCGCATCGTGACGACGGCCATGGCCGTACTCCTCGTTGTTCTCGGTTCCACTGCGACCGGTCGGCCGCGGTGCCTGACGCCCCGACGCGCCTGCCGAGGACGGAACCTTGCGGAACCGTCCGAGGACCGAGGAGCGCGGCCACCGTGCTGCCCGAAGGGGACTGGTGCACTGATGGCGGGGCGTGCGAAGTCGACCCGGTGACCCGGATCGCCACATGAAGTGTACGGGACGGCCGATGCCCCGGGCGACACGCTCCATGAGCCACCCCCGCAGGCCACCGTCCGACGACTTCCGTCCCCACGAAACCCGTCCACCACACCCACCAACTACACCAGATCCCTCCTCCCCGCCTGCCACTCACCGGATCGGGTGACACCGATATCCCCACCCAGCCGGTTACCCACAGCCACAGACCAAGATCCCCACGCACCCGCCGATTACGTCACCGTCGACCCATACGAGTTCCGGAAGCGCAAGACCAGAGAGCAGGAGCGGTGGGCGATGAAGGTGCGGCTTATCGAGGGGTGCCGGTCGGTTCGGGGAACGACTTGGGGGTGGCGGCTCGCACGGCGCTTCCCGCGGTTCGGAGATGCCGCCGGGCCCTACGAGGGGAGGAGGAATGACGTGGTTCCCGCTCCGCTGCCCAGGAAAGAGCGCTCGGCCATGTGCCAACGGGCCACCGCAAGTCACCCGCCGACAACTCCTGCCGCAACGGCCACGGAACGCGGGTTCCTCCGCAGATCCGCACAACTCCCCCGCCCACCAGGCCACCGTCCGCCTCCGCCGCGACGGCCCTCCCCACCTGCCACGGCCGCTTGGACCGTCGCGCTGACTGCCCTGCTCTGCATCCTCCCTGCCGCCGACGCGATGGCCGGTCCACCACCACCGGCCGCAGCGTCAGCCAAGGGAGCTGGGGCCCCGCACGTCCGGCCCCGATCACCACTTCAGCACCCTCTGCCGACCGATCGCTCCTGGCCGGTGGACGGTCAACACGGCCTGCATCCCACGGTGTTACGCGGCTGGGAGCCGCCGCCGTCCCCCTGGGCTGCGGGGCACCGGGGCGTCGACCTGGCAGCACCGGCCGGAGCAACGGTGCGGGCCGCCGCCGCAGGCCGGGTGACCTTCGCCGGGAACGTCGCCGGCCGAGGCGTGCTGACCATCGAACTGTCCGACTCGGGACGACCGCCACTACACACCACGTACGAACCCGTACGCGCCACGGTCCGGAAAGGCGACGAAGTGACCGCGGGCCATCCGGTCGCCGTCCTCCAACCCGGCCCGTTCCACTGCCACGAGCCCTGCCTGCACTGGGGCCTGCTCAGAGGAAAGACCTATCTCGATCCCCTGTCGCTGTTCCCCCCTTCGATACTGCACAGCGGCCCGTCACGCCTCCTGCCGGTCTTCGGTATCCCGATTCCACCGCCCTCGCACAGCACCGCCGTCGCCCCCATCTCACCGCCCCGCACAAGCCGTACGGCCTCCTCCACACCAACCACAACGACGCTTTCCCTGGCCTTGGCCCTGGCCCTCACCCTCGCCACCCTGTGGGCAACCGGCCGCCTGCCCCACGGTCGGCGTTCCCCCAGGTACCGCGGCCCACCCAACTCGCCCGCCGCCCCACAACACCGAAAAACCTTGCGCCGGTACGTGCCGAACCTCCCTCGCATAGCTCCCGCGGGCCAACGGGCCGCCACGCCACACGGGGAAGGAACGGGTGAGCACCCCTCGCCCCTCGGGAGCGAGATACCCACAGCGGCGGCGGGAGGAGACGTGCAGAACCCGCGCCGAGAAGGCTGAGTTACCGGGCGACGGGACCGAGCCCTCGGGAGGGACGGGGCAGGCCGACGAGGGAGTCGGGGGCAACGCGGAAGCAGATACGGCGGGGCGAGCCGTAACCCGCGGGACGACGCCAGCTCGCGGCTTGCGGCGCCCTGCGCGCCCCTTGCGGCAAGCGGCAACGGTGGAGGGGAATGAGGAAGACGGGGGCGGGAGG
>NZ_JAJCXB010000025.1 GCF_020564935.1 Streptomyces pinistramenti
GCGTACCGGTGCGGCATCCGGATCGCCGGCACGGAGGTCCGTGGCCCGCGGATACAGGAGCCCGCAAGCTTCTCGGAACCAACACGGGAACACAGCCCTCAGCCCGACCGCGCTTGTACCGCGGCCGAGGCATCTGCCAAACAGAACCAACCGAACCGACAGCCCGAACGAAGCCGCCCCGGGCTCAGCGAACCAAGAAGAACCGAAGCAGCCCGGTCCGAACCGGGCCGGCCCCCGCAATCGTACGAAGCGTCCTCAGACGACCGTGCCCGCGCCGCCCCGGCCGTCCGTGACGGGGCGTCCGGCGGCCTCCCACGCCTGCATGCCGCCGTCGACGTTCACCGCTTCAATGCCCTGCTGGATGAGGTACTGCGCGACCTGCGCGGACCGCCCACCGACCCGGCAGAGCACGTAAATCTTGCCGTCCGCGGGCGCGGCCTCGGTCAACTCGCCGTAACGGGCAACGAATTCGCTCATCGGGATGTGCAGCGCACCTTCAGCATGCCCCGCCTCCCACTCGTCGTCCTCACGCACGTCCAAGAGGAAGTCCTGGGGCGTGAGCGCGTCGACACCAACCGTGGGCAGAGAACCAAATCGCATGTCCCCGACGCTACCCGACCAGCTGGGCGAGGCGGGCCTCGCGCTCTGTGACATCGGCGAGCAGCTTCTCGGCGATCTCGTCCAGCAGGGCGTCCGGATCCTGTGGCGCCATCTTGATCATCGCGCCGATCGCGCTCTCCTCCAGCTCGGCGGCGACAGCGGCCAGCAGCTCCTTGCGCTCGGCCAGCCACTCCAGCCGCGCGTACAGCTCCTCGCTCTCGCTGAGCCGCTCCTCGGCAGGCGCAGGACCGGTCTCCCACTCCTGCGCCAGCTCACGCAGCGCCGCCTCGTCCCCCGCGCCGTACGCGGCGTTGACCCGTGCGATGAAGGCATCCCTGCGCTCCCGCTCCGCGTCGTCACGTGCCAGGTCGGGGTGTGCCTTGCGCACCAGGTCGCGGTACGCCTTGCGGGCGCCCTCGCTGGGCCGCACCTTCTGCGGTGGCCGCACCGGCTGCTCGGCGAGCATCGCCTGTGCCTCGGGGAACAGCCCTTCCGACCCGATCCAGCCGTGGAACAGCTCCTCGACATTCGGCATCGGCAGCACCGAAGCACGGGCCTCGCGTGCCTTGCGGACGTCCTCCGGATCGCCGGTACGGGCCGCGACCGCCTCGGCGATCTGCGCATCCAGCTCGTCCAGCCGCGCGTACATGGGGCCGAGCCGCTGGTGGTGCAACCGGGAGAAGTTCTCCACCTCCACCCGGAAGGTCTCCACCGCGATCTCGAACTCGATCAGCGCCTGCTCGGCAGCCAGCACCGCCTTCGCCAGCCGCCGGGTCGCCGCGTCCCCGGCCGCCAAGTCCCGCTCGCCGCCGGCCGACGCCTCCGCGGCCCCGGACGCGCTGCCCTCTCCGGACGCCGCCCGCCCGCCGGACTCACCAGGCGCTCCCGGCACACCCGTCGCATCCGGCGTGCCCGCCACCCCCGGTCCATCGGTGGCGTACGCCGCTCCCGGGGCGTCCGGTCGGTACTGGCCGTCCTGCGCGTTCTCCGCGTGCGAGTTCGTCACCCGGTCAGCGTACGGCCCCCTCCCCGGCACCCGGTTCAGCGGCCGGTCGGCCTGCCTCCGCCGCTGCTCCATGGGTTCCTGCCACGGAGGGGGAACGCCCACTGCGCCGACCAGGACCGGCGCTGGCCCTCTCCTCCGCCGCCTTACGCCCCTTCCCCCTCCCCCAACCCACCCACCCCGCCACCACCACACCCGCCCCATCAGGGCCCCCACCACACCAATGTCAGCCCACTCACCAGCCCCGGCCCGGCACCCGGACCCGGCCGCGCACCCGCACCCGCACCCGCACCCGCACCCGCACCCGCCACACAACGCCCGCCGGCGCACGACCCACTCATCGGCGTCCCGGCCGACGTCTCGACCGACACCCACACCGCCACCCGTCACCCCGCCCCGACGCGCCTCACACCCCCCTCTCCGCCGCGATACGCCCGCTGTCCACCGCCGCCACCAGCTCCGCGTGATCCCGCTCCGTACGGTCCGCGTAGGCCACCGCGAAATCCGCCATCGCGTCGTCCAGCTCCTCCGACTTGCCGCAGTAGCCGGCCACCACCCGCGGGTCGGCACTGTGCGCATGGGCACGGGCCAGCAGCGCGCCGGTCATCCGCGCGTAGTCGTCCAGCTGCTCGCCGGTCAGCGCGGACGGATCCACGCTGCCCTTGCGGTTTCTGAACTGGCGTACCTGGACGGGGAGTTCCCGGTACCTGCCGCATCCGGCAGCGGCTTCTCCCGGCAACGGTATTCGCACCGTCGCCCAGCCCAGCAGGATGTCGCTCACCACCTGCATCCTGCGCTGTCCCGTCACCACCCGGCGCCCTTCGTGCGCCACCGAAGGCACCGGGAAGCCGGCCTTCGCCACGAACGGTGCCAGCACCGAGCCGCGCGCCTCCTTCACCTGCAGCACCAGAGGCTCGCCCCGGTGATCGAGGAGCAGCACCACATACGAACGCAGGCCCACACTGCCCGTGCCGACCACCCGGAACGCGACGTCGTGCAGGGCGTACCGGGCCAGCAGCGGCAGCCGGTCCTCCGGCAGGGTCTCCAGATATCCGGCGAGCGAGGAAGCCACCGCTGCCGCCTCCTCGTCCGGGATCTGCCGCAGCACCGGCGGCGCGGCCACGAACCGGCGCCCGCCCTCCGGCGTCCGTTCCGTGGACTTGGCGGCGAACCGCGCGCTGGTGTTCCTGCGGGCCTTGGCCGCCACCCGCTCCAGCGTCCCCACCAGGTCCTTGGCGTCGGTGTGCGAGACCAGCGCCTCGTCGGCGACGGCATTCCACGCCTCGGTCACCGGCAGCTTCGCCAGCAGCCGCATCGTGCGACGGTACGCACCCGCCGCGTCCCGCGCCGCCGCCCGGCAGTCGTCCTCGCCCGCGCCCGCCTCCCGGCCTGCGAGCACCAGCGAAGCAGCCAGCCGTTTGAGATCCCACTCCCAGGGCCCGTGGAGGGTCTCGTCGAAGTCGTTCAGGTCGATGACGAGGCCGCCACGGGCGTCACCGTAGAGTCCGAAATTCGCCGCGTGGGCGTCCCCGCAGATCTGCGCTCCGACACCCGT
This sequence comes from Streptomyces pinistramenti, assembly GCF_020564935.1. GTDB lineage: Bacteria > Actinomycetota > Actinomycetes > Streptomycetales > Streptomycetaceae > Streptomyces > Streptomyces pinistramenti. The sequence goes on from NZ_JAJCXB010000025.1 coordinate 3,159, forward strand.
TACGGGCGAGGCCACCAGGTCGTACGCCATCAGCCCGGCGGAGCCGCGGAGGAAGGCGAACGGGGAGGCGGCCATCCGGCCGACGCGTATCGGTGTCAGCTCCGGCAGCCGGCCGGCCTGGGACGTCTCCACCGCCGCGACCGCGTCCGGGCGGCCCGCCGCGATCGACAGCCCGGCCTGCGCCGCCCGCGGCGCCCGCTCCCGCAGCGCCCGGCCGACGGCCTTCGCCGACGGTCTGGGCGCAGCCGCCTGCGCGAACCCCGGTACGTATGGCAACCGCGACATCACGGCACCACCTCCCCCTTCGACGTCCCGCTCCGCCCGGCGTGAGCGGCGTCCGTCAGGCCCGCCCACCGACTCCGGCCTGTCCACCCACGACGTTACCGACCACGTCTCCCGTCCGGCAGACCTGTGGATAACTCCCCACGGGCCCAACGGGATCGGGCGGAAGGGAACCAAGAATGAGAGAGCCAGAATGGGGCAAAGGGTCCTGGCAGAGCGCCAGTTGACGGTGCTGCCCACACTCAGGCGCCACGGCCGAAACTGACGCCTCACCAGGCCGAACGCACCCCACCGCCACCCCAGACACCGCTACGGGCCGGGGCATCCCACGCCCCGGCCCGTACCAACCGCCCCTCCCTGCACACCCCGCTACACCCCCACAGCCTCCTCCATCTCCTCTTCCTCAGCCTCGGCTCCCGACTCCGCGTCACAGCCCCGCCGCCGGCCGTCCGCACGCGCTGCCTGCTCCGGGTGCCGTCCGCCGTCGGTCACCGTCGCGGCCACCGCGGCGGCCGCGACCGCCGTGGCCCGTTCCGCTGCCGCTTTCTCGGCGGCCTTCCTGCGGGATTCGGCCAGGCCGGCGATACCGGCCGACGCCGCGCCGATCACCAGCCAGATCACCAGCGTCCCTACGTGCCCGGCCAGTCCGTAGCCGTTGAAGTAGACGTGGCTGCGGGTGCCTTCGACGAAGCCTGCGCCGTTCCAGAACGAGTGCAGGGCGGCGAAGAATCCATTCTGCATCTCGGGCCGGAAAATGCCGCCGGACGAGGTGAAGTTGAGCATCACGAACAGGGCCATCACGCCGAGCGTGGTCCAGCGCTTGAGGAAGGTGTGCAGTCCCGTTCCGATCAGCAGGATGCCGGCGGAGTACAGCCAGGCCATGCTCCACAGCCCCCACATGCCGTGGTCGACGAGGTGGAAGACCGGGCCGGCGAAGAGCGTCCCGATGATGCTGACGACGAAGGAGGTGCCGACGGCAAGCAGCGCGCGCAGCCGCATCGGCAGCACCGCCCCGGCCCCGCCGATCACCGCGACCGAGGCGTACGAGCCGATGCTGATCGCGACCAGCAGGAAGAAGATGCCCTGGCCCGTCGGGTCGTGCTGCGCGGTCGGCGCGACGTCGGTGACCTTCAGGGGCCTGCCCTGCTGGGCGGCGATGGGGGTGAAGACCTTCTGCACCACGGAGGCGCTGGTGTCCGATCCGGCGGTCGCGACCATCAGTTCCGGCGCAGGTCCGGTCGTGCCCGCGGCCTTGGCGGAGCGGGCGGAGTCCGTGCCGTGGGTGCCCGAGGCGGTCGTTCCGCTCTTCCCGTGGGGGACGTAGGCGCCGAAGATGTCCTGGTGCCGCAGCTGTTCGGTCGCCGTCGCGCGGTCGGGGACCGTGCGTGCTTCCAGGTCGCCGCCCGCCTTGTCGTTGATCGACTGCGCCAGCAGCTGTGCGCTCTGTCCTGAGCCGACGACCGCGACCGGCAGGTGGTGCGGCGCCGGATCGGCGAACGCCCCGAGGTAGGCCAGGCCCATCCCGATGCACATCAGCAACGGTGTGACCAGGTGCAGCAGGACGTGGCGCAGCCCGGCCGTGTGGGGGCTTCGGCGGTCGGGGCGGTGATCAAGTCCGTGATCACGGTGGCGGTCGGAACGGCGGACCGGACTCATGGTGCCTTCTCAAGCTAGTCGGCTCGGATACAGCCAGTAGATGGCTTTTACAACTGTCGGTGGTTGGTTTATACAACTCCCAATCCACGTTGTACTATACAACTACTTCAACGAAAGGCAAGCCCGTGGCCCACCGCGACGACTCCGTCGAGACCATCCAGCAGGAGCTGACCGCCTTCGCCCGGCGGGCCCGCGCCACCGCGGCCCGCATCCATCCGGAGTTGTCGCTGGTCTCGTACACCCTGCTTGCGCACCTCGATGACCAGCAGGGATGCCGGGCGACGGACCTCGCGGCGCACTACCTCCTGGACAAGTCCACGGTCAGCAGGCAGATCGCCGCACTGGAGAGGCTCGGGTTCGTCGAGCGCCGCCTGGACCCCGCCGACCACCGCGTCCAGGTGCTGCACCCCACGGAGGAGGGCGCCCAGGTGCTGGCCAACGCCTCGAACAGCCGCCGGCAGGCGTTCCACGAGCGGCTGGCCGACTGGAGCGAGGCGGATCTCGACCGCTTCGCGCTGTACCTGCTGCGCTACAACGCCGCCCAGGAGCGGCTCGGCTGACCGCCGCCGCCCCATGACACCCCGGTCTCGACCGCGGCCCCGGTGTGCGCTACTTCCGGAAGCGATCCGGGCACTGCCCGCCCTCGGCCAGGTAGGTCTCGGCCCAGCGGGCCAGTTCCTTGAGTGAGGGCTCCATCGCCAGACCCGCCTCCGTCAGCCGGTAGGCGACCCGCAGCGGAGGCCCGGCGTCCACTTCGCGCACCACCAGGCCGGTCGCCGCCAGCTCCATGAGGCGGTCGGACAGCATCCGCTCGCTGATGCCGGGAATCGCCCGCCGCAGGTCGGCGAAGTGCACCGGTCCCGGCATCAGCGTGGCGACGATCAGGCCGGTCCAGCGCTTCCCGAACAGCTCGAAGACGCGCGTCATGCCGCCGTCGACCTGTCTGCACGTCGCCTCACTGTGATCCGCCATGCCCTCAGCGTACCGCTTTCCCGTTGGCTACTGCGGAAAAGTAAGTCACTGTGTTATGAATAGTGACGTACGGAATTCAACCATCGTGCCGCGGCCTCGCCCGCCGGCCGTGAACCTCTGAGGAACGATCACCATGGCCACGCTTCTGCACCTCGACTCCTCCGTTTTCCCCGAGACCGGCTCCGCCTCCCGCGCCGTGACCGCGGCCTTCCGTACGGCATGGCAGGAACAGCACCCCGACGGCACCGTCATCTACCGCGACCTGGCGGCCGACCCGCTGCCGCACCTCGACGGGACCGCCGCATCCGCCGGCTTCTCCGACCCCGCGACCCACTCCCCCGAGCAGCAGGCCGCCTTCGCGCTGCGCACCCGGCTCGCCGAGGAGCTGGAGCAGGCCGACGCGATCGTCATAGGCGCCCCGATGTACAACTTCACGATCCCCTCGACGCTCAAGGCATGGCTCGACCAGGTGATCATCATGGGCCGCACGGCCGGCGCCGAGCCGTCCGCCAAGGGCACCCCGGTCACCGTCGTCGCCAGCCGCGGCGGTTCGTACGCCCCGGGGACACCCCGTGCGGGCTTCGACTACGTGCAGAACTACCTGGAGGCCGTGCTGGGCAACGCCTTCGGCCTGGAGGTCGACTTCATCATCCCGGAGCTGACCATGGCGCCCGCCAACCCGGCGATGGCCGAGCTGGTCCCGCAGTACGAGGCGTCCCGCGAGAAGGCCCTCCAGGAGGCCGTATCGAAGGCCAAGGCCGTCGCCGAGCGCGCCGCCGCCTGACGCAGCGGCCACCGTCCCGTCCCACGGAACCGGCCCGCCCCGGGGAGCGCCGCCCGCACCGCGCTCCCCGGGGCGCCGTATGCCGGCGGCCCCAGGAGGCCCGCCGCCGTCATCCGGCCGCCGGCGCCCGGCCGACCCCCACCGTCACCAGCGCCCCCACCACGAGCACGCCGCCCAGCCAGAGCACGCCCACGGCGCCCCAGCTGGCCGCCGCCCGGCCGCCGGCCAGCGCGCCCAAGGCGATGGCCCCGTTGAACACCGCCACGAAGAGGGCCGAAGCCGCCTCGCGCTCACGTGGCGCCGCGGCCATCAACCAAATCTGGGTACTGACCGACACGCCCCCGTAGGCGAGCCCCCACGCCGCGAGCGCCACCGCGCCGCCCACAACACCCCACGCGCGCCCGGACACGGGCATCAGCAACACCGCCCCCGCCAGCACCGCGCAGATCACCAGCAACGCGCCACGCGGCGACCTGGCCGCCCCCGCACCGGCCACGAAGTTGCCGACGAGCCCCGCGACACCGAACACCAGCAGCAGGGTGCCGACGTGCGCGGCGTCGGCCCCCGCCACCTCCTCCAGCACCGGCCGCACATACGTGTACGCCGCGAAATGGCCCGTCACCAAGAGCGCCACCAGCGCAAGACCGGTCCGCACCGACGCCCTGCCGCACAGCGCCTGCACGCCGCCGAGCCGTACCGCCCCCGTGGACGGCAGCGACGGCAGCAGCACCGCCAGCGCCCCGCCCACCACGCCGCACACCACCCCCATCGCCACGAACGCCGCACGCCAGCCGCCGAGTTGACCGACCAGCGTGCCGACCGGTACGCCCAGCACCGATGCGGCGGCGACTCCGCTGAAGACCAGCGACGTCGCCGCCGACACTCGCCGCTCCGGCACCAGCCGCACCGCGAGACCCGCCGCCAGCGCCCACACCCCGCCCATTCCCAGCCCCACCAGCACCCGGGCCACCAGCAGCACCACGACGCCCGTAGCGGCCGCCGCCAGCAGATTCGCCGCCGCCAGTGTCCCCATCAGCGCGACCAGTACGGAACGCCGGTCCCAGCGCCCCACCAGCATCGTCAGCAACGGTGCCGACACCGCCGCGACCAGCCCCGTGACGGTGAGCGTCAGCCCCGCCGTCCCGTCCGAAACCCCCAGGTCACCGCCGATCGGCGTGAGCAGCCCCACCGGCAGCATCTCCGACGTCACCACCGTGAACGTCGCGGCCGCCAGCACACCCACGGCCGGCCAGCCGCCCCCGGCGCGCCCCAACACGCCGCTTTTCCCCACCACTTCACCGGTCTTCGTCATGCCCCCAGCCAACGCCCGCCCGCCGCAGGGAACAACGCCGAAGTTCTCACCCTTCCATGAGCAGGACTCATGGATCTTCCACAAGCAGACCCCCTGGCCGACACCCACCGAAGGGATCCCCGTGAGCGGCATGGACCTACGCGAGCTGGAGTGCTTCCTCGTACTCAGCGAGGAACTGCACTTCGGCCGCACCGGCGAACGGCTCCGCCTCTCGCAGAGCCGCGTCAGCCAGCTGCTGCGCGCCCTGGAGTCCCGCATCGGCGCCCGCCTCGTGGACCGCACCAGCCGACGGGTCCGTCTCACCCCTCTGGGAGAGAACTTCCGCACCACCCTGCGCCCCGCCTACGCGACCCTGCACGCCGCTTTCGACGCCACCCGCAGCGCCGCCCGGGGCATCGAGGGCACCCTCACCATCGGCTTCCAGGGCACCGCCGACCACCGCATGATGCGCGCCATCGACACCTTCCACACCCGGCACCCCGGGTGCGTCACCTCCCTCACGGAAATCCCGCTGTGCGACCCCTTCGGCGCGCTGCGCGCGGGCACCGTCGACGTCGCCGTGGTCCTGCTGCCGGCCGCCGAGCCCGACCTCGTCACCGGCCCGGTCTTCGCCGCCCAGCCGCAGACCCTCGCCCTCTCCGTACGGCACCCGCTCGCCGCCCGCGACGCCCTCGCCGCGGAGGACCTCGCGGCCGTACCGCTGATCTCCGTCGACGGCCCGGCCCCCGCCTACTGGCGCCGGGCGCACGCCCCCACGGCCACCCCCGGAGGCCGCCCGATCCCTCCGGGCCCCGCCGTCGGCACCCTCCAGGAGGGCCTCACCCTCGCCGCCGCAGGCCGCGGCGCGATGCTGCTGTGCCGCCCCACCGCCGACTACCACGCCCGCCGGGACCTCGCCTTCCTCCCCGTGTCCGGCCTGCCCGGCTCCGTCCTCGGGCTGCTCCACCACGGCGCACAGGAGACCGCCCGGATCCGCGCCTTCGGCACCGCGGTGGCGGACGTGGTGGCGTAGCCCACAACTCCCCGTCCCAGCGCCGCCGTCGGGCTTCCGGACGACGGTGCACATGCCCAACGCCCTTATGGGAAAGGGGAATTGCGTCCGCAGCGTCCTGCCGGCCAGGCGGCTTCCGGACAGGAACGGCCCGCGGGCCCGGCCGTTTCCGGACACAACGAAAGACCCCCGGTCTCCGGATTTCTCCGGAGACCGGGGGTCTCATCTGTGCGCGAGGGGGGAGTTGAACCCCCACGCCCTTTCGGGCACTGGAACCTGAATCCAGCGCGTCTGCCTATTCCGCCACCCGCGCATGGGTGCTGCCGAATGATTCTCTCACGCGATCCGGGCTCTTCGGTCCGGTTCTTGTGTGAGCGCCTTCCGACATGCAGAACATTAGCACGGCGTGGCGGGTGGTTTCACCTGCCCTTTCTGTGCCCCCGCAACGCGGTCCGCCGGGTGCTTCCGCACCGGCCGGCCGTCGCGGAAGCACTCACCCCCGGAGCGAGCGCCGGCGCACCCGCCGCCCCAGGTGACCCGGCGTCCGACGGGCCGGCCGGGACGCCATCGGGCAGCGTCCCGGCCCCCCGCCCGGCAAGAGAGGTCGGCGGTTGCGGGACACTGTCTTCGGGGCCCATCTACCATCGCAGTGCACAAGCAACCGGCCGAGGAGCGAGGAAGCAGCGGGCAACCCTGTGAGGGCGACACTCGTCACTCCGGGCGGGAAAGGGGAACCAGCCGATTTCCCGACGCGTGGATACGATCAGTAAGCAGTATCAGGACGACCCTGACGAAGCCTGAGGAAGGAGGTGTCCCGTGGGAGTACTGAAACGCTTTGAGCAGCGTCTTGAGGGGCTCGTCAACGGCACCTTCGCCAAGGTGTTCAAGTCCGAGGTGCAGCCCGTTGAGATCGCCGGTGCGCTGCAGCGCGAGTGCGACAACAACGCCACCATCTGGAACCGCGACCGCACGGTCGTCCCCAACGACTTCATCGTCGAACTGAGCACCCCCGACTACGAGCGGCTCAGCCCCTACAGCGGGCAGCTCGGTGACGAGCTGTCGGGCATGGTCCGCGACTACGCCAAGCAGCAGCGGTACACCTTCATGGGTTCGATCAAGGTGCACCTCGAAAAGGCCGACGATCTCGACACCGGCCTGTACCGCGTCCGCAGCCGCACCCTTGCCTCCAGCACATCCCAGGAACAGCCGGGCCAGGCAGCGGCCCCACGCGCCTCTTCGGCGCCGCGGGGCGGCTACACCGGCGGAGGTCACGTGGGCCCGCCCCCCATGCCCTCGTCCCCGCCTCCCGGCGCGCAGCCCGTACCCCGTACGGCGCCGCCAGGTGCAGGACCGCAGCCGCACGCACAGACCAGGCGCTGGATCGAGATCAACGGCACCCGCCATCAGATCTCGCGCGGCACTCTCGTGCTGGGCCGCAGCACCGACGCCGACGTACGGATCGACGACCCCGGGGTTTCCCGGCGGCACTGTGAGATCCGGGTCGGAACGCCCCCCATGATCCAGGATCTGGGCTCCACGAACGGGATCGTGGTGGACGGGCAGCACACCACCCGCGCTAATCTCCGCGACGGCTCGCGGATCGTCGTGGGCAGTACCACCATCGTTTACCGGCAAGCCGAAGGGTGAAGCGGGGGCAATGTCAGAGCTGACCCTCACGGTCATGCGGTTGGGTTTCCTCGCCGTACTGTGGCTGTTCGTCATCGTGGCCGTTCAGGTCATCCGCAGCGATCTGTTCGGCACGCGCGTCACACAGCGCGGCGCCGCCCGGCGGGGCGGCCAGGAGGCGCGTACGCAGCGCCAGCCCGCCACACCACCGCAGCAGCGCCGCCAAGAAGGCGGCCGCGGCAACAACCGCCAGCGCCGCGGTGCACCCACCAAGCTGGTGGTCTCCGAAGGCACCTTGCAGGGCACCACCGTCGCGCTGCAGGGCCAGACCATTTCGCTGGGCCGCGCGCACGATTCCACGATCGTCCTGGACGACGACTACGCGTCCAGCAGGCATGCCAGGATCTATCCGGACCGTGACGGCCAGTGGATCGTCGAGGACCTCGGTTCCACCAACGGCACGTATCTGGACCGGAGCCGGCTCACGACGCCGACCCCGATTCCGCTGGGAGCCCCGATCCGCATCGGCAAGACCGTCATCGAGCTGCGGAAGTAGTACGACAATGAGCGAGCGGAGCGAGCGAGCCGCGGCGGTCCACTCGACGGACCCGAGCGTGCTCCCGACCGGAGGGTGGGCAGTGTGGCTCGACGAGACCGGCTGTACCCCGAGCCGACGGGTGAGGTGCGCATGAGTCTGTCACTGCGCTTCGCCGCCGGATCGCACAAGGGCATGATCCGCGAGGGCAACGAGGACTCGGGCTATGCGGGCCCGCGCCTGCTGGCCATCGCCGACGGCATGGGCGGCCAGGCGGCCGGCGAGGTCGCCTCGTCCGAGGTGATCTCCACCCTGGTCCAGCTCGACGACGACGTCCCGGGCTCGGACATCCTCACCTCGCTGGGGACGGCCGTACAGCGCGCCAACGACCAGCTGCGGGTGATGGTCGAGGAGGACCCCCAGCTGGAGGGCATGGGCACGACCCTGACCGCCCTGCTGTGGACCGGTCAGCGCCTCGGCCTGGTGCACGTCGGCGACTCGCGCGCCTACCTCCTGCGGGACGGCGTCCTCACCCAGATCACCCAGGACCACACCTGGGTGCAGCGGCTCGTCGACGAGGGCCGGATCACCGAGGAAGAGGCCACGACCCACCCGCAGCGCTCGCTGCTGATGCGGGCGCTGGGCAGCGGCGATCACGTCGAGCCCGACCTGTCCATCAGGGAGGTCAGGGCCGGCGACCGGTACCTGATCTGTTCGGACGGGCTGTCCGGCGTGGTCAGCCACCAGACGCTGGAGGAGACCCTCGCCGGCTACCACGGCCCGCACGAGACCATCCAGGAGCTGATCCAGCTCGCGCTGCGCGGCGGCGGCCCCGACAACATCACCTGCATCGTCGCCGACGTCCTGGACGTCGACGGCAACGAAGCCCTGGCCGGGCAGCTCAACGACACCCCGGTCATCGTGGGCGCGGTCGCCGAGAACCAGAACCAGCTCAGCGACCCGAGCACGCTGCAGACGCCGGCCGCCCGCGCCGCCGAGCTCGGCCGCAACAGGGACGTCCCGCAACAGGCCGCCCCCGGTGGCGCGTTCGGGCCGCCAGGAAGCGGCGACGGTGACCTCGCCGGACCGCCCCAGGGTTCGTTCGGCGCGTTCACCGATGAGGACTTCCTCAAGCCCGAGCGGCGCGGGAAGTGGCTCAAGCGGTCGCTGGTCGCCGTCCTCGCGCTGGCCGTCGTCGGCGGTGGTCTCTACGGGGGCTACCGCTGGACGCAGACCCAGTACTTCGTCGGCGCCAAGGACGATCACGTCGCGCTCTACCGGGGCCTCAGCCAGGACCTGGCGTGGATCTCGCTGAACAAGGTCGACAAGGATCATCCCGAGATCGAACTCAAGTACCTGCCGGTGTACCAGCAGACCCAGGTCAAGGAGACGATCCCGGCCGACAGCCGCGACGAGGCGGCCGAGAAGGTCACCGAGCTGGGCAAGCAGGCCCACGCCTGCCTCGACAAGGCACAGCGGGAAGCCGCCGAGCGCGCCGCCGCGAAGACCAAGGGCCAGAGCCAGGCCGGCGGTACGTCGGGCAAGCACGGCGGCAAGTCCGGCGACAAGCCCGCCACCCCCGACAGCAAGACCGGGAAGACCGGCACCGGCGGCACCGTCGGCACGCTCGCGGCGACATCGACTCCCACTCCCACCACCAGCCAGGCCCCCTCCGAGGAGCAGCAGAAGCTGGAAAAGAATTGCAGCACCCAGCAGTGAGGGCGTAGGGGGCCGTACTTTTATGAGCAGCAGTACCACCAACACCACCACCATCGGCACCATCGGAGCGCCCAGCCGCCGTAACACCGAGCTGGCCATGCTCGTCTTCGCGGTGCTGATCCCGGTGTTCGCGTACATCAACGTCGGCCTGGCCAAGGACCACACCGTCCCGGCCGGTGTCCTGGGCTACGGCCTCGGCCTCGGTCTGCTGGCCGGGGTCACCCACCTCGTCGTCCGCAAGTGGGCGCCGTACGCCGACCCGCTGATGCTGCCGATCGCCACACTCCTGAACGGCCTGGGCCTGATCTTCATCTGGCGGCTCGACCAGGAGCCCACACTCGGCAAGGCCATGGCGCCGAACCAGCTGATGTGGTCGACCCTGGGTGTCGCGCTCTTCCTCGGCATCCTGATCTTCCTCAAGGACCACCGCGTCCTGCAGCGCTACACCTACATCTCCATGGTCGTCGCGCTGGTCCTGCTGATCGCCCCGATGTTCTTCCCCGGCGTGAACGGCGCCAAGATCTGGATCACCATCCCGGGCCTCGGCTCGCTCCAGCCCGGAGAGTTCGCGAAGATCATCATCGCGATCTTCTTCGCCGGCTACCTGATGGTGAAGCGGGACGCGCTGGCGCTGGCCAGCCGCCGGTTCATGGGCCTCTACCTCCCCCGCGGACGTGACCTCGGACCGATCCTCGTCATCTGGGCGCTGAGCCTGATGATCCTGGTCTTCGAGACCGACCTGGGCACCTCGCTGCTCTTCTTCGGCCTCTTCGTCGTCATGCTGTACGTCGCCACCGAGCGCACCAGCTGGATCGTCTTCGGCCTGCTGCTCAGCGCGGGCGGCGCGGTCGCCGTGGCGACCTTCGAGTCGCACGTCCAGGAGCGTGTGCACAACTGGCTCAACCCGCTGGCAACGCTCAACGGCGGCGTCACCGAGACCGCACAGGCCATGTACGCCTTCGGCTCCGGCGGCATCCTCGGCTCCGGCCTCGGCCAGGGCTACTCCCGGCTGATCCTCGGCATCGCGCCGAAGAGCGACTACATCCTCGCCACCGTCGGCGAGGAGATCGGCCTGGCCGGTCTGATGGCCGTTCTGCTGCTGTACGGCCTGCTGATCGAGCGCGGTATCCGTACGGCGCTGGCGGCCCGCGACCCGTTCGGCAAGCTGCTCGCCGTCGGCCTGTCGGGGGCCTTCGCCCTCCAGGTCTTCGTCGTCGCCGGCGGCGTCACGGGCCTGATCCCGCTGACGGGCATGACGATGCCGTTCCTCGCCCAGGGTGGCTCCTCCGTGATCGCCAACTGGGCGCTGGTCGCGATCCTGCTCCGCATCAGCGACACCGCGCGGCGGCCCGCCCCGGCCCCCGCCCCGTCCACCGACGCCGAGATGACCCAGGTGGTCCGTCCGTGAACAAGCCCCTGCGCCGGGTCGCGATCTTCTGCGGCCTGCTCGTGCTCGCCCTGCTCGTCCGCATCAACTGGGTGCAGTTCGTGCAGGCCGACGAGCTGAAGAACGACCCCAACAACCGCCGGGTCGCCATCGAGCGCTACGGCACCCCGCGCGGCGACATCATCGTCGACGGCAAGCCGGTCACCGGCTCGACGGTCACCGGCAGCGGCGACTTCAAGTACAAGCGGACGTACACGAACGGCAAGATGTGGGCGCCGGTCACCGGCTACGCCTCGCAGGCGTTCGACGCCAACCAGCTGGAGAAGCTCAACGACTCCATCCTGACCGGCACCGACGACAAGCTCTTCTTCAGCCGCACGGTCGACATGCTCACCGGCGGCAAGCAGGAGGGCGGCAACGTCGTCACCACCCTCAGCACCAAGGCCCAGAAGGCCGCCTTCGAGGGGCTCGGCGACAAGAAGGGCGCGGTCGCCGCGATCAACCCGGAGACCGGCGCGATCCTGGCGCTGGCCAGCGCCCCGTCGTACGACCCCTCCACCTTCGCGGGGATGAGCGACAAGGACTCCAAGGCGTACAACGCGCTGCTGAAGCAGAACAACCCGGACGATCCGACGCTCAACCGGGCGCTGCGCCAGACCTACCCGCCCGGCTCCACCTTCAAGGTCGTCACCGCGTCGGCGGCGCTGGAGAACGGCCTCTACACCGACATCGACGCCAAGACGCGCTCGCCGCTGCCCTGGACGCTGCCCGACACCGCCGGCCAACCGCTGAACAACGAGGGCGACCTCCCCTGCGAGAACGCCAGCCTCCGCGAGGCGCTGCGGGTGTCGTGCAACAGCGTCTTCGGCAAGATCAGTGCCGACCTCGGCAACAAGACGATGAAGGCCGAGGCGGAGAAGTTCGGCTTCAACAATGCGAAGGTCGACACCCCGGTCCGGGCGTCCGAGAGCGTCTACCCGGAGGACAACCGGCCGCAGAACGCCATGGCGGGCATCGGCCAGGCATCCAACCGCGCCACTCCGCTCCAGATGGCCATGGTGACCGCCGCGATCGCCAACGGCGGCAAGCTCATGCAGCCGTACATGGTCGACAAGCTGGTCGCGCCGAATCTGAACGTCGTGCAGCAGCACACTCCCAAGGAGATGAGCAAGCCGCTGTCGCCGGAGAACGCGCAGAAGATCCAGGACATGATGGAGACCGTGGTCGAGAAGGGCACGGGAACCACCGCCCAGATCGACGGCGTGAAGGTCGGCGGCAAGACGGGTACCGCCCAGCACGGTGCGAACAACAAGGACAACCCGTACGCCTGGTTCATCTCCTACGCCAAGACCGGCAAGGGCACCCCGGTCGCCGTCGCCGTCGTCATTGAGGGCTCCGACACACTTCGCGGCGACATCGCGGGCGGCAAGCTCTCCGCCCCGATCGCGAAGAGCGTGATGGAAGCGGTGCTCAGCGACAAGAAGTGACCCTGGGCATGGCCATACCGGTCGGATATCAGGTTGCGGCTACGGCCCGGACCGGAGCAGTGCGCCGGGTACGGTATGCCCGGACAGCACACCGCCGGACCACACACGGGTGCGGTCGGGACTGACGGAGAGGGCTGGAGAAGCTTATGGAAGAGCCGCGTCGCCTCGGCGGCCGGTACGAGCTGGGCTCGGTGCTCGGCCGCGGTGGCATGGCCGAGGTGTACCTCGCGCACGACAGCCGCCTGGGCCGCACCGTAGCGGTGAAGACGCTCCGGGTGGACCTCGCCCGCGACCCGTCTTTCCAGGCCCGGTTCCGCCGTGAGGCCCAGTCGGCCGCCTCGCTGAACCATCCGTCCATCGTCGCGGTCTACGACACCGGCGAGGACTACGTCGACGGCGTCTCGATCCCGTACATCGTCATGGAGTACGTCGACGGTTCCACCCTGCGGGAGCTGTTGCACTCCGGGCGGAAGCTGCTGCCCGAGCGGTCGCTGGAGATGACCACCGGGGTGCTTCAGGCGCTGGAGTACTCGCACCGGGCCGGCATCGTGCACCGCGACATCAAGCCGGCCAACGTGATGCTGACCCGCACCGGCCAGGTCAAGGTCATGGACTTCGGTATCGCCCGCGCGATGGGCGACGCCGGAATGACCATGACGCAGACCGCCGCGGTCATCGGCACCGCCCAGTACCTCTCCCCGGAACAGGCCAAGGGCGAGCAGGTCGACGCCCGGTCCGACCTGTACTCCACCGGCTGCCTGCTCTACGAACTGCTCACCGTGCGGCCGCCGTTCATCGGCGACTCCCCCGTCGCCGTGGCCTACCAGCACGTGCGCGAAGAACCGCAGAAGCCCAGCAACTTCGATCCCGAGATCACGCCGGAGATGGACGCCATCGTCCTCAAGGCGCTGGTCAAGGACCCCGACTACCGCTATCAGTCGGCCGACGAGATGCGGGCCGACATCGAAGCGGCCCTGGACGGGCAGCCGGTGGCGGCCACCGCGGCGATGGGCGCCGGCGGCTTCGACCAGGACCAGCCCACCACCATGCTGCGCCCGCAGGACCCGGCGGGCCAGACCTCCATGCTGCCGCCGATGAACCCGGACGACGGCGGCTACGACGACCGGGCCGACCGGCGCCGCGGCGGGGCCTCCAGCGGCCAGAAGAAGAGCCACACCTCGACGGTCCTGCTCGCCGTCGCCGGCGTCCTCGTCCTGGTCGGGGCGATCTTCATCGGCAAGGCGATGTTCAGCGACAACAAGACCAGCGGTTCGGTGCCGGTGCCGCCTCTCATCGGCAAAACGCTGGACCAGGCCAAGGAGTCGGGCCGCAACGGCAGCTTCAAGGTCGTCAAGGGCGGCAGCGAGTCCTGCGACAACGCCGACAAGGGCCAGGTCACCAAGCAGGCCCCGGAGGCCGACAGCAACGTCGACAAGGACGGCACGGTCACCGTCACGATGTGCACCGGGCCGGTCGAGATCTCGGTCCCGAGCCTGACGAACCTCACCGAGGCCGACGCCCGGGCCGACCTCAAGGACAAGGGCTTCACCAACATCGAGACCCAGCCCGTCGTCTCCAACCGGGAACCCGGCACGGTGGTCTCGCAGGACCCGAAGCCGGGCACGAAGAAGCCCAAGGACACGACGATCACGCTGTCCATCGCCAAGGCGAACCCGAAGGTCAAGGTCCCCGACGTCGTCGGCAACGACTTCGCCGCGGCGGAGAAGCAGCTCAAGGACCTCGGCCTGCAGGTGACCAAGCAGGAGCAGGACGTGTCCGACCCGGCGCAGGTCGGCAAGGTCACCGCGATGAACCCGCCGGGCACCACCGAGGTCGAGAAGAACTCGATGGTCACGCTGACCGTCGGCAAGGCCGCCGCGCAGACGCCGGTGCCGAGCGTGCTCGGCCAGAAGGTGAAGGACGCCAAGAAGGCCCTGGAGCAGGCGGGGTTCACCAACGTCCAGTTCGCCGACGGCAGTTCCGATGACGACAACGCCCACGTGGTCTCGCAGGACCCCGCAGGGCAGACCCCGTCCGACCCGAAGTCGACGACCGTGACGCTGACCACCATCGGTGGCGGCGGCAATGGCAACGAAGACGGCGGCCTCTTCGGCTGGCACCACTGACGGCCCGCTGTGGCCCCGGCTCCCAGGCCGCAGCGCGAACAAGTACGACGTGAGCCCCGGCGGCCCTGGAAAGGGCCACCGGGGCTCACGTCATGGGTGCCGTCCGTGCCACGCCGGCCCGCCCGCGGCGGCGGTGCCTCAGCGGATCTCCGGGGGCGGCGTACGGTCGGCGTCGACCTTCTCCGTGCGTTCCAGCTCGCCCCAGACGATGTAGCGGTAGTCCGAGGTGTAGACCGGGGTGCAGGTGGTGAGCGTGATGTAGCGGCCCGCCTTGCGCTTGCCGGACTCCTTGGGGACCGCGTCGAGGACATCGACGTTGTACTTCGAGGTCTGGGGGAGCGTCGCGTAGACCTTGTAGATGTACCAGGTGTCCTTGGTCTCGAAGACGATCGGGTCGCCGTCCTTGAGCTTGTCGATGTTGTGGAACTTGGCGCCGTGTCCGTCACGGTGGGCGGCGAGCGTGAAGTTGCCCTTTTTGTCCTGCGGCAGCTCCGACTTGACCGGCTTGGTGTAGTAGCCGGCCACCCCCTCGTTGAGGATCGTGTCCTCGGTGCCCTGCTTGACCAGCACCTCACCGTTCTTCATCGCCGGTACGTGCAGGAAGCCGATGCCGTCCTTGGTGTCCAGCTTTCCCGGCCCCTTCGGAGCGCTGGACGCCCAGTGCTTACGCACCTCGTCGCTCTGCTTGTGGGAAGCGCGGTCGGCGAGGACGTTCGTCCACCACAGGGAGTAGACGACGAACAGGCCCAGGATCAGCCCCGCGGTGATCAGCAGCTCGCCGAAGACGCTGATCACGGAGGCGATCGCCCCTCGCACCCGGCGTGGGCGGCGTGACGGCGTGGACCGGTCGGTGTCCTGTTCGTGGTCCGTGGCAGTCACCGCGTAATACCCCTCTTACCCTCGGTCAGCCGGTGAGCGCAGCCGGTTCGCCCTTGCTCCGCGGCCGCTCGTCGACCATCTTGCCCCAGACGATCATCCGATAGGTACTGGTGAATTCCGGAGTGCAGGTCGTCAGTGTGATGTAGCGGCCCGGCCCCTTGAACCCGGACGCCTGCGGCACCGGTTGGATGACGCTGACGTTCTGCGGGCTGGTCTGCGGGAGGATGCTCTCCATTTGGTACGTGTAGTACGTACTCTGCGTCTCCACGACGATCTTGTCGCCCGGAGTGAGCTTGTTGATGTAACGGAACGGCTCGCCATGGGTGTTGCGGTGGGCGGCCACCGAGAAGTTGCCCTTCTTGTCCCACGGCATCGCGGTCTTGATTCCGCTGCTCTTGTCGTAGTGCCCGACCATGCCGCGGTCCAGCACCGTGTGCTTGTCGATCCCCTCGGCCACCGGCGCCTTCACGTCCAGCTTGGGGATATACATGATCGCGAAGCGCTCGCCGGGTGTGAGCGTCTTCTTCTCCTCGCCGCCCTCGTCCCAGGTGTGCTGGAGGGTACTGGCGGCGCCGCCGGCCTCTTCGTTGGCCAGCACGTTCGTCCACCACAGCTGGTAGGTCACGAACAGCAGCATCAGCACGCCGAGCGTGATGAACACCTCGCCCACGGCGCGGCTGGCGATCAGGCCGAGGCTGTCCTTGGCAGCTCGGGCCGCGCGGCGGGCCTCCAGCCGTGAGGTGGGCGCGGGCGGCGGCTCGGCCGCGGCCGGTGCGGCGGCCGCACCACCGTGCTTGCCGCGCTTGCCGCCGCGCTTGGCCGCTTGCTGGGCGGCCTTGCGCCGGGCAGCACGTCCGCCCGGCGCCGGGTCGGTTTCACGTGAAACCGACCGGCTCAGCGCCGAGTTGGTTTCACGTGAAACGCCGTCACCGTCACCGCCCGCAGCGCTCTGGCCGCCGGTCGCCGCAGGCTCCTCGGCCTGACGCAGCGCCATCGTCGACTCGTCCAGCCCTGGGCCGGGACGGGACGACGGGACCGGGGAAGAAGCCGGCGAGGGCACCGCCGCGGAACGGGAAGGGCGGGCGGCGGCCGGGCGCGGGGCCGCCGGCTCGCCGCCGGAGAACGGATCGGCGGCGGGCGGAACGGATATCGGGTCGCCGTGCACCGAGTGAGGTTCGTAGCCGGTGCCGTACGCGCCGCGGGGCTTCGGGGGGTAGCCGCCGCCGTGAGGCTGCTCGCCGCCGTGGGGAGCGGTCGCGTCGCCCGACGGCTGCGGTGTCTGGAGGTGCGGGCGGAACCAGGGGGAGCCCTGCCCGCCCGGCGCCTGTCCGGCCCGCTCGCTCCCGGGCCCGGCCCGGCCCGCGGCGCCCTGCTGCTGCCCCGCCGAGCCGTCCGGCCCGTCCAGGGGATCGGCCGCGCCCGCGCCGTACGTCCCGGCGGGCGGTCCGGCCGGGCCCGGCAGCGGATCCGTCAGCGGGTCGTTGAGCTGTCCCACCGCCGCCTCGAAGGCCGCATCGCCCCCGTACGGATCGGCGGCCTCGTACCCGGGCGACGGCTGGTCGTACGGATCCTGGGATCTGCCGTCACGCTCGGGGCGCGTGGTGGTCACGCGCCGGCCTTGCCGACCACCGGGGCAAGCCCCGTCGAACGCTCCGCTGCTCCCGTGTCGCCGCAATCCACCAGCCAGTTGGCCAGCATCCGGTGGCCCCATTCGGTCAGCACCGACTCGGGGTGGAACTGCACGCCCTCGACGGGCAGTTCACGGTGCCGCAGCCCCATCGGAATGCCGTTGCCGGTCCAGGCGGTGACGGTCAGTTCGTCCGGCACGGTGCCCTGCTCGACGGCCAGCGAGTGATAGCGGGTGGCGGTGAAGGGCGAGGGCAGGCCGCGGAAGACGCCGGCGCCCTCGTGCGAGACCAGCGAGGTCTTGCCGTGCAGCAGCTCGGGCGCCCGGCCCACCACACCGCCGTACGCGACCGCCATCGACTGCATCCCCAGGCAGACGCCGAAGACCGGCACGCCGGTGTCCGCGCAGTGCCTGACCATGTCGACGCAGACACCCGCCTGCTCGGGGGTGCCGGGGCCCGGGGAGAGCAGCACGCCGTCGAAGCCGTCCTGGGCGTGGCTCAGGGCGACCTCGTCGTTGCGCAGCACCTCGCATTCGGCGCCCAGTTGGTAGAGGTACTGCACGAGGTTGAAGACGAAGCTGTCGTAGTTGTCGACGACCAGAATGCGTGCGCTCATCGGACGGCTGCCATCCCTTGATCGACCGTGACGTCATTGAAGGGGAGCAGCGGCTCCGCCCACGGAAAGACGTACTGGAAAAGCACGAAGACGACCGCCAGCACCAGCACCAGTGAAATCAGCGCCTTCACCCATGTGTTGCCCGGCAGATGCCGCCAGATCCAGCCGTACATGCTGTCGCTGCCCCTACTTGCCGATGACGATGACGATGTCGATTGCCCCTCCAGACTAAGGGGAGAGGGTGGGGGCACGTGGGTCAGCCGGGCAAAGCCGATGGCCTTCCCTGTGCCAAGGGTTGGGTGGAATCCAGATGCGCCCAGGTGATCAGCCGGTGACTGTGGCCCCATTCCGGCTCGCAGGTCGTCAGCGTCAGGTAGCGGCCTGGACCGTTGTACCCGGAGGCGCGGGGCACCGGGTCGATCACGCCGATGTCGCTGGGCAGCGTGGTGTAGGGACGCCTGTCGATGCGGTACGTGAACCAGGTGGTGCCGTCGGTCAGCACCACGGCGTCGCCGGGCCGCAGCCGCGGGAAGTCCTTGAACGGGTCGCCGTAGGTACGGCGGTGCCCGGCGACGGCGAAGTTGCCGACCACGCCGAGCCGCGCGGTGCCCGCGTAGTGACCGAGACCACGCTTGAGGACGTCGGTCGCGGTGCCTTCGATGACGGGCTTGGACCAGTCCGTCCCGAGGCGCGGGATGTACATGACGGCGAAGGGCCTGCCCGCTTCGTAGGGGCGTGGCCGGGCGGACGGCGCCGGGCCGGGTGTGTCGTGGTGCCCGGCGGCCGGGGCGGCCGACCACTGCTCGCGCAGCGTGCCGAGTTCGCCGTCCATCGCGTCGTCGGCCCGCACCCCGGTCCAGAACAGGGTGTAGACGACGAGGAGGACGATCAGGGTGCCGGCGGTGACACAGATTTCGCTGAGGGTCCGTACGATCCACCGCACCGTCATCCGGCCCCGCCCCTCCCCGCCGGCCCGGCGGGCGGGCTACGGCTTCACAGGCTGTGCGTAGTGGAGTTCCACTGTGCCGGAGTAGCCGGGAAGAGTCACCGCCTCGTGCTGCTCGACTTTCCAGCCCAGGCCGTAGGCGTTCACGTACTGCAGGTAGTTCTGGATCGCGGGCGAGGCGTTGAGCGCCTTGCTCAGCGCCTCGCGGTCACCGATCGCGGTGATCGTGTACGGCGGTGAGTAGACGCGGCCCTGGAGGATCAGGGTGTTGCCGACGCAGCGCACCGCGCTGGTGGAGATCAGCCGCTGGTCCATGACCCGGATGCCCTTGGCGCCGCCCTGCCACAGCGCGTTCACCACGGCTTGCAGGTCCTGCTGGTGGATGACGAGGTCGTTGGGCTGCGGCTCGGGGACGCCGGGGATCTTGGCGGTCGCGTTCGGCGGGGCATCGGTGAGGCTGACGGACATGCCCTGGCCGCGCAGCTTCTCGGTTCCGGCGTTCTCCTCCAGGGCCTTGACCTTGGCGTCCTGGGCCTCGGAGCTGCCGTTGTCGCGCCGGGCGAGTGCCTCGACGTCCTCGCGCAGGGCGGCGTTGCGCTCGTCGTGCGTACCGTTCTTCTGGCTGCGTTCCTGGATGAGGTCCGACAGCCGGAGCATGGAGTCGTCCGAACGCAGATCCGTGCCGCGGGCGGTGTCAAAGCTCAGCCAGAACATCAGCCCGGCGAGGGCGAAGACCGCGAGAGTGAGCAGACGCACAGGCCGCAGACGCGAGCGGGGCGGGCGTGCGGAGGAGTCGGCGGAAGTGCTCAACGTACCCTTGCTCCTTACGACGCCGCGGAAGCACTACGCTAACGGACGCCCCGGGGCGAGGAACCGCTCCCCGGCGCTTCCATCCGGCACCCATCCCGTACGCCCCCGCCATCCCGTACGCCCCCGCGTGGAAGGGGCACCTCCCGCTCGACGGAAGTCGAGAGTGGGGGAGCAGCGCATCGACAGGAGAGTTCCTCGTGCCGAAGTCACGGATCCGCAAGAAGGACGACTTCACGCCGCCGCCGGCGAAGACCACCAGCCTGAAGGTGCATTCAGGCCGTGGCTGGGTCGCGCCGCTGATGCTGGCGATGTTCCTGATCGGTCTCGCCTGGATCGTGCTGTTCTACGTGTCCGAGGGCGATCTGCCGATCAAGGCCATGGGCAACTGGAACATCGTGTGCGGATTCGGCTTCATCGCGGTGGGCTTCGGCGTCTCCACACAGTGGAAGTAGCGCAAGCCCTGCCCAAGGCCATCCACACGGTTATCCACAACCGGGGAAAACTTCAGAAGATCTGTGGATAACCTCTCGGATGTTGACGCCGGTGTGACCGGTGGCACCCCCACCGACCCCCCTGCGCCCCCTGTCCTTACTGGGGAAACGCAGGTCCGTGCAATCCGGGGCAGGTGTTCCCCACAGCGTGCACAAGATCCGCCACGCGCTGTGGACAACTTGACGGAACGGGGCCTCGTGCCCTAGTTACCCCCAGCCCCGACGAGGCGCAGCGGGCCCTTCAGCCCACCAGCTGGAGGGTCCGTACCCACACCACGGCGACGATCGCCAGCAGCGCGACCACGCACGTCAGGGTGTGCACCAGCGTCCGGCGGTCGCGCGGCGCGTGCACCATGCCGTACGCGACCGCGGCGCCCATCACCAGACCGCCGACGTGCGCCTGCCAGGCGATATTCGGCCACAGGAAGGTGAAGACGAGGTTGAGGGCGAGCAGGATCAGGACCGGCTTCATGTCGTGGTTCAGCCGGCGCAGCAGCACTGCCGTCGCGCCCAGAAGCCCGAAGATCGCGCCGGAGGCGCCGAGCGAGGGCTGGTTCTGCGCGGCGAGGAGATACGACAGGGCGCTGCCGCCGAGCCCGGCGATCATGTAGAGCGCCACGAAGCGGACCCGGCCGAGCGCCGCTTCGAGGGGCGGGCCCAGCCACCACAGCGACAGCATGTTGAACGCGATGTGCGCGATCTGCTGGTGCAGGAACATCGCGGTGACCAGGCGGTACCACTGGCCCTCCGCGACGCCGACGAGCTGGTACTGATCCGGGTCGAAGGCCAGGCCGATCAGGTCGAGGCGGCCGACCAGGCCGGCGTCGGCCGCGGACACCGCGATGAAGAGGGCCACGTTGAGGCCGAGCAGGATCTTGGTGATCAGCCGCGGGTCGGCGGCGATCGTGCCGCCCGCGATCGTGCGCGGGGCCGTCGCGTGCGCCGAATGTCCGGTGCCGCTGCCGTCGCGTACGCAGTCCTGGCACTGGAAGCCGACCGAGGCGCTGACCATGCACTCCGGGCAGATGGGCCGCTCGCAGCGGGTGCAGTGGATGCCGGTCGCACGGTCCGGATGGCGGTAGCAACCGGGGAGGCCGCGCTCGCCGTCCGCGTTCTGCGGCTCCTGTGGGCTGCCTGGCACCTGATCCATCGGTCCCTCGTCCTCTCTGCGGCTGAGCGCGTCATCACAGCACACCCGCCGGTCGCCCGGCCAGCGCCCATGGCAGGCATCGCGGCCTTGGTACGCCGCCCGGACACGCTGTACGCCCCGCCTGGTCTACGACCGGGCGGGGCGCAATGGTTCCCTCGGGCGGGATGCCCGTGTGCGTCAGCCTTCGCGGGTCTCCACGACGACCGACTCGATGATGATGTCCTGGACGGGACGGTCGGTGCGCGGGTTGGTCCCGGTGGCACCGATGGCGTCCACGACCTTCTTGCCGGCCTCGTTGCCGACCTCACCGAAGATGGTGTGCTTGCCGGTCAGCCAGGCGGTCGGGGCGAGGGTGATGAAGAACTGCGAACCGTTCGTGCCGGGGCCGGCGTTGGCCATGGCCAGCAGGTACGGCTTGGTGAAGGCCAGCTCGGGGTGGAACTCGTCGCCGAATTCGTAGCCGGGTCCGCCGGTGCCGTTGCCCAGCGGGTCGCCGCCCTGGATCATGAAACCGCTGATGACACGGTGGAAGACGGTGCCGTCGTACAGCTTGTCCGTGGACTTCTTGCCGGTTGCCGGGTTGGTCCATTCCCGCTCGCCGGTGGCGAGTTCGACGAAGTTCTTGACCGTCTTGGGTGCGTGGTTCGGCAGCAGCCGAATCTCGATGTCGCCCTGGTTGGTCTTCAGGGTGGCGTAGAGCTGCTCAGCCACGGATCTACCTTCCATAAGTCTTCGCTGTCGGTTCCCGATCCTCGCACGGGGCGGCTCCCTCGTCGCCCGGCCACCGCTCTCCGGGCGGGCATGGCGGCTCTTTTCCGCCGCCGCCCCGCCGCGCCTCCGGACGACGCGCGACGGGGGCCCGCCGGATCCGGGGCGCGGTGCGGCAAACCGTGGCATTGTCATCCCAAGGCTCCGGAAGGTCCCCAATGACCCGGATGCCCGCCAGCACCTGCCGTGCGATGAGCGAGCGGGCATGATCTTCAATCGGGTGGACAGGCGACACAGCAGACATGGGGGAGCAGCCCCCACAGCCCCGGACACGCCACCGAGGAGGAGGATCCCGTGACCCGCAAGGACAGCGTGCGCGCCGCGACCGGTACGGCCAAGGACAGCGTGCGGCACGCCGCGGAGGTGGTGGCTCCGTATGCCGGTACGGCCAAGGACACCGCGGTGCAGTTCGCCCAGGAAGCGCGTACGCGCATGACACCGCTGATGGCGGAGGCCGCCCAGCAGGCCCGCGACCGGTACGACGCCCATCTCCACCCGCGGATCGAGCACGCCCGTGGCGCGCTGCCGCCCCGGGTCGACGCGGCGGCGACCCGGGCCGCCTGCCGTACCCGCAGCGCCGCCAGGCAGGCCGCCGACTACACCGCGCCCCGGGTGGAGAGCGCCGTGCACACCGCGCGCGCGGCGGCCGAACCGGTGCGCGATGAGGCGTTCGCCCGTGGCAGCGCCGCGCTCGCCGCGCTGCGCGGGCAGGTGACGGCGGCCGAGATCGAGAAGCTCGCGAAGAAGCACCGCAGGCGCTGCAGGACCGGCAAGGTGGCCAAGCGGCTCGTGGTGGTCGGCATCCTGGCCGGCGGTGCGGTCGCCGCCTGGAAGTGGTGGGACAAGCAGGCCAACCCCGACTGGCTGGTGGAGCCGCCGGCCCCGACCGAGGTCAGCGGCCGGGGCCGGCTCAGCTCGGTCGACGGCAGCGAGGGCGCGGCTCTGGACCCGGAGGTCCAGGCCAAGCAGGCCGAGGCCGACGAGCGCGGCAAGGGCGGCAGCAGCGCCTGACCGGCGGCGGCAGGTGTGCCGGCGGTGCCCGTCATCCCACGGTGGGGTGACGGGCACCGCCGTGCCGGCAGCCACTACCGGGTGGCCTGCACGACCGTGGCGCCGCCCGGCGGACGGGCCGGTCGCCAAGGAGGTTTCGGGCCCCCGCGGCCGTCTCGCCCGCGGCAACGAAAAGACCCCCTCCGGTCCGCTGTGATGCGGTTCGGAGGGGGTCTGGCTGTGGAGCCTAGGGGAGTCGAACCCCTGACATCTGCCATGCAAAGACAGCGCTCTACCAACTGAGCTAAGGCCCCTTCGCGGACCAGGGTACCTGGTGCTCCGGTGGTTTCCCGACCGGGTATCGCCGGACACCGTCGCTCTCCGTAGGATGCACCGCGAGATTCGCGGCAGCGAAGCGGGATCGGGGAGATGGGGAGACGGCATGGATACAGCACAGCAGGAAGCCACCGCGCGGGCCCGGGAACTACAGCGCAGTTGGTACGGGGAACCTCTGGGTGCGCTGTTCCGCCGTCTCATCGATGATCTCGGTCTCAACCAGGCGCGGCTCGCCTCCGTTCTCGGTCTTTCCGCCCCGATGCTGTCGCAGCTGATGAGCGGTCAGCGCGCGAAGATAGGCAACCCGGCCGTGGTGCAGCGGGTGCAGGCGCTGCAGGAACTGGCCGGCCAGGTCGCCGACGGCAGTGTGAGCGCCGCCGAGGCCACCGACCGCATGGACGAGATCAAGAAGACCGCCGGAGGCTCGGTGCTGAACAACACCGCGCAGGCGGCGTCGTCGACCGGTGCGACGACGGTGCGGCGCGTAGTGCGCGAAATCCAGTCACTCCTGCGGTCTGTTTCGGACGCAGGCGACATCATCGATGCGGCGAACACCCTCGCCCCCACTCACCCCGAACTGGCAGAGTTCCTCAGGGTCTACGGTGCCGGTCGCACCGGCGACGCGGTCGCGCACTACGAGGCGCACCAGGGTTAAGCACAGCGCGGACCCGCAGCGGAGCGAGCGGATTTCGGGAGCGGACGGGGCACCATGGGTGAGATCTTCGCCGGTCGGTACGAGCTGATCGACCCGATCGGACGCGGTGGTGTGGGTGCGGTCTGGCGCGCCTGGGACCACCGGCGCCGCCGCTACGTCGCGGCCAAGGTGCTCCAGCAGAGCGACGCGCACACCCTGCTGCGGTTCGTCCGCGAGCAGGCGCTGCGGATCGACCATCCGCACGTGCTCGCCCCGGCGAGCTGGGCAGCCGACGACGACAAGGTGCTGTTCACCATGGATCTGGTGAACGGCGGCTCGCTGGCGCATCTGACCGGTGATTACGGCCCGTTGCCCGCACGGTTCGTCTGCGTTCTGCTGGACCAGTTGCTGGCCGGGCTGACCGCGGTGCACGCGGAGGGTGTGGTGCACCGCGACATCAAACCGGCGAACATCCTGCTGGAGTCGACCGGCACCGGCCGCCCGCATCTGCGGCTCTCCGACTTCGGGATCGCGATGCGCAAGGGTGAGCCGCGGCTCACCGAGACCAACTACGTGGTGGGCACGCCGGGTTACTTCGCGCCCGAGCAGATGTGGGGCGCCGAACCGGACTTCCCCGCCGATCTCTTCGCCGTCGGCCTGGTCGCGCTGTATCTGATCACGGGCGTCAAGCCGGACTCCGAGGCGCTGGTGGGGCACTTCTTGGAGCACGGTGTCCCGAACGCGCCCGAAGGGGTGCCGGAGCCGCTGTGGCAGGTGCTGGCCACGCTGCTGCACCCGGACCCGGAATCGCGGTTCAGGACGGCGACGGGGGCGCGCAAGGCGGTGCTCTCCGCGGCCGAGCTGCTACCCGAGGCGACGATCGAGGAAGAGATCGTCGAGGTCTTCGACCACATAGGGCCGCTGCCTTCGGGCTTCGGTCCCGACGGGCCGCTGCGCGCCGCGAAGGGCGGCGACGGCATCGGGGGCGGCACTGCGCCGGCGGCCGGGCAGACCTCGATGTCCGACACCGGAAGCTTCGTTCTCGCGCCTCCTGGTGGGCAGTTGCCCGTGCCGCAGCCGCCGAGCGCCCCGCCGACGCCGGTGCCACCACGGCCGGATACCGATCCTCCGGTGCCGCGGATGCCCGCCGCGCAGGCCGGGCCGCCCCCGGGAGCGGGGTACCGGCCGACCGCGGCGGTGCAGCAGGATCCACCGGCGACCCGGCCGTACACGGCGGCTCCGCACCCGGCCACCGGACAGCCCCCGGTCATGGCGCCCGGTGGGCACCCGCCCCTGGCACAGGCCGTCGCCGCACCGGCGAGACGGCCGGGACCGCCCCCGAAGGTGGCGGTCCCGGTACTGATCGTCGCGCTGCTGTGCATCGCGTTCGGGGTCTGGGCGCTGCTCTCCTCCTGACACGCCGGTCCTGCGGGCGCCGGGGCGGGCGGCCCCGGCGGCACTACCAGCCCCGCGGCTGCCCGAACTGCTCCGGCGGCAGGCCCTCTTGGGACGGCGGGGCAGGCGGTGCCGGGCGCTGCTCCGTGGTCCGGGACGGGGACACCTGCTGCGGGAGGGACGGCGGCGCGGCCGGGACCTGCGCGGCCCCCTGCCGTCGCGCCATGAGCGTCCAGGCCGCCAGGCCGGCCAGCAGCACCACACCCGCGCCCAGCCCGGCGTAGCCCAGCGCCCGCAGGCTGCCGCCGTCCGCCGCCTGCTGCGCGGTCAGGCCCTTGTCCGCCGTCTCACGGTCATCGGGTGTGACGGTGAAGTCGCGGGTCGGCTCGGCATATCCGGGCCCGGCGTGGGCCTTTCCCCGGACATCGACCCGCAGGGTGAGGTCGGTGCCCTTGGGGAAGAACGGGGCCGTGTCGGGGTGGAGGGTGACCTCCAGGTAGTACCAGCCCGCGAACCGCATCGCCTGGACGGAATCGCTGTAGCCGAAGCGGTTCCCGTAGTCGACCGGCGCGGTGAACAGCTTGGCGGCGGCCGGCTTCCCGTCGTACGGGACGAAGGCGTTGTCGTCGACCGTGCCGCGCGCCGGGTTGTAGACGGTCAGGCCGAGTGCATCCGGGACGTGCGCGGAGGCGGTGGCGGTGGAGTTGGGGAGTTCGGCGCTCAGGTTCAACCGCTGGCCCCAGTCGACGGGCACCCGGTAGAAGCGGGTCTCGCCCGGCCGGATGCGGTCCTTCCACAGGCCCTGTCCGACGGATCCCGCGTCGTTGAAACCCGTGCCGCCCCGCGCCTTGCGCTTGCTGCCCGTGGTGGGCGGGGGCGGCGTCCCGGTGGGCCGGCTGCCCTCGGCGGGTTTGCCCGGGGTGCTGCCCTTGAGGGCGGGCTCGGTGAGGCGGGTCAGCTCGATCGGCCAGGGGTCGGGCCCGGAAGTGGCCGAGCCCTCGCGGCCGACGACGAGGTAGTACGGGCCGGCGCTCTGGCAGGCCGTACGGTCGGGGCCGATCCGGCGGGTGGCGTAGTCCGCGATGGGATAGGGCGCGCCGCCGCCGTGGAAGGCCGCATCGGCGTCCCTGTCACAGGTGGTGCCGCTGCTGTCCTGCACGCTGAGGGTCAGCTTGTCCCTGTGGTCCTCGACCTTGGCGCCGTGCGGCGGTGCGGCGACCACGGAGAAGTAGGCGTTGGTGCGGGCGTCCAGAGGGATCGCGTAGTACTTCCGCTCACCGCGCTTGAGGGTGTCGGTGTGCGGACCGTTGCCGAACTCCGGTACATCCGCCGTGCTGGCGGCGCCCCTGATCGGTGTCGCACCGTCCGCCGTCCGGTACGCGGGGAGGCCGTCGGCCGAGGCCACGCCCACCGCTCCCGGCATGATGGTCACCGCCGCCAGCGCCGTCAGTACGGCGAGCCCTCTGTGCGTCGTACGCCCCGTCACCACGATCCACCCCTCGTCGGATCTGCCTTCCCGCCGTCCGGCCGCGGCTTCCTGCGCGCGCGCAGGAAGGCCACCGCGAGGCCGGCGAGCAGCAGCACGCCCACACCGATGGAGACAACCGGCAGCCACGGACCGGAAGTCCATCCTCCACCGCGGCCGGGCCCGTTGTCCGCCGAGGCGGTGGAATGGTCCGGTGCGGCCTCCGCCAGCGCGGCCGAGCCGGCCTGCGGGCCGGCCTTCGCCGTGCCCAGCACCGCAACCCGCAGCACCACACCGATCTGCCGATCGCGGGCGATCTCGGCGGCCTTGGCGCCCAGCGTCACCGCGATGTAGAAGTCGCCCTTGCTGTGCACCGGCGTCACGTTGGGGTTCGTCTCGTAGCGGTTGGTCCAGGCGACCGGCACGGTCCCCATCCGGAGCGAGGCGGGGCGTCCGGTGTAGAGGGTCTGCGAGGTGAACTCGCCGGTTCCGCTGCCCACCGGGGCGCGGTGGGGCGTGTAGACCTGGGTGCGCCCGAAGGAGAAGCGCCCGCCGCGTCCCTTGACGGTCGGTTCGTTGGCGAACTCTACGTCGTAGCGCAGCTGCTGGCCCCAGCCGACCGGCACCTTGTACCAGAGGGTCTGTGCGGGCAGCAGGCGGTCCCGCCACACGCCCTGGCGCAGCGCGCGGGCGTCATTGAAGCCGGTGCCGCCCGTGACGTCCTGAGGGGCTCCTGTGGGCAGCGAGGCGCCCTTGCCGCCCGCGCCGTACTCCGGCTCCGACTGTGCCGGCGTGACGCCCTTCTTGAGCGGATGTTCCACGTGAAACATCAGCTCCAGCGGCCAGCGCGCGGCGTCCGACCCCTTGGCCGCCTTGCGTTGGACGGCCAGCCAGTAGCGGCCGGCCTTGTCACAGCCGCCGGTGCCGCTCTGGGACGGGATGCGGCTGACGGCAGAGGCGAGCGGAGTGGCTCCCTCGCGCTGGCCGAACAGTTCCGTGGTGGAGCCGCAGGAGCTGTCGGTGCCGTGCACGACCCGGGTGTTCAGGGCGTCGAGGGAGTCGACGGCGGCGCCGGGCTGCGGCGCCACGGTCGCCGAGAAGTCGGCGGTCGAGGTGGCGTCGAGGTCCGTGGCGTAATAGCGGGTCTCGTTGGGGCCGATGGTGTCGAGGTACTGCCCGGGAACAATGCCGGGGGCGCCCGTGCGGGCGGTCGTGCCGCGGACCTTCTCGCCCTTGAAACGGTAGCCGTCGGCGGAGAGTTGGCCGGCCCTGTGGAGCTGACGGGCCAGCGACCGGGCGTCCGGCGCATCGTAGTAACGGCCGTTGCCCGCCTTGGCGATGCACTCCAGCTGTTCCCTGGCCTGGCCCGCGACCTGGAAGCCGATCGCGTCGATCCGCAGGCCGTCGCCGCCCTTGCCGAGCTGTGCCGCCACCTCACAGGGCGGCGGCGTACGGCAGTTGTTCTCGCCGTCGGAGATCAGCAGGATCGTCCGGCTGCCGGCGGAACGGGCGCTGCGGGGCGGCAGATCCTTCGCTGCGCTGCGCAGGGACAGCCCTACGGGGGCGTCGCCCTGGGGCTGGACGGCGGCCACCGCCTTCTTGATGCCGGCCCGGTCCAGCGCGGTGACCGGCTGGGCGAGGCGGGTGCCGGCGCAGCCCTTGGGCCGGTCCGCTCCGTAGACCCGCAGTCCGGTGGGGTATCCGTCGGGCAGTGCGTCCACGGCCGTCCCAACGGCCTTGCGTGCGGCGGCGATTCGGGTGCTGCCTGAGCCGTCACTGCCGGCCATCGAGCCGGAGGAGTCCAGCACCATCACCATGCCGGAACCGTCGCCGGCCGGCGCTGCGGGCGCGGCCGGAGCGGCTGCGGCGGCCTGGAGCGGCGCCGCGCACAGGGCCAGCAGCAGCCCGCCGACCAGCGCCGCAGCCCGTCCTCGATGTCGTCGTAACACGTCCCTCTTCCCCCCTTGCGCCCCGTGCGGCACGCTCGCCCACATCAATTTTGCCAATGCAACTCAATAATGTGCTGTAGCAAACTCACGAGTGAGGCGTCACGGTCCCACAACGGCGGCCGCAGGCCCACCCGCCCGCGGCATTGACCGCAGCCCCGCCCGTCCCGCGACGCACGGAACCCCGGCCGCCAACAGGCGACCGGGGTCCGTACGAAATGTGCTGTGCGTCTGGTCTCACACACCCGAACCTGCGGGCACGGAGTCGGTCGCCTCCGTCCACAGATCCTGCTCGGCGCGATCCGCCTGGATCTGGCGGTACACGAGGAGCCCGCCGATGGCGGCCAGTGCGACCAGGAGAAGCTTCTTCACCGCGCGACCTCGTCTTTCGTTGACGTAGGGGACCTATGTGGGCCGATGATACACACCGGTCGATACCGATCGGTTACCTAGTCCACCGTTGGCAACGACCTGGCTCCGGCGCCGCGCGCAGCACCAACTTCCGTCCCCTGCAAAAGCATCGGCCCGGCCGGAGAAATCTCCGGCCGGGCCGATGCTGCGGTGCGGCTACCAGGACTTGAACCTGGGGCCTCTTCCTTATCAGGGAAGCGCTCTAACCGTCTGAGCTATAGCCGCTCGTTCGCTGCACCGAAAGATTAGCGCACTTCAGAGGCGTTCCCAAAATCGGTGAGCGGGCCGCCTCCACGGCCCGCTCACCGACCCGCTATTCGTCCTCGGCGAGCGTCAGCTCCACCCCGCCGACGAAGCCCGCCGACAGGTTGTAGATGAACGAACCGAGGGTCGCCAGCGCCGTCGCGAGCACCACGTCGATCACCGCGATGATCGTGGTGAACAACAGCACCCGCGGCAGCGAGAGGAACGACTCCAGGTCGAAGCCGCTGCCGTCGCTCGATCCGGTCGCCTGGCTGATCGTCCCGCCGACGGTGGTGAAGACGCCCATCGCGTCCATCACCATCCACAGCACGGCGACCGCCACGATCGTGCAGACACCCAGCGCGATGGACAGCAGGAAACTGACCTTCATCACGGACCACGGATCGGCCCGCGCCACCCGCAGCCGGGCCTTGCGCGTCCGCGGCGCCGTACGGGCCCCGGTGCGGGGCAGCCGCACCGACGGGGCGTCACCCTTGCCGCCGCCCGTGGCGTACGCCTGGGGCGGCTCGTAGGGCTGCCGGCCCGGCTGCTGCGCGGGCTGCGGCTGTGATTGCTGCGGGTACGGCTGGCGTGTATCGGTCACGGTTCCCCCCTGGTGCGAGCCCTCTTCCCGGGGGCCGCCGGATACGGCGGAGCCACGGGCGCTGTCATCCGTCACGGTTGCGGGTCCGGACGACGAGCCCTTCCCGGCTCCCGATCCACCCGCCGCAGCGCCCGTGGCTCCACTCACGACCTACTCCTCGTGCTATTCCGCCGCGGGCTGCCCGCCCTCGGCCGCCGCCGGCTCGGTCCCCTCGGCCTCAGTGGTCTCATCGGGCCCCTCGACCCCATCGACCTCTTCGGCCTCGCGTCCGGCCTCGGCGTTCCGTGCGATGCCGACGACGGCATCACGCTTGCCCAGGTTGATCAGTTGGACGCCCATGGTGTCACGGCCGGTCTCCCTGACCTCGCTGACCCGCGTACGAATCACGCCACCGCCGAGCGTGATCGCCAGGATCTCGTCGCTCTCCTCGACGACCAGCGCCCCGACCAGCGAACCACGGTCCTCCACGATCTTGGCCGCCTTGATGCCCAGACCGCCGCGGCCCTGGACGCGGTACTCGTCCACCGGTGTGCGCTTGGCGTACCCGCCATCGGTCGCGGTGAAGACGAAGGTATCCGCACGCACCACATTCATCGAGAGCAGTTCGTCATCCGTGCGGAAGCTCATGCCCTTCACACCGGAGGTCGCACGGCCCATCGGGCGCAGGGCTTCGTCCGTGGCCGTGAAGCGGATCGACTGCGCCTTCTTGCTGATCAGCAGCAGGTCATCGGCGCCCGACACCAGCTCGGCGCCGATCAGTTCGTCGTCCGTGCCGTCCTCCTGCTCGCGCAGGTTGATCGCGATCACGCCGCCGGACCGCGGCGAGTCGTAGTCCTTGAGCGGGGTCTTCTTCACCAGGCCCGCCTTGGTGGCGAGCACCAGGTACGGGGCGGCGTCGTAGTCCCGGATCGCCAGGATCCGGGCGATCTGCTCGTCCGGCTGGAAGGCCAGCAGGTTGGCCACGTGCTGGCCGCGCGCGTCCCGTCCGGCGTCCGGCAGCTCGTACGCCTTGGCGCGGTAGACCCGGCCCTTGTTCGTGAAGAACAGCAGCCAGTGGTGGGTGGTCGAGACGAAGAAGTGGTCGACGATGTCGTCTTCCTTGAGCTTCGTACCGCGTACGCCCTTGCCGCCGCGCTTCTGCGAGCGGTAGTCGTCGGTCTTCGTCCGCTTCACGTAGCCGCCGCGGGAGATCGTGACGACGATGTCCTCCTCGGCGATCAGGTCCTCGATGGACATGTCGCCCTCGAAGGGCACCAGCTTGCTGCGCCGGTCATCGCCGAACTTGTCGACGATCGCGGCCAGTTCGTCGCTGATGATCTGCCGCTGCTTCTCCGGCGACGCGAGGATCGACTTGTACTCGTTGATCTTCTGCTGGAGTTCGTCGTGCTCCGCGGTGATCTTCTGGCGCTCCAGAGCGGCCAGTCGGCGCAGCTGCATCTCCAGGATCGCGTTCGCCTGGATCTCGTCGATGGACAGCAGGCCCATCAGACCCTCGCGCGCCACGTCGACCGTGTCGCTGCGCCGGATCAGCGCGATGACCTCGTCGATCGCGTCCAGCGCCTTGAGCAGACCGCGCAGGATGTGCGCCCGCTCCTCGGCCTTGCGCAGCCGGAACTTCGTCCGGCGGACGATGACCTCGACCTGGTGGTTGACCCAGTTGCGGATGAACGCGTCCAGGGAGAGGGTGCGCGGCACCCCGTCCACCAGCGCGAGCATGTTGGCGCCGAAGTTCGTCTGGAGGTCGGTGTGCTTGTAGAGGTTGTTGAGGACGACCTTGGCGACCGCGTCCCGCTTGAGGACGATGACCAGCCGCTGGCCGGTGCGCGAGGACGTCTCGTCGCGGACGTCCGCGATGCCGCCGATCTTGCCGTCCTTCACCAGGTCGGCGATCTTCTGCGCGAGGTTGTCCGGGTTGACCTGGTACGGCAGCTCCGTGACCACCAGGCACTGGCGGTTCTGGATCTCCTCGACCGCCACCACCGCACGCATCGTGATCGAGCCACGGCCGGTGCGGTACGCCTCCTCGATGCCCTTGCGGCCGACCACCAGCGCGCCGGTCGGGAAGTCGGGGCCCTTGATGCGCTCGATCAGCGCTTCCAGCAGCTCCTCGTTGGACGCCTCGGGGTTCTCCAGCGCCCACTGGGCACCGGCGGCGACCTCGCGGAGGTTGTGCGGCGGGATGTTCGTCGCCATGCCGACCGCGATGCCGGCCGAGCCGTTGATCAGGAGGTTCGGGAACCGCGCCGGCAGGACCGTCGGCTCCTGGTTACGGCCGTCGTAGTTGTCCTGGAAATCGACGGTTTCCTCGTCGATGTCCCGCAGCATCTCCATGGAGAGCTGCTTCATCTTGCACTCGGTGTACCGCATGGCCGCGGCCGGGTCGTTGCCCGGGGAACCGAAGTTGCCGTTGGAGTCGACCAGCGGCATCCGCATCGACCACGGCTGCGCCAGGCGCACCAGGGCGTCGTAGATCGAGGAGTCGCCGTGCGGGTGGTACGTACCCATGACGTCACCGACGACGCGGGCGCACTTGTAGAAGCCCTTCTCGGGCCGGTAGCCGCCGTCGTACATCGCGTACAGCACGCGGCGGTGCACCGGCTTGAGGCCGTCGCGCACATCGGGCAGCGCACGCGAGACGATGACGGACATCGCGTAGTCGAGGTAGGAGCGCTGCATCTCCGTTTCGAGCCCGACGGGCTCGACGCGCATGCCCACGCCTTCAATGGCGGCAGGGGCGCCCTCGGCGGTCACGCCGTCCGGGATGATCGGGGGGTTCTCGTCGGCCATGCTGGTTCAAAATCCTTTCGAGCTGCGGCTGTTGTACGGGCCGACAGGGCTCAGATGTCGAGGAAACGGACGTCCTTGGCGTTGCGCTGGATGAACGAGCGGCGCGCTTCGACGTCCTCACCCATCAGCACCGAGAACAGGTCGTCCGCGCGGGCCGCGTCGTCCAGCGAGACCTGGCCGAGCACCCGGTGGTCGATGTCCATGGTCGTCACCCGCAGCTCCTCGGCGTTCATCTCGCCGAGACCCTTGAACCGCTGGACCGAGTCGTCCTTGATCCGCTTGCCGGCCTGCTTGCCCATCTGGATCAGCGCGTCGCGCTCCGGGTCGGAGTAGGCGTACTCGAAGTCGTCCCGGCCCCACTTGATCTTGTAGAGCGGCGGACGGGAGAGGTAGACGTGTCCGGCCTCGACCAGCGGCCGCATGAAGCGGAAGAGGAAGGTGAGCAGCAGGGTGTTGATGTGCTGGCCGTCGACGTCGGCGTCCGCCATCAAGATGATCTTGTGGTATCGGAGCTTCTCGATGTCGAAGTCCTCGTGGACTCCGGTGCCGAACGCCGAGATCAGCGCCTGGACCTCGTTGTTCTGCAGGATCTTGTCGACCCGCGCCTTCTCGACGTTGAGGATCTTGCCCCGGATCGGAAGGATCGCCTGGTACTCGGGGTTACGGCCGGACTTCGCCGAGCCGCCGGCCGAGTCGCCCTCGACGATGAAGATCTCGCACTTCGTCGGGTCGTTGGACTGGCAGTCGCTGAGCTTGCCCGGCAGCGACGCCGTCTCCAGCAGCCCCTTGCGGCGGGTCAGATCGCGCGCCTTACGGGCGGCGACCCGGGCGGTGGCCGCCTGGATGCCCTTGCGGATGATGTCCGCAGCCTCGTTGGGGTTGCGGTCGAGCCAGTCGGTGAGGTGCTCGTAGACCACCTTCTGGACGAAGGTCTTCACCTCGGTGTTGCCCAGCTTGGTCTTGGTCTGGCCCTCGAACTGCGGCTCGGCGAGCTTGACCGAGATGATCGCCGTCAGGCCCTCGCGGATGTCCTCACCCGTGAGGTTGTCGTCCTTCTCGCGCAGCAGCTTCTTGTCCCGCGCGTACCGGTTGATCAGGCCCGTCAGCGCCGCGCGGAAGCCCTCTTCGTGGGTGCCGCCCTCATGGGTGTGGATGATGTTCGCGAAGCTGTAGACGCCCTCGGTGTACTGGGTGTTCCACTGCATCGCGATCTCGACCGAGAGCATCCGCTCCTTGTCCTCGGCCTCCACGTCGATGACCGTCGGATGCACCAGCTCGCCCTTGCGCGAGTTCAGGTACGTCACGAAGTCGACGATGCCGCCCTCGTAGTGGTAGCGCACGGAGAGCGGCTTGCCCTCCTCGTCCACGTGATCGGGCCGCTCGTCGCGCAGCGAGATCGTCAGGCCCTTGTTGAGGAACGCCATCTCCTGGAAGCGCCGGGACAGCGTCTCGAAGCTGTAGACGGTGGTCTCGAAGATGTCGCCGTCGGCCCAGAACGTCACCGAGGTGCCGGACTCGTCCGTCGCCTCCTGCTTGGCGAGCGGCGCGGTCGGCACACCGAGCTTGTACTCCTGCGTCCATCGGTAGCCGTCCGTGCGGACCTCGACCGCCACCCGCTGCGACAGCGCGTTCACGACGGAGACACCCACGCCGTGCAGACCACCGGAGACCGCATAGCCGCCGCCGCCGAACTTACCGCCGGCGTGCAGCACCGTCATCACGACCTCGACGGCCGGCTTGTTCTCCGACGGCACGATGCCGACCGGGATACCGCGGCCGTTGTCGACCACGCGCACCCCGCCGTCGGGCAGGATCGTCACGTCGATGGTGTCCGCGTGACCGGCCAGCGCCTCGTCGACGGAGTTGTCGACGACCTCCTGGACGAGGTGGTGCAGACCCCGCTCACCCGTCGAGCCGATGTACATGCCGGGGCGCTTGCGTACCGCGT
Organism: Streptomyces pinistramenti; assembly: GCF_020564935.1. Lineage (GTDB taxonomy): Bacteria > Actinomycetota > Actinomycetes > Streptomycetales > Streptomycetaceae > Streptomyces > Streptomyces pinistramenti. The sequence continues at coordinate 38,083 of NZ_JAJCXB010000025.1, forward strand.
CCAGGCCCTCAAGGACGGTGATCGCGCTGGCGTCGTACGACGTCTCCACCGAGGAGTCGCCCATGGCGCCGGCCGGAACCCCCTCTTCGGTAGAAGCCGTGTTGTTCTCGTTGAGGTCGCCGGAGTCGGCCACGAAGCGCCCTTTCTGGCACAGCACGAGCCCTTCCGCGCCTGTGGGGAAAACCCCTGACAAGACAGGCGGGAGCGGCTGCGTCGTTCGACATGTTCCGCAAGTGGGCGGGATTGCCATCAGTCTACCGGTAGCGCCGACACTCATGGGGGTTTGCAGGCACCTGAGTCGTCATGTGCCGCCCTGAACTCACGTCCGCCGAATCCCCATATCCGAGAAGGGGCCCCAGGACGCTCACGCGGGCACTCAGCGCTTCGGGCTGTCAACCGGCCGCAACCGTGAGCGGGGTCTCACCGGAACCGCTCCCGGACGCCCGTCACCAGGGCTTGTGCACGGCTCAGCCGTACGTGTCCCCCGGGCCCTTGCTGCCCGGCGCCCGCAGCGGTCCGTACCGCCGCGCGGGGCCGCCGGGCCCCAGCACCTTGATCAGCTTGACGGTGCCCTGCCCCAGGTCCTGGTTGAGCCGCGCCACCAGCTGCGGCGCCAGCAGCCGCAGCTGCGTCGCCCATGCCGTGGAGTCGCACTGCACCGTCAGCACCCGGGCGTCCTCGTCGTACTTCTGCGGCTCGCAGTGCTGCGCCACCTCGGGCCCCACCAGCTGCGGCCACCGCCCCATCACGCCGCCGACCGCCGCCGGCGTCTCCCAGCCGCGCTCCGTGATCAACCGGTTGATCGCGGCGCCCAGCGGCAGCGGATCCCGGCCGTCCGCCCGCGCGCCCGACCGCAGCCCGCCGCGCCTGGCCTGCTTCTTCTGCTGCACGGCCGCGCCGCGCGCCCGCGCCTGCTCCTTCGCCGCCACCAGCGCCTGCCGCGCCAGATCGACGCCGGACAGCTCCGGCGGTTTGGGCGGCTCCGGCTGTTGGCCCGTCACGGCGCCAGCTTTTCCGCGGTGCCGTCGGACACCGCGAAGCGCGCACCGGCCAGCACCCCCGGCACGTCCTCGGCCACCGCAGCCGTCACCAGCACCTGCTCGCCCGGCGCCACCAGCTCCGCCAGCCGCTCCCGGCGCCGCGCGTCCAGCTCCGCGAAGACGTCGTCGAGGACGAGGACCGGCTCGCCCACCCGCCGTTCGCCGCCCTCCTGGGCGAGCCCCGCGGAGTGCTCCCCCTCCGACCGCAGCAGGTCGTAGGAGGCCAGCCGCAGCGCCAGCGCGTACGACCAGGACTCGCCGTGGCTCGCGTACCCCTTCGCCGGCAGCTGACCGAGCTTCAGCAGCAGGTCGTCCCGATGCGGCCCGACCAGCGTCACCCCACGCTCGATCTCGTTCTTGCGCGCCCCGCCCAGCGCCTCCAGCAGCACGCCGTACAGCTCCTGACGGGTCGAAGCCTCGGCCATCGCCTCGCCCGCCGAGCCGCGGTACTCAAGCCCCACCGGGCCGCCGCCCGGCGCCAGTTGCTCGTACGCCTTGTCCACCAGCGGCTGCAGCGTGGCGATCAGATCGAGCCGCTGCGCCAGCAACTCGGCGCCCGCGCGGGCCAGATGCTGGTCCCACACGTCCAGCGTCGACAAGTCCATCTGACGCCCGCCGTGCCGCCGCGCCAGCGCCGCGGTCTTCAACAGGGTGTTGCGCTGCTTGAGCACCCGGTCGTAGTCCGAACGCACCCCGGCCATCCGCGGCGAGCGGGCGGTGATCAGCTCGTCCAGGAACCGGCGGCGCTCGCCCGGGTCGCCCTTGACCAGCGCCAGGTCCTCCGGCGCGAACAGCACCGTCCGGACGATCCCCAGCACGTCCCGCGGCCTGACCTGCGAGGACCTGTTGATCCTGGCGCGGTTCGCCTTGCCCGGATTCAGTTCCAGCTCGACCAGCTGCTGCCGCTCGCCCTGGACGACGGCGGCCCGGATGATCGCGCGCTCGGCGCCCATCCGCACCAGCGGTGCATCGGACGAGACCCGGTGGCTGCCGAGCGTGGCCAGATAGCCGACCGCCTCGACGAGGTTGGTCTTGCCCTGGCCGTTGGGGCCCACGAACGCCGTGACGCCCGGTTCGAGCGGGACCTCGACCCGGGCGTACGAGCGGAAGTCGGCGAGCGACAGATGCGATACGTGCATGGAGCTGCGCCGACCTCCCGCGGCTGCGGACCTGCTGGTTACTTCTTGTTCTCCACCGCGTGACCACCGAACTGGTTGCGCAGCGCGGCGATCATCTTCATCTGCGGGGAGTCGTCCTGACGGGACGCGAACCGTGCGAACAACGATGCGGTGATCGCGGGCAGCGGCACGGCGTTGTCGATCGCGGCCTCGACCGTCCAGCGGCCCTCGCCGGAGTCGGCGGCGTACCCCCGCAGCTTGTCGAGGTGCTCGTCGTCGTCCAGGGCGTTGACCGCGAGGTCGAGCAGCCAGGAACGGATGACCGTGCCCTCCTGCCAGGAGCGGAAGATCTCCCGCACGTCGGTGACGGAGTCGACCTTCTCCAGCAGCTCCCAGCCCTCGGCGTACGCCTGCATCATGGCGTACTCGATGCCGTTGTGGACCATCTTCGCGAAGTGGCCCGCACCGACCTTGCCGGCGTGCACCGAGCCGAAGTCGCCCTCGGGCTTGAGCGCGTCGAAGATCGGCTGCACCTTGGCGACGTCCTCAGCGGAGCCGCCGTACATCAGCGCATAGCCGTTCTCCAGGCCCCAGACACCGCCGGAGACGCCACAGTCGACGAAGCCGATGCCCTTGGCCTTCAGCTCCTCGGCGTGCTTCTCGTCGTCGGTCCAGCGGGAGTTGCCGCCGTCCACGACGATGTCACCGGGCGAAAGCAGCTCGGCCAGTTCGTCGACCGTCGCCTGGGTGGCGGCACCGGCCGGCACCATGACCCAGACCACCCGCGGACCCTTGAGCTTGCCCACAAGCTCTTCGAGGCTGGGGACATCCGCCAGGTCAGGGTTGCGGTCGTATCCGACGACGGTGTGGCCGGCGCGGCGGATGCGCTCGCGCATGTTGCCGCCCATCTTGCCGAGACCGACGAGACCGAGCTCCATCAGAGACCCTCTTTGCACGTAGTCGTTGCTTTTCGTACCTGCATCGAGCCTACGCCCGAAGGTGCGTGCACACCTGTGGGCTCAAGCGCTCATAAGCCGGTCGCCCCAAGGGGTCCGGGCCGCCCCCGCCCGGTGCCTCGCCAGGCCGATCGCCTGACGTGGCCGTCCGGACGGGCGCCCGGCTCCGGGCCGTCAGCCCGAGAGCCGCACCGGCATGATCAGGTACTTGTACGCGTCGTCCGCCTCGGCGTCCTTGGCGGGCCGGCCGCTGAGCAGCGCGGGCTTCGTCGAGGTCGTGAAGGACAGCTGGGCCACCGGGGAGTCGATGGCCGACAGGCCCTCCAGGAGGAAGCCGGGGTTGAAGGCGATCGAGATGTCGTCGCCCTCCAGGTCCGCGTCGACGCGTTCCACAGCCTGTGCATCGTCGCTGGAGCCGGCCTCCAGGATGAGCACACCCTGCTCGAAGCTCAGCCGGACAGGAGTGTTCCGCTCGGCCACCAGCGCCACACGCTTGACCGCCTCGACGAACGGCGCGGTCTCGATCACCGCCACGGAGTTGAACTCGGTCGGGAAGAGCGTGCGGTACTTCGGGAGGTCGCCTTCCAGCAGCCGGGTGGTCGTACGGCGCCCGGCCCCCTCGAAACCGATCAGCCCCTCACCGGAGCCGGAGCCCGACAGCGCCAGGGTCACGGTGTCCCCGCTGCTCAGCGACTTGGCGGTGTCCAGCAGCGTCTTGGCCGGGACCAGCGCGACGGCCGACGCATCCGGGTTCTCCGGCTTCCACAGGAACTCGCGGACCGCGAAGCGGTAGCGGTCGGTGGAGGCCAGGGTGACGGTGTCGCCCTCGATCTCGATCCGCACACCGGTGAGCACCGGAAGGGTGTCGTCACGGCCGGCGGCGATGGCCACCTGGGCGGCGGCAGCGGCGAAGACCTCACCGGGGACGGTGCCGGTCGCGGTGGGCATCGTCGGCAGGGACGGGTACTCCTCCACAGGCAGGGTGTGGAGGGTGAAGCGGGAGGAGCCGCAGACGACGGTCACGCGTACACCGTCGGTGGAAATCTCCACCGGGCGGTTGGGGAGAGCGCGGCAGATGTCGGCGAGCAGCCGGCCGGAGACGAGGACCGTGCCCTCCTCATCGACCTCGGCGTCCACCGAGACGCGTGCCGAGACCTCGTAATCGAAGCCGGAGAGGCACAGGGTGCCGTCCTCCGTCTTCAGCAGCAGGCCCGCGAGGACGGGCACCGGCGGACGGGCCGGGAGGCTCTTGGCCGCCCAGGCCACTGCCTCCGCGAGTACATCGCGCTCCACCCGGATCTTCACCGGAAACCGCCTCCTGCTGTTGCTGGCTCTCGCCCTGCTGGCTTTCGTCGTCGGCTGAGTTGCCGGAGACCAGTCTGACGTACGCCACCGACAGTCGGTGCTGCTCGGGGTCAAGTCGGCTCGGCGGGCGGTCGGCGCTCCGGGCCCGAGTTGTGCACAGGCCCCGTTTCCGAGCAAGTTCCCCGGTAGATATCCGTGGTCGTAGTAGTAGGGCCTGTGGAAACCGTGGACAACTGCTTTTTCGCAGGTCAACACCGATTTTTTGTCCACCGGCCCTGTGGGCGGCGGTCGTGGATAACCCGGGCTTTCTGTGGACCGCCCAAAGTTCTGCACACCCGATACACAGGCGAGGGCCACTTCTCCCCAGCGCCGTCCCCAGCTTTACCCACGTTCCCCACAGCCCAACCCACCACCTTGGTGTGACCGCTTTCACTCGGCACGGTGAGGGCGGGTGTTGCGTTGCCGAACAGTGGACAGGGGTGTGGAGAAGCTGGGGACAACCCCCGCTCACCTGTGGGCAGCCGGTGGACAAGTGAAACCTGCCCCTGTGGACGGATTCTTCGTCCACAGCCTGTGGATTACGGTTGGCCACAAATCCACAGCCCTCTGACCTCGTCCGATGATCCGTCAGGACACCGGCCTGTGGATCCCACAGGGATAACTTTCCAGTCCCCAGGGTGTGGACGGAAGATTCTTGCCCAATCTGTGGAGAGAGGCCGTGACCTGCCACGGAATCGAACAGAGCCGGCGCCTTCCACAGGTTCGGGACGGCGGATGACAGCGCCAGGAAGCCCGGATCCGGCGTCCGGAGGACCGCACACCGCCGCCTCGGAGGCTCCGCGGGAGGGCGCCGCCGCCCGCAGAATCCCGTACGGCGAAGGGCGCCCCGGGAACCCGTCCCGGAGCGCCCTGGAGCACGGCAGCGGCGGCCCGCACGGCCTCCGGCCGGCGCGTCAGCCGTTCTTGATGCGGTTGGTCAGCTCGGTGACCTGGTTGTAGATGGAACGGCGCTCGGCCATCAGCGCCCGGATCTTGCGGTCGGCGTGCATCACCGTCGTGTGGTCGCGGCCGCCGAACTGCGCGCCGATCTTCGGCAGCGAGAGATCGGTCAGCTCCCGGCAGAGGTACATGGCGATCTGGCGGGCCGTCACCAGGACCCGGCTGCGTGAGGATCCGCAGAGGTCGTCGACGGTCAGCCCGAAGTAGTCCGCGGTCGCCGCCATGATCGCCGTCGCCGTGATCTCCGGTGCCGCGTCCTCGCCGCCAGGGATGAGGTCCTTGAGCACGATCTCGGTCAGCCCCAGGTCCACCGGCTGGCGGTTGAGCGAGGCGAACGCGGTGACCCGGATCAGCGCGCCCTCCAGCTCGCGGATGTTGCGCGAGATCCGCGAGGCGATGAACTCCAGCACCTCCGGCGGGGCGTTCAGCTGCTCCTGGACCGCCTTCTTGCGGAGGATCGCGATCCGGGTCTCCAGCTCGGGCGGCTGGACGTCGGTGATCAGACCCCACTCGAAGCGGTTGCGCAGCCGGTCCTCCAGGGTGACCAGCTGCTTGGGCGGCCGGTCACTGGACAGCACGATCTGCTTGTTCGCGTTGTGCAGCGTATTGAAGGTGTGGAAGAACTCCTCCTGCGTCGACTCCTTGCTCGCCAGGAACTGGATGTCGTCGACGAGCAGGATGTCCATGTCGCGGTAGCGCTTGCGGAACGCGTCCGCCTTGCCGTCGCGGATGGAGTTGATGAACTCGTTGGTGAACTCCTCCGAGCTCACGTACCGCACCCGGGTGCCCGGGTACAGGCTCCGCGCGTAGTGCCCGATCGCGTGCAGCAGGTGGGTCTTGCCGAGGCCGGACTCGCCGTAGATGAACAGCGGGTTGTACGCCTTGGCCGGAGCTTCGGCGACGGCGACCGCAGCGGCGTGCGCGAAGCGGTTCGACGCACCGATGACGAAGGTGTCGAAGAGGTACTTCGGATTCAGCCGGGCGGTCGGCTCTCCCGGGCCCGTCGCGGGCGCCGGCTGCGCGGCGAGCGGACTCGGTGCACCACTGGGCGCGGGCAGCTGGGAACCGGGCCCGGCGTGCCGGCCGTGCGAGGGCTGGTGCTCGGAGAGGTCACGGCGCGGCGGCTGTTGGTCGTACTGCCCCCGGCCGTCCGAGTGCTGCGGTCCGCCGGAGCGCTCGGGCCCCTGCGAGCGGTAGTCGTTCTGCGGCTGCTGATGCTGGGGGTGCTGCTGCTGTACGTGTGAGGGCGGCGGCGAGGCGTACGGGTCGCGCTCGGGGAAGCCGCCGAGACGCTGCTGCTGCCAGCCGTACTCCTCGCGCGGACCGGCGCCCATGGAAGAGGAGTGCTGCGGCCAGGAACCGGGCTCGTGGCGGGGCTGCTGGTGCTGCTGCTGATAGTCGGGGTACGCGGGCCGGACGTTCGGCAACTCGTCGCCCTGGCGGCCGTAGCCCTGCCGGTTGTCGTAGCCGTCGTAGGCATCGTGCTGCTGCTGCGGATGCGACTGCTGCTGTTGGTTCTGGCCCTGGTGCTGCTGCGGCTGCTGGTACTGCGGGGGTGCCTGCGGCGCCGAGGGTTCCTCGGCGGAGTCGTCGACCGTGATCGCGATCCGGATCGGGCGGCCGCACTCGTGGCTGAGGGCCTCCCCGATCAGCGGCGCCAGCCGGCCTTCGAGCACGCCCTTGGCGAATTCGTTGGGGACAGCGAGCAGTGCGGTGTCGGCGACCAGCGCCAGCGGCTGCGTCCGCTTGAGCCAGTCCTGGTCCTTGGGCTTGAGACCGTCGCCGTCCGCCCGTAGGAGGTGATCGAGTACGCGCGGCCACACTGCGGCAAGATCGGCAGGTACATCAGCCACGGGGCACGCTCTCTCAGCAGTCCCACGAATGTGTGATTCTCAGGACGGGCGGGAAGGAATCGGGGTTCGGCCACGGTAGTCAGGCCGGGCCTGGGGTTTCAAGTCGTTGTCCACAGGCTGTGCATAGTGTGTCCTGACAAGAGTCCGGTACGGGGCCCGGTACCACCGGTTTGACCGGATGGCGTAGCCGCGCGTACCGTGACCAGGTCGAGTTGTCGATGGCTGCTGCCGCCTGCCTCCGATGGGCAAAGATCACTCTCAGTGGTCATGAAGCGGTGCACTTGGGCGTTGCGAGCTACTCGTGGGCGCACGGTGACAGCCAGTCGACGCCCCACATCTGTCTCGCATGAGGCAACAAGCATTCCTGGAGCCCCCGAGTGAGCAAGCGCACCTTCCAGCCGAACAACCGTCGCCGCGCGAAGACCCACGGCTTCCGTCTGCGCATGCGGACCCGCGCCGGCCGCGCCATCCTGGCCTCCCGCCGTGGCAAGGGTCGCTCCAGCCTGTCGGCCTGAGCAGCCAGACCCTAGGTCCATGACGTGCTGCCTACCGAGCATCGGCTGAGGCGGCGCGAGGACTTTGCGACCGCGGTACGCCGGGGACGCAGGGCCGGGCGCCCGCTCCTTGTCGTTCATTTTCGTAGCGGTGCAACGGACCCGCACGCAGCGGGGGAACACGCTTCCCCCGCGCGTGCGGGTTTCGTCGTGAGCAAGGCCGTTGGGGGCGCCGTCGTCCGCAACAAGGTCAAGCGCCGACTGCGTCATCTCCTGCGCGACCGGCTGTACCGGCTGCCCGCCGGTAGCCTGGTTGTCGTACGGGCGCTGCCCGGTGCGGGTGAGTCGGGCCATGATCAGTTGGCCCGGGACCTGGACGCCGCCTTGGAGCGGCTGCTGGGTGGGGTGCCGCGCAGCTGCAATCCCACGGGGGGCAACCCTCGGATCCCCGGTCGGGAACCGGGAGGGAGCGCACAGTGAAGTACCCGCTGCTGCTGTTGATCAAGCTGTATCAGTGGACCATCAGCCCCTTGCTGGGCCCGGTCTGCAAGTACTACCCGTCGTGCTCGCACTATGGCTACACCGCCATCGACCGGCACGGCGCGGTAAAAGGGACTGCGTTGACCGCCTGGCGCATCCTGCGTTGCAACCCGTGGTCGCTCGGTGGCGTCGACCACGTTCCTCCCCGGAAGCGTCCGGTTTGGCATCAGCGGCTGAGGAGCCGCCTGGGTGGGACCGACGTCCCTGAGCCCGTCGCCCAGCCCGAGACTCAGCCCAACGCCCAAGGAGCCTGATTCGTGGACACGATCCTCAAACCTCTCTATTACGCCGTTTCCTGGATCATTGTCCAGTTCCACTCGTTCTACAGCCTCATTTTTAACGAGAACAGTGGCGCGGCGTGGGGGCTGTCCATCGTCTCGCTGGTGGTGCTGATCCGCATCTGCCTGATCCCGCTCTTCGTGAAGCAGATCAAGTCGACGCGGAACATGCAGGCGCTCCAGCCGAAGATGAAGGCCATCCAGGAGCGCTACAAGAGCGACAAGCAGCGCCAGTCCGAAGAGATGATGAAGCTCTACAAGGAGACGGGCACCAACCCGCTTTCGAGCTGTCTCCCGATTCTGGCCCAGTCGCCGTTCTTCATCTCGCTGTACCAGGTCCTCAGCCACATCGCCCAGAACAAGACCGTCGGCGTCATCGACCCGTCGCTGCTGCAGAGCGCGCAGAAGGCTCACATCTTCGGCGCCCCGCTGGCCGCGAAGTTCATGGACAGCGCCGACAAGATCCAGTCCCTGGGTGCTTCGCTGGTCGACGTCCGGGTGGTCACGGTCATCATGATCGTGCTGATGTCGGGCTCGCAGTTCTACACGCAGCGCCAGCTGATGACCAAGAACGTCGACCTGACGGTGAAGACGCCGTTCATGCAGCAGCAGAAGATGCTGATGTACGTCTTCCCCATCATGTTCGCCGTCTTCGGCATCAACTTCCCCGTCGGTGTCCTCGTCTACTGGCTGACCACCAACGTGTGGACCATGGGCCAGCAGATGTTCGTCATCCGTCGTAACCCCACTCCGGGCAGCAAGGCGTTCACCGAGCGCCAGGAGCGGCTGCGGGCCAAGGGCAAGATCGTCGAGGACCCGGCCGAGATCGAGGCGAAGCAGGCCGCCGAGGAAGCCCGGCAGAACCGCCAGCAGCCCAAGCGCCAGCCGAAGTCCAAGCGGCAGACGTCCACCACCGTCGGCGGCGCCCGTCCCGCAGGCACGCCGGGTGCGCGCACCCGTGCCGGCACGCAGTCCGCGGCCGACCAGGACGCTTCGAAGAAGCAGTCGCTGGAGAAGAAGGCTCCGCAGGACAGCAAGACCACCCAGAGCGGCAAGGGGAAGGGCGGCTCTGCGGAGAAGGGCGGCTCCTCCGGATCCCGCACCACCAAGTCCGGACAGCGCAAGGGCCAGCAGCGCCCCAAGCACCCGTCCAAGAAGTAAGAAGGAGTCCTTTCGTGACGGACACGACCCCTGCCGCCAAGGGCGCCGACACCCTGACCCGTCTGGAGCAGGAAGGGGAGATCGCCGCCGACTACCTTGAGGGCCTGCTGGACATCGCGGACCTCGATGGCGACATCGACATGGACGTCGAGGCCGACCGTGCCGCAGTGTCGATCATCAGCGACTCGACCAGCCGCGACCTGCAGAAGCTGGTGGGCCGCGACGGTGAGGTGCTGGAGGCGCTGCAGGAGCTGACCCGTCTCGCGGTGCACCGCGAGACCGGCGACCGCAGCCGTCTGATGCTCGACGTCGCCGGTTTCCGCGCGCGGAAGCGCGAGGAACTGGCCGAGCTGGGCGCGAAGGCGGCGGAAGAGGCCAAGAGCACGGGACAGCCGGTGAAGCTGGACCCGATGACGCCGTTCGAGCGCAAGGTCGTCCACGACGCCGTGGCGGCGGCGGGCTTGCGCAGCGAGTCGGAGGGCGAGGAGCCGGAGCGCCGAGTGGTTGTCCTCCCGGCCTGACCCGGCTCCACACATCCAGATGTCTTTGGCCCCGTCTGCACGCAGGCGGGGCCAAAACTTGTCAGCCTTCTGTGTTATCCCGGGGGACACATCCCCGGTTCCCGGCAGCATCAGCAGTCCAGAGGAAGGGCGGTTCCCGTGACGGAGGCAGCAGCAGAGCTCCCTCCCGCGCCGAAAGAGGCGCAGGAGGTATTCGGTGAGCGCTTTGCGGAGGCCGTGCGGTACGGCGAGCTGCTCGCCGACGCCGGTGTGACGCGGGGGCTGATCGGCCCACGTGAGGTGCCACGGCTGTGGGAGCGGCACCTGCTCAATTGCGCGGTGCTCTCCGAGGTGGTTCCCGAGGGCGTCTCGGTCTGCGACGTGGGCTCCGGCGCCGGTCTCCCCGGTATCCCGCTGGCCTTGGTGCGCCCGGACCTGAAGATCACGCTGCTGGAGCCGCTGCTGCGGCGTACGAACTTCCTGCAGGAGGTCGTCGAACTGCTCGGCCTCGATCACGTCACCGTTGTACGGGGGCGCGCTGAGGAAGTGATGGGGAAGATGCCGCAGGTCCATGTGGTGACCGCACGGGCGGTTGCCCCGCTCGATCGTCTTGCCGGCTGGGGCGTGCCGCTCCTGCGTCCCTACGGTCAGATGCTGGCGCTCAAGGGCGATGCCGCCGAGGAGGAGCTGAAGGGGGCGCGGGCCGCTCTGAGCAAGCTCGGCGTGGTGGAGACTTCGGTGGTGCACGTCGGCGAGGGGATCGTGGATCCGCTCTCGACCGTGGTGCGTGTCGAGGTGGGCGAGAGTCCTGGCGGTGTGCGGTTCGCTGCCAAGCGGGCGAAGGCGGCACGGGCAAGTCGGGTGTCGCGAGCGCGGCGCCGCTGACGCGGGAGGCGCGCAGCTCGGGATGGGCACGAGGGCGGGCCTCCAGCAGCGAGCGGGTGCAGGTGCTTGCCGCAAAGGCGACCAAATGGGCACAAGGCGGAGTGTCGCGGCTTAATCGGGCGCGACGCTGGCATCGTGTTTCACGTGAAACGTCGTTCTCTGTTGCAAGGGATCATCGGGCGTGGTCGAGCGGCTGCCGCGCCACGACACCACAAACCCACACGGGCCACCGAAGTATCCACAGAGGTGGATTCATCCACAGGAGAACGGACCTCACTGGTTCGTGGCACCGAAAGCATGGCAGGCTCTGAACATTGCGAGCCTGATGTCGAGGAGAGTGAATCCGTGCGGTCCGACGCCAACATCGCGGGACCGATGACCGATCCGGTCCCCGGTCCCCGAAGCGAGTCGCTCGGGGAGGACGTTTCACGTGAAACGCCGCCCCCGATGGACGACACCCCGATCGGTCGTGCAGCTCAGTTGGCGGTGGAGGCACTTGGCCGCGCAGGCGAGGCGCTGCCGCGGCCTGAGCAGACACGAGTCATGGTGGTCGCCAACCAGAAGGGCGGGGTTGGCAAGACCACGACCACGGTGAACCTGGCCGCTTCCTTGGCGCTGCACGGAGCCCGTGTCCTCGTCATCGATCTCGACCCCCAGGGCAATGCCTCCACCGCGCTGGGAATCGACCACCACGCCGAAGTGCCGTCCATCTATGACGTGCTGGTGGAGAGTAAGCCGCTCTCCGACGTGGTGCAGCCGGTGCCCGACGTCGAGGGCCTTTTCTGTGCGCCCGCCACCATCGACCTGGCCGGCGCCGAGATCGAGCTGGTCTCGCTGGTCGCACGTGAAAGCCGCCTGGACCGGGCGATTCAGGCGTATGAACAGCCGCTGGATTACATCCTGATCGACTGTCCGCCCTCACTCGGCCTGCTGACTGTGAACGCTATGGTCGCCGGCGCAGAGGTGCTGATCCCGATTCAGTGCGAGTACTACGCGCTGGAGGGCCTGGGCCAACTCCTGCGCAACGTCGAACTGGTGCGGGGCCACCTCAACCCCAAGCTCCACGTCTCGACGATCCTGCTCACCATGTACGACGGCCGCACGCGTCTGGCTTCCCAGGTCGCCGACGAGGTGCGCAGCCACTTCGGCAACGAGGTGCTCCGTACGAGCATCCCCCGCTCGGTGCGCATCTCAGAGGCGCCCAGCTACGGGCAGACGGTGCTCACCTACGACCCGGGATCCAGCGGCTCGCTCTCGTACCTTGAAGCGGCCAGAGAGATTGCCCTGCGCGGCGCGGGACGGACCGCGGGCCAGGGGCTGAGTGTGAACTATGAAGCGCAGCACAGCACGCCGGAGGGGACGCAATGAGCGAACGACGTAGAGGGCTCGGCCGTGGGCTCGGTGCGCTGATCCCCGCGGCACCGCAGAGCACCGAGCAAGGAGGGCCCACGGTGGGGCGGGGGACGACATCGCCGTCGGCCGTACCGGTCCTGACTCCCGAGCGGGGCGTGGCAGCGGCAAAGGTCGCCTCACTTCCGGCCGCCGCTGTTTCCCGTGAAACAGCGGCACCCGCCGCGGAAGTGGAGCCGGCTGCCGAACGGGAAGTCGCCGGCGCGCATTTCGCCGAACTACCGCTGGATTCGATCACACCGAACCCCCGGCAGCCGCGCGAGGTCTTCGACGAGGACGCGCTCGCCGAGCTGGTCACCTCCATCCAGGAGGTGGGGCTGCTACAGCCGGTGGTGGTGCGTCAGGCCGCACCGGAGCGGTACGAGCTCATCATGGGCGAGCGCCGCTGGCGTGCGTGCCGTGAGGCCGGCCTGAAGAAGATCCCGGCCATCGTGCGGGCCACGGACGACGAGAAGCTGCTGCTCGACGCACTGCTGGAGAACCTGCACCGGGCTCAGCTCAACCCGCTGGAAGAGGCGGCCGCCTACGACCAGTTGCTCAAGGACTTCAAGTGCACGCATGACGAACTGGCGGACCGTATCGGGCGTTCGCGACCGCAGGTCTCCAACACGCTGCGCCTTCTGAAGCTGTCGCCGACCGTGCAACGCCGGGTCGCGGCAGGCGTGCTCTCCGCGGGCCATGCCCGTGCGCTCCTGTCGGTCGACGATTCGGAGGAGCAGGACCTTCTTGCCCGCCGCATCGTGGCGGAGGGCCTCTCCGTCCGGGCGGTCGAGGAGATCGTCACGCTGATGGGTTCGCAGCCGGCCGGCGCGAACAAGGCCAAGGGCCCCCGCGCGGGCACCCGGGTCTCCCCCGCGCTCACCGGCCTTGCTTCCCGGCTGTCCGATCGCTTCGAGACACGCGTGAAGGTCGACCTCGGGCAGAAGAAGGGAAAGATCGTCGTCGAGTTCGCCTCGATAGAGGATCTGGAGCGGATTCTTGGCACGTTGGCTCCCGACGAGGGGCCCGTTCTGGGAACGTCACTGTCCGAGGAAAGCGACGACGAAGACTGAGCTGACCGCCGCAGGCTCGGAGGGCGGGCCGTGTTCCGGAATTCACACCGGGACACGGCCCGCCCTTTGCGTTCTCGCAGTACCCGCGCCCATAAAGGGTGGATACGATGCGACCGGTATGGCACATCCAGATGGAGACGCCTCACATCGAGGAGAGAGCCATGCGATCGGTGAGCCGCACCGGACTGCCGGCCGTGGGATTCGCCTGGCAGCCGCCGGAGGGTTCGTCGGCGGCCTGCTCGGTGAGCGGGCGGCGCTGACAGCACTCTGCAGTGCGGCAGGCGAGGGAAGTGAGGACCTGGCTTCATGGGCCGTCGGCTCGTACCGCTCACATTGGACAACCTTCCGGACGTCCCCAAGCGCTGCCGCTCCTGTGTGTTCTGGGAGCTGGATCCCGTCAGCGGCGAGGCCGCGGTAAAGGCGGGCCGGCCCGACCTGGAGAAGGAAGCCTGGATCTCGGCAGTGCTGCTGGAGTGGGGATCCTGTGGGCGGGTGGTCTATGTCGACGACGTACCTGCCGGGTTCGTGCTGTACGCCCCTCCTGCCTACGTGCCGCGTTCCACAGCATTCCCCACCAGCCCGGTGTCCGCTGATGCTGTCCAGCTGCTGACCGCGCGGCTGCTGCCCGGATTCCAGGGGCAAGGACTGGGGCGGGTGATGGTCCAGACGGTCGCCAAGGACCTCATCCAGCGTGGCTTCAAGGCCATCGAGGCGTTCGGGGACGCCCAGTGGTCCGAGCCGGCGTGTGTATTGCCGGCTGACCATCTCCTTGCGGTGGGCTTCAAGACCGTCCGGCCGCACCCGCGGTTTCCGCGGCTGCGGCTGGAACTGCGATCCACCATCTCGTGGAAGGAAGACGTGGAGTTGGCTCTCGATCGCCTGCTGGGCGCCGTCCAGAAGGAACCCGCCCTGCGGCCTTTGTGAAACGAACGGAAACAGAGAACGGGCCCACCCCTTGGAGGGGCGGGCCCGTTTCCCGTGAAACGTTACGGCGTGCCTCAGGCGAGGTAATCCGACAGGTCGCGCTCGATGGCGGCCTTCGGCTTGGCGCCGACGATGGTCTTCACGACCTCGCCGCCCTGGTAGACGTTCATGGTCGGGATCGACATGACGCCGTACTTGGCGGTGGTTCCCGGGTTCTCGTCGGTGTTCAGCTTGGCGATGACGATCTCGTCGTGCTCGGCGGCAATGGCCTCCAAGGACGGAGCGACCTGGCGGCACGGGCCGCACCAGGTGGCCCAGAAGTCCACGAGGACGGGCTTGTCGCTCTTGAGGACGACCTCTTCGAAGTTGTCGTCCGTCACGGTTACCGTGGCGCCGGCCATGGCAATCTCCTTACTGGGTGGGTGGTGAAAAAGCTGGGGAGTTGAAGGATCAGACGGCCGGGGTCTTCTCGGGCTCGGCTGCCTGGCCGTCCGCCAGCGCCGCGAGGAAGCGCTCGGCGTCGAGCGCCGCGGAGCAGCCGGTGCCGGCCGCGGTGATGGCCTGACGGTAGGTGTGGTCGACGACGTCTCCGGCGCCGAAGACGCCTTCGAGGTTCGTGCGGGTGCTGGGCGCGTCCACCTTGAGGTAGCCGTCGTCGTCCAGCTTCAGCTGGTCCTTGAACAGCTCCGTGCGCGGGTCGTGGCCGATCGCGATGAACAGGCCGGTCACCGGCAGCTCGGACGTCTCGTCGGTCTTGAGGTTGCGCAGCGTCAGCCCGGACAGCTTGTTGTCGCCGTGGATCTCGGCCACCTCGCTGTCCCACACGAACTTGATCTTCGGGTCGGCGAAGGCACGCTCCTGCATGGCCTTGCTTGCCCGGAGGGTGTCGCGACGGTGCACGATCGTGACCGACTTGGCGAAGCGCGAGAGGAAGGTGGCCTCCTCCATCGCGGTGTCGCCACCGCCGATCACGGCGATGTCCTGGTCCTTGAAGAAGAACCCGTCACAGGTGGCGCACCAGGAGACACCACGACCGGACAGCTCGTCCTCACGGGGCAGGCCGAGCTTGCGGTGCTGCGAGCCAGTGGTCACGATGACGGTCTTCGCGCGGTGCACCGTGCCTGCGGTGTCGGTGACGGTCTTGATCTCCCCGGAGAGGTCGACCGAGACGATGTCGTCGGGCACCAGCTCGGCGCCAAAGCGCTCGGCCTGTGCCCGCATGTTGTCCATCAGGTCCGGGCCCATGATGCCTTCGCGGAAGCCGGGGAAGTTCTCCACGTCGGTGGTGTTCATCAGCGCACCGCCGGCGGTGACGGCACCTTCGAAGATCAGCGGCTTCAGGGACGCGCGGGCCGTGTAGAGCGCAGCGGTGTAACCCGCGGGCCCGGAGCCGATGATGATCACGTTGCGGACGTCGCTCACGGGTGTCTTCCTTGTCTCTGCCGACTGCTTGCTGGGGCTCTGGGAACTCTCACCCCACCCAACGGATCCTACGGGTCGAGCATTCCCGCCGTGCCGCAGCGCACATGCCGCCGTTCAGTCTCGCGGGTACGAGTGGATCAGCAGGACCTTGCCGGGAGACGGCGGTGCGGCGGAGACGCAGGACGAGTCGACGACGTACGCCGTGACGCGCTTGGGGTCCGAAGGGTCAGGAAGAACGACGAGGTAGGCGTCCTTGCCTTGGTACCGGCTCTGGCGAGAGGCGATCGGAGCCTCGGGACGGCCGATGCCCCGGCTGACGCAGGAAGGAACAGTACTGGCGCTGCCGCGCATCGGGGTCTCGGGCTCGCTGCGCGTTCCGACCTCGGGAGATTTCTGCGATCCCTTGGACGCGAGCAGATCACGGACCTGCGTCCCGAGAGTCGCGGACGTCAGGCCGGGATGGCCGCCCGTGCTGCCCTCGGCCGCCGTCGTGGGCCGGTCCCGGCCGCCGTCGTGGCCGGCATTGTCCGTGGCGTTCTGGATCAGGAGCCCGCCGACGCCGAACACTGCCGCGGCCGCGGCAGTGCCCAGCAGGATCCTGGGCCAACGGCGAGCCCGGGGCGAGCGGCCACCGGCCGTGCGCCGCCCGGGGCCGGAGGAGCCTCGCGGGTGTCCTGCGGGTCGGCTCGGGCCACCGGCAAGGGAAGTCCCGGTGGCTGTTTCACGTGAAACAGTGTCCGAGCCCTCTGCCGTTTCACGTGAAACATTGGGTTTCACGGCGGGCGAGGTGGCGTCGAGCAGCGCCTCGGCCGCCAATGCCGCATCGATGCGGCCGGCGATGTCCGCCGGCATCCGCACGGGGCCGGGAAGCTCCCCGAGCAGTCCCCGGATCTCCTCCAGCGAGGCGTGGACGTCTTCACACAGTGCGCATGTGGCGAGATGTTCGCGCAGCTCGGCGGTGCGGGACGGAGAAAGAAGTCCGTCCGTGAGGTCGGAGATCTCTGCGACCTCCGGGTGCTCATCCGTGCCGGTTGTCGACGTCATGTTCGCCCACCTCCGCCCTTCACGGCACCTGTGTCTTCGGGTCCTGGTGTCGGTGGGACGGATGTCCTCGGCACCTGGTTCCTTGCCGTGTCCTTCGTTCTCCCGTCGCCGTCATCGGTGCGGAGATGACGGACCAAGGGGAGGAGCCGGGCGCGGCCTCGTGCGCAGCGGCTTTTCACCGTGCCGGTGGGTACCTCAAGGATTTCCGCCGCCTCGGCAACGGGATATCCCTGCATGTCGACGAGGACGAGAGCGGCCCGCTGCTCCTCGGGGAGCGTGCGCAGAGCACCGAGCAGTTCGCGGTGCAGATCCTGCCGCTCCACCGGAAGAGCGGCCGATTCCTCCGGCTCCAGGAGCTGGTCCAGGTGCTCGGTCTCGGCGATGGGAGAAGTGCGTCGGGACGCGGCCTTGCGGGCGCGGTCCAGGCAGGCATTCACGGTGATCCGGTGCAGCCAGGTCGTCACGGCGGACTGGCCGCGGAAGGTGTGGGCCGCGCGGTACGCGGAGACCAGGGCGTCCTGGACGGCGTCGGCCGCTTCTTCACGATCGCTCAGGGTCCGGATCGCCACTGCCCAGAGACGGTCGCGGTGCCGTCGGACGATCTCCCCGAAGGCATCGGGGTCGCCTTTCACGTGCAGGGCAAGGAGGTCGGCGTCGGTTGGTGGCGAAGCCTCATCGCTCTCGGTGGACACTGGCCCCCCGGCCGTAGCTGCGTGATCTCGGTCCATTGAATCCTGCGGCACAGGGAATGTAAATGAGAGCGGTCGGCGGCTCTCTGCCGCAAGTCGACGCGTATCCGGGGGCGGAGTGGTATTGACGCGATACCTGGCGCGAAATGGTGCCTGTGTCGGCCGAGGCGGATCGCAGCGCGCCAGGTAAGGACGTCAGCCGATGACCTTGATGTCCGTGACCTTTCCGCGGTAGTCGCCACCGGTGTCCTGCGGGATCTTTGTCAGCCAGACCAGGACGTACCGCGTCTCCAGAGGCTTCGAAGGCTTGAGGTTCACCTTGCTGCCGGAGCCCTCCGCGACCTTGGTGAAGGCGTCGAAGCTGGTCGGCATCTCGGTGGCGTCCTTGGACGCCGCCAGCAGCTGGACGGAGGTGTCGCCGATGAAGGTGACGTCGGTGCTGCCGATGCGCTGCTTCTTGCCCAGGTCGAGGATGAGCCCGACGCCGGGCTTGAGGCGCCCGAAGTTGGGCCAGTTCCGGTACGACGACGTGGGCCAGTACGAGTTCGGGTCGGAGTCGTACGCCTTGCCGGTCTCGTCGGGGTTCTCGCTTTGGTCTCCGAAGGGGTCGAAATCCTTCGCGGTGACGATGCTCAGGGGCTTGCCCGTCAGCTTGTCCTTGCTCTTCTGGGACGGCTGGGAGTGGGGCTGCGGCTCCTGCTTTTCGCCCTTCAGCAGGGTATCCGCCAGCTGCCAGCTGCCGAGCCCCAGAGCGGCGATCAGCAGGGCGGAGACACCCCACTTCAGTACCTTGCCGGTACGGCTCTGCAGCGGCGGCGGGGGGCTGGGGACGGGCTGCGTGGCCCGGTTCGGCTGGCCGTTGCGCGCCGCGGGCTGGCCGTAGCTGCCCTGCTGGTACTGGGTCCGCTGATACGGCGGCGGGGTGGTGAAGGAGGTCTCCGGGGGCCGGATGCGCGGCAGGGCGGCGACCGCCTTGGCCAGCTCGTCCGGGGTGGTGCACGGCTGTTCCTGGCGCGATGCGGTGGCACCGTCATTGACCACTGCGCGCATGGCGAGCTCGGACAGCCCGCGGTGGACGCCGGCCCGTACCTGGTCGGGGGCGATCAGCCCGACACCCTTCGGCAGCCCGGACAGGCCGTACGCGTCGTTCTCGTAGGGCCAGCGCTGGGTCAGCGCGGCGTAGAGCAGCGCGCCGATGGCTTCGGTGTCGGTGCGCTGCGGCTCGTCGCACGTGATGCCGCGCAGCGCGGCCATGATGGCGAGGCCGCGGATGCGGTACTGCCCGGACTCCGTGCGCAGCACCGAGCCGGGATTGATCCGCAGGTGGGCCAGGCCCTCGCGGTGCGCGGCGGCCATGGCTTGGGAGACCTGGCTGACGAGCTGGTAGGCGTCATGCGGTTCCAGTGGCCCGGCGGCGAGTACGGCGGACAGTTCGGTCGCGTCCGGCAGCCACTCGTGGACCACGTAGACGAGGTCGTTTTCCTCGACCGCGTCGAGGACCTGCACGAAGCGGGGATCTCCGAGGAGCGCGGCGGAGCGGGCTGCGGAGAGTACGGGGCGGGCCCGCGGGTGGTCGGCGGGCAGGATGTGCACGCCCACGGCCCGGCGCAGCTTTTCGTCGACCGCGCGCCAGCTGCTGAACCCCTCCAGACGGGTGACGCACTCCTCAAGGCGGTAGCGTCTGGCGAGCTTGTGGCCGCTGTGCAGCTCGGGCGGCTCTGTTTCGGCCGCTGCTGCCGTTGCGTCATCGGTGCCCGCGGCATCCTTCTCCGCGTCGGACACCTTGTCGGCCTTCGCACCGTCGTCCGTGGCCTTACCCGCCTTGGCGGTCAGCGGTTCCTCACCGCTTGTGTCGGCCACGTCGACGGCAGCCGTGCTCCGTTCCGCCACCGTCGTTCCTGCCTCCCCATCCGTTGCAGGCTCAATGAGCCAAGACAATTGTGCCCACAGTCCGCCACTATGCACGACACGCGGTGGCGGTCGATGGTTGTGCGTCCTCAGCGCCCCAGCTTGGCGCGGACCATGCCGACCAGTGCGGTGAGCTCTTCGATCCGCATTTTCCGTGCGGCCACGTAGAAGACCCCCAGAAGAGCGACGCAGCCGACGATCAGCGCGGCCAGCGAGCCGAGAACGTTGCTGCCGAGTCCTTGCATGATGCCGTACACCGCCGCACCGGCGACGAGGGTGGCCGGAATGCTCGCACCCGCCAGCCGTGCGTACGTCCGCACGATGCGGGCGCTGTCCAGGTCGCCGCCCATCCGCTTGCCCAGACGGCGCCAGGCCACGCCGACGCCGATCATGTAGGCGAGGCCGTAGGAGGCCGCCATGCCGATCACTGCCCAGCGCGCGGGGAGGATCAGGAAGCAGGCTGCCGAGGCGACCGCGTTGACGGCGGCGACGATCACCGTGTTGTAGAACGGCGTCCGGGTGTCCTCGTACGCGTAGAAGGCGCGCAGTACGACGTACTGCACCGAGAACGGGATCAGGCCCACGCCGAAGGCCATCAGCATGTAGCCCATCGGTACCCCGGCGCCGGACGAGCCGTAGACCAGGGTGCACAGCGGGATGCCGAGGGCGAGGAAGCCGAAGGAGATCGGGACGATGGCGACGGCGGAGGTGCGAAGGCCCTGGGAGATGTCGTCCCGGACGGCTCCGGTGTCTCCGTCATGGGCCGAGCGGGACAGGCGGGGCAGCAGCGCCGCCATCACGGAGACGGTGATGATGGCCTGCGGCATGTTCCAGATCAGCTGGGCGCTGGCGTAGGAGATGAAGCCGGTGCCGGGGTGGCCCTGCCGGTCGGCGGTGTTGCCGGCCCAGGTGGAGAGCTGGGTCACGACGAGTACGCCGGCCTGGTTGGCGAGGACGAACAGCACCGTCCACTTCGCGAGCTTGGCGGCCTTGCCCAGCCCGTGGCCGCGCCAGTCGAAGCGCAGCCGGAACCTGAAGTCGGCGTCCCGCAGGTACGGGATCATCGCCAGCGCCTGGACGACGAGACCGAGCAGCGTGCCGATGCCCAGCAGCCGGATGCCGTCCGTGGGGATGGTGGTGACGCCGATGTCGGAGGTCTCGGCGGTGCCGTACACCCAGATGAACAGCCCGAAGGTGGCGATCATGACGATGTTGTTCAGGACCGGGGTCCACATCATCGCGCCGAACCGGCCGCGGGCGTTGAGGATCTGTCCCATCACGACGTGCAGACCCATGAAGAAGATCGTGGGAATGCAGTAGCGGGTGAAGGCGACGGCGACTTCGTTGGCCGCTGGGTCGCGGGAGATGTCGAACGACACCAGTTTCACGAGGAGTGGCGCCGCGAAGACGGCCACGACCGTGAGGATGCCGAGGACCACGATCACCAGCGTGAGCAGCCTGTTGGCGTATGCCTCGCCGCCGTCGTCGTCCTCCTTCATCGCGCGCACCAGCTGCGGGACGAACACCGAGTTCAGTCCGCCGCCGATGGTCAGAATGAAGATCATCGTCGGGAGCTGGTAGGCCACCTGCCAGGAGTCGCCGAGTACGGCGCCACCGAGCGCGGCGACGATCAGCGCCGACCGGATGAAGCCGGTCAGCCGGGAGACCATCGTGCCGGCCGCCATCACCGCGCTGGACTTGAGCAGGCTGGAGGCACGGCCCCCGGACGGCTTTCCGGCGGCCGCCACCGGACCGGCTTCCTGCGCCGGCTGCTCCGGTACGGACTCCGGGCCCGGAGCTCCTCCGGCCTCTACGGGCCCCGGCTCGGGCACGACGGGACGGCGCTGTGGCTCGTACGACTGCTGCTGATCGCGGAAGAGGTGCGCGAAGGCGTCAGGCTCGGGACGTTCGTCGGCGGCCTGGGTGACCAGATCGTCGACGCCTACGAACTGCGTCGGCCCAGCGGCGTCACCGTACGGAAGATTGCGGCCCGGTCCCTGCGGCTCGGGCGCCGGCGGCGCGGCCCACAATTGCGGGTCGGGCGTGTGCTGCCCCGCGGGCGGCTGCTGGTAGAGCTGGTGCTCGGGCGCCGGTCCTGGCGGGGGCGGGGGGTGCGAGGCACGGTCGTAGAGCGCTTCGGTGACCGGGTCCTGGACCGCCGGATCGTGCGCACGGTGCGGGTCGTGGCGATACGCGTCCTGGACGTACGGGTCCTGCGCGTAGGGGTCCTGCGCGTAAGGACCCGGGGCCCCGGGTCCTTGCGGCGCCGGTGGGACCGGCCCCGCGGGTTCGCCATTGGCGCCCCGGCCGCGGTCACCGTCATACGGCGCGTTCATCGCTGCCCACCTCATCCGTCGCCGGCCATCCGGCCCCGCCATATATCAACGGTCCACTTTCTCACCTGAGCCGGACGGGCCCGTGTTTTCCGAACCGGTGTCCGGCGTGGGGTCACTCGGCTGCTCGGCCCCATCGCTGCCTGCATCGCCGCTGTTGTCGTCCTTGCCGCCGGGGCCGTCCGTACCGTCCTCGTCATCGGGCCCGTCAGCGGATTCGGGGCCGTCCTCGCCGTCGGGACCGTCCTCGGCCCGACGGGTGGCCGCCCGCTTGCGCTGGAGGTAGATCCGCACGCCGGCCAGGACGAGCAGCAGTACTCCGCCTGCGATGACGAGCATGACCGTGGCGGTGATCTCGGTGACGTTCACGACGAACGTCATCGCGTTACCGTACGGCGTCCCGTCCGCGGTGTAGAGCTGGGCCTTCACCCGCACCGGGCCGTTGGCGTTCGCCGTGGTGTCGAACTTGAACGACTGGCTGTGCCCGCCGTCGACCTTGATCCGCTGCGGTTTGCCCGCGTCCAGCCGGTTGGGCTGCGAGGACGTCAGCTCCAGCGTCATGCCCTCGACGCCCTGGAGCAGGTTGTTCTGCACCGTCACCGGAATCGTGGCGCTGCGGCCGGAGAGCGTGGCCTCCGACTTCTGGATCAGGTGGACCTTCTTGGTCAGACTGGCGAGATAGCTCCGGACCGAGGTACGGAACGTGCCGGCGCCGGTCCTGTTGCCGCGCCATTGCGTCGACATCTCGCGCATTATGGCGTTCCCGAACGGGGTCACCACGCGCTCCGGCTGGTCCAGGATCACCCGGAAGGCGTCCAGCGCGGACTGGGTGTCCTGGATCTGCTGGAACGCCGCGGTGGGCAGCTCCTGGCGGCGCAGAGCGGATGGGTAGGAAGCACTGCTCGGAATGTGGCGGGTGGCCGCGGAATCGGGCTCCGCCTTGGCGGCTCCGCTGAGGTTCAGCGGCCGGCTCCAGCGGCTGGAGTCCAGATTCCGCAGGGCGGACGCCATGGCCTGGGCCTGGCCGACGGACGGCATACGCTGCGGTGCGACGACGATGCTGCGCTGCCGGCCCGGGTCCTGGAGGCTGATCATCTGGGTCTGGGCGAGGAAGTTCTGGACCGCGCGGGTGGCGTTGCCGGCCCGCGACAGGTCGCCTTCGAAGGCCCGGGACAGCTGCTCGTCCGCGACGATCGCGGTGTTGCCGCCGCCGATGGGCCGCGCGGCCGTCGGCGTGTACAGCAGCCCGCCGGTCTCCCGAAGGCTGTCGCTCCGGGTGATGACGTTGTGCGCACCCGCGGAAGTGGCGACGTCGACGATCGAGGAGTCGATCGCCCCGTCGACGGGCCAGGCGAAGTCCGTGCGCGGCTTCACTCCGAGGATGGTGTCCACGGTCTTGGAGGCCAGCTCGGTGGCCGGGCCGAGGTGGCCGAGGGAGCTGGGAACGCTTTTGCCGTGGTGGGCCAGCGACGCCAGGTCCGGGTCGGCGAACGGCAGCGCGACGACCTCGTGGGTCTTCACCGCGTCCTCAAGCTGGTTCAGCCACTGCTTGGCGACCGCCTGGTTCTTGCCCGCGGGGCCGTCCGGGCCCTGCACCTTGTACGTCTTGGTCATCGCGTCGACCGTGGCGAGCAGGTCGGGATCGATGACGAAGGTGACGGGGAGGTTCTTGCCGAGCGCGACCATCTGCTGCAGACGCCCGCCGGGGGCGATCTCCGCCGCGAGGTCGTCATCGCGGAAGACCGGCGTCTGCTCGGCGTCGGCGTCGGTCTCGGCGGTGAGGTGGGTGGTGGAGATCAGCGGCCACATATAGGTGAGCTGAGTCTTCTTGTCGGCGTCCTTCTCCTGCCAGGGCAGGAAGGTCCGCTCGATGCCGAGGACCTGTTCGAGGGGCGCGGACCGCGTCTTCCCCGAGAGCGAGATGCCGAGCTGGTAGACGCCGTCCTCGCCGAGGTCGAGATCCTTGACCGGCACGCTGAGGGAGAAGGAGCGGCTGATGCCCGGCTCCAGCTCGGCGACCTTCGCGGTGTGCCCTTCGGCCTCTTCGCCGTCCGCGCCGGGGGAGAAGCCGGTGCGGTGCGAGGCGGTGTCGATGGCGCTGCGTCCGTTGAGCGAGGGGCCGCGGCGCATGGCGACGTGCGCGTCAGTGACCGCGGAGCTGCCCTTGTTGGTGAGCGTCCCGGAGACGGTGACCGTATCGCCCTTGTCAGGGGCGGAGGGAGACAGGGAATCGATGCTGACGTCCACCGTGCGCGACCCGGTGGGGATTGCGTGTGCTGCGGGGGCGTGCGGAATCTGCAGCAGCCCCACGAGAAGGGGCACTCCGGTGAACAGCGCCACGGTGCGTCGTAGCCATCGACCACGCGGCCGTTCAGTCCACTGGAACCTTGCCGCATCGGCCACGCGCTCGCCCGTCCCTCGTCGTCGTCAGTGGTCGTCGGAATGTGCGTCCACGAATGGTAACGAGGCTCGCTGTGGCGTGGTGCCGCGGAGTGCGCCACATGATCGATAAGACCGGCGGGGATGCGCCGGCGTGGGCAACGTGACGCCTGGTACGGCACGGGCACGTACCCTGTCCTGTTGTGCCGAACGCCAACAATGACATCCCCGCCCCGCAGCCCGAGCGGACTCCGCAGTCGACGAACGCGCTGAGCCATGTACAGCGACGTGCCGTGAGCGAACTGCTGCGGGTGTCCCCCGTGGCGGACGACCTGGCCCGCCGCTTCCAGGAGGCCGGGTTCACGCTTGCCCTGGTCGGCGGCTCGGTGCGGGACGCGCTCCTGGGCCGGCTCGGCAACGATCTTGACTTCACCACCGACGCGCGGCCCGAGGACGTCCTGAAGATCGTCCGGCCGTGGGCCGACGCGGTCTGGGAGGTCGGCATCGCTTTCGGCACCGTCGGCTGCAAGAAGAGCTCGTTCGACATCGAGGTCACGACCTACCGTTCCGAGGCGTACGACCGGACCTCGCGCAAGCCCGAGGTGTCCTACGGCGATTCCATCGAGGAAGATCTGGTCCGCCGGGACTTCACGGTGAACGCCATGGCCGTGTTCCTCCCGCAGAAGGAGTTCATCGACCCGCACGACGGCCTGGAGGACCTGGCCGCCCGGGTGCTGCGGACGCCAGGGACGCCGGAGGAGTCGTTCTCCGACGATCCGCTGCGGATGATGCGCGCGGCCCGCTTCGCCGCGCAGCTGGACTTCGACGTCGCGCCCGAGGTCGTCGCCGCGATGACGGCGATGTCGGACCGCATCGAGATCGTGTCGGCGGAGCGCGTACGGGACGAGCTGAACAAGCTCATCCTGGCGCCGCACCCGCGCAAGGGACTGAAGCTGCTCGTCGACTCGGGCATCGCCGACAAGGTCGTGCCGGAGCTTCCCGCGCTGCGGCTGGAACGTGACGAGCATCACCGCCACAAGGACGTCTACGAGCACTCGCTGACGGTCCTGGAGCAGGCGATCGACCTCGAAGAGGACGGGCCGGACCTGGTCCTGCGGCTGGCGGCGCTGCTGCACGACATCGGCAAGCCGAGGACGCGCCGGTTCGAGAGCGACGGCCGGGTCTCCTTCCACCACCACGAGGTGGTGGGAGCGAAGATGACCAAGAAGCGGATGACCGCGCTGAAGTACTCGAACGACATGGTCAAGGACGTCTCCCGGCTGGTGGAGCTGCATCTGCGCTTCCACGGCTACGGCACGGGCGAATGGACCGACTCGGCCGTCCGGCGGTACGTCCGGGATGCCGGTCCGCAGCTGGAGCGGCTGCACAAGCTGACCCGCTCGGACTGCACCACGCGCAACAAGCGCAAGGCCAGCGCGCTTTCCCGGGCCTACGACGGCCTGGAGGACCGCATCGCGCGCCTCCAGGAGCAGGAGGAGCTGGATGCGATCCGGCCGGACCTGGACGGCAACGAGATCATGCAGATTCTCGGCATCGCCCCGGGGCCGGAAGTCGGCAAGGCGTACAAGCAGATGCTGGAGATCCGGCTGGAGCACGGGCCGATGGAGCGCGAGGAGGCCGTCGCCGCGCTCAAGGAGTGGTGGGCCACGCAGAGCCAGGGCTGACGACGGGGGCGGTGTTTCACGTGAAACACCGTCGGTCCGGTTCGCTGGTTTCACGTGAAACGGGTCAGGATCCTGCCCTGTTTCACGTGAAACGGCGCGCGCGTTCTCGCTGAGGGCAGGGAGTCCGTCCGTACGGTGACTGATCGTAGGGCTGCTGTCCGTATGGATTCTGGCCTTGCGGCGGTGTGGTCATGAGTGTCCCCCGATGCTGATCCGTGCAGGTGTGTGCGGCGTGCGGATGACGCCCCCGCAAGGTTTCCGGTCGCGCGACGCTGTCGTAGCGGTTGTCGGCCTTGTGTCAGACGCCTGGGCGGCGCTGCACGACGCCCAGGCGGGCCATCCCCGCGAGCGTGGCTGCGTAGAGCCCGGACACCACGACCAGCAGTCCGACCGACTTCCCGTCCGGCGGCAGCATGAGGGCCGCGACCGCGGCGGCGCCGACGAAGGCAATGTTGTACAGCACGTCGTAGACGGCGAACACCCGGCCGCGGTAGGCGTCGTCGACCGTGTATTGGACCACTGTGTCGGTAGCGATCTTCGTGCCCTGGGTGCTGAGGCCGAGGACGAAGGCGGCGGCCAGCATCGGGCCCGGAGCGAACGGCAGCCCCAGAGCCGGCACCAGCACCGCGCCCAGGGCGGCGCAGCAGGCGATCCATCCGAACGGCGTGAGCCGGGCGATGGCCCAGGGGGTGACGAGCGCCGCGGCGAAGAAGCCCGCTCCCGAGACGCCGACGGTGACTCCGAGCAGCGCCAGCCCTTCGGGCTCGGTTGCGGACCAGGCGTAGCGGCACAGCATCAGCACCATGACCGTCAGAGCGCCGTAGCAGAACCGGACCATCGTCATCGCTATCAGCGCACGGGCCGGAACCTGCCGCTGCACGAGGTGCCGCAGGCCGTCATGCAGGCCCCGCGCGGTGCTCAACAGGGTTTCTTTCAGGCGGCCTTGAAGCTGTGACGGGTCCGGCCCGAGCAGGTCGGGTGCCATGCGCAGGGCGGTGAGGGACGAGCACAGGTAGAGGGCCGCGCTGAGCAGTACGACGAGCGCATCCGCTTGCGGCCCGGTGAGCCGGACCGCGAAGGCCAGCCCTCCGCCCGC
Organism: Streptomyces pinistramenti; assembly: GCF_020564935.1. Taxonomy (GTDB): domain Bacteria; phylum Actinomycetota; class Actinomycetes; order Streptomycetales; family Streptomycetaceae; genus Streptomyces; species Streptomyces pinistramenti. The sequence continues at coordinate 65,154 of NZ_JAJCXB010000025.1, forward strand.
CGTCGCGGCGAGCGTTCCGGCCGTGGGGGAAAGGGAGTTGGCCACCACCAGCTGTTCTTCACCCGCCACCACCCGGGGCAGCGCGGCGGAGAGCCCGGCCAGTACGAAGCGGTTCACGGCGGTGACGGACAGCGCCGATGCGTAGAACAGCCAGTCGGGGACGCCGATGAGGATCAGGGCGGCGGTCGCGGTGGCGAGGACGGTGCGCAGCAGATTGCCGCGGAGCAGTACCTGGCGTCGGCGCCAGCGGTCCAGCAGGACGCCGGTGAACGGGCCGAGCAGGGAGTACGGCAGCAGCAGGATCGCCATGGCGGAGGCGATGGCGGCGGGCGAGCTCTGCTTCTCCGGAGAGAAGACGACGAAGGTGGCGAGCGCCACCTGAAAGACGCCGTCGGCTGCTTGCGAGAGCAGCCGTGCGGTCAGGAGTGAACGGAAGTCGCGCAGCTGGAGTAATACGCGGAGATCGCGCACGGCAGGCATGGCGCACAGCCTCACACAGCCCGCGGGCCTCCGGGAGTCATATCCGGAGGCCCGCGGGGAGACGTGGGGACGGGTGCGTCAGCGCTCGACCTCGGCCTTGATGAACTTCTCGACGTTTTCGCGTGCCTCGTCGTCGAAGTACTGCACCGGGGGCGACTTCATGAAGTAGGAGGACGCGGAGAGGATCGGCCCGCCGATACCACGGTCCTTGGCGATCTTCGCGGCGCGCAGCGCGTCGATGATGACACCCGCGGAGTTGGGGGAGTCCCAGACCTCGAGCTTGTACTCAAGGTTCAGCGGTACATCGCCGAAGGCGCGGCCCTCAAGGCGGACGTACGCCCACTTGCGGTCGTCGAGCCAGGCCACGAAGTCGGAGGGCCCGATGTGGACGTTGTCCTCGCCCAGCTCGCGGTCCTTGATCTGGGAGGTGACGGCCTGCGTCTTGGAGATCTTCTTGGACTCCAGGCGCTCGCGCTCCAGCATGTTCTTGAAGTCCATGTTGCCGCCGACGTTCAGCTGCATCGTGCGGTCCAGGACGACGCCCCGGTCCTCGAAGAGCTTCGCCATCACACGGTGCGTGATGGTCGCGCCGACCTGCGACTTGATGTCGTCTCCGACGATCGGCACACCGGCCTCGGTGAACTTGTCCGCCCACTCCTTGGTGCCGGCGATGAAGACCGGAAGGGCGTTGACGAAGGCGACCTTGGCGTCGATGGCGCACTGGGCGTAGTACTTCGCGGCGTCCTCGGAGCCGACAGGGAGGTAGCAGACCAGGACGTCGACCTGCTTGTCCTTGAGGACCTGGACGATGTCGACCGGAGCCTGCTCGGACTCCTCGATCGTCATGCGGTAGTACTTGCCCAGACCGTCGAGGGTGTGGCCCCGCTGGACCGGCACATCGGCGTTCGGCACGTCGCAGATCTTGATGGTGTTGTTCTCGCTGGCGCCGATGGCGTCCGAGAGGTCGAGGCCGACCTTCTTGGCGTCGACATCGAAGGCGGCCACGAACTCGATGTCCCGCACGTGGTATTCGCCGAACTGCACGTGCATGAGACCGGGCACGCGAGTGTCCGGGTCGGCGTCCTTGTAGTACTCGACGCCCTGTACCAGCGAGGCGGCGCAGTTGCCCACGCCGACGATGGCTACGCGAACCGAACCCATTCCGGTTGCTCCCTGTGTGCTCGCTGAGGCCCTGCTGGGCAGGCCCTCATGTGGTGGTGTCATCGGACGGGTCCGGCCGGGTACCACCCCGGTGCCGGGGCAGGCCGCCCGTATCTCCTGACTGATCCTGCTTGTCCCGTGCTGCGGACTCCGGCGCGCGCTGATCGCGGCCGGAGCGTTCACTTTCGATGAGCTCGTTCAACCAACGGACCTCACGTTCCACGGATTCCATGCCGTGGCGCTGCAGTTCGAGGGTGTAGTCGTCCAGCCGCTCGCGGGTGCGGGCCAGTGAGGTGCGCATCTTTTCGAGGCGTTCCTCCAGCCGGCTGCGGCGGCCTTCCAGCACGCGCATCCGTACGTCCCGCGATGTCTGGCCGAAGAAGGCGAAGCGGACGCCGAAATGCTCGTCCTCCCACGCATCCGGCCCGGAGTGGGAGAGCAGTTCTTCGAAGTGCTCTTTCCCCGCCGTGGTCAATCGGTAGACGATCTTTGCCCGGCGTCCCGTCAGTGCCGCTGGTGCGCCCTCCGGGGCGCCGCCCGTCTCCTCGATGAGCCAGCCGGTCGCGACCAGCCCTTTGAGGCAGGGGTAGAGGGTGCCGTAGCTGAACGCACGGAAGACCCCGAGCGAGGTGTTGAGCCGTTTCCGCAGCTCGTAGCCGTGCATCGGGGACTCGCGCAGGAGGCCCAGGACGGCGAATTCGAGGATGCCGGAACGTCTGCTCATCCTCCGCCTCCTTGGCCTCGTGCGTTCTTTATGTCGTGCTGATGTATCGACTCGATACATCCAGACGATAGAACGACCACCAGGGTGGAACAAGGAAGGAGACGGTGAACGGCGTCACATCACCGATTCTTACTACCCAACCTGCCTGATTTGGAGTGAATTTCGACGGTGGGCAGGTTTTGGCCCTGCGTAGTCTGTGCGGCATGCAGACTGCCGGGAACCGAGGGCCTATACGTGGCGTCCCCGTCCTCGGTGCAGCGCGACCCGCGCGTCAGGAACGGGTCGTGCATCGGGGGGACCTGAAGCCAACTGCCGCCTTCAGGCGACGAGATAGCGCGCCTGCCCGAGGAGTAGCCGTTCCATGAGCGAGCACCGTCGCAAACCACCACAGCCGCAGGGTGGTGGACGCGCCGCGGCCCGACGTGCCGCACAGCAGTCATCGGGGCGGCGCGCATCGCCGTCACGCAGCACTGCTGATGACGCCACGTCCGTTTCCGCCGCGCACGGCCAGGAACGGCCGGCGGGCGGGCGGGCCGAAGCGCGCCGGGCCGCGCAGCGCGGAGGTCGCCGGCGGGCGCCCGAGACTGCGGGGGGATCTGGCGGGGGACGCGGCGGCCATGGCGGCCGAGGGCGTCGAACCGGTGGTGGGCCGGAGGGAGGACGTGGCCGCGGCCGTGGCGGGAGCGGCCCGGCGAAGAAGCGTCTCATCGACTACCCGCGGGCCAACAAGGTTGGCTGGCGGCGGTTCGTGCCGTCCTGGAAGCAGGTCACGGCGCTGTGCGTCGGCTTCATCGGCCTGATCGTCGGTGTCTCCGGCATAGCGCTCGCACTGGTGCAGGTACCTCTGGAGAGCGCCGCAGCGCGGCAGGAGAACAACGTCTACTACTGGGCCAACGGCGACATCATGGCCCGTGACGGCAAGACGAACCGTCAGATCGTGGACATCAGCGATATCCCGCGGTCGATGCAGAACGCGGCGATCTCCGCCGAGAACGCGTCGTTCGAGAAGGACTCCGGCGTGGACCCGAAGGGGATCTTGCGCGCCGTGGTCAAGATGGCCCAGGGCGGCGACACCCAGGGCGGTTCGACCATCACCCAGCAGTACGTCAAGAACGCCATGCTCTCGCAGGAGCAGACGCTCGACCGCAAGTTCAAAGAGCTCTTCATCTCCATCAAGGTCGGCGGGACGGTCCCGAAGCCCAAGATCCTCCAGGGCTACCTCAACACCAGCTACTACGGCCGGAACGCCTACGGCATCCAGGCCGCCGCGCAGGCGTACTACGGCAAGGACGCCAAGGACCTCAAGCCGGACGAGAGCGCCATGCTGGCCACCGTCCTCAAGGGCGCGGACCTCTACGACCCGGCCGGCGGCACCGGGCCGCACTCCACGCGGCAGGCCAACACCGCCCGCGCACAGTCGCGTTGGTCCTGGATCCTCGACCGTGAAGTCGAGGTCGGCCGCATGTCGAAGAGCGAGCGGGCCAAGTACAAGAAGTTTCCCCAGCCGCAGGAACCGAAGCCGGTGGCCAGTAAGGGCGGCCAGATCGGCTACCTGATGGACACCGCCAAGAAGTACGTGCTCAAGAACACCGACATCAGCGAGGCGGCCTTCGACAAGGGCGGCTACCAGATCCACACGACCTTCGAAAAGAAGAAGGTCGAGGATCTCGCCGCCTCGGTGAAGAAGGTCAACAAGCGCTATATCGATCCGGAGAAGCGGTCCAAGGACAAATACGTCCAGTTCGGTGGCGCCTCCGTGGTCCCCGGCACGGGCAAGATCGTCGCGCTCTACGGCGGTGAGGGCTACGACAAGGGCCACTTCAGCAACAACGCCGACACGTTCGGTGTGCCGGTCGGCTCGACGTGGAAGCCGTTCGTCCTCGCCGCCGCGATGAAGTACGGCACGAAGCACAGCGACGGCCAGGCGATCTCCCCCGACAGCCGCTACAACGGCAACGACCACCTCAAGGTGAAGGACGCGGACGGAAATTACGTCCTGAAGCAGGACGGCTCGCCCTTCTACCAAGTGAACGAGAGCAATCACCCCTGGGGCTACATCAGCCTCATGAAGGCGATGGAGCAGTCCGTCAACACCCCGTTCGTCCAGCTCGGTATGGACGTCGGGATGAAGAACGTCCGGGACATGGCCCAGGCGGCGGGCATCGCCGAGGCCAGCTTCGACAAAAACCTCAACCCGTCCTTCGCACTGGGTACTTCCACACCCAGCGCGATCCGCATGGCCAATGCCTATGCGACCTTCGCGAAGTCGGGCACCAAGGTCGAGCCGTATTCGGTGACCGAGGTGACACACAAGGGCGAGTCCGTCGATGGGCTGGACGCGCCGTCCAAGGAGTCGGCGATGGATCCCAACATCGCCAACAACGTCACCAAGGCTCTGGAGAACGTCATCCAGAACGGTACGGCGACGGAGGCGAAGAAGCTGGGCCGGCCGGCGGCCGGCAAGACCGGTACCACTGACGAGAACAAGTCGGCCTGGTTCGTCGGCTACACCCCGCAGCTCTCGACGGCCGTCACGATGTTCCGCGAGGACCCCAAGAATCCCCGCCAGCTCTCCATGAACGGCGTCGGTGGCTTCGACTCGATCCATGGTGGTGCCCTGCCGACCCAGGTATGGACCCAGTACATGATGCAGGCGGTAGCGGGCCAGCCCGTGCAGCAGTTCCCAGCCGCCGACCCGATCGGACAGCGCACGGACGAGGAGGGCATGCCGACGCCGACGCCGACGCCGACGCCGTCCGATAAGCCGTCCGATAAGCCGTCCGATAAGCCGTCCGATAAGCCGACGCCGTCGCACTCGCCGTCCCCCACTCCGACGGAGACCTGCGCGGACTGGGACATCAACTGCAAGAACCACGGGGGGACGACCGGCGATCCGGGTGGTGAGACCGGCGGCGATCCGGGCGGGGACGGCAGCCCGACACCCGACCCCGGCGGAACCGACAGCGGTGGCGGCTTCATCGCCGGCTCCAATGGGGAACGCCCCTGATGATCCCGCCCGGTTTCACGTGGAACAGCGTCTGTTTCACGTGAAACCGCGGAAACCCGAAGCCCCCGACCCGGCTCGACCGGGCGGGGGCTTCGCCGCGTTCTGCTCAGGAGCGTGCGGCAGGATGGGGCCATGACGAGCGTGCGACAGGACGAGTCCGTACGACCTACGCAACGAGACGAGGTGGCGGCGGGCGGGAGCGAGCTGATCGGAGGTCCGATCGGACGGCACGCCTTGCTCGGCATGAGCCGTCTGACGCCGGTACGGGTCATCGCGTTGGTCGCCCTCGGCATGTTCGCGCTCGGCATGGTGCAGAAGCTGCCCTGCTACAACGGCGGCTGGTTCTTCGGCGCCACGACCCAGTACACCCACGCCTGCTACTCCGACATCCCCCACCTCTACGCGGGGCGCGGCTTCGCCGACGGACTCATCCCGTACTTCAACCGGTTGCCCGGCGAAATGCAATACCTGGAGTACCCGGTGCTGACGGGGCTGTTCATGGAGGTCGCCTCCTGGATGACCCCGCACGGGGGCGGGATCCAGCAGCGTGAGCAGATCTACTGGCTGGTCAATGCCGGCATGCTGATGGTCTGCGCCGTCGTGATCGCCGTCTGTGTGGCCCGTACACACCGCCGGCGCCCGTGGGACGGATTGCTCGTTGCCCTGGCGCCCGCCTTCGTGCTCACCGCCACCGTCAACTGGGACCTGCTGGCCGTCGCGCTGACCGCCGCAGGAATGCTGATGTGGTCGCGCAGCCGTTCCCTGGCCGCCGGGGTGCTGATCGGGCTGGCCACCGCGGCGAAGCTGTACCCCGTTCTCCTGCTGGGGCCGCTGCTGATGCTCTGCTGGCGGTCCGGGGCCTGGCGCGCGTACGGGCGGTGCCTGACGGGGGCCGTGGCCGCGTGGCTGGTGGTGAATCTGCCCGTGATGATCGCGCACAACGGAGCCGGCTTTCATCTGCGCGAGGGATGGGCGAAGTTCTACACCTTCAGCCAGGAGCGCCCGATCGACTTCGGGTCGGTCTGGCTGCTGATCTCGCAGCGCACCGGCAACCCGCTGGAAGCCAATCTCTACGCGACGCTGCTGATGATCGTCGGCTGCGCGGGCCTGGGCCTGCTGACCCTCTACGCACCACGCCGGCCCCGCTTCGCGCAGCTCGCGTTCCTCGTCGTCGCGCTCTTCATCCTGACGAACAAGGTCTACTCGCCGCAGTACGTGCTGTGGCTCATCCCGCTGGCCGTGCTCGCCCGGCCGCGCTGGCGGGATTTCCTGATCTGGCAGGGCTGCGAGGTCATGTACTACCTCGGGATCTGGATGTACCTGGCCTACACGGGCAGCGGCGACAAGCATCAGGGCCTACCGCTGGAGGGCTACCAACTGGCCATCGTGCTGCACCTGCTGGGCACGCTCTACCTCTGCGCCGTCGTCCTCCGGGACATCCTGATGCCGGAACGCGACGTGGTCCGCAGGGACGGCGACGACGATCCGTCGGGCGGGGTCCTGGACCACGCGCCGGACGTCTTCGTGCTCGGGCGGGCGTACCACGTGCCACGGCACGCGGCGCACTTCGAAGGCCCGCCGGTCCGCTGGGGCGCCGTCCGGGAATGACTCCCGGACCTGCGGAACGACGAGGGGCCCGGCGCCCGCAGAGGAGTTCTGCGGGCACCGGGCCCCTTCCGGTCCGGGGGCGCCGGCCGATGGCGTCAGCGGTCGACGATGCGGTCGAACTGAGTGGTGGTGTGGCGCAGATGGGCCACCAGTTCCTCGCCGACCTGCGGCTCGGGTGCGTCACCCGGCACGAAAAGGATCGACACCTGCATGTGCGGGGGCTCCGCGAACCAGCGCTGCTTGCCGGCCCAGACATACGGTGCGAGATTCCGGTTGACGGTCGCGAGGCCCGCGCGGGCGACACCCTTCGCCCGCGGCATCACGCCGTGCAGCGCCTTGGGCGACTCCAGGCCGACACCGTGCGAGGTGCCGCCGGCCACCACGACCAAGTAGCCGTCGGACGCGGCCTTTTGCTGGCGATAGCCGAAGCGGTCGCCCTTCGCGACGCGGGTGACGTCGAGGACCGAGCCGCGGTACTCGGTGGCGTCGTGGTCGCCGAGCCACAGCCGGGTGCCGATCCGGGCGCGGAAGCGGGTCTGTGGGAACTGCTGCTGCAGACGGGCGAGTTCACCGGCCTTGAGGTGGCTGACGAACATCGTGTGCAGCGGGAGGCGGGCGGCGCGCAGGCGGTCCATCCAGCCGATGACCTCATCGACGGCGTCCGAACCGTCGGTGCGGTCCAGCGGCAGGTGGATCGCGAAACCCTCCAGCCGGACGTCCTCGATGGCGGTGGCCAGCTTCGGCAGGTCCTCCGGTGTGACACCGTGCCGCTTCATGCTGCTCATGACCTCGATGACGACCCGGGCACCGACCAGGCCGCCCACGCCTTCGACCGAGGAGACCGAGCGGATGGCGCGGTCGGGCAGCGGCACCGGCTCCTCGCCGTGCCGGAACGGGGTGAGGACGAGGAGGTCGCCGCTGAAGTAGTCCTTGATGCGGGCTGCTTCGTAGGTCGTGCCGACGGCGAGGATGTCGGAGCCCAGGCGGGTGGCCTCGTCGGCGAGGCGCTCATGGCCGAAGCCGTAACCGTTGCCTTTGCAGACCGGGACCAGCCCGGGGAACTGCTGGAGAACGCTCTGGTGATGCGCCCGCCAGCGCGCGGTGTCGACGTAGAGGGTGAGCGCCATGGCCGGGCCCGGAACCTTTCTCGTGGCTGGGGTTGTGACAGAGGGACGAACGGTGAGGTGGTGCGGTCAGCGGCGGGACATGTACATATCGAGAGCCTTGTGCAGCAGCTTGTTGAGCGGGAAGTCCCACTCGCCGAGGTACTCCGCTGCCTGCCCGCCCGTGCCGACCTTGAACTGGATCAGGCCGAAAAGGTGGTCGCTCTCGTCCAGCGAGTCGCTGATGCCGCGGAGGTCGTACACCGTGGCGCCGAGCGCGTAGGAGTCGCGCAGCATCCGCCACTGCATCGCGTTGGACGGCCGGACCTCGCGCTTGTGATTGGCCGAGGCGCCGTAGGAGTACCAGACGTGGCCCCCGACGATCAGCATCGTGGCGGCGGCCACGTTCTCGCCCTCGTGGCGGGCGAAGTAGAGCCGCATGCGGTTGGGGTCCTCGCTGTTGAGGGCCGTCCACATCCGCTGGAAATAGCCTAGCGGCCGCGGCCTGAAGTGGTCGCGCTCCGCGGTGACTTCGTACAGGCGCTGCCACTCGGCGAGGTCCTCGTAGCTGCCCTGGACCACCTCGACGCCGGCCTTCTCGGCCTTCTTGATGTTGCGGCGCCAGAGCTGGTTGAAGCCCTTGTGGACGTCCTCCAGGGAACGGTTGGCCAGCGGGACCTGGAAGACGTAGCGGGGCTGCACGTCACCGAATCCGGCGCCGCCGTCCTCGCCCTGCTGCCAGCCCATGCGGCGCAGCCGGTCGGAGACCTCGAATGCACGCGGCTCGATGTGCGTCGCCTCGACGTCCCGCAGGCGCTTGACGTCCGGGTTCTGGATGCCGGCCTTGATGGCGGTGGCATCCCAGCGGCGGATGATGACCGGCGGGCCCATCTTCACGGAGAACGCACCCTGCTGCTTGAGATGCGCGAGCATCGGCCGCAGCCACTCCTCCAGGTTCGGCGCGAACCAGTTGATCACCGGTCCCTCGGGGAGGTACGCCAGGTAGCGCTTGATCTTGGGGAGCTGGCGGTAGAGGACCAGGCCCGCACCGACCAGCTCGCCGGCGGCGTCGAACCATCCCAGGCTCTCCGAGCGCCACTCGGACTTGACGTCTGCCCAGGCCGGGACCTGCATGTGGCTCGCCGCGGGCAGGCTCTGGATGTATGCCAGATGCTGCTCTCGGCTGATGGTCCTCAGGGTCAGGCTCATGCGGGGCGCTCCTCGGCAGGTGTGTCCCCATGGTCGGGGCTCCGGCTCTCGCGCCGAAGCCTACTGGGGAGCGCTCCGTTCGGGCGTACGGGAGCCGGGCGCACGCCCGTCCCGTCATGGGGAGACGACGGCGCGGGCCGCGTCCGCCACCGGACGCGGCCCGCAGGAGATGCCTAGAAAACGCCGCCGAAGAGGCCGCCGTGCGCCAGGCCGAGGTAAAAGCCCATGGCGGATGCCCCGAGGCCGACGATCAGCAGGAAGCGTTCGCCCGTCGTCGACGAGATGAACTGGCCCCAGAGGCCCGTACCGATGCCGACCAGGCCGACCCAGGAACTCACGAGGTGCAAGCCGGGCGACAGCGTGGTGAAGACGGCGATGGCGCCGAGCACCACCGTCACCGCGGCGAGGGTGTTCTCGACTGGATGCGCCTTGCCGTCGCTGTTGAGCAGTGAGAGCAGATTCCGTTGGGGCCTTACTGCCTGTGCCATGCGGCACCTCCCATGACAGGGCGGCGAACTGTAACGCCGCTCACACCCGATGGGTTCCAGATTGAGGGGTCCTGCGGTCGGATTTCAACCGGAAGCACTCAGGCAGGTACTCTGTACGGTCTGCGCCCATGTCTGTCCGGATCCTCCGGCGGAGTCGGCGCGGAACGCATCACGACCCTCCTGCCACGGAACGACCGTGGCCGCTGAGTCCAAAGGAGGTGGGTTCCACATGCGTCACTACGAGGTGATGGTCATCCTCGACCCCGATCTCGAGGAGCGCGCTGTCTCCCCGCTGATCGAGAACTTCCTCTCCGTCGTCCGTGAGGGCAACGGAAAGGTCGAGAAGGTCGACACCTGGGGCCGTCGTCGTCTCTCGTACGAGATCAACAAGAAGCCCGAGGGCATCTACTCGGTCATCGACCTGCAGGCCGAGCCTGCGGTCGTCAAGGAGCTCGACCGTCAGATGAACCTGAACGAGTCGGTCCTCCGGACCAAGGTCCTCCGTCCCGAGACCCACTGAGCGCGTCAGCGTCAGCGGTAACCGGGTCCGAGCAGTAGCAACACCAGCAGCCAGCAGCACACCCGCCGAGAGGTTCCCCTAATGGCAGGCGAGACCGTCATCACGGTCGTCGGCAATCTTGTCGACGACCCCGAGCTGCGCTTCACCCCGTCCGGTGCGGCGGTCGCGAAGTTCCGCGTCGCGTCCACTCCCCGCACCTTCGACCGTCAGACCAATGAGTGGAAGGACGGCGAGAGCCTGTTCCTGACCTGCTCGGTGTGGCGTCAGGCGGCGGAGAACGTCGCCGAGTCCCTCACACGGGGCACCCGTGTCGTCGTGCAGGGCCGCCTGAAGCAGCGGTCGTACGAGGACCGCGAGGGCGTGAAGCGCACGGTCTACGAGCTCGACGTCGAGGAAGTGGGCGCGAGCCTCAAGAACGCCACGGCCAAGATCACCAAGACCAGCGGTCGCGGTGGTCAGGGTGGCGGCGGCTTCGGCGGCGGTCAGCAGGGCGGTGGCGGCCAGGGTGGCGGCGGCTGGGGCGGCGGCCCCGGCGGCGGTCAGCAGGGCGGCGGCGGGGCTCCCGCCGACGACCCGTGGGCGACCAGCGGTCCGGCCGGCGGCGGCCAGCAGCAGGGTGGCGGCGGCGGTGGCTGGGGCGGTAGCTCCGGCGGCGGCTACTCGGACGAGCCGCCCTTCTAGGTCCGTACGGCCGACTGCGTCTGTTTCACGTGAAACGGGCGCGTGCACCGGCCGGCGGCCTGAGGGCGTCAGCACAAACTTCTTGAACTCACTGGAGAGAGACAATGGCGAAGCCGCCTGCTCGCAAGCCTAAGAAGAAGGTTTGCGTGTTCTGCAAGGAGAAGATCTCCTACGTCGACTACAAGGACACGAACCTGCTGCGGAAGTTCATTTCCGACCGCGGCAAGATCCGTGCCCGCCGGGTCACCGGCAACTGCACTCAGCACCAGCGTGACGTCGCCACGGCTGTGAAGAACAGCCGTGAGATGGCGCTGCTGCCCTACACGTCCACCGCGCGATAAGGGAAGGGTGACCGAATCATGAAGATCATCCTCACCCACGAGGTCTCCGGCCTCGGCACCGCCGGCGACGTCGTTGACGTCAAGGACGGATACGCCCGTAACTACCTGGTCCCGCGTGGTTTCGCGATCCGCTGGACCAAGGGTGGCGAGAAGGACGTCGAGCAGATCCGTCGCGGTCGCAAGATCCGCGAGATCGCCACGATCGAGCAGGCCAACGAGGTCAAGGGCCAGCTTGAGGGCGTCAAGGTGAAGCTCGCGGTCCGTGCCGGCGACGCCGGCCGCCTGTTCGGCTCCGTCACCCCGGCCGACGTCGCCTCGGCGATCAAGGCCGCCGGTGGTCCGGACGTCGACAAGCGTCGTGTCGAGCTCGGCTCGCCGATCAAGAGCCTGGGCGCGCACCAGATCTCCGTGCGTCTGCACGCCGAGGTCGTCGCGAAGCTCGGCGTCGAGGTCGTCGCCGCGTAATCGCACCGCAGCACCACGCCGAAGGGCCGCATTCCGGAAACGGGATGCGGCCCTTCGCCGTTCCGGCGTCCGGGCCGGTGCGGGCTCAGTCCTCGTCCTGGGCCCGGCGGTAGAGATTGGCGATGTCGTCGTCGAAGTAGGCGGCGTAGGAGATGTCGTCCTCGTCGCCGCCGCCCTGATGGCCGCCCAGCACGCCGATGACCGTCCCGGTCTGGCTCCTGGGGTCGTAGTCGGCGAGCCAGGGACTGCCGCTCGTGCCACCGGCGAAGTCGGTGCAGTGGACGCGCATCTGTGTGTTGCTGAACTTCGTGGTGCGGTTCTGGCAGGAGATCGGGGTGCCGCGGCTGGACGGATAGCCGGTGATCTTGACTTCGTTGTCGAAGCCGCGGTCTATGCCGAGAGTGTTGCCGCCCAGGACGTCCTGGATCTGTTTGCCGTCCTTGCCGTCCAGGGTGAGGAAGGCGACGTCGAGGTCCGCGTCGTTCGACTTGGCCCAGCGGTCGTCGACGACGACCTTTTTGACCTTCCACAGGCCGGTCGGTTCGTCGCCGTCGCGGTAGTCCGGGGCGAAGACGAGGTCGTCGACGGGCTTGCCCGCCTCGCTGTCGAAGGCGCAGTGCGCTGCCGTGACCAGCATGTTCCGGCCGGGGCTCTGCACCACGCTCGCGGTGCAGAAGTGGGCGCCGGAGTCGTCCTTCTCGAAGACCGTGCCGATGCGGGCGTTCTCCTCGGTCCGGCGGGGCGTGTAGGCGCTGCCGTCGGATGCGGGCGCCGTCGCGGCGGGGTCCTGGTCCTGGGCCTCCCCCGGGCCGCCTGACTTGCCGAAGCCGTCACGTCCGGCGAGGACGGTGTGGCTCTCCTCCGAGGAGTAGCCCACGACGACACCGGCCCCGATGACGAGGAGCGTCAGGGGCAGCACGGATTTCCTGGCAAGGGGGCGCACGCCGTCATTATCGACAACGCTCCGGAATTCCGGAGGTGGTTCAACGCGAGGCCCCGGTCACAATCCACCGGCCTGAGCGGGCCCGCAGCCACAGCGTCAGCAGGCGCACGGCCATCATCAGGCCCATGGCCCACCACAGGGCCGTCAGCCCGCCGCCGAGCGCCGGGACGGCCAGCGCCACCGGCGCGAACAGGGCCAGCGTCACCAGCATCGCCCCCGCCAGGTAAGGTCCGTCGCCGGCGCCCATCAGCACGCCGTCGAGAATGAAGACGACGCCGGATACCGGCTGGGTGAGGGCTACGACCAGAAGAGTGGTGAACAGCGGTCCGCGCACGGTGGGGTCGGAGGTGAACAGCGGGATGAACAGCGGCCGGGCCAGGGCCACCAGAACGCCGAGCACGATGCCGGAGGCGATGCCCCACTGCACCATGCGGCGGCAGGCGGCCCTGGCGCCGTCCCGGTCGTCGGCGCCGAGGTAACGCCCGATGATCGCCTGACCTGCGATGGCGATGGCGTCGAGCGCGAAGGAGAGCAGGGACCAGAGGCTGAGCACGATCTGGTGCGCGGCGATCTCGGCGTCTCCGAGGCGGGCGGCGACGGCGGTGGCGATCATCAGCACCGCGCGCAGCGAGAGGGTCCGGACGAGGAGGGGGACGCCGGCCTGGGCACAGGCCCGGATTCCGGCCGCGTCGGGGCGGAGCGAGGCGCTGTGCCGGCGTGCGCCCCGGATCACCACGCCGAGGTAGACCGCCGCCATGCCGCACTGTGCGATGACCGTGCCCCAGGCGGAGCCGGCGATGCCGAGGCCGGCGCCGTAGACGAGGGCGACGTTGAGGACGACGTTGGCGGAGAATCCTCCGATGGCGACGTACAGCGGGGTCTTGGTGTCCTGGAGGCCGCGCAGCACTCCGGTCGCGGCCAGCACGACGAGCATCGCGGGGATGCCGAGTGCGCTGATGCGCAGGTAGGTGGCGGCGTACGGGGCGGCGGTGCCGGAGGCGCCGAAGAGTTCCACCAGCCACGGGGCGGTGGGCAGCACGGCGGCGATGACGGCGGCGCCGATGAGGAGGGCGAGCCAGATGCCGTCCATGCCCTGCCGGACGGCCGCGGTGAGGTCGCCGGCGCCGACCCTGCGGGCGACCGCGGCGGTGGTGGCGTAGGCGAGGAAGACGAAGACGGAGACGGCGGTGGTCAGCAGCGCGGCGGCGACGCCGAGGCCGGCCAGCTGGGGGGTGCCGAGGTGGCCGATGACGGCGCTGTCGGCCATGACGAACAGGGGTTCCGCGACGAGGGAGCCGAAGGCCGGCAGGGCGAGAGCGAGGATCTCGCGGTCGTGGCGGCGGTCGGTGCGCCGTGGCGTCGCGGGAGCCTGTGTCATGCGGTCAATCTAATCTTCCACAGGTAAGTGATGCAAGTGTCATGCAGTCCTTACTTTCCGCTGTGCGGAGTTCCCTTCTCCGTGCCGTTTGTGGCGATCATGAACAGGTTGCCGAAGTTTTTCTCCCCCACAGCCTATGGATGAGAAAGTCGCAGGTCAGGGTGGTGGTGGCAGCGTGATTGTGTGCTTGTCCACAGATGTTTCCCCCGGCCCGTGCACAGGTTCGGGGGACTTCTCCACAGCTGAAGGCCAGTCATCCACATGGCCTGTGGATAACCAGATTGGCGGACGGTGCGTGCGGGCCTACCGTGGTCCGGCGCCCGCCACCTGTTTCCGGCCCGGAAGTCATCCGAACTCGACGCACCATAACCGGAGTCGGGCGTCTCGATTGTCAGAGCTGTGCCGTAAGAAAGAAGGGCACAGTGAGGTCCGCGTCGCGGACGGGAGGAGGTGCCAGGGTGAGCATGGCCGAACCCGTGGAGGACCCCTGGGCGGACTCCGGTCCGAGCGACCGGCTGCCGGCCGGCCGCTTCCGTCGAGGTGACGGCAAGGGCCGTGGCCGAGGCGACCGCCAGGACCGTGAGGACGACGGCCAGGGTTCCTGGGGCGGCGGCTTCGAGCGGGTGCCCCCGCAGGATCTGGACGCCGAGCAGTCCGTGCTCGGCGGCATGCTGCTCTCCAAGGACGCCATCGCGGACGTCGTCGAGGTCCTCAAGGGCGAGGACTTCTACCGGCCGGCCCATGAACTCGTCTTCCAGGCGATTCTCGACCTGTACGCCAAGGGCGAGCCGGCCGACCCGATCACCATCGCGGCGGAGCTGACCAAGCGCGGGGAGATCGCCCGGGTCGGCGGCGCGTCGTATCTGCACACCCTCGTGCAGTCCGTGCCGACGGCCGCGAACGCCGAGTACTACGCGGAGATCGTCCACGAGCGCGCCGTGCTGCGCCGCCTGGTCGAGGCCGGCACCCGCATCACGCAGATGGGATACGCGGCGGACGGCGACGTCGACGAGATCGTCAACAGCGCCCAGGCGGAGATCTACGCCGTCACCGAGCAGCGCACCAGCGAGGACTACCTCCCGCTCGGCGACATCATGGAGGGCGCGCTCGACGAGATCGAGGCGATCGGCTCCCGCCAGGGCCAGATGACGGGTGTGCCCACCGGGTTCACCGACCTCGATTCCCTGACGAACGGCCTGCACCCGGGCCAGATGATCGTCATCGCGGCCCGTCCCGCCATGGGTAAGTCGACCCTCGCGCTGGACTTCGCGCGCGCCTGCTCGATCAAGAGCAACCTCCCGAGCGTGATCTTCTCCCTCGAAATGGGACGCAACGAGATCGCGATGCGCCTGCTGTCGGCAGAGGCCCGGGTGGCGCTGCACCACATGCGCTCCGGCAGCATGACGGACGAGGACTGGACGCGGCTGGCCCGCCGGATGCCGGATGTCTCCGCCGCGCCGCTCTACATCGACGATTCGCCGAACCTCTCGATGATGGAGATCCGTGCGAAGTGCCGTCGCCTGAAGCAGCGCAATGAACTGAAGCTGGTCGTCATCGACTACCTGCAGCTGATGCAGTCCGGCGGCTCCAAGCGCGCCGAAAGCCGCCAGCAGGAGGTTTCGGACATGTCCCGAAACCTCAAGCTGCTGGCCAAGGAACTCGAACTCCCCGTCATCGCGCTCTCGCAGCTGAACCGTGGCCCCGAACAGCGCACGGACAAGAAGCCGATGGTCTCCGACCTGCGTGAATCCGGCTCGATCGAGCAGGACGCCGACATGGTGATCCTGCTGCACCGCGAGGACGCGTACGAAAAGGAATCCCCCCGCGCGGGCGAGGCCGACCTGATCGTCGCCAAGCACCGAAACGGCCCGACGGCGACGATCACGGTGGCGTTCCAGGGCCACTATTCGCGGTTCGTGGATATGGCACAGACGTGATGCGGGAGCTGTAGGGGCTCAAGATCCGTGGCCCAGTCTCAGTTTCGGTGGCACGAGGGCAGCACATATGCCGTTGTCGTGAGACGTGCAGGTCGATGCCTCCACTCTTTTTGGTTGAGCGAGGGCGGGAGCGGGACCGTCGTCGTACGGCGCGCCTGGCACCTTGGCTGCGTGGGTGGTAGCCCGCGGAGTGGGGGCGCGCGGTGGGGGATTCCACAGCAACGGTCAGTCTTCGGGTGCCGATGTCGATCCGGCGGTTCTGGTGCCCGCGTTGGAGGCCGGAGTGGGGCCCGACGTGCTCCTGGAGATCGCCTCGGCGGGGCAGCACGTCGTGGTCCGTTCCGCAGATCAGGGGCAGTTTCAGCACGCTGGTGATGCCGTTGCGTGAGGGTGGCGGTGTCGCCTGCTCCGCTGTGGAGGGCTGAACCTCCTTGGTGTGGCCGGGCGTTGGGGCGTAAGAGGGGAAGGCCGGGGCCTGCCGGGTGTGGCTCCGGAGGTGCCGGAACGTGCTGACCGGGCTGTTCGCGCCGGCGCGACGGTCGGGTGCGGGGCGTCCCGCGGTCCCCTCTCCGTGTGATCGTCCCGTGATTGCCCGGACGTATCGGGCCTCATAGCGGTCGCAGGACGGGGGCACTGGCGTCGTTTCGGGCCTCGGGAGAGAGTGATCGGCGGCGGGCAGCGGCCCGTTGCTGAGTTGAACGCCGTCAAGGAGTGCCATGACCACCGCACCGTCCGCGGGGGCCGCCGAGCCCCGGCCCGAGTTCGTATCCGAGTCTGTGCCCGTGCCCGATTCCGTTCCCGGGCGGCAGCCGGGGCCGGGCAGCGCGGAATCCGGTGCGTCCGTCGGGGAGGTGTACCGGGTGGTGGAACGCGAGGGCGACTTCACCGGGCTGCTGCCCGAGACGCGGCGGGCGCTGCTGCGGCGGCTGGCGGTCGGGCAGGCCGACGGGCGGGCACCGGCGATGGCCGGGGCGGTCGTGCGCGACGGGCGGCAGGTGTGGGCGGGGGCCAGGTCGTCGGCCGTGGACGGGCGGTCGCATGAAGTCGGGGAGCCCGTTGGCGGCGCGGCGTCGCACGGTGCGGTGCAGTACCGGATCGGGTCGCTCACCAAGACCTTCGTGGCGGTGCTGGTCCTGCGGTTGCGGGACGAGGGACGGCTCCGCCTGGACGATGCGGTCGGCAGGCATCTGGACGGCACTCCGGTGCCGGACGCCACGATCGTGCAGCTGCTCGCGCACAGCTCCGGACTGGCGGCCGAACCGCGCGGGCCGTGGTGGGAGCGGACTGCGGGCACGCTGCGGCGGGAGCCTTCCGACCTGTTCGGGGAGCGGCCGCAGCGCCTTCCGGCAGGCCGTCGGCACCATTACTCGAACCTCGGCTACGCCCTGCTGGGCGCGCTCGTGGAACGGCTTCGGGACGGTCGGCCGTGGGACGAGGTGCTGCGGCGGGAAGTGCTGGAGCCGCTGGGCATGGACCGTACGACGCTTCTGCCGGTGCCGCCGCACACGCAGGGCTGGGCGGTGCATCCGTGGGCCGACGTGCTGCTTCCCGAACCGGCCCAGGACACCGGCCTCATGGGTCCTGCGGGACAGCTGTGGTCCACGAGGGACGACCTGTGCCGGTGGGCCGCGTTCCTGCTGCGTGGTGACGACCGTGTGCTGTCCGCGGCGGGTGTCGCCGAGATGCGGATGCCCGCCGTGCCGCCCGAGGGCGAGGACTGGGAAGGCGGTTACGGTCTGGGGCTGCAGCTCGTGCGGCGCGGCCCGCAGCCCGGCGCGGGACAGCGGGACGGCGGCCGCGTGCTGGCGGGGCACACCGGCTCGATGCCCGGTTTCCTCGCGTCCCTGTGGCTCGACCCCGAGGAGGACCTCGCCGGGATCGCCCTCGCCAACTGCACCTCGGGCCCTGAGATCGGTGGGATCGCGGCCGGCCTGTTGGAGATCGTGGCCGACCGCGAACCGCGGATCCCGGCTCCGTGGCAGCCGCTGCCCGGCCCGCCGGACGAAGCGCTGCTGGCGCTCACCGGGCCCTGGTACTGGGGCGCGAAGCCGTTCGCGCTGCGGCTGCGGGACGAACGTGCCCTGGATCTGACGCCGTTGGCCGGTTCGGGACGGGCCTCGCGGTTCCGCGCCGAGGCCGACGGCACCTGGACCGGCCTCGACGGCTACTACGCCGGGGAGACGCTGCGCGTGGCGCGGGCGGCGGACGGCACGGTCAGCCATCTCGACCTCGGCACGTTCGTCTTCACCCGGGGACCGTACGATCCGGCGGGACCGGTGCCCGGCGGGGTGGATCCGGCGGGCTGGCGGGTCTGAGCGCCGGGCCTCAACGGCCGCTGGCAGCCGGGGCCGTAGGACGGGGGCGGCAGGCGCGGACGTACAGTCGTGCCAGATATCAGGAGCCGCCCCACCGCGCGGCTCGTTACCGCTGGAAGGCCACTGTGACTGCCGTGACTGCGAATGCTGATGCCCCGGTCCTGCTCGATCTGCCGCCGCTCGACGCAGCCCACTTCGCACGGATCGAGGACAAGGTCGCCGCGCTGATGCGGACCCGCTGCGATGTGGTGGCGACCCAGGGCGAGGCGCTGCTGCCGCTTGAGGCGTGCATCCGCTCGGCGGTACGGCCCGGCAGCACGGCGCTCAACATCATCACCGGTCCGTACGGCGAGACCTTCGGCGGCTGGCTGCGGTCCTGCGGCGCGGAGGTCGTGACCCTCACCGCACCGTTCACCGGGGCCGTCGCCCCGCAGCAGGTGGCCGATGCGCTGCGGGAGCATCCGGCGATCGACTTCGTCAGCCTGGTGCATGCCGAGGCGGCGACCGGCAACACCAACCCGGTCGCCGAGATCGGCCGTGTGGTGCGGGAGCACGGCGCGCTGCTGATGCTGGACGCGGTCGCGTCGGTGGGCGCCGAGCCGCTGCTCACCGACGAGTGGGGAGTGGACCTGTGTGTGATCGGCGGGCAGAAGGCGCTGGCCGGCCCTGCGGGTGTTTCGGCGGTGTCGGTCAGCGCCCGCGCCTGGGAGCGCATCGCCGCCAATGAGCAGGCGCCGCGGCGCTCGTACCTCTCGCTGCTGGACTGGAAGCAGCGCTGGATCGACGGTGGCCGTACCGCGCTGCCGCACGCTCCGGCGCAGTTGGAGATGCTGGCTCTGGAGCAGGCGGTCGACCGTGTCGAGGCGGAAGGGCTGGACGCGGCCCTCACCCGTCATCGTGCGGCGGCCGCGGCGGTCCGCGCCGGTACGCGGGCGCTCGGCGGGCTCACTCCGTATGTGATCCGGGACGAGGACGCGGCTCCCGTGGCGACGACCCTGCGTGTGCCGGCCGGTCAGGATGCCGGCGATGTGGTGTCCGCGGCACTCGCCGTCGACGGTTCGGTTCCGGTGCTGGCCGCCGCGGGCGGGCCGGCCCAGGAAATGATCCGGGTGAATCACTACGGCCGCGCCGCGGACCGCGGTGTGGTGCTGGACTCGCTGGCGGCCCTCGCCGAGGCGATGCGGGCGCTGGGCGCGGAGACAGCCTCGGGCGCCGCGGCGGACGCGGCCGCCGCGGCGTGGGAGGAAACCATCGTCGGCTGAGAGCCGTCGACCCGGCGCTGACCGGACGCCGGACGCCGGACGCCGGCCGCCGGCCGCCGGCCGCAGGGCCAAAGGGGTGGGGCCGTGTTTCACGTGAAACACGGCCCCACCCCTTTGACATGCGCGAAATAGCCGTTCTCCTGCCGGTCGGGTCGGTCGGGTCCGTGAGTTCTTTCGGTCCGTCGGTTTCCCCCGGCCGTCGGTGCTCCGCCCCGTTTCGCCGTTCGCCGACTTCCCTGTGGGGTTCTACCGACTACTCAACTGCCCAACCATTCCCAGGAGTTGAGGCGGGAGGCGGCTGGGTAGATGGGGAGGGCGCGCGCGTTGGCTGCCTGGCCTGGCCGCGACGTTCCGGCGGCAGCGAAGGCGCTCCCGCCATCCGAGGCGTCCCGTCCCGTCGCCACTCCGCAGCCGCTCCCGCTCCCGCCGCGGCTCCCGCTCCCTCCCTCCCGACGCCCCAGCCGCAGCCACCGCCAGGCGTGTTTTGGATCCAGATCAGAAACGGAATGATCGGCCCGTTTAAAATCGGGTGCGATAGCTGGGTGTGTTCCTCGTTTTCGGGAGGTCGTGGGTGACGGAATGGACGGTGGGCGGGGGTGTGGCGACACCTCGTGCGGATGCCAGGCGCAATCGTGCGCTGGTGCTCCAGGCGGCCCGATCCGCCTTTGCCGAGCGGGGGTTGGCGGCTTCACTGGCGGAGATCGCGCGTCGCGCCGGGGTCGGAGCCGGGACCGTCCATCGTCATTTCCCGTCCAAGGAAGCCCTGTTCGAGGCCGCGGTAGAGGAACGGCTCGGGCTTTTTGCCGACGCGGCAAGGGACTTGGCCGATGTCGAGGATCCCGGCGAGGTGTTCTTCCGTTTCCTGGCCTCGGTGGTCCGGCTGGCCTCGGACAACAAGGCGCTGTGCGAGGCGCTCGCCACGGCGTCCGAGGGCGGGCCAGGGGCGCGGTCGGCGTCCGGGCGGGACTTCGGCGAGGCGCTGGACGTGCTGCTGGTACGGGCCCAAGAGGCGGGCGCCGTACGGAAGGACGTGGCGGGGGATGACGTGCGGGCGCTGCTGGCCGGGTGCGTGTCGATGGAGCGGTGGCGGCCGCGCGGGGCGGGTGCCGATGGTGCTCAGGGCCGGATGACGGCGCTGATGTGTGACGGGCTGCGGGCCGGCCGCGGTGTGACGAAACTGCCGGAAGAGGCCCGAGGGCGTAACGCAGCAGGGTGTGAGGTGTGCGGGCAGCCGGTCGGGGCGGCGCGCACCGGCCGGCCTGCGCGTTTCTGCGGTGGCGCCTGTCGGCAGAAGGCGTACCGCGCCCGGCGCGCGCGTCCTGGCGGCGGCACTCCTGGCGGCGTCAGAGCTGGAGCTTGAAGCCCAGGTGGGACGCCTCGAAGCCGAGCCGTTCGTAGAAGCGGTGGGCGTCGATGCGGGTCGCGTCCGAGGTGAGCTGGACGAGGTGGCAGCCGAGGGTGCGGGAGGTGGCGACGGCCCATTCGATGAGCTGGGTGCCCAGGCCGTTGCCCCGCTCGTCGGCGTGGATGCGGACGCCTTCGATGATCGAGCGGGTCGCGCCGCGGCGGGAGAGGCCGGGGACGACGGTGAGTTGGAGGGTGCCGACGACGCGGCCCTCGCGGACCGCGACGACCAGGTGCTGGTGCGGGTCGGCAGCCAGCACTTCGTAGGCGGCGCGGTACGGGGTCAGGTCGTCCGGGGACTCGCGGGTGGCGCCCAGCGGGTCGTCGGCCAGCAGCGCCACGATGTCGTGGAGGTCGGTCGCGGCGGCGCGGCGTATCTCGATATCGCTCATGGGCGGGACCTTATGCGGTGCGCGCGGGACGCGGTGCGGCTGGTGGGGGCGATGAGGCGGAGGCGGGCCGTAGCGGAGGGGGCCCGGATGCGGTCCGGCGGGCCTTTCTGCCCTCACTCATGCGGGCAGACGCGAGGGCGGGGACGCCGTTACGCGGACGGGGCGAGCGTCTCGACGGCCTTCACCAGGGGCGCCAGCTCAGGTCGCTTCGCCGCCTCCTGGAGCGCCTCACGCAGGGCGGTGTCGTGGGTGGGCCTGGCCTCGGCGAGCAGTGCGAGTCCGTCGGCCGTGACATTGGTGTAGATGCCGCGGCGGTCGTCGACGCAGAGGTAGCGCGAGAGGAGGCCGCGCTCTTCGAGCCGGGTGACCAGGCGGGTGGTGGCGCTCTGGCTGAGGACGACGGAGTCGGCGACCTGGTGCATCCGCAGGTGGCCGCCCGGCCCGTCGTGCTGCTCGCTGAGGACGTTGAGTACCGAGAACTCACGGACGCTGAGGTCGTGACCGGCCTGGAGGGCGCGCTCGATGTGCGACTCGATCCGGCCGTGCAGGGCGGAGAGCGCGCACCAGCCCTGGGCGAGCCCGCGCGAGGAGGCCGGCGGGCAGCTGGGTGCGCCGGCGGGTGTCGCCTGCGGGACCTGTGCTGCCTGTGGTGTCTCGTGCGTCTGCTGCGTCATCGAAGACCTCCTCGGGGGCGTACGCACCAGGATAGGTCACATATGAAATATACGGCGCTTGCAAGTAAGTGCGTCTGCAATTAATGTGGGCGCATGTAAGGGCGGTGCGTCATCGATGCCGCACGCCATTCGTCATGCCATCGATGACGCACCATCCGAAGGGATCCGTCATGCCTCTCGCACTCCTGGCTCTCGCCATCGGTGCCTTCGGGATCGGAACGACCGAGTTCGCGGTCATGGGCCTGCTGCCCGACATGGCGGCCGACTTCGGTGTCTCCATCCCGCTCGCCGGCTACGCGACCACCGTCTACGCCCTGGGTGTGGTCGTCGGCGCGCCGCTGATGACCGTCCTCGGCACGCGGTTCACGCGCAAGCAGATGCTCACGTTGCTGATGGGCCTGTTCGTGGTGGGCAACGTGCTCACCGCGCTGGCGCCGGCCTTCGGCGTGCTGCTGGCAGGCCGGATCGTGGCCGCCTTCGCGCACGGGGCGTTCTTCGGTATCGGGGCGCTGGTCGCGGCCGATCTGGTCGCCCCCGGCAAGCGGGCCACCGCGATCTCGCTGATGTTCAGCGGCCTGACCGTCGCCAATGTGGTGGGTGTGCCCGCCGGCACCATGGTCAGCCAGCAGTTCGGCTGGCGCACCACCTTCTTCGGCATCGCCGCGCTCGGCGTGATCGGCCTGCTGGGCATCGTCAAGCTGATACCGGCGCAGCGGGCCAAGGCGGCGGCCCGTATCGGCAGCGAGCTGGCGGTCTTCCGTAACCCGCAGGTCGGCCTCGCGATGCTGATGACGGTGCTCGGCTTCGGCGGTGTCTTCGCCGCCGTCACCTACCTCGCGTCGATGATGACCGAGGTCACCGGCTTCGCCCCGTCGTCCGTGATCTGGCTGACGGCCGTCTTCGGCGTCGGCATGGTCGCCGGGAACCTGATCTCAGGGCGCTTCACCGACCGGGCGATGATGCCGATGCTGTACGTGTCGCTGGCCGGCCTGGTGCTGGTGCTGGCCGCGTTCACCTTCACCGCGCACAACAAGGTGGCGGCCACCGTCTCCATCGCGCTGATCGGTGCCTTCGGGTTCGCGACCGTACCGCCGCTGCAGAAGCGGGTGATGGACCAGGCCGCGTCGGCTCCCACCCTCGCCTCCGCGGGCAACATCGCCGCTTTCAACTTCGGCAACGCGGTGGCCGCCTGGCTGGGCGGCCTGGTCATCTCGGCCGGTCTCGGCTACACCGCACCCAACTGGGTCGGCGCGGTGATGACCGTGTCGGCACTGGGTGTGGCCGTCCTCGCCTCCGCGCTGGAGCGGCGCGCGGCAGGCCGCGGCACGGTTGTGGACTCCGGTGGCAGCGGCACGTCCACGGGGGCGGCGGCCGAGGCCCCGGTTCCGGCGGCGCGGACCTGAACGGGCGGCGCACGGCCGGGGGCAGCACGAGGGATCACCGGCCGGCCGACGGACCACGGCGCCACGGACGAGGAGGACGGCCCGGCGGACGGTGCGGACTTCACGGACCCGGCGGCGGGCTTCAGCGGCACGCCCTAGGCTCCGGCCCATGGGAAAGCTGCATCTGTTCGATATGGACGGGACCTTGCTGCACGGCTCGGCCGCCGCCGTCGAGATCTCCCGGCAGCTCGGTCTCGACCGGGAGATCGCCGAGCTGGAGCGCGGTTTCGCGGCCGGTGAGCTGACGCCGCCGGAGTTTGCGCAGCGGGCCTGCGACCTGTGGGCGGCGGAGTTGACGGAGCCGCAGGTGGCCGCCGCGTTCGAGGGCGCGCCGTGGCTGGCCGGCATCCGCGAGGTGTGGGCCGATATCCGGGCGCGCGGGGAGCGCTGCGCGGTGATTTCGCTGTCGCCCGGCTTCTTCGTCGAACGGCTGCTGGGCTGGGGCGTCGATGTGGCGCGCGGTTCGCGCTGGCCCGCCGTGCCGATCCGGGAGAGGGTGCGGCCCGACGGCATTCTCTCCGCGGCCGCGAAGGTCGAGATCGCCGATGAACTCTGCGTCCGGTACGGCCTGACCAGGGCCGACTGCGTGGCGTACGGCGACTCCATGTCGGATGCCGCGCTCTTCGCCGCGGTCCCGGTTTCCGTGGCGGTGAATGCCGATCACCATGTCAGCGGGCTGGCCTCCGCCGCGTACGCGGGGCGTGATCTCCGCGAGGCGTACGAACTGGTGGTTACCAATGGGTAATTCACGGATTCCGCAGCGGATTCGCCTGCCGAATGGGCCGAATTGCCCCCTGTGGGAAGGGTCACTGCTATCGGATGTGCCGCGTGAAGAGCGGGCGAACGGGGCGCGGGCTGCCTCCGCATCAGGGACTTGTGGTTTCAACTACTGCCGGTATGGTCGAGTCGGTTCGGCGGGACGAGGGCTCGTGTGCCCGCGAGGCGCGGGCAAAGTGAGGCCCGTCCGGTGGCGAAGTGGCTTCCGGTATCCGGACTTTGTAGAGGTGTCCGTTGTGAGGAACCGGAGCGGCATGAGGCAGAGGCGGTTCCCGGTTGCATTATCGGGATGTGAGTTTTGTCCGCGTTGCCGGGCATTGCCGGAATGACTTGAGTCGTTGAAGAATTCCGGGGCAGGGTGGGGGAATTCAAGGCACGTTCCGGCCAGTGGAAGTGCGACGACAACGAAAGACGTTCGAGGCGAGGCAAACCATGGACGCTCCGACCACCGCGACGGCCGATAACGGCTCCTCCGGCGGCAGCAGTGGCGATTGGGGTTGGTTCACTCCGTCGAAGAAGTCCTCCGAAGAACTGCCGGAGAGATCGGACGGCGCAGCCGGCGGGGGCGACGACCGCGAGGGCGGCCGGCCCGCGACCCGGGAAGCCGTCCCGCGCGACGCGTACGGCGACGGCGGCCACGGCGCACCGGGCGCCCACGACGGCCCGGCAGACCGCAATGCGTACGAAGCCCCGCACTCCGGGCGCGTTCCGGAGCAGATACCCGCGCCCCAGCAGGAGCGGATACCCAGCCGGCCGGTGAACCCGATACGGCCTGTCGGCACCGCGGCCGCCCGCGAGGTCCCGCCGGCGCCCGCCCCCGAAGCGGCCCCCGCTCCGGCCCGCGCACCGTTCTCCGCCTTCGCGCAGCGCCCGGCTCCTGCGTCGCCTGTGCACCCTGCGGCCCCTGAGCCCGTGGCATCACCTGCGGCCCCCGCCGCCCCCACGGCCCCGGCAACTCCTGCCACCCGCATGGCCGCAAACGCCCCAACTGCCCCCGCGGCCCCTGCCGTCAAGGCATCCCCCGACGCGATCCTCATCCGCCGCACCATGGCCGAGATCGAGCCGGTGGCCGACAAGGTCACCTCGTACTTCTACGCGATGCTCTTCGTGCAGCACCCGGAGCTGCGGCCGCTGTTCCCCGCCGCGATGGACACCCAGCGCGACCGGCTGTTCAAGGCCCTGCTCACCGCGGCCCAGAACGTCGACGACGGCGAGCGGCTCACCACCTACCTCTCGCATCTCGGCCGCGGCCACCGCAAGTACGGCACCCAGCCCGAGCACTACCCGGCGGTCGGCGAATGCCTGCTCGGCGCGCTGTCGCGCTATGCGACGTCGAGTTGGGGCCCGGAGGCGGAGGCCGCGTGGGTCCGCGCGTACACCGCGATCTCGCAGATCATGATCGACGCGGCTGCCGAGAACGAAGCGGTCGCGCCCGCCTGGTGGCAGGCCGAAGTGGTCTCGCACGAGCTGCGGACGGCCGAGATCGCGGTGGTGACGGTCCGCCCCGACCAGCCGTACCCGTTCCTCGCCGGGCAGTACACCAGCCTGGAAACCCCCTGGTGGCCCCGGGTGTGGCGGCACTACTCCTTCGCCGCGGCGCCCCGTTCCGACGGGCTGCTCTCCTTCCACGTCAAGGCGGTTCCGGCCGGCTGGGTCTCCAACGCGCTGGTGCACCGCGCCCGCCCCGGCGACATCCTGCGCCTCGGCGGCCCCACCGGTTCGATGACCGTCGACCACAGCACCAGCAACGGACTGCTGTGCGTGGGCGGCGGCACCGGCATCGCCCCCATCAAGGCCCTGGTCGAGGACGTCGCCACGCACGGCGTCCGGCGCCCCGTCGAGGTCTTCTACGGCGCCCGCAGCGATCACGACCTCTACGACATCGACACCATGCTGGACCTGGAGCAGGCCCACCCGTGGCTCTCGGTCCGCCCGGTCGTCGCCAGCGGGCCGGCCGGCGGCCGCTCGAACGGCGTCAGCGGCGAACTCCCGGACGCCGTAAGACAGTACGGCCCGTGGGACGAGGTCGACGCCTACCTCTCGGGGCCGCCAGGACTGATCCGCAGCGGCGTCGACGCACTGGTAGGGGTCGGCATTCCGTCCGACCGGATACGGCACGACTCCATCGACGAGCTGGTCGCGGCGGGTGATTGAGGAATTGGCAGCACAGGGCGAAAACGGCTGGTCAGGAGAGGGACAGGACATGCGGCACGCGCGTCCGGGCAGCGACGGCGAGCACTTGGTCCAGCAACGTCTCGGCACCACCGAGCGCGCCGACCGGTTCTACTCGGAACAGGTCCTCGACCATCTCAACCACCGTATGCGGGAGTTCGTGGCCCGCCAGGAGATGCTCTTCCTGGCCACATCCGACCGGCACGGCGCGTGCGACTCCTCGTTCCGGGCCGGCCCGCCGGGCTTCGTCCAGGTGCTGGACGACCGGACGCTCGCCTACCCCGAGTACCGCGGCAACGGCGTGATGGCCTCGGTCGGCAACCTCGCGGAGAACCCGCAGCTGGGCATCCTGATGGTCGACTTCCTGCGCGACCGCATCGGCCTGCACGTCAACGGCCGGGCGCGGGTGGCACTGGACGCGGAGATACGGCAGCAGTACCCGTGGCTGCCGGCCGACCCGATCCCCGGGCGGCGCGCCCAGCTGTGGGTGACGGTCGAGGTCGAGGAGGCGTACATCCACTGCGCCAAGCACATTCCGCACCTCCAGAAGGTGCCGGCGCAGACGCGCAGCGCGCGGGCCTGGGGCACCGACGACAACCGGCGCAAGGGCGGCGACTTCTTCGGCGCGGCGGCCGACGCGGCCGGGCGGGCACCGTTCCGGCGCGCCGAGCACGCCGACGGCCCGCGGCCCGGCCAACTGCACGAGGACCGGGCGGCCGGCCGGCGCCGCGGCATTCCCGACGGGGTCGTCGAGGAGCTGAACGACGGCTTCCGGATGGAGGTCGAGCGGGTGCTGGCACGGGCGCGGCAGCGCAGCCCTGCGGACGACATCGGCTTCCGCGGCTGGTTCGCCGAGGGCGGCAGGCTGGGCGCCACCGACCGCTGAGGGGCCTTCAGCCCAGGTCGGGCGCGTGCATCGCCCGTACGCCCTCGATGTTGCCGTCCAGGTAGTGCCGCAGCGAGAGCGGCACGACCTCGACGGAGGCGATGCCGACGCGGGTGAACGGCACCCGCACGATCTCGTACTCGCCGCACGGCTCGTCGACCTCGGGGCCGTGCCGCCGGGAGAGATCCATCGCATCCAGCCGGCAGACGAAGAAGTGCTGCACTTTCACGCCGTCCACGCCGCCCGCGCTGAGGTGCTCGACGGTGTCGACGAAGACCGGGACGACGTCCGTCACCTTGGCGCCCAGCTCCTCGTCCAGCTCGCGGTGGAGGGCGTCGATGACGGTCGCGTCCCCGGGCTCCACACCGCCGCCGGGAGTGATCCAGTACGGAGCCCGGCCCGGCTTGGTGCGCTTGATCAGAACGAGGTCCGCGCCGTCGAGCAGAATCGCGCGGGCGGTGCGTTTCACGACTGGCCGTACCGTCATACGGGACAGATGCCGCAGCGACGGCCCGGCGAAACCCGCCACCACGACACCGCTTTCCGGAACGCCGGGCCTACCGGTAGCTTCCGTTCCGCCCGCGCGCCGGGACGCCGGCGGCCGCCCCTCCCG
The DNA here is from genome assembly GCF_020564935.1 of Streptomyces pinistramenti. GTDB lineage: Bacteria > Actinomycetota > Actinomycetes > Streptomycetales > Streptomycetaceae > Streptomyces > Streptomyces pinistramenti. Next base: position 93,136 of record NZ_JAJCXB010000025.1, read on the forward strand.
GCCGCCGCCCGCCCCGGTTCAGGCCCCTCGCCGCGCCGCGTCCAGAGCCTGCCGGACATCCGCGACCAGGTCGTCGGGGTCCTCGACACCCACCGAGAAGCGGATGAAGCCCTCCGGAACGGCGTCGCCGCCCCAGCGGGCGCGCCGCTCGGCCGTGGACCGTACGCCCCCGAAGCTGGTCGCGTCGTCGACCAGGGTCAGCGCCGCCAGGAACCGTTCGGCATGGGCCTTGTCGGGCAGCGTGAAGGACACCACGCAGCCGAAGCGGCCCGGACGCATCTGGGCCACGGCACGTGGGTGTGACGGGTCGGACGGCAGGCCCGGGTGGCGCAGCCCGGTGACGTCGTCGCGTTCGCGCAGCGCTTCGGCGAGCGCCAGCGCGCCCGCCGCCTGCTGCCGGACCCGCAGCGCGAGGGTGGCCAGCGAACGGTGCGCGAGCCAGCTCTCCATCGGCCCAGGAATGGCGCCGACCGTCTTGCGCCACAGCTGCACGGAATCGGCCAGGGCCGCGTCGCGGGTGCAGACGTATCCGAGCAGGACGTCGCCGTGGCCGGTGAGCGCCTTGGTTCCGCTGGCGACGGAGAAGTCGGCGCCCAGGTCGAGCGGGCGCTGGCCGAGCGGGGTGGCGAGGGTGTTGTCGACGGCCACCAGGGCGCCACGGTCGTGCGCGGCCGCGGCCAGCCGACGGATGTCGCAGACGTCCAGGCCGGGGTTGGAGGGGGTTTCCAGCCACAGCAGCCGGGCGCCGTCCAGGACGCCGAGTTGGGCATCGTGCGCGGTCGGCGCGGTGCGGACCTCGATGCCGTAGCTCTCCAGGCGGGTGCGGACGGCGGGCAGCAGCTGGTACCCGTCATTGGGGAGCACCGCCACGTCGCCCGCGCGCAGTTGGGAGAAGAGGACAGCGGTGATCGCGGCCATCCCGGAGGCGAACGCCACGGTGTGCGCGGGCTCGTCCGGCGACTCCAGCTCGCCGATGGCCGCCTCCAGGCGGGTCCACGTCGGGTTGGACACCCGGCCGTAGCTGTACGGTCCTTCGGCGTCGCCCGGGAGGTGGAAGTGTGCCGCGAAGACCGGCCCGGGGAGGGCCGGTTCGTAGGCCGCCGGCTCCGGAAGCCCGGCCCGTACGACGCGTGTGCCGTCGCCCGTCATGCGTCCTCCTTCTTCTGCGGTGGATGGTGCGGGACGTGCTTCTGGCTCGTGGCGGCCAGGGCGGCGCGTACCGCCTCCAGGAGGCCGTCGGCCGCCGCCTCGATCATCGCCAGGCATTCCTCGAAGCCGGCGTGTCCGCCGTAGTAGGGGTCGGGTACGTCGAGTTCCCGCCCCTGGCTCCCGGGATCCGTATACGAGCGCAGCAGGCGGACCTTGGCGGCGTCGTCAGGCCCGGGGGCGAGCCGGCGCAGTGTGCGCAGGTGCCCGCTGTCCAGCGCGATGACCAGGTCGAGCCCGGCGAACCAGGAGGCGGTGAACTGCCGTGCCCGGTGCGCGATGGGGTAGCCGGCCGACGCGAGGACGGAGACGGTACGCGGATCGGCGCCGTCCCCTTCGTGCCAGCCGTCGGTGCCCGCGCTGCTGATCTCGACCAGGCCGCCGAGCCCGGCGTCCGCAACGTGCGCGCGGAAGACGGACTCGGCCATCGGCGAGCGGCAGATGTTGCCGGTGCAGACGAAGCAGACGCGGAATACGGCGTTCACGGTGTCGGTGCTCCGGTCAGTCCTCGTCGGGCAGCAGGACGTGCATCGCCCAGGACACGACCGAGACGATCACGCCACCGAGTACCGCGGTCCAGAAGCCGTCCACATGGAAGGCGAGATCGAGGGTGCCGGCGAGCCATGAGGTCAGCAACAGCATCAGCGCGTTGATGACGAGCGTGATCAACCCGAGCGTGAGGATGAACAGCGGGAAGGACAGCAGTTTCACCACGGGTTTGACGACGAAGTTGACCACTCCGAAGATCAGCGCGACGAGAATCAACGTCAGTGCCTTGCGGCCGGTGTTGTGACCCGTCAGCGAGATGTCCGGTTCGAGCAGCCAGACGGCCACGGCAAGCGCCGCGGCGTTGGCGATCGTCTTGACCAGAAAATTCTTCATGGTGAGATCGTCGCAGACGAGTCCGAATCATTGAGGGGTGCGAACGGCATGAGGGCTTTCAGACTGGACGAGCTGGAAGCGGAGCGGGCCGCGAACGACGGCGCGTATCTGCAGTTCCTCCGGGAACGCAACATGTCGGTCGGGCTGTACGCACTCGACGCCGGCAGCGCCGATCCGCAACAGCCGCACGCCCAGGACGAGGTGTATCTCGTGGTCAGCGGCCGGGCGGCGATCACTGTTGGCGCGGAGACGCAGTCCGTGGCGCGCGGCAGCGTGGTGTACGTACCGGCCGGGGTGCCGCACAAGTTCCATCACATCAGCGAGGACCTGAGGGTCATGGTGGTCTTCTCTCCGCCCGAGAGCTGAGGGCCGCACCCCCGAACCCGTAGGGGACGGGTCAGGGGAGCGCCGGGGATGCGAAGCCCCCACAACAAGCCGCGGAACCCTAGCATCGTGGTGGTAGGGGAGCGGACCGCAGCCGACGGCACGGCAACCGCACAGGGCAATCGGCACGGCAATCGGCACGGCAACAGACAGAGAAAGCAGGGCAGAGCAGTGGCTGGTAAGGGGATACTCGCAGGGCTTCCGTGGTGGGTCACCTGGGTCGTGGTGCCCGTGATCCTGCTCGTCGTCTTCGGCGGCCTGATCGCCAGCGCGGTCGGCTTCCTGATCGGCCTGCTGTTCAAGATCCTTATAGCGGTGGCGCTGATCGCCGGAGTGATCTACCTGGTACGCAGGTTCAGCGGTTCCTCGTCGTCGAAGGGCGACTGGTAGACCGCACACCGACGACCGACCGACGCCGTCGTCCCCGCGCACCCGGTGCCCCGCTCCGCCCCTGGAACGGGGCACCGGCGCGTGAAGGGCGAGCTGCCGGGGCGGCGCCGGGGTGTGAGACGTCGATGCGGAGAGCACAGTGCGTGGGCGCGGCGCACGATGCGTCGCTGCGAGGCAGGTGTGGCGCGGAGCGCTGGGTGGCGGGACG
>NZ_JAJCXB010000026.1 GCF_020564935.1 Streptomyces pinistramenti
GGGGCGGGGGTGGGTTCGGGGGTGGGGGGACGGCGCCCCGCCAAGTCCAGCCCCCATCCCCCCGCTACCTCACCCCCGGATTTCCCCCGAGCCGCGGGCGATCAGGCGGGTGGGGATCTCCACCCGCCGCGGGGCCTCGTCGGTGCCTTCGAGACGGCGGAACAGCAGTCCGGCGGCGGTGCGGCCGAGGCGGGCCGCGTCCTGGGCGACGACGGTGATCGCGGGGCGCACGAGGTCGGCCAGTTCGAAGTCGTCGAAGCCCACCAGTGCGACCGGGCGCGGGTGTTCGCCGAGCACCCGGACCACGGTGACGGTGACGCGGTTGTTGCCGGCGAAGAGCGCGGTGACCGGCTCCGGTGCGTCCAGCATCGCGGCCGCCGCGGCGCGTACGCGCTCGGGTTCGGTGGTGCCGAGGGAGACCCAGGCATCCGCCACGGAGAGTCCGGCGGCGGCCATCGCGGTGCGGTAGCCGCGCAGCCGCTCCCGCGCGGTGTGGATCCGCGGCTGGTCGCCGATGAAGCCGATCCGGCGGTGGCCGTTGGCGATGAGGTGGGCGACCGCGTCCTGGGCGCCGCCGAAATTGTCGGAGAGTACGACGTCGGCGTCGATCCGGCCGGGCGGGCGGTCGACGAAGACGGTGGCGATCCCGGCGGCGATCTCCGGCTCCAGGTAGCGGTGGTCGTCGCCGGCCGGGATGACGACCAGGCCGTCCACCCGCCGGGCGCACAGCGCGAGCGCCAACTCCTGTTCACGGGCCGGGTCTTCGGCGCTTGAGCCGTTGATGAGCAGCGCGCCGTGGCTGCGTGCGACCTCCTCGACGGCACGGCTCAGCGGCCCGTAGAAGGGGTCGGCGAGGTCTTCGAGTACGAGGCCGATGCTGGCGGTGCGGCCCTTGCGCAGGGTCCGTGCGGAGTCGTTGCGACGGAAACCGAGCGCGGTGATGGCCTCCTGGACGCGGCGTTCGGTGTCGGGGGTGACGCCCGGTTCGCCGTTGACCACCCGCGAGACGGTCTTGAGGCCGACCCCGGCGCGCGCCGCGACATCCTTCATCGTGGGCCGGGTGCCGTAGCGGCGGGAGTTGCCCCGGGCGGTGTCGGTCACGGTGCGGGGTCCTGTTTCTGTCGGCTGCGGCGGGTGGCGTCGAGCATAGCCTCTAGACAACGTTGTCAACTGCGGGAAGACTGGCGTTCTCAGACCGGGCCGCTCCCTTCGGCTCCCCGCGCTCACCAGGAGATTCGACACCGATGCACACGGACCTCAGCGCAGCGCTCGACATCGGCGGCACGAAGATCGCCGGCGCTCTGGTGGACGGACACGGCCGGCTGCTCGTACGGGCGTCCCGGCCCACTCCCGCGGACCAGGACGGCGCGGCGGTGATGCGCGCGGTGGCCGAGGTGATCGGTGAGCTGACGGTGGAGCCCGCCTGGCCGCGGGTGGCCGCGGTCGGCATCGGCAGCGCGGGCCCGGTGGACGCGTCGGCCGGGACGGTCAGCCCGGTCAACATCCCCGGCTGGCGGGACTTTCCGCTCGTCGACGGGGTGCGGGCGCTGGTCGGTGACCGGCCCGTCGTGCTGGTCGGGGACGGTGTGGCGATGACGGCGGCCGAGCACTGGCAGGGCGCGGCGCGCGGCCGGGCCAACGCGCTGTGCATGGTGGTGTCCACCGGTGTCGGCGGCGGTCTCGTCCTCAACGGCCGCCTGCACACGGGCCCCACGGGAAACGCCGGCCACATCGGGCACATCAGCGTCGAACTCGACGGCGAGTCCTGCCCGTGCGGTGCGCGCGGCTGTGTGGAACGGATCGCCAGCGGCCCGAACATCGCCCGCCGCGCGCTGGCCAACGGCTGGCGGCCGGGGGTCGACGGTGACGCGAGCGCCGCGGCCGTGGCGCTCGCCGCGCATGCCGGAGACCCGGTGGCGCTCGGCTCGTTCGAGCGGGCCGCGCAGGCGCTGGCGGCCGGGATCGCGGCTACCGCGACGCTCGTCGAGATCGACATCGCGGTCATAGGCGGCGGCGTGGCAGGCGCCGGAGATGTCCTCTTCGCCCCGCTGCGCCGAGCCCTCCGGTCCTACGCCACACTCTCGTTCGTGGCGGACCTTACGGTTGTACCCGCGCAAATGGGGACGGATGCCGGTCTGGTCGGTGCCGCGGCCGCCGCGCAACAGTCACGTCTCGATGCGTTCGTCCCGATGCCCTGAGCCACGACCTGCGGCCCGCGCGCACCGTAGTCTGGTGCCGACCGTGAACGGGCGGTCAGGACGACGGCAGCGAGGGGATCGACGACGTGGCATCGGGGGAGCGTGAGCAGCGCGGGGCGGACGATGAACGGGGTTCGGACGCCGTGACCGGCTCCGGTCGGCCGGATGACGGTGCGGCGAAGGAGCCGGGGCGGCCCGGCGAAGCGGTACGGAGCGGGTGGGCCCGGGACGGCGACGACGACCTCAACGGCCGTGTCCTGGGCGGGCGTTACCGCGTCACCGGGCGGATCGGCCGCGGCGGCATGGGCGTGGTCTGCCGCGCCGTCGACGAGGTGCTCGGGCGCGAGGTCGCCGTCAAGGTCCTGCGCGCCTACACCGACGCCTCGGCGCCGGAACTGGCCGACCTGCGGACCCGTATGCAGCGCGAGGCGCGCGCGGCGGCCCGTATCCGGCACTCCGGCGTGGTCACCGTCCATGACGTGATCGACGAGGCCGGCCGCCCCGTCATCGTGATGGAGCTGGTGGACGGCCCGTCCCTGGACGACGCGATCGAGCAGCGGGGCGCCATCGACCCGCGGGAGATCGCCGGGATCGGCGCCCGGGTGACGGACGCGCTGGACGCGGCCCACCAGGCGGGCGTGCTGCACCGCGATGTGAAGCCGGGCAACGTCCTGCTGGACCGCAGTGGCCGGGTCGTCCTCACCGACTTCGGCATCGCCAGCATCGAAGCCCCGGACGACGGCGCCGCCACGAACATCACGCGCAGCGGCGAACTGGTCGGCTCGCTCGACTACTTGCCGCCCGAGCGCGCGCAGGGCATGGACCCGACCCCGGCGTCGGACATCTGGTCGCTGGGCATGACGCTGTACGCGGCGGTCGAGGGCGGTGGCGCGCCGTTCCGCCGTACGTCGGTGTGGTCGACGCTGACCGCGATCGTCACCGAACCGCTGCCCGAGCCGCAGCACGCCGGGCCGCTCGCGCCGGTGCTGCACGTACTGATGGCGAAGAATCCCGCGGACCGGCCGAGCGCGGCCCGCGCGCGCGAGCTGCTCCAGGCGGTGGCCGACGGGCGCGACCCGATGGGCAGGCCGGTGCCCGGCGCACCGCATCTGCCGACCGCGACGGACATCCGGCCGCTGGGCCCGCCTCCGCCGCCGCGACCCCTCGGCCCGGAGGTCTCCGGCGCCGTCAACGCGGCCGGTGTTCCGGCGAGTTGGCTGCCGGGTCCGGGCGCGGCGGCATCCGGCGCCGACACCGGAGCGAGTATCGGGGATCAGCCCACCACTGTCGTACGTGGCGGGCCCCCGCGTGGCGCCGGCGGACCGCCCCAGGATCCGCAGGAGCGCGAGCCGGCCCGCAGGCGCCGCCGGGTCGGCCTCGCGGTGGCCGCCGTGCTGGCCGTGCTGGCCGCCGGCGGCGGAGTGACGTACGCGCTGGTCGGCAAGGATTCGGGCGAGACGGTCGCGCAGGGCGGCCCGCGGCCGACGGCGTCCGGCAGCCCGACCCGCGCCGCCGAGCCGAACACCCCGGCCGACGGCGGCGCGGACGGGACGGCGGACGAGAGCAAGGGGAAGGGCAAGGACAAGGAGAGCCCGAGCGCTTCGCCGTCACCGGCGCAGGAACCGTCGGACGGCCCTGCGTCGCCCGGCCCCAAGCCCGGTGGCACGGGCGGGAGTTCGGGGCACCATGGCGGCGGCGGTACGGGTGGCGGCGGCTCGCACGACGGCGGCTCCGGAGGGTCGGGCGGCAGCGCCGGCTCCGGTGGCGGGGGTACCCCCACCGAGAGCACCTCGTGCGCCCCGGGCGACGCCGGCAAGACCAACTGCCAGGTGTGGCGCGCCGCCACCTCGTACACCCCGTCCTTCCAGCAGGTCGGCACGCTCAACAGCGGCCCCAACTACTTCTACTGCCAGGCGAAACTGGGCCGCCGCGAGACCTACGGGAAGTGGACCAACGTCTGGTGGGCCAAGACCGACGACGACAGCGGCAATGCCGGTGTGTACGTCAGCGTCGTCTACCTCACCGGCGGCGGGAACGACCAGCCCATCCCGGGGCTGGGGGTCTGCTGAGTCCGCGGCGCGACGGATGCGGGGGCCCGGCGCGCCGCGGACGGTTCAGGAGCCGGACCGTCCGGCGCCGGGGGTCTTCCCTTCGGCGGAGATCCGGTAGACGACGGTGCCGTGCGGCGGGACGTCCGCCGCTACGGCGCCGGTGGTGTGCTGGTCGGTGTGCTGCCACAGGTCGCGCAGCCGGTACCGGTCGGCCTGCGGCAGGCCGGCCGCCGTCGCGCTGGTGGTGATCTTCTGCGCGGTGTCCGTTTCGTTGAACAGGGCGACCGCACGGTCACCGTTCGCCAGCTCCTTGACCAGCGTCCAGCGGCCGTCCGTGGACTCCAGCACCGTCGCCTGCTTGCCCAGCGCGTCCTGGTCGAGCGCGATGACGTCCTTGTTGTCCAGGATCTCGTACGTGGCCGCGGTCGCCGTGCGCAGGTCGGAGCCGATGAGCAGCGGCGCGGACATCATCGACCAGAGGGAGAAGTGGCTGCGGTATTCGGTGTCGGTCATCCCGCCGTTGCCCACCTCCAGCATGTCCGGGTCGTTCCAGTGTCCTGGCCCGGCGTGTGGTGCCAGCGGCAGGTTCTGCTTGAGGATGTCCAGCATGCTCGACCAGTTGTCACTGATGTCGCCGGTGGTACGCCACAGGTGGCCTACGTCCGCCGCCCATTCCCAGGGCTTGTTCTCGCCCCATTCGCAGATGCTGTAGACGATGGGGCGGCCGGTGGCCTTGAGGGCGTCGCGCATCGTGAGGTAGCGCTGCCGGGCGTCCACACCCTGGTTGTTGCAGTTGTCGTACTTGAGATAGTCCACGCCCCAGCCGGCGAACTGCCGTGCGTCGGAAGCCTCGTGGCCGAGCGCTCCGGGGAAGCCGATATCGCTACAGGTCTTGGTGCCGGCGCTGGTGTAGATGCCGAACTTCAGGCCCTTGGAGTGGACGTAGTCGGCGACCGCCTTGATGCCGTGCGGGAAACGCTGCGGATCGGGGACGAGTTGGCCGTCCGCGTCCCGTTCGGGCAGCGCCCAGCAGTCGTCGAGATTGACGTACTGGTAGCCGGCGTCCTTGAGGCCCTTGTCGAGGAAGAGGTCGGCGATGCCCTTGACCATCTCCTCGGTGAAATCCGGGCGGCAGTGGGTGGAGTTCCAGTTGTTGAACCCCATGGGGGGAGTGGCGGCGAGGTCGCCGGGCAGCGCGGGTGCCTCACCGGGGCGGGCGGCGGGCGCGGCGCTGCGGGCGGCGGCGGGCAGGGCGGTGGCTCCGGAGGTGCACAGCAGCGCGGCGGAGACCGCTCCGACGAGGATCCGCCGGCGCCGCCTGGGGGTGGTGCGCGGGTGCAGGTGCATGATCACGTTCTCCGTCCTCGGACGAGGTGCAGGGAAGTGCCGGGGGAGGTGCGGTGGGGTGACCGTGGCCCGGATGTCGCCATGTACCGGTCATTGACGGGCGCGTGATTACGGTAGGGCTTGTTGGAGTCTGTTGGAAGAGGTGGGGAGGCTTGAGGAGGGTTGTGGGTCGCCAGGGGGAATTCGTAGCGGGAGGGCAGGATTTGGGCTGGATGTCGGTGGGACGGTGAGGGGATCGTTCGGTTCTGTTGGATTCGGCGAGGGGTGGGGGGAGTTGATGAGGTGGGTTGGCGACACGGGTGCTTGTCGTCCCTTCGGTCCCGTCGGGTCTTCTCCCGGATGCCGTGGGCCGAACGCTCCATGAGGTGAAGGCCCGGGACCGATATCGGGGTGTTCTCACCGCACTTCAGTGGATTCCTGTCCGCGGCATTCCGCAATTCCCTTGGCAGCAACGGTAATTCGGCATGGATTCCCTGTTACGGGGAAGGCGTGACGTCCGGGCCGGGCCGTTCCGGCGGGCGATGGGCCGCCGTCATATGCAGATCCCGTCAGGCGTGACGCCGGTATGCGGGCGGGGGGTTTCGGTGCGGGAAGCGTTGGGGAGCGCTTGTTTGCCGAGGGCTTCGCGGGGCGGGATGTGGCGGATGGCATCCCCGTCGTGGCGCATTCCGCGACCGGCGCGCGCACGGGGGCCGCGCAGTCCCCCGGGTACGCACCGCCGCCGGAATTGCGCGCGGTCCCCGGTTGCGCGTGCGGCCCGTGATACGCAGCGTTGGCGTGGCAGGGTGGTGCGGGCAACTCACCTGGGTCTAGGGAAGAGGGGAAACCGTGATCGTCTGGCTGAACGGCACGTTCGGTGCGGGCAAGACCACTGCGGCTCAAGAATTGCTCGACCTGCTTCCCGGAAGCACGCTCTACGACCCGGAACTCCTCGGTTACGGCCTGCGGATGATGCTGCCCGCCAAGCGCCTCGCGGAGGTCGACGACTTCCAGGACCTGCCGGCCTGGCGCCGGATGGTCGTGGACACCGCGGCCGCGCTGCTGACCGAGGTGCCGGGGCCTCTGGTGACGCCGATGACGCTGCTGCGCCAGGAGTACCGCGACGAGATCTTCGGTTCCCTGGCGGCCCGCCGCATTCCGGTACGGCACTTTCTGCTGGATGCGGGGGAAACGATCCTGCGCGAACGGATCGCCTGCCGCGAGGAGAGCGCGGGCGACGACGAGGGCGCGGCGCAGGCACGCCGCTGGAGCCTGGACCATCTCGGCCCGTACGCCGAGGCGTTGCGCTGGCTCAAGGGGGACGCGCACGTCGTGGACACCGGGCTGCTGACGCCCCGGGAGACCGCCGAGCAGATAGCCGAGGCGGTCCGCTCCGGTACTGGCGACTGCGGCATCGTGCAGACCCCGGAGCCGACCGCCGAAACCCTCGCCGCCGGTGTGCTGCTCTTCGACGACGAGGACCGGGTGCTGCTCGTCGATCCCACCTACAAGCCGGGCTGGGAATTCCCCGGCGGCATCGTCGAACACGGTGAGCCGCCCACCCGCGCCGGCATCCGCGAGGTCGCCGAGGAACTGGGCCTCCAGCTTCCCCGCACGCCGCGGCTGCTCGTCCTCGACTGGGAGGCGCCCGATCCGCCCGGATTCGGCGGCCTGCGGCTGCTGTTCGACGGCGGCAGGCTCACCGACGACCAGACCCGCGGTCTGCTGCTGCCCGGCTCCGAGCTGCGTGACTGGCGCTTCGTCACCGAGGCCGAGGCGGAGCGCATGCTGCCGCCGGTGCGCTTCCACCGCCTGCGCTGGGCCCTGCGCGCCCGTGAGCAGGGCCGCCCGCTCCTGCTGGAAGCGGGCGTGCCGGCCGGCGGCTGAACCGCCCGCGCGGCGCCGTCCCGACGGGACAGGAGGCCGCCCCGGTTGATCCGGAGGCGGCCCCGCCCGGCAGGCGCGCCGGGTACCGCTGTCAGGCCCGGCTCGCCGCGTACTGCTGGAGGAACAGGGCCTCGGCGAGCGAAAGCCGCTCCAACTCCTGCGGGGAGACGCTCTCGTTGACCGCGTGGATCTGCGCGTCCGGCTCGCTCAGCCCGATCAGCAGGATCTCCGCCTCCGGATAGAGCCCGGCCAGGGTGTTGCACAGCGGGATGGAGCCGCCCATACCGGACGTCTGCATCTCCTCGCCGTCGTACGCCTCGTGCAGCGCCGACGCCATCGACGCGTACGCCGGGCTACTGGTGTCGGCGCGGAACGCCTGGCCCTGGCCGATCTGTTCGAGGGTCACCCGCGCGCCCCAGGGGGCGGCGTTCTCCAGGTGGGCCAGGAGCAGCTTCGTCGCCTCGCCGGCGTCGGTGCCCGGCGGCACCCGCAGGCTCACCAGCGCGCGGGCGCCCGCCTGGACGGAGGGGGTGGCCCCGATGACGGGCGGGCAGTCGATGCCGAGCACGGTCACGGCCGGGCGGGCCCAGATCCGGTCGGCGACCGTGCCGTTGCCGATCAGGCCGACACCGTCCAGCACCTTGGCGTCCTTGCGGAACTCCTCCTCCGGGTACTGGAGGCCCACCCAGGTGGCGTCGGCGGCCAGCCCGTTCACGGTCGTGGAGCCGTCATCGGCGCGCAGCGAGTCCAGGATGCGGATCAGCGCGGCCAGTGCGTCCGGGGCCGCGCCGCCGAACTGGCCGGAGTGCAGATTGCCGCCCAGGGTGTCGACCGTGACCCGCACCAGCGTCATCCCGCGCAGCGTCGCGGTCACCGTCGGCAGCCCGACGCGGAAGTTGCCGGTGTCGCCGATGACGATGGTGTCGGCGGTCAGCAGCTCCGGGTGCGCCTCGGCGTACCGCTCCAGGCCGCCGGTGCCCTGCTCCTCCGAACCTTCCACGATCACCTTGACGTTGACCGGGACACCGCCGTGCTCCTTGAGCGCGCGCAGTGCCGTCAGGTGCATGAGCAGCCCGCCCTTGCAGTCCGCCGCGCCGCGGCCGTACCAGCGGCCGTCCCGCTCGGTCAGCTCGAACGGCGGCGAGAGCCAGGCGGCTTCGTCGAGCGGCGGCTGCACGTCGTAGTGCGCGTACAGCAGCACGGTCGGCGCCCCGGCAGGTCCGGGCAGGAAGCCGTACACGGACTGGGTGCCGTCCGGGGTGTCCAGCAGTGCGACGTCCTGGAAGCCGTCGGCGCGCAGCGCGTCGGCGACCCAGTTCGCGGCCGCCTCGCACTCGCTGCGGGGGAACTGATCCGGGTCCGCGACCGACTTGAAGGCCACCAGCTCGGCCAGCTCGGTCAGGGCACGCGGCTGCAGCGAGGCGACGGTACGGGCGAGCGGGCTGTCAGACATGGAACGCTCCTTGTGGGCGCGGCGTTGAACAAACGGAAGGTCCGGCGGGGTGCCGCGGGGCGGGCCGGACGTGCGGGCGTGAATGCTCCCGATGTTCCCACAGGCAGTCCGCGCGGCAGCGGCCCGTAGGATGCGGGCGGTAGACGCAGCCAGGATCGAACGGGAGCAGAAGCACAGGTGAGCAGCGAGCAGGCAGCCGAGGACAACGAGCAGGTGTGGGACGTCGTGGTGGTGGGCGCAGGGCCCGCGGGCGCCTCGGCGGCCCACGCCGCGGCGTGCACGGGACGCCGGGTGCTGCTCCTGGAGAAAGCGGAACTGCCCCGCTACAAGACCTGTGGCGGCGGCATCATCGGCCCCTCGCGGGATTCCCTGCCGCCCGGCTTCGAGCTGCCGCTGCGGGACCGCGTGCACGCCGTGACGTTCTCGCTGAACGGCAGGATGACCCGCACCCGCAGATCCAAGAACATGCTCTTCGGCCTGATAAACCGCCCGGAGTTCGACGAGGAGCTGGTCAAGGCCGCGAAGGACGCGGGCGCACAGATCCGTACGGGCGTCGGGGTCTCGCGGGTGGAGCAGCACGGCACCGCGGTGCCCGACCGGCGGACCGTCGCCGTGGTGCTCAGCGACGGCGAGGTCATCCTGGCGCGGGCGGTCGTCGGCGCGGACGGCAGCTCGGGCCGGATAGGCGCACATGTCGGCGTCAAGCTCGACCAGGTCGACCTGGGCCTGGAATCGGAAATTCCGGTGCCGCCGACGGTCGCGGAGGACTGGGCGGGCCGGGTCCTCATCGACTGGGGTCCGCTGCCCGGCAGTTACGGCTGGGTCTTCCCCAAGGGCGACACCCTCACGGTCGGCGTGATCTCCGCCCGCGGCGAGGGCGCGGCCACCAAGCGGTATCTGGAGGACTTCATCGGCAGGCTCGGCCTCGCCGGGTTCGAACCGAGCATCTCGTCGGGGCACCTGACGCGCTGCCGCTCCGACGACTCGCCGCTCTCCCGCGGCCGGGTGCTGGTGGCGGGCGACGCCGCGGGGCTGCTGGAGCCGTGGACGCGGGAGGGCATCTCCTTCGCGCTGCGGTCCGGGCGGCTCGCGGGGGAGTGGGCGGTCCGCGTCTCCGAGGCGCACGACGCCGTGGACGCCCGCCGGCAGGCCCTGAACTATGCCTTCGCCATCAAGGCGGGCCTCGGCGTCGAGATGAGCGTGGGCCGCCGGATGCTCGCCCTCTTCTCCCGCAGGCCGGGCCTGCTGCACGCGGCGCTCACCGGCTTCCGGCCCGCCTGGAACGCCTTCGCGAAGATCACCCGCGGGACGACCACGCTCGGCGAACTGGTCCGCACCCACCCGATGGCGCGGCGCGCCCTGGAGACGATGGACCGGTCATGAGGCCGCGCGCCGCGCCCCGGCCACCCTCATGATTCCGTGATGCGGAAAACGGGGTGGCGGGGTGCCGCGGCGAGGAGTTCCTCGTCGCTGGATTCGGCGGTGATCTCGCCGAAGTACGACTTCACCTCCCAGCCCCAGCGCCGGAGGTAGGCCCGCAGCAGCACGGGGGTCTCGGCGGGCGGCAGTTCCACGGCGGTGAACGGGCGGGTGCGGCGGCCGACCTGTAGTCGGCCGCCGCCCGCGGCGCGCATGTTGCGGACCCAGTCGGAGTTGCCGCGTGCCGAGACGAGATAGCGGCCGTCGCCGAAGGTCATCGGGTTGACCGGGATCCGCCGCCAGGTGCCGCTCTTGCGGCCGCGCACCGCCAGGTCGGCGGATCCGGCGAGGCTGATGCCCCGTCGGGCCAGCCAGCCGATAGCGCTGTTGAGGCGGACGGTCAGGCGACCGGGCTTGAGGTAGTGGGACATCTGGTCCTCCGGGGCGTGATCGTGGGCGGCTTCCGCCACGGTGGCGCGAGGTGGTGGTGTTCCCGCACAGCGAGAGCAGTGCTCTCTCCTGAGGGCAGTGTGCGCCATGGGTTCGCGGCACAGCAAGAGCAGTGCTCTCTTTTTTGTGCGGTGCTCCGAACGGTGGCAGACTGCCGTCCCATGACGGCGATCCGAGGGGCCAGGGCGCGGGCCCGCAGCGACATCACCGCGGCCATCAAGGACGAGGCCCGCAGGCAACTCGCGGCCGAGGGTGCGGCGAAGCTGTCGCTGCGCGCCGTCGCCCGCGAGTTGGGCATGGCCTCCTCCGCGCTCTACCGCTACTTCCCCAGTCGCGACGACCTGCTCACCGCGCTGATCCTCGACGCCTACAACGCGATCGGCGAGGCGGCGGAGGCGGCGGATCCCACGGCGCCGGGACGGCCCGCCGACGCCGAAAGGGACACCGCCGTCGACGACGTGGATGCCCTCATCGGCCGCTGGACCGCCGTCTGCGCCGCAGTCCGTTCCTGGGCCCTCGCCCATCCGCACGAGTACGCGCTGATCTACGGCTCGCCGGTCCCCGGCTACCACGCGCCGCGCGCCACCGCGGAGCCTGCGGGCCGGGTCGCCCTCGCGCTGATCGCCGTGGTCCGGGACGCGTACGCCTCCGGCACGCTCCAGGAACCCGCCGGGCCGCTGTCCGACGCGGTCGCGGGCGAGGCGCGGGCCCTCGCGGCGGAGCTGGACATCGAGCTGCCCGCGCCCGTCACGGCGGTCCTCGTCGCCACCTGGGCGCAGCTCTTCGGGCTGATCAGCTTCGAACTCTTCGGCCAGTTCCACCGCGTGATCGAGGACCGGGACGCCTTCTTCGCACACACGGTCCGCCGCCTCGCCGCCGGTGTCGGCCTGGCTCCCCCCTGACCTGCGCCTCCCGCCCCGCTACTCCCGCGGGAGTACGCCCGTTCACTGCCCCGGGCTGACGCCCCCGTGCCGCGCCGTCGTCCAGCGTGACGGGCATGGACAACGCACGGCCGCCGTGGGCGCGGCACTGCCCGGGGGCGGAACGGTGGTTTCGGCCCCCGGGCGAGGCACGCAGCTGCAGAGGGTGCCGCTGACGGAGGGGGCGTGATCCGGGTACTGCTCGCCGACCACCAGTCGCTGGTCAGGGCCGGCTTCAAGGCGCTGCTCGACTCCCGGCCCGGTATCGAGCTGCTCGGCGAGGCGTCGGACGGGCGGCAGGCGCCGGCCGCGGTACGCGAACTGCGGCCCGACATCGTCCTGATGGACATCCGGACGCCGCTGCCCGACGGGCTCGTCGCCACCCGCAGCATCACCGGTGACCCGCAACAGGCCGCTGTGAAGGTCGTCATGCTGACCACCTTCGAGCTGGACGAGTACGTCTTCGAGGCGATCAGGTCCGGCGCCTCCGGCTTCCTGGTCAAGGACACCGAGCCGGAGGAACTGGTGCGTGCGGTGCGGGCGGTCGTCTACGGGGACGCGCTGCTCTCGCCGGGCGTCACCCGCCGACTGATCGCGGAATTCGCCGCCCGCCGGCACGCTGTCCCTGCTGACCGGCCGGGAACGGGAGGCGATGGCGCTGGTCGGCATCGGCCTGTCCAACGACGAGATCGCCCGCCGCCTGGTCGTCAACCCGCTGACCGCGAAGACGCACGTCAGCCGCACGATGGTGAAACCGGGCGCCCGCGACCGCGCCCAACCCGTCGTGCCGGCCTACGAGACGGGATCGGTCCGCCCCGGCCGGCTCGGCTGACCGCCGCGACGGGGCGACCACCCCTGTGCCCGTCAGGGCGGCCGCCTCGCCCGTCTGTACGGCGGCCTCCGCCCCACCCGCACCGCTGCCACTTCTCCGCCCCTCCCGCCCCGTCATGCCGGCCGCCGGGCTTTCCCCCCCCGCGCCCGCCATGACACCCGCCCACTGCTCGGCCGTCAGATGCCGCTGCGCTCCTGCCACAGGCGCACCAGGGACTCGTCACCGTTCACCGACAGGCCGTCCCAGGGCGTGCGGTTCCACAGGGCGAGGTAGAGCGCCTCGGCCGGGCCCTCGACCGTGCAGTCCGCCGGCTTCGCCGCGTCCTGCCCGGCCTCGGCGCCGCCCGCTGCCGCCGAACGCACGGTGCGCGGGGGCTCTTCGGACAGCCGGACCGTCCATTCCGCACCGGCCGTGTCCGTCGCCCGCAGTCGCAGCGTCCTGGGCACGTCGCTGCGCACCCGGCTGCGGCCCTGGGAGTGGATGCCGGTCAGCAGCTCGTCGACGCCGTCCGCCGCGAACGCCCGCGGCAGCGGTGTGAGGCCGACGCCGAGCGCCTGCTGGGCGTCCACGCGGTGCACGGACGTCTCGTGGGCCTGGCGGCGGGCCCAGAAGGCCAGCGGGGAAGGGGCCGGCAGGAACGTCCAGGCCGACAGGTCCTGCGGGGCGGTGTGCAGTGCCACGACGAGGTGGTGATGGCCCTCGCGCAGCCACGGCACCAGCTCCTTGTCGGCGATGTCCGGGGCCTCGGGCGGCCGTGTCGGCCGGTCGAGGCCTTCGGTCACGTACTGCGTCGCCCAGCGGTGCACCTGCCCGATGTGGGTGACCAGATCGCGCATCTGCCACTCCGGACATGCCGGGATCCGGGCATCGGGCCCGGCCTCCTCCGCGGCCTCCGCGAGCAGCGCTCCGTCCAGCCGCAGTGCTTCGACGAACTCAGTGATCTCCATACCGTCGAGTGTGCCAGCCACCTCTGACAGCGGCCCCCCGCGGCCCCCACCGGCCTTACGGCACACGGCGGACGAGCCCCGTCAGCGGCGCGGTCACGGAGCCGCGACGGCCGTGGCGGCCATCAAGTCCCCTTCAGGGGCGTCGGCTTGGCCCCACAACGGTGTCTGGCCGCTTCTGACCGCGTCGCATCACGCCCGCCCCGTGTGGTGCGCCCCGCGCGTCGCGTACGCGATGAGCACGGCGACGGCGGCGAGCAGCGCGAGTGTCGTCAGCGCGGCCGGCAGTCCGAACGCCTCGGCGAGGAAGCCGATGGCGGGCGGGCCGAGCAGCATCCCGCCGTAGCCGACCGTGGAGGCGGCGGCGACGCCGCCGGGCCCGCCGGTCTCGCCGGCCCGTGCGATGGCGATGGGGAAGATGTTGGCGAGCCCGAGGCCGGCCACCGCGAAGCCCAGGCAGGCCGCCCAGGTGGTCGGGGCGAGGGCGCCCAGCAGCAGTCCCGCGGTCGCGGTCGTGCCGCCCGCGACCAGCGCGCGGGCCGGGCCGATCCGCTGCACCACCGCCGTGCCCGTCAGCCGCCCGGCCGTCATGGCCAGCGCGAACACCGCGTAGCCCGCGGCCGCGAGTCCTGGGCCCGCGTCCAGATCCTGCGTGAGGTGCAGCGCACCCCAGTCGGCCATCGCGCCCTCCCCGTAGGCGGTGCACAGCGCGATCAGCCCGAAGACGAGCACCAGCCGCCGGGTACGGCCCCGGTCCGAGGCGACCCGCGGCTTCTCCGCGCCCCCGTCCGCGGGCAGTTGCTCCGGGGTGGCAGGCGCCGGACGGACCAGCAGCGCGCGTCCGGCGACGGCCGTCACCAGCAGTCCGATGACGGCGAGGAGCAGCAGGTGGACGGTGGGTGACAGTCCTCCGGCGATCAGTCCGCCGAGGCCGGCGCCGACCATCCCGCCCAGGCTGAAGGCGGCATGGAAGCTGGGCATCACGGGGCGCCGCAGCGCCCCGATCAGGTCGACGGCGGCGCTGTTCATGGCGACGTTCAACGAGCCGTAGGCGGCGCCGAATACCAGCAGTACCAGGCCGAGTGCGGTCGCCGAACCGGTCAGCGGCGGCAGGGTGATGCTCAGCGCCATCGCGCCGCCCGACCAGACCGTGACCGGGTGGCTGCCGAAGCGGCGGCAGAGACGGCCGGTGAGCATCATGAACGCGACGGCGCCCGCCGAGACCCCGAGCAGCGCGAGCCCGAGCGAGCCCGCGCTCGCGCCGGTTTGGGCCTTGATCGCGGGGATGCGGACGACCCATCCGGCGAAGAGGAAGCCGTCCATCGCGAAGAACGCGGTGATCGCGAGGCGGAGGTTGGCGAGGCGGGGATCGGCGGATTCCTGGGGACCGGCCCACGAAAGGGCCGAGCGTATTTTGTTTAGCGTCGGCACAAAGCCAGAATAGGGGCGTGACCCAGACTCGGACAACCAGGCTGGAGCGGGGCCGTGGTGCCCTCGGACCCGCACTGGAGCTCGTACACACCGGACGCGCCCCCACCCGCGCGGTCCTCACATCGGAACTCGGCGTGACCCGCGCGACGGCCGGCGCGGTCGCGGCCGAACTGGAAGCCCTAGGGCTCATCATCGTCGATTCCCGGCCGACCGCTTCCGCCGGCTCCCAAGGGCGGCCGTCCCACCGCCTGTTCATCGACGAGCGCGGCCCGGTCGTGCTCGCGGCACAGATCCACGCCGACGGTTTCCGCGTCGCCCTGGTCGGCCTCGGCGGCCGCATCGTGGCGACGGCCACCGGCTGCGGCACCATCCCCGCCGACCCGGCCCATGTACTCGCCGAGGCCGTCGCCGCCGGATCCGGCCTGCTGGCGGAGACCGGCAGGCGCTGCCTCGGCGCCGGCCTCGCAGTGCCGTCGGCCGTCGCCGAACCGGACGGCGAGGCCCTCAACCCGCTGCACCTCGCCTGGCCGGCCGGCGCCCCGGTACGCGCGCTCTTCCTGCGGGCCCTGTCCGACGCCGGTATCCCCGGCGTGACCGAGGCGATCGGCTTCACCGGCAACGACGTCAACCTCATGGCCCTCGCCGAACACCGGCACGGCGCCGGCCGCGGCGCCCGCGACCTGCTCTGCGTCGCCTCCGGGCACCGCGGGGTCGGCGGCGCGCTGGTACTCGACGGCCGCCTGCACAGCGGCAGTTCGGGCCTCGCCCTGGAGGTCGGCCACCTCACGGTGCACCCCGAGGGCGCACCCTGCCACTGCGGAAGCCGCGGCTGCCTGGACGTCGAGGCCGACCCGCTCGCCTTCCTCGGCGCGGCGGGCCGCGCACCGGGCCCCGAGGGCTCACTGCTCCACCAGGCCGCCGGGCTGCTGCGCACCGAGTACGCCGACCCGGCCGTACGCGCCGCCGCCGACCTGCTCATCGACCGCCTCGGCCTCGGCATCGCGGGTCTCGTCAACATCCTCAACCCCGACCGCATCATCCTGGGCGGACTGCACCGCACCCTCCTGGAGACCGACCCGGAACGGCTGCGCGCGGTGGTCGCCGACCGCAGCCTGTGGGGCCGCAGCGGCGGGGTGCCGATCCTGCCCTGCAGCCTCGACCACAACAGCCTCGTCGGCGCCGCCGAACTCGCCTGGCAGCCGGTGCTGGACGATCCGCTGGTGGTGCTGGAGCGGTAGGTGGTGTGTCCGCCGATTCCCGCCGCCCGGAGGACGGGGGCGGCAGGAATCGGCGGACACGCCCCGGGTACCCCGGCCGGGCGGTGGCTGACGCGGCCTGCGGTCCCCTTAGGCTGCCGCCCATGATTTCCGACGCCCTGGCCCGCAGCCCCTACGTCAGCCTCGTCACCCACCGGAAGAGCGGCGCGCCCGTGCCGACCCCGGTATGGGCGGTGGCCGACGGGGACGAACTCCTGGTGTGGACGCGGGACGACAGCGGGAAGGTGCGGCGGCTGCGCAACGACGCGCGGGTGACCGTCACCCCGTGCGACGTACGCGGCAACCTCGCCGAGGGCGCGATCGCGCTCGAAGGCACCGCGCGGCTCCTGGAGGGCCCCGCCGAACTCGCCCGGGTGCGACGTGCGTTGGCCGCCAAATACGGGCTCAGGTTCCGGTTGCTGGACACCGGAGGCGCGCTGCTGCGCCGCGGCAGGCGCCCGCACGTGGGGATCTCCGTCACGCTGTGAGCGGTGCCGGCGGGACGCCCCCGATGCCCCGCCCGCTCACCGGTTCCACTCCGCGGCGAACGCGCGGGCCGGATTGCCGGTCAGGATCTCCGCCACCGGCTCCGGCCCCACCTCAGCGGCCAGCCGCGCCCGCTGACGGGTCAGCAGATACGGCATCCCCGGCCCGCCGCGCACCGACCGCGCCCCGGCCGTCGTGGTGTCACAGCCCAGCAGGATCTGCCCGCCGTGCCCCGCGTCGGCGAGCGCCCGCAACGCGTCCGGCAGCCGCCAGTCCGTCGCGTGGTGCGCGCGCGATGGCCCGTCGAACGCCAGGAACGCGCCCGTCCGCGCCGCCCATTGATGGTCGGTGAGGTCGGGCGAGCGGTTGAGATGCCCCAGGATCACCCGGTCCGGCGGCACCTCCGGCGTCCCGCAGAGCAGGTCGAGCACGTCCTGCGCGCCCCGTCCCCAGCTCCAGATGGACGCCGATCGCCGCCCCGGTGGCGCGCTGTGCCTCCGCGGCGGCCGCCATCGTGTGGCGCGCGTGCCGGTCGAGGCCGTGGAAGCCCCCGGCGACCTTGATCAGGCCGGCCCGTACGCCGGTGTCCCCGATACCGTCCGTGAGTTCGGCGACGAACAGCTCCGCCAGGCCCGCGGAGACCCGCTCCAGTACCTCGGGCGGGTAGTGCACGGCCTGGTGCAGCCCGGTCGCCGCGACGATCCGTACCCCAGATTCCCGTGCCAGGCGCGGGAGTTCGGCGGTGCCACGCCCCATGCCGTACGGCGTCCACCGGATCACCGCGCCGCCGCCTGCCGCGCGGAAGGCCAGCAGTTCGGCGGCGGCGGCCTCCGGGTCGGACAGTTCCTGGCCCGGCAGGTGCGGGCTGTGCAGGAAGAGGTGGTCGTGCGCGTCGCAGACCCCCAGCGCCGCGGGCTCGATATCGCCGAGCACGGTGCGGACAGTGCGGGCGGGGCCGCCCCTGCTCACCACTGCCGCCCCGTGGCCAGCTGTCCGGCGCCGGGGGCCGACAGGTGCAGCACCTGGTGGCGGACGCCGGCCGCATCGGGTACCGCGTCCGCCCAGAGGGTGAAGTGGACCAGCTCCCAGTGCCGGGGATCCAGAGCCGGCGCCGTGGTGTGCACCCCGTCCGTCCCGGCCAGCTCTTCGTGCCCGGCCAGCGCGTCCGCGATGACGGTGGCCGGATCGGCGTCCTGGGGGAGCCGGGTGATCCGCCGGGAGAAGGCCGACGGGGGCGTGCCGCGGGCCGGGCCCGGCCGGTGGAACAGGCCCTGCCAGTGCTGGACGACCGGCCGCCCGAAGTCACGGACCACGCCCCGGAAGCCGCCGCCGGTCAGAAAGCGGTTCATCGCCTGCGGATCGGCCCAGAGGTAGAACGGCGCGTACGCGTTGACCGGTGATCCGCCGGTGTCGCGCTCGCGGATGCCGTACGCCTTGAGTCCGAGCCCGTCGAAGTCGTCCAGCAGGTGCCCCTTGGACCGCACCCGCTGCCGGATGATCTCCATGTCGTAGTCGGCGGGCAGGGCGATTTCGTACTGCATGGCGTGCATGAGGGACTCGGAGTGGCTACGGGCGGGGGAGCGGTGCGGACGGAGGCGCCGGGGCGGCGTCCGGTGCGGGGGTGACCTGGGCGGCGAGGAGGGCCAGTACGCCGCGGACCGCCGCGTCGAAGGGCTCCGGCGAGTCGGCCGCGCGGGCGAGCACGTAGCCGCCCTGGATGACGGCCGCCACGGTCGCCGCGGTCGCCACCGGGTCGAGCCCCGCGGCCAGTTCACCGCGGCGCACCCCTTCGTCGAGGACACCGGCGATGCGGTCCTGGAGCCAGCCGAACATCTCGTCCAGCGGCTGCCGCAGGGCGCTGTTGCGCACCACGTCGCGGTCCTGCGTCATCCGGCCGACCGGGCAGCCGCGCAGCACCTGCCGCTCGCGCAGCAGATAGCCGGCCACCCGGTCGTACGCCGTGCCGGGGCCGGACAGGCAGGCGTCGGCGGTCTCCTTCATGCCCTCGGCGGTGCGCCGGATCGCGGCCAGCGCGAGGCCGGACTTGCCGTCGAAGTGGTGGTACATGCTGCCCTGGCCGACGCCCGCGCGTTCCAGGATGGCCTTCGGGCTGGTGCCGACGTAGCCGCGTTCCCACAGCAGTTCCTGAGTGCTCTCGACGAGCCGTTCCCGCGCATTCATGACCGCACTGTACATACTTGTAGTTACAGCGTTCAAGGTCAGGAGGGTGAGAGCGGGGGTGCTGGGGCAGGCAACGAATCCGTCCCCACCAAGGAGCTGCATCCCATGTTCGAGCCGGCGCACCCTGGAACGGCGGCGGACTTGGGCCCTGGATCCTCGTCGTTCCGGTGAGCTGGGTGCTGATCATCCTCGGCGTGGTGGCTGTGCTGCGCCGCACCGTCCGGCGTCACAGAGGCCCCGGCCGGGCCTGTCAGGGCCGGCCGCCCGCCGCGCGGACCGAGGCGCCCGCCCCGATCGCCGTACTCGGTGGCCGCTTCGCCGCAGGCGAGATCGACGAGGACGAGTACCGGCGCCGGACGGCCGTCCTGGAGGAGCACGTCGGTCCCGGACCCAAGGGAAGCGTGGGGTGACCGTCACCGGCGCCGCCGCACCCTCAGCCGACCCCCGCGCTCCGCACTCCGGCGCGGGGCCCGGCCGCCGCGGCGGCGTCCTCCAGGAGCGGCCCGTCCCAGCCGATGGCGCAGGGCCCGGCCTTCTCCGGTACGAGGTGCAGCGCGGGAAGGGTGAACCACACGACCTTGCCCGAGCCGTCCGGACGCACGCCCCAGCTCTCGCTGAGTGACGCGATCAGGGCGAGGCCGCGGCCGCAGGTCTCCCACGTGTCGGCGGCCCGGATCCGCGGCAGCCGCGGATCCCTGTCGTGCACGGAGACCGTCAACTGGTCCAGGAGGACCCATAGTTGGACCGTGCACTGCTTACTGGGCCGGGCGTGCCGGTGCACGTTCGCGAGGAGTTCGGTGACGCCGAGCGCGGCGGGATCTATCAGCGGATCGAGGCGCCAGTACCGCAGTTGCGCCGAGACGATCCGGCGGACCTGGCCGATACGGGCCGGAAGGGCCTGGAGTTCCACCGTGCAATGCCTGCTGGGCTGCCTGATCACGACCGCGACTCCCTGATGAGGCCGGGCGCCCCCGCCGGGCGGGAGCGAAGATCGGATCCAGCGATGCCGATGCATGCCACAGCGTCACCGCTGGTGAACCCTCTGTGATACAGATCCAGGGTCGTCCCCGCGGTGCGCTCCCGCAACCGCACCGCGCCCGGCCGCAGCCCCCGCGCCCTTCCCGCTGCGTCCGCCGCGTGGCCGTCCGCCGCTGTCAGGGCCGGTGCGTCCGAGCCGCCTGCACCGCGTCCAGGAAGCGGTCGGGTGCGCCGAGCGTGAGCGAATACCGATGGCCGTTCAGCCGGGCCATCGCCCGGTCGCGGGCCGCGAACAGCGGCTTGTGCGCCTGCACCGCCTGGAGCGGCGCGCTGTCTATCTCCGTGCCGTAACTGGTCAGCAGCGCGAGCCTGCCGTCGCGGATGACGACCTGCCCGGCCCTCGTCAAAGACCGCAGCCATCGCTCGATCCGTACGCCGGTCATGTTGAACTCCAGCTCGGCCATGGCCCCCACCTCCTCGGTGATCGGGCAGGTGCCCCTCACCGCCCCTTGGTGGGCAGTGTGCACGGCCTTCGCCCCGCGCACCAGTGCCTCTTGGAGGCGACGGCGCGAACACCCCTTTCCCAGGCTCCCCTTGGGGGATGTCAAAGCGATGTTTATGCAGGTGAGAAGCGTGTGAGAGGTGGTTATAGTCGGGATTGGTCCGGCATTCGCGCGGGCTTCGTCCCCCCGCTAGGAGCCCCGCCGGTGAGCACCGCACAGCAGCCGCCAGGACCGCACCGCGACGGCACCGCAGCCGCCCCGATGCCGACCGTCGACGTCGACCGCACGGATCCGGCCTACCGCAGCTGGCTCAAAGAAGCCGTCCGCAAAGTCCAGGCGGACGCCAACCGCACCGCCGACACCCACCTCTTGCGCTTCCCGCTCCCCGAGGAATGGGGCATCGACCTCTACCTCAAGGACGAGTCCACCCACCCCACCGGCAGCCTCAAGCACCGGCTGGCCCGCTCGCTGTTCCTCTACGGCCTGTGCAACGGCTGGATCCGCCCCGGCAAGCCCGTCATCGAGTCCTCCAGCGGCTCCACCGCCGTGTCCGAGGCGTACTTCGCCTCGCTGATCGGCGTGCCGTTCATCGCCGTGATGCCGGCCACCACCAGCCGCGAGAAGACCCGGCTGATCGAGTTCCACGGCGGTACCTGTCACCTCGTCCAGGACCCGCGCACGGTCTACGAGGTGTCGGCGCAGCTCGCCGCCGATTCCGGCGGCCACTACATGGATCAGTTCACCTACGCCGAACGGGCGACGGACTGGCGCGGCAACAACAACATCGCCGAATCGATCTACCAGCAGCTGCGCCTGGAGCGCTACCCCGAGCCGGCCTGGATCGTGGCGACCGCCGGTACCGGTGGCACCTCGGCGACCATCGCCCGCTACGTCCACTACATGCAGCACGACACCCGCGTCTGCGTCCCCGACCCGGAGAACTCCTGCTTCTTCGACGGCTGGCGCACCGGCGACGCCGCGATCGACTGCGCCACCGCGTCCCGCATCGAGGGCATCGGGCGGCCCCGGATGGAGCCGAGCTTCGTGCCCGGCGCCATCGACCGGATGATGAAGGTCCCCGATGCGGCGAGCATCGCCGCGGTACGCGCCCTGGAGGGGGCGATCGGCCGCAAGGCGGGCGGATCGACCGGCACCGGGCTGTGGAGCGCCCTGAAGATCATTGGCGAGATGGTCGCCGCCGGACGCACGGGATCCGTCGTCACCCTGCTCTGCGACCCCGGCGACCGCTATCTCGACAAGTACTACTCGGACGACTGGCTGGCGGCCCAGGGCCTCGACATCGCGCCCTACGCACGCACCCTCGACGCCTTCCTCGCCAGCGGCGTCTGGCCGGAGTAGGGCCTCTCGTTCCGCGGCGGCGCCCCGGTCGGGCCTGCCCGGGGCGCCGCCGTCCGGCCGGTCCGCGTCAGCCCCCGGCCAGCCGGCGGTCCAGCGCCCGTGCCGAGTCACGGAAGGCGCGGCCCAGGCCCGGCCTCGCGAGCAGCAGGGCGAAGCGGAGCGGCGCAGGACCGTCCGCGGCGAACAGCCACCGCACCCGGGTGCCACGGCCGGCCGGGGTCAGCCGCCAGTCCTCCAACAGGGCCCGCAGGGCGGGTGCGTTGGTGTGGTCGACGCGGTAGGCGTACCGCGCGCCGGGCTCCGCGGTGAGCACCGTCTCGACGAAGCGGGTGCCGCCCGTCAGACGGATGTCGCGCCCCCTGCCGCCGTCCGTCGGCGCCGAGCGCGCGACGCCGGTGAACCAGCCGCACCAGCCCTCGACATTCTCGGCCAGCGCCGCGTACACCGCATCGGGCGGCGCGGCCACCTCCGCCGCGAACACCAGCCGCAGCGGCGCGGACTCGGCGAAATCCAGTTCAACGGGGCGGAGCCGGCGCGTCACGGGACGAGCACCTCCTACGGGAACGGTGGTGAGGGGCCATGCCCCAGAGTCTGTGTCTCAACCTGCGGCGCACACCATAGGCGCCACGCCGTCAGATGTCTGCGTCCTGCCACGGCTCGCCCGCCACCAGCAGCTCGGGCGGCAGCTCCGCGAACTGCTCGCGCATCCCGGCGGCCAGCCCGGAATCCGTCACCAGCACATCCACCTCCTCCAGTGAGGCGAACGAACTCAGCCCCACCGTGCCCCACTTGGTGTGGTCGGCGACCACCACGACCCGGCGCGCCGACCGGACGAAATGCCGGTTGGTCTCCGCCTCCGCGAGATTCGGCGTGGACAGTCCCGCCTCGACCGATATGCCGTGCACCCCCAGGAAGAGCACATCGAAGTGGAGCGAGCGGATCGCGGCGTCGGCCACCGGTCCCACCAGGGTGTCCGACGGCGTACGCACCCCGCCCGTCAGCACCACCGTCGCCGCACCCGCGCGCGGGCCCGTGCCGCCGCTCGCCGCCGCCCGCTGCGCCGTGTAGAAGACATCGGCGACCCGCACCGAATTCGTCACCACGGTCAGGTCGGGCACCTCCATCAGCTGCTGCGCCAGCGCGAACGCCGTCGTGCCGCCCGCCAGCGCGATGGCGCTTCCCGGGGCCGCCATCTGCGCCGCGGCCTCGGCGATGTCCTCCTTGGCGCTCAGCTCCAGCGCCGACTTCGCCTCGAACCCCGGCTCGTGTGCACTCGGCTCGCCCACCGGCACCGCGCCGCCGTGCACCTTCTCCACCATGCCCTGACGCGCCAGGACATCCAGATCACGGCGTACGGTCATGTCCGAGACGCTGAGCCTGCGGGTGAGTTCATTGACCCGCACCCCGCCCCGCCGCCTGACCTCGTCGAGGATCAGGGCCCGCCGCTGCTCGGCCAGCAGATTCGGGTTGTCGCTCACCCCGGTCCCTCCCTTCCGCCCGGCCGCCGTTCCGGGCCGCCCGCACCACTGCCACCCGCCGTCCCGGGTTTTCCTCATCCTCGCACGGGGGACCGACAGCCGGACCGGACGATCCCCGCAGACCAGGGCGCTCGCGGCCCAGGCCGCCCGGCCGGCCGCGAGGCGGCCGGTCCCCACGCACTCCGCGAACTCCGGCGCGCGCAGCCGCTCTTCGCACACGTCGCCCGCCACCGCGCAGTCCGCAACCGCAAGGAGAACGCGAAGAACCGCGGCCGTGGCGCACGGGGAGCCGACAGGTTTCCGGCAGAAAGTGACCCGTCAGTAGGGGAGTGAGGCCGTCATCGGGGGAAGGGAGATGCTGGGAGAATGCCCGGCGCCGAAGAGCGCCACGGACAACGGGGGAACAGCAGTGGAGACCGCGGACACGACACCGCACGCGCGGCCAACGCGCAAGGAAGCGACGGACGATGAGCCGGCCGACGCCATGGCGCCGCAGCTCGCCCTGGAACTGCTGGTGCACGGCGTCGGCGGCACCACGCCCCAGGAGATGCTCGGCGACCCGCGCGTCCAGCTGATCACCGGCGACGACACCGCGGCCTGCTACCGGCGGACCGAGGACGCCGACGCCGAGGAGCGCCCCGACGACCACCGCGGCGAACCGGTCCGCGAGGCGTACTGCTGGTCCAACCTCACCTCGGGCAACGGCGCCCGCGCCCTCTGGCTGATCCTGCTGCCCTTCATGGTCGCCAACCTCGCCCACTGGATGCGCCCCGCCGCCCCGCAGGACCACCGCGCCCAGCGCGTCTACGACGTCCTCGTCCGCGTCCTCGCGCTCAGCCTCACGGTCCTGCTGGCGGCCGCCGCCTGTGAGGTCGCCCTCGACCTCACGGCCTGGCAGTGCGCCGGCACCCCGGTCTGCGTCACCGGCAAGTCCTGGATGGGCTTCGTCAACCCGGCCGACGGCGGCTGGTGGAGCCCGCCGGGCCGCCGCCTCGTCCTCGCCGCCACCCTGCCGCTGCTGCTCATCGGCTTCCTGTGGTGGCTCTCGCACCGCACCTGGAGCGCCTACGAATCGGCGTCCCCGCCGCCCCGCCGCCCCGGCACCTCACGCGACACCCCGCCCGCCGAACGCACCGCGCTCAGCCTCGACGGCTTCTGGTACGGCCGCAGGCTCGTCGCCCGGCTGCGCGCCGCACACACCACCGCCGGTGTGCTGACCGTCGCCGCCGCCCTCCTTGTCGCCACCCGCAAGGCCGACGCGAAGGCCGGCCACGCCGCGGGCCTCGTGGCCACCGGCGACGCCCTGGCCGCGCTGCTCGTCCTGCTGGCCGCCACCACCCTCGTCATCGTCTGGCGCACCGCCCGCAGCGAGGCCGCACCCGACGACACCACCGACCGCCCCGTCGTACGGGCCCTGCCCTACGCGGCACTCGGCACGCTGGCCCTGACCGCCGTGTACGCCGCCTGGGAGCGTCCCGCGGCGCACAGTTCGGGAGCGCTGCCAGGCGCCGCCGCGTTCGGCGCCATCGCCGTCCTTCAGGGCGCCCTGGTCCTCGCCCTCGCCGTCACCGCCGGGATCCTCCAGCGCGCCGCGCCCCACAGCCCCCGTACCGCGCTGCGCGGCATGGGAGGCCCCGCCGTCGCCCTGCTGTCCTGCGCGGTCGGCGGGGTGCTGTCCGGGGGAGTGGCCCAGCGGTTCGCCGACTGGATGGACGGCGATGCGACGCCCGGCCAGAACGGCGCCCCCATGGCGGGCCCGCCGGTCCTGCTCTCCTGGCAGGCCGCGGCCCTCCCCGTTCTGCTGCTCGTGGTCGCCGGCGTCGCCGTGCTCGCCGCGCTCCGGGTACGCGCCGTATGCCGCAGCGTCACGCCCGACATCGCGGGCCTCTACGACAGCAGGGAGAAGCCCGACGCGTGGCGCACCCGCAGGATCGCCGGGACCATCGCCCGCGCCGGGCTCACGGACGCGGCGCCCGTCCTCGTCGCGGCCATCGCGGCGGTCACCCTCGTCCTCGGCGCCGGAGCGGTCACCGGCGCCTGGCTCACCGACCGGGCGCCGGGCCCCGCCACCGAAGGCGCGCCGCCGGCCGTGCATGCCGCAGCCGAGACCGCCGCGGCCCTCGGCTCCTGGCTGATGGGCGCCGGCGTGCTCCTCCTGCTCGCCACGGGCCGCCGCGCCTACCGCGACCGCTCAGCGCGCCGCACCATCGGCATCCTCTGGGACGTCGGCACCTTCTGGCCGCGCGCCGCCCACCCCTTCGCGCCCCCCTGCTACGCCGAGCGCGCCGTCCCCGACCTGACCTGGCGGATGGCCACCTGGACCGAGCGGTTCGACGGACGCCTGGTGCTCTCGGGCCACTCCCAGGGCAGCGTCCTTGCGGCGGCCGCCGTCTGGCAGCTGGATCTCGTCACCCGCAGCCGCGTCGCGCTGCTCACCTACGGATCCCCTCTGGAGCGGCTCTACGGCCGGTGGTTCCCCGCCTACTTCGGCCCGCCCGCCCTCACCGGACTGCACCGCGAGATGGACGACTGGCGCAACCTCTGGCGCTTCACCGACCCCATCGGCGGCCCCATCCTCCTCACCTGCGAGGACGGCCGCCGGATCGACGAAGGCCCGCTCCGCGACCCGCTGGCCTTCGGCCGCAGCCTGCGCAGCCCGCTGCCGGCCCAGATCCTCGGACACGGCGACTACGAGGCGGACCCGGTCTTCGGCAGGGTCCGCGCCGAGCTGATCGCCCGGCTCGGCCCGCGGCTGCCGGGACCGCGCCCAGGGCCTGGTGAACCTGCGGAGTGCGCCCCGGACAGCGGCCCGGATCAGGGGAGTTCGGGCAGGTCGTCGGCGTAGAGCAGGGTGAGGTCGTCGGTGCTCGGGTCGGTCAGCTGCGCGACCCGGCTCGCGTGCCGCTCGACCATCGCCTCGAACGTCTGCCGCGCGGTCCTGCCGTTGCCGAACGACGGCCCCTTGGGCAGTGCCGTGAAGTACTTCAGGAGTGCTTCGTCCGCCCCCTCGCCGAGCTGGTACTCGTGCTCCTCGCCCTGCTGCTCGACGATCCGCAGCAGTTCCTCGGCGCCGTAGTCGCCGAAGGTGATGGTCCGCGAGAAACGGGACGCCACACCGGGGTTGACCGCGAGGAAGCGCTCCATCTCGGAGGTGTAACCGGCCACGATCACCACCACCGCCTCCCGGTGGTCCTCCATCAGCTTCACCAGCGTGTCGATGGCCTCCCGCCCGAAGTCCCGGCCCGAGTCCTCGGGGGACAGCGCGTACGCCTCGTCGATGAAGAGCACGCCGCCCCGCGCCCGGTCGAACGCCTCCTGGGTACGGATCGCCGTCGACCCGATGTGCTCGCCCACCAGGTCCACCCGCGACACCTCGACCAGATGCCCGCGCTCCAACACCCCCAGGGACGCCAGGATTTCGCCGTACAGCCGGGCCACCGTCGTCTTGCCGGTACCAGGGGAGCCGGTGAAGACGAGATGCCGGCGCGCGGATGCCGCCTTCAGGCCCGCCTGCTGCCGCCTGCGTCCCACCTCGATCATGTTGATCAGGCCGCGCACCTCACGCTTGACGCTGTCCAGACCGACCAGGAGGTCCAGTTCGCCCAGCACCTCGTCCGAAGGGCGCCGGGCGGCCTCCGGCTCGGCCGCTGCCGTTGGAGCCGCTGCCGTCCGCTGCACACCCTGTGCCGGCACCCCGCCCAGCAGCCCCGCCGTCTGCGTCGCCTGCTGCACCGAGGGCCCGGCGGGGACCGGCACGGGCGGGGCCTGCGCCGCCCGGCTCTCGTCGCTGGTGCAGTCCTCGACCAGCGGCCCGCCGCCGCTGCCGTCCCCCGACGTCCCCTCGGCGAACTCGTAGCCGCCCCGTGCACACCGTTCCGTACGGCACCGTGCCAGCGTCGTACGGCAGCCGTCTATGACGTGGAAGCCGAATCCCGAACTGCCCGTCACCCGGCAGCTGTGGAACGTGCCGCGGCCCTCGGCGGAGACGTAGAAGCCCGCCTCGGCCGGCGAACTGACCGTGCAGCCCTCGATGGTGGGGTCGGCGCCCTTGGTGACGATGACGCCGGTCTGCGCGCCGTCGATGGTGCAGTTGGCGAGGGTGCCGCCGCTGCCGTGGTCACGGAACCAGGCGCCGGTCGCCGCCTCCCGGATCCGGCAGTCGTCCAGCTGCACCGTCGCGCCGTCGCTGACCGACACGGCGGTGTTGCGCACCTGCGAGAGGTCGCTGTCGACCACGTCGGCGCGCGAGCCCCGGTCCAGGACGAACAGCGCGTCCGGCACGTCGTGCACCCGCGTCGCATCCAGCACGGCCGTCGCGCCGTCGCTCACCCACACCGCCGGGTAGTCGCCCGTACTGTCGTGGATCTCGCACTGGTTGGCGTCCACCCGGGTGCCCGGATCCCAGACCGACAGGCCGTTGCGGCCGAAGTGCCGCACCGTGCTGCGGGTCAGCGTGAGCACCGAACGCGACCGCAGATCGACGGCGTTCTCCGGGATGTCGTGGATGGCGCAGTCGGCGAGCGTGAGCACCGCGTCGGTGTCCAGCGTGACGCCGTCGGCCGAGGTGCGGTGCACGGTGCAGTCGGTGAAGTGGCCGGTGGCCCGCGCCGCGACCTGCACCCCCGTGCCCTTGATCTCGTACACCTCGCAGCCCACCGCCTCCAGCGCGCTGCCCTCGCCGTGCAGCGACAGGCCGGCTCCTGACGTGTGGTGGACGCGGCAGTTCTCCAGCCGCGGATGCGCCCCGCCCCGTACCGAGACCCCGGCCTGCCCGGCGGCCACCACCTCGCACTCCTCGAAGACGCCGCCCGCGCCGTCCAGCACGCTGATGCCGACCCCGCCGGCGTTGTCGACGGTGCAGCGCCGCACGGTCGGCCGGGCGCCGCCGCGGACCTCGATGCCGGCCGCCGACCGGGTCACCACCCGCAGCCCCGCCAACTCCGGTGCGCCGTCCTCCACCAGCAGCGCGGGCGACGCCGAATCCGTCGCCTCCAGATGCAGGTCGTGGACGGTCGCCGAGGCGCGAATCGTCAGCGCGACGCCGTCCGCCGGGGCGATCCGCACCGAACCGCGCGCGCCGTCCGGGCCGCGCAGCGTCACCGCGCGCAGCAGCACCAGATTCTCGCGGTAGGTCCCGGCGGGCACGGTCAGCACATCACCGTCCCCCGCGGCCTCCAGAGCGGCGGCGAGCGAGCTGTACTCCCCCGTACGGCGCCGCCAACGCGACGTTCCGGAGTGCGTCACCTGGACCGAGCCCTGTGCCATGGCGCTGTCGTGCCCCCACCTCGTACGGCTGTTGACGGCCCGGCAGGTTCCGTCCGCTGATGTCCGCTTTCGGGTGCGCCAGGCCCCAGCCGAGTGGCTGGCTGCACCACCGTAGCGCGCCCGGCGGGGGGTAGTTGACATGGTCAGACACTCCCGGACGGCTCCGGCGGCACGGCGCCGGACATGGGTCGACGCCGCCGCACCGTGGCCCGGCGGCGGCCCGCGCACCGCCCCGTCAGCTGCCCGCGCCCGCCTTGCCCCAGTCCTGGTCCGCGCGCTCCCACGCCTCGTCCCAGCGGCGGTAGCGGCGGGCCGTCATCCGTCGGACGGCCAGCCTGCGGCAGCCCTCGACCAGGCCGCCGACCGCCGCCGCGACGCCGAGACCGGCCAGCACCGCGTGCGCGCCCGCGGTGCTGGTGTCCATCGGACGCGGCATCACCCTGCCGCGGTCGTCGGTCCAGATCCGGAAGCGGGAGCCCGGCTCCACGAGCCGCGGCGCACCGACCTGCCCCGTGTGCGGGCTGCCGTCCCACGCCGTCCAGCGGGCGACGACCCGCAGACGCGCATCGCGCTGCGTGGCGGTCTCCGGATCGGGGTCGAGGGGAGCGCGGGAGGCCAGCCGGTCGACCGTGGCCCACACGAGATGCCGCTGCGCGCGCTGGCTCCGTACCGTCTCCAGGAGGCCGTCGTACGCGGCGCCGCCCGCCGCCGCGCCCGCGGCCGGTGCGCCCAGGGCGATGAGGAGGACGGTGACGGCCGTGAGCCAGGACTCGATGCGGTCGGTCGTGCGCCGCAGCGGATTGTGCCGCCGGCGCCCTCTCCTTGCCCTCGCTTGCTTCACGGAACCCCCTCTCCTTGATTACCTCATCTGGCGCCGCTCATGTGTGAGTTGGGCGAAGAGAGGCCGGGTTCACTCGGTTTGAGGAGAACTGCGGGGGAGCGAGTGGCGGGAGTGCGGGCAAGGGGACGGAGGGGCGCGGGCCCGTCCGTCAGCCGAGCACCTCGAAGGCGTCGCCGACCCGGATCGTGCCGGTTTTCTGCGGCACCAGATTCTGGCCGAAGACCAGTTGGTCGCCGACGCGCCGGTGCCGGGCGAGCGTGCGCAGCGGTTCCTTGCCGCGCTCGGCGGTGCGCTGGTCGGTGGTGGTGACGACGCAGCGCCCGCAGGGTTTGACCACCCGGAAGACCACCTCGCCGATACGGACCGTGCGCCAGGTGTCCTCGGCCCACGGAGCGGTGCCGTCGACGACCACATTGGGCCGGAAACGGTTCATCGGCAGCGGGCCCTCGTCGGCGTGATCGCCCTGCGCGACAAGGGAGTTGAGCGCATCGAGGGACGAGGTCGTGGTCAGCAGCAGCGGAAAGCCGTCCGCGAACGAGACCGTCTCGTCCGGCCGCGCGTACGCCGGGTCGATCGGCCGCCGCTTCCCGGGTGCATCGAGATGGACCAGCTCCACCGGCACGCCCAGGTACCGGCTGAACCAGTCGGCCGCGGCCGCGTCGGCGGGCACCGCATCGACCGTGTCCCGCCAGATCTCGACCGCGACCGTCTCCCCGGACCAGGGCACCTCGACGGTCAGCGGCGGCATGCCGGGCGCGGTCAGCCGAACGGCCTGGCCCGGCAGCTCTTCGGCGGCGGCCAACGCCAGCTTCGGGTTTGGCCGTTGGCTCAGCATCCTGCGCTGTGCGTCCACCAGCATCCAGCGACGGTCCCCGGCGAGCCCCCACGGTTCCACGACCGCCTCGCCGGGGCCGGACCCCGCAAGAGATTTGACCGGATACAGATGGATGGCTTGCAACGCAGACTCGGGCATGGCCCCATCCTGTCAGCCGCCCGGAACGGTCGACCGAGCGGTCAGTACCCCCGCGAGGGGTACTGGCGGCCGTACGGATCGTCGTACGGAGCCGCGCCGCGCTGCGGCGCGGGCGCCACCGGGGCGGCCGGGCGCATCGCTTCGTAGCCCGTGCCCATTCCCGGACGCTGCGGCTGCTGCGGCTGCTGGGACGGGTAGCCGCGGGTGCCGGTCTGCTGCGGGATGTACGGCGCGGGCGCGTGCTGCAGCGGGGGGACCGGCTGCGCGGCGGCGCCGGGATATCCCTGCGACGGATGGGACGGGGCGGCGGGAAGGGCCGCGGGGAGCGCCGGCAGGTAGGACGAGCCGGTGTCATACGGAGAAGGAGAGACCCGGATCGGGGCGATCTGCGGTGTACCGCGTTCCGCGACGAGGCTGTCGTAGATCGGGGTGTCCGGGAAGGACGGCGAAGCGTAGTAGCCGCCGCCATAGGTAGAGCGGGGGGAGGTCATACCTCTTAAGTTAAGCCCACGATGTGTCGATTGGGGAGCCTGAAAAGCGGGTTGTTTCGCGGGTGCGTGACGGACTCGCCTCACCAATGTGAGCGAACCTGCGGAAATCGGTCGAGATCGGCCGTAGAAATCGTGTAAAGACCGCGCTTCTTGCAGGTGAATGGGGGGCGTTCGGAGCGCTCCGGGCCAAGTAGGTTGGAGTGCGCCGCTGCTGACGGGGAAACGTGTGGGACGGATGTGTCTCATGGGGTCTCGGGGCCGCCGGGCCGTGATGCCGGCGGGGCAGGCGCGGTGGCGCGAGCCGGATCGGGACAGCGGGTCCGGTGGAACGAGTGGGCAACGAGAGAGGGGTGCGGCGATGTCGATGCGCAAGGGCGGGAACGTTCCGGTACCGGCCGGGGCCGTGCGGGTGGAGCTGGGCTGGCAGGCCGCACCTGGTGCCCCGGACGTGGACGCGTCGGCCCTCCTGCTGGTGTCGGGCAAGGTGCGCGACGACGCCGACTTCGTCTTCTACAACCAGGCCGTGCACGCCTCCGGCGCCGTACGCCACGAGGGCAAACGGCAGGCCGGCGGCACCTTGACCGACACGCTCGCCGTCGATCTCGCCGCCGTGGAGGGCCCGGTGGAGACGGTGGTGCTCGCGGCGTCCGCCGACGGCGGGACCTTCGGCCAGGTCCCCGGGCTGCACATCCGGGTGCTCGACGCCACGGACGGCGCCGAGATCGCCCGCTTCGACAGCCAGGACGCGTCCCGCGAGACGGCCTTCGTCCTCGGCGAGCTCTACCGCCGCCAGGGCGCCTGGAAGTTCCGCGCGGTGGGCCAGGGGTACGACACCGGACTCGCCGGGCTGGCCACCGACTTCGGGATCAGCGTGGCGTCGGAGCGCGAGCCGCAGGCGCCGGCGGAGGCAGCGGCACCGGGCCCGGCGCCCGCCGCACCGCCGGTCGCCCCGCCACCCGGTCCGCCCGCACCGCCGATGGCCCCGCCGCCCCCGGCCGCGCCCTCGTTGACGTCCGGTCAACCCGGGGTATCGATCCCGCCGCCGCCCGGATACCCGGCGCCCGCACCCGCGGCCCCTCCCGTCCGCCTGACGAAAGTCACCCTGACGAAGGAAACACCGGCCGTCTCGTTGACGAAGCAGGGTGGCACGTCCGGCGCGATGCGGGTGAATCTCAACTGGACCGGCGCCAAGGGCGGCAAACGGCTCGGCAGGAAAATCGGCCGCAAGGCCATGGAAGCGCTCGGGGCCCGCGGCGCCCTGCTGCCGCAGACCGGCGACCTCGACCTCGATCTCTGCGCGCTCTACGAACTCACCGACGGCAGCGCCGGGGTGGTGCACCCGCTCGGCAACAGTTTCGGCGCGCTGCACACCCCGCCCTACATCCAGCTCGACGGCGACGACCGCACCGGAGCCGTCGCGTCCGGCGAGAACCTCACCATCAACCTCGACCACCAGGCGCAGATCCGCCGCGTCCTGCTCTTCGTCACCGTCTACGCGGGCGCCCGCAGCTTCGAGGGCCTGGCCGCGACCGTCACGCTCCAGCCGCAGCACGGCGCACCGGTCGAGTTCACCCTGGACGCGTGCACCGTGCCGTCGCCCGTGTGTGCCCTCGCCCTGATCACCAACACCGGCAGCGAACTCGTCGTCCAGCGCGAGGCCCGCTACCTCGTCCCGCAGCCGGGCGTCAGCCCGCAGCGCACCGTCGACCACGCCTACGGATGGGGCCTGGACTGGTCACCCGCCAGGAAGTGAGCGCAGGCCCGCACCCTCATGGCGCCCCGTACGTCCGGCCCTTCCACGCCGCCCCGCGCCCCCGGTGGTGCTGCACCGCCGAGTCCACCGTCATCAGCAGGTACAGCAGCGCGGTGAACGGCAGCAGCACCGCCGTCCACAGCGGCTGCCGGTAGTAGCGCAGCATCGGGCAGAACGTCCCGGCCATCACCGCCCACGCCGCGCCGCCCGGCACCGCGGCCCGCGGATCCCCGAGCGCCACCCCCGCCAGCAGCGCGACGGGCGGCGCCAGGTAGACCAGCGCGAGACCCAGCACCGTGCCGAGCAGCAGCAGCGGCTGGTGCCGCAGCTGGGCGTACGCGCTGCGCGACACCATCCGCCACAGTTCGGCCAGCCGCGGATACGGCCGCACGCTGTCCACCCGCTCGGCGAGCCCGAGCCAGATCCGCCCGCCGGCCGACTGCACCGCACGCGCCAGCGACACATCGTCGATCACCGCGTGCCGGATGCACTCCGGAACCCCGGCCCGCTCCGCCGCCTCCCGGCGCAGCAGCACACAGCCGCCGGCCGCCGCCGCGGTCCGCGCGCCGGGCCGGTTGACCCGGCGGAACGGGTAGAGCTGCGCGAAGAAGTAGACGAACGCCGGGACGATCAGCCGCTCCCAGGGCGTCGCCACCCGCAGCCGCGCCATCTGCGACACCAGATCCAGCCGGGCGGAGCGCGCCGCCGCCACCAACTCGCGCAGGCTGTCCGGCTCATGGGTGATGTCCGCGTCCGTCAGCAGCAGATACTCCGGATCCACCCGCTCGCGCGCCAGCGTCATGCCGTGCCGTACGGCCCAGAGCTTGCCCGTCCAGCCCGGCTCGGGCTCCCCCGGCGCGGTGACCGTCAGCGCCAGACCGCCCCGCTCCGCCGCCAGCGACCTGGCCAGCGCCGCGGTGCCGTCCGTACTGCCGTCGTCGACAAGGAACACCTCGGCGCGGCCCGGATACTTCTGTGCCAGCAGCGACGGCAGGCTCGCCGGCAGCACCCCCGCCTCGTCCCTGGCCGGTACCACCACGGCGACCGAAGGCCAGCGCTCCGGATCCCGCCGCGGCGGCAGCCGGACATCCGTACGCCAGAAGAAGCCCTGCCCCAGCAACAGCCACAGCCAGACCAGCAGAGTCCCGGCACCGATCCACTCCATCGCTCCCACGGCCCGCAGTCTGCCGCACCCGAGGCAGCGGGAAGGGGCGATCGGACCGGTGTCCCGCGCGGGCGTCGCCGGGGGAGCGGCCGGTGCGCAGGTTCCGGCCACGGCCCGGCCGGTGCGACCTCCCGGTATGACAAGTCGGGCACCCGGCTGAGTAGAGTGTCCGGGTGAAGATCGCGCTCATGGATTCCGGTACCGGCCTGCTGGCCGCGGCCGCCGCCGTGCGCCGGCTGCGGCCGGACGCGGATCTGGTCCTCTCCTGCGACCCCGACGGCATGCCCTGGGGTCCGCGTACCCCCGACGACGTCACCGCGCACGCGCTGGCCGTGGCCCGCGCCGCCGCCGCGCACCGCCCGGACGCCCTGATCGTCGCCTGCAACACCGCGTCCGTGCACGCCCTGCCGGCGCTCCGCGCCGAACTGGAGCCCGCGGTACCGGTCATCGGCACGGTCCCCGCCATCAAGCCGGCCGCGGCCGGCGGCGGGCCCGTCGCGATCTGGGCCACCCCCGCCACCACCGGAAGCCCCTACCAGCGCGATCTGATCGCCCGGTTCGCTGACGGCCTGGACGTCACGGGCGTGCCCTGCCCCGGGCTCGCCGACGCCGTGGAGCAGGCGGACGCCGCCGCGGTCTCCGCGGCCGTCGCCGCCGCGGCCGCACGCACCCCCCGAGACGTACGCGCCGTCGTCCTCGGCTGCACCCACTACGAACTGGTCGCCGAAGAGATCCGGGACGCACTCCAGCAGCCCGGCGCCCCCGCCCTCGTCCTGCACGGCTCCGCCGACGCGGTGGCCGCCCAGGCACTGCGCCGCATCGATGCCGAGCCGGCGCCCGCCGCCGCGCCGACCGGTGGCATCCGCGTGCTCCTCAGCGGCCGCCCCGGCGCGCTGCCTGACGTCGCACTCGCCTACCCGGAAGGCCGCCTGCTCGCCGGATCCGGTGCACCGGACGGCGCCGCGGCCGCCCGTCCCGCGGCCGCGCTGCCGCACTGAATCCCGGTTCGCCTGCCGCGCCGGAACCCGCGGAACGGGCCCGGAACGCGGCCGCACAGGGACCGGCCGCACGCGGTGTCCGACACCCTGCCCCAGCGTGCAAAGGCGCGTACGCTGCGTCTCATGAGGGACCACCCCCACGACGGGGCAGCCGCCCCCGATCGGCACACCGGCGCCGGACAAGGCACAGGCCCCGCATCGGGTGCCCACGCGGAGCCGCCCGAGGTCTGGCACGGCAGCGCCACCAACCGTGTGCAGTGGCTGCTGGCCGCCATCGGCGCCGCCTGCCTCGCCCTGGGCGTCAAGCTGGCCGTCGACAGCACCTGGACCTCCAGCCTGGTGCCGCTGGCGATGGCCGTGGTCGGCTGCGTCGCGGCCGGCCTGCTGGTGCTGTTCGGCACGCTCGCCTTCGTCCACGTCGCGGTGCGCGTCGACAACGAGTGCCTGGAGGTGCGCTGCGGCCACATCGGAGTGCCGCGGCGCCGGATCCCGCTCGACCTCGTCGTCGATGTGGAGATCGCCCGGCAGGTCACCCCGCGCCACTGGGGCGGCTGGGGCTACCGCTGGCGGCCCGAGCAGGGCACGGCCGTCATCGTGCGGCGGGGCGAGGCGCTGGTCCTCAAGCTCGGCGACGGACGCACCTTCACGGTCACCGTCGACGACGCCGAGGGAGCGATGCGCTACATCGCCGGCCGGCTCAGCCTGCGCCGGGGCAGCCCGGCGGGCACCTGACGCCGGGCAGGGACCGCGCGCAGCACGTCCTCTACAGTTCAGGGCATGGCGACCCCCGATTTCATCCGCGACCTCCGGGCCTCCATCGGCCATCAGATGCTGTGGCTGCCCGGCGTGAGCGCCGTCGTGTTCGACGACGAGGGCCGGGTTCTGCTGGGCCGGCGCGTGGACACCGGTAAGTGGGCGGTGATCGGCGGCATTTCCGAACCGGGCGAGCAGCCTGCGCAGACCGCGGCGCGTGAGGTGTTCGAGGAGACGGCGGTGCGGGTCGTGCCGGAGCGCGTCGTCCTCGTCGAGGCCATGCAGCCGATCACCTATCCGAACGGTGACCGCTGCCAGTTCATGGACGTCACGCTGCGCTGCCGGGCGATCGGCGGCGAGGCGGCGGTCAACGACGACGAGTCGCTGGCGGTCGGCTGGTTCGCGATGGACGCCCTGCCGGAGCTGGACGA
Organism: Streptomyces pinistramenti; assembly: GCF_020564935.1. Lineage (GTDB taxonomy): Bacteria > Actinomycetota > Actinomycetes > Streptomycetales > Streptomycetaceae > Streptomyces > Streptomyces pinistramenti. The sequence continues at coordinate 35,823 of NZ_JAJCXB010000026.1, forward strand.
GTACGCCCTGACCCGGATCAAGCGGGCGCAGGAGGCCGGACCTGCCTGGTTCCAGGGCATGGGCGAGGAGCCCGCCACCCCGTAGTTCTCACAGCTCTTCGGTCGACGGCTCGTCCATCGGCGAGGACGGTTCGTCGGGCAGCGGCGGCAGCCGGCTCTCGTCCGGGGCGCTCGGCTCGTCGGACGACCCCGGGCCGGTGCCTTCGCCGGACGCCTCCTCGGTGTGCATCTCCAGTCGGTTCTTGTGGCAGCTGCTGATCCAGGTGCCGGTGGGGCCGCTCTCGTACTGGCAGAGCCACCCCCGTACGGCCAGCGAGCCCGGGTCATCGCCGGAGTCCTGCGGTGCCCGACGGAAGAAGTCGGCCATCACGTCGTGAGCTTCTTCGCACTTCACGGTGCCGCCGGCGCCGGGGTCGGCGAAGAGCGTGACGCTCTCCGCCGTGCCGAGGGCGTCACGGATCTCGCCGCAGTCCACCGGCCGGCCCGGAATCGTGGGGGTCGGCCCGGCGGACGACGGGTTCTGTGCCCCGGGCCCGTCGGACGCGGCCGCGGAGGTGTCCGTGGCCCTGCCGCCGGTACAGCCGGCGGCGGCGAGGGCGAGCAGCACGGTCGGCACGGCGATGAGTCGGCGCATGTCGGACTCCCTGGTGTCGGCGGCGCGCAGGCGGCGTGCTGCGTCTTTGGACGCTAGAAGTCCCGCGGCGGCCCGGCGATCCGGGGCGGCCGTTCGGGTGAGGCGGGACGACGGCGCGGCCTAGGGTGCGGACATGACTGTGACCGGCACACCTGGGCCCGTATCCCTCGACGTCGAAGGCCGTACCGCGCTCGTGACCGGCGCGGCCGGCGGCATCGGGCGTGCCTGCGCGCTGCGGCTGGCGGCGGCGGGCGCGACCGTACGTGCGGTGGACCGCGACGAGGAAGGGCTGCGCCGCCTCGCGGACGAGGTTCCCGGCGACGTGCCAGGAGCCGTCGAGCCGTGTCCGCTGGATCTCACCGACCTGGACGCGGCGGAGCGGGCAGCGGCCGGCTGCGATCTGCTGGTCAACAACGCCGGTATCCAACTGGTGCGGCCCATCGAGGAGTTCCCGCCCGAGGTGTTCCACGAGGTGCTGACCGTGATGCTGGAGGCGCCGTTCCGGCTGGTGCGCGGCGCGCTGCCGCACATGTACGCGGGTGGCTGGGGCCGGATCGTCAACATCTCGTCCGTCCACGGCCTGCGCGCCTCCCCGTTCAAATCCGCCTACGTCGCCGCCAAGCACGGCCTGGAAGGTCTGTCGAAGACCGCGGCCCTGGAGGGCGCTCCGCACGGCGTGACCTCGAACTGCGTCAACCCCGGCTATGTCCGCACCCCGCTGGTCGAGCGGCAGATCGCCGACCAGGCGGCGGCGCACGGCATCCCGGAGGAGCGGGTGCTGGCGGACGTGCTGCTGGCCGACTCCGCGGTCAAGCGGCTGGTCGAGCCGGCGGAGGTGGCCGAGGCCGTCGCCTACCTGTGCAGCCCGCAGGCGTCCTTCATCACGGGCACGTCGCTGCTGCTCGACGGCGGCTGGACCGCGCACTGACCGGACCGGCCGCGTTCTACCGACGGCTGCCTCCGGATGCGGGGCGGCGGGATACGGGGCAGCGTGGTGCCGTTCCGTCCCCGACCGACCGGACAAGGGAGTGCGTCATGGGTGACAAGAGCGGCATGGACAAGATGAAGGGCAAGGCCAAGGAGTCCGTGGGCAAGGCCACCGGCAACGAACGGATGGCCGCCGAGGGCCGAACCGACCAGGCCAAGGGCGAGGCCAAGCGCGCGATGGGCAACGCCAAGGAGAAGGCGGAGGGGGTGAAGGACTCGCTGAAGGACCGCCGCGACCGCAAGTCCTGACCGTCCGCTCCGGGCAAGCGCCGTGCCCCGGCCGGCCCGTAGAGGCCGGTCCGGGGCACGGCGTTCATGCGTCGCAGGTCAGCTCCGGGACCAGGGGTGGCGCAGCCGGATCCAGATGTCCCGGGCACGCCGGCCCGCCTGCGTACGGCTGTGGGCGATCAGCCGCTGGGCCTGTTCCTCGCTCTCCACCATCGGCCCGGAGCCGCGCAGCGGCTTGCCCGCCGTCTCGTGGAGGAAGAAGCTGGCGACGAATCCGATGACCCCGGCGGCCATCAGGTAGTACGCGGGGACCATGTGGCTGCCGGTCGCCTGCACGAGCGCGGAGGCGATCAGCGGCGTGGTGCCGCCGAAGAGCGACACGGAGATGTTGAACGAGATCGACAGGGCGCCGTACCGCAGCCGGGTCGGGAAGAGCGCGGGCAGGGTCGACGCGGAGGTACCGGCGAAGCAGACCAGCAGGAGGCCCAGGATCAGGCATCCGAAGGCCGGCTGCAGGATGCCGCCGGCGCGGATCAGCAGCACCGCGGGCGCGGCCAGGGCGATCAGCGCCAGACTGCCCGCCATGAAGACGGGCCTGCGGCCCCAGCGGTCCGACGTCCGGCCCACGGTGGTGATGGTGAGCGCCACGACGATCATGGTGCCGAGTACGAGCAGCTGCGAGGTGAGGGCGTCCTCACCGAGGGTTTCGGACATGAACGTCGGCAGGTACGAGGTCACCATGTAGTTGGTGACGTTGTAGAGCAGCACCAGGCCCATGCAGATCAGCACGGCCTCCCAGTGCTGGGTGAAGATTTCCTTGAGGCGCCCGTGCCCGGACTGACGGGCCACCTCCACCGGGTCCTCGCCGCCTTCGCGGCGGGCCTTCTCGGCGGCCTGGTGGGCCTGTTCGGCCTCGCGCTGGAAGGCCGGTGTCTCCTCAAGGCGCAGGCGCATGTAGAGCCCGATGAGGCCCAGCGGTCCGGCGACCAGGAAGGGGAGGCGCCAGCCCCACGACACCATGCTGTCGTCGCCGATCACGGCCGTGAGAACGGTGACCATTCCGGAGCCCAGCGAATAGCCGATGAACGTGCCGAAGTCGAGCCAACTGCCAAGGAATCCACGTCGCTTGTCCGGCGCGTATTCGGCGATATAGGTGGTGGCGCCCGCGTATTCGCCGCCGGTGGAGAATCCCTGCACGAGCCGGCAGATGAGCAGCAGAATCGGCGCGCTGAAGCCGATGGCCGCATAACTGGGCAGGAATCCGACGGCAAAGGTACTGATCGCCATCATGATCATGGTGGCGGCCAATACGCGTTTGCGTCCGATACGGTCGCCGAGCGGCCCGAAAACCAGTCCGCCGAGCGGCCGGACGAGAAAGGCGGCGGCGAAGGTCGCGAAGGTCGAGACGACTTGGGCGCCGGGCGAACTGGAGGGAAAGAAGACCTTTCCCAGCGTTCCCGCCAGATAGGCGTAGACGCCGAAGTCGAACCATTCCATCGTGTTGCCCAAGGCGGCCGCGGAAACCGCGCGGCGCACTTCGGGTTTGTCGGTGATCGTCACATCGCCGGCGCTCAGTGACTGTTTGCGGCGGCGCAGCAGAGTACGGAGCAGGCGATCGGTGGCGGCATTTCCTCCGCGGGCCGCGGTCCTGCCGCGCCGGAAGTGCGAAGGATTTCGGCGTCCAGGGCTCATTTCACCCCGTCCAGGGCGGTGTTGGGGGCTTCATCGTTCCGCGATTATTCCCCGAACATTCCCCCCGGGGAGCAGGCGCAAGGCCGCCGCGTGTCGCCCGCGCCGGGCGGCCGTACGGCGGTCAGGACCTGGGCCTGCGCCCTGCTCGCGCAGCCGGTCCCGTGTGCACCGGCCCCGCCGCCGTACCGCACGCAGAGCCGGCGGACGCTTTGTTGCCCATGCCATGCTCTTGCATGATCTTGGCAACAAGGCGGGTGCGGGTGCTCGACGAGAACCGCTTCGCCGTCGGTGGGTGACCACCGGCGCCGCGACGGGTGAACGACCGAGGAAAGGTGCGTCATGAACGAGACGATCACGCGGGTGGACTGGCAGGCGTGGCAGGACAGCTGGGACCGCCAGCAGGAGTGGTACATGCCCGACCGCGAGGAGCGGTTCCGGGTGATGCTCGACATGGTCGAGGCGCTGGCCGGTCCCGAGCCGATGGTCCTTGACCTCGCCTGCGGCACGGGCAGCATCACCGACCGGCTGCTCAAGCGCCTCCCGGGCGCCCGCAGCACCGGCATCGACCTCGACCCGGCCCTGCTGACCCTCGCCCGCGGCCACTTCGCCGGTGACGAGCGGGCCGCGTTCGTCACCGCTGATCTCACCGGCACGCGGTGGACGGACGCGCTGCCGCACCGCCGCTACGACGCCGTGCTGACGGCGACCGCGCTGCACTGGCTGGACGCGGAGCCGCTGCGCACGCTCTACGGCGACATCGCCGGGGTCCTGCGAGAGGGCGGCGTCTTCCTGAACGCCGATCACATGGCCGACGTCGCCGCCCCGCGGATCAACGAAGCGGTGGCCTCCTTCCACACCCGCCGCAAGGAGCGGGAGCGAGTGGCCGGGGCGCTCGACTGGGCCGCCTGGTGGGGCGCGCTCGCCGACGACCCGGTGCTCGCGGAGCCCGCGCGACGGCGCTTCGCGCTGCTCGGCGACCCCCGGGACGCGGCGGCCGGCGGCGGGGCCCGCGACCGGCCGACGGAGACCCGCTGGCACCTGGACACGCTGCGCGCGAACGGCTTCGCCGAGGCCCGGCAGGCGTGGTGCTCACCGAGCGACGCCCTGGTCGTGGGGCTGCGCTGAGGGCCAGGTCCGTGGCCCTGCCGGACGGGCGGGTCACGGACCCGGGTGCGCTCAGTCCTGTGCCTCGGCCGCCACCGGCTTCGGGATCAGGAAGGACGCCGCGATGGCCGCGGCCAGGATGACGACGCCGGCGATCATGCCCGCCGTGTAGCCGCCGGGGGACGCGGCGTCCGTGGGCTGCGCGGCGGTCTCGACCGCGTACAGCACGGCGAAGCTGAGGCCCGCGCCGAGGTTGAACGCGCCCGCGTTCAGGCCGGGCAGGAAGCCCGGGTTCTCGCGTGGGGACAGCACGATGCCCAGCCCGTTCAGCACGATGTTCGTCACGCCCGCGTACGTCACACCGATCAGCAGCGACATCAGCAGCAACAGGATCCGGGACTGGCCGTGCAGGGTGAGGATCATCAGGACGACCGCCGCGACCGACCCGACCAGGCCGCAGCGCAGGATCCGCCCGTAGCCGTAGGTGGCGGCGAGGCGACCGGCGACCGGGCCCATGGCGAGCCCGGCGAGCGCGTACGGCGTCAGCGTCCACCACGCGGACTGCTCGGCGGACATACCGAGTCCGGCCTGCGCGTCCTGGGCGAACGCCGGGATCAGCCCGTTCATGACGGCGAACACGCCGGTCATGGTGAGCACGGTGGTCAGCAGCGTCGCCCAGGTCGCCCGCTGCCTGAGGTGCCGGGTGGCGACCAGCGGGTGGCTGCTGCGGTTCTCCGTCCGCCAGAACAGCGCGAACGCGCCGGCGGCCAGCACCACCAGGCAGGCGATCAGCGGCCAGTTGGCGGCGGCGAGCTTGCCCGCCTCGTTGAGCGCGATCAGCAGCGAGCCGACCGAGACGACCAGCAGCACGACCCCGGGCCAGTCCATCCGGCTCGCCACCGGCGCCTTGGACTCGGGGGTCAGGGTGGCGACCAGCACGGTGGCGAGGGCCGCGACGCCGGCCATCGCCCAGAAGACCGAGGCGAAGCCGTGGTGGTCGGCGAGGTAGCCGCCGGCCAGCGAGTCGACGCCGGCGATCCCGCCGTTGACCGCGGTGATCACACCCAGCAGCGTCCCGTACCGCTTCGGCTCCTTCACCTCGACCCGCAGCATGATCAGGCACAGCGGGACGACCGGACCGCTCACGCCCTGGATGATGCGGCCCGCGAACAGCATCGGCACGCTCGTCGCCAGCGCGGCGATCACGCAGCCGACGACCATCAGGCCCAGCATCCCGGCCAGCACCTTGCGGCGGCCGATCACGTCGCCCAGCCGCGGCAGGAACAGCGAGAACAGCGCGGCAGAGGTGAAGAACGCGGTCTGGGTCAGACCGATCTCGGCGGAGCTTGCGCCCAGCGAGTCCTGGATGCTCTTCAGCGCAGGGCTGAGCATGCTGGCGTTGAGCTGGAAGGCGAAACAGGCCACGAGCAGCGCCGCGACCAGCACACCCACCCGGACCCCTGAACCGCCCGGCGTCACGGCGCCGCGCGGTGCGGTGGAGACACTCATGCCGCGCCGTCGCCGATCCGCTCCAGCGCGTCCACCACGAGGTTCCAGAACCGCTCGTGATCGAGGGTGACCGCGACCTGCGTGGTGCAGTCGGCGGGGGCCGGAGCACGGAAGTCCGCGACGGTCATGCCGAGGGTCAGCCCGCCGCGCAGCTCGATGTCCACCGGCACCTTGCGCACGGTCATGACATCCGGGTCGATGACGTACGCGACCGCGCACGGGTCGTGCACCGGCGGGAACTCGAAGCCCTGGTTCTCCCGGTACGCCTCACGGAAGAAGTCCAGCAGCTCCAGCACGAAGGTGGCCGGCTTGGTGCCGACCGCGGCGATCTTCTCGGCGACCTCGGGGGTGGCCAGCGCCTGGTGCGTGAGGTCGAGGCCGACCATGGTGACCGGCCAGCGCTCGTTGAAGACGATGTGCGCGGCCTCGGGGTCGATGATGATGTTGAACTCGGCGACCGCGCTCCAGTTGCCCTCGTGGTAGCCGCCGCCCATCAGGACGACCTCACGGACCCGCTCGGCGATCCGCGGCTCCTTGCGTACGGCCATGGCGATGTTGGTCAGCCCGGCCGTCGGGACGATGGTGATCTCGCCCGGCTCGTGGGACATCACGGTGTCGATGATCAGGTCCACGGCGTGCCGGCGGTCCAGCTCGATGTCCGGTTCGGGCAGCTCGGGCCCGTCCAGGCCGGTCTCGCCGTGGATGTCGGGCGCCGTCTCGATGGCACGTACCAGGGGGCGCGGGCAGCCGGCCGCGAACGGCACACCGGTGATCCCGGCGATCCGGGCCACGGACAGCGCGTTGCGGGTCACCTTCTCCAGCGTCTGGTTCCCGACCACGGTCGTGACGGCGACCAGCTCGACGTCGGGGTTGCCGTGGGCCAGGAGCATGGCAATCGCGTCGTCGTGCCCCGGGTCGCAGTCGAGGATGATCTTTCTGGCCAACGGAAGAGCCCCTTTGCTCTGGTGCTTCGCTCTGATGCTTCCCGGGCGCGGGCCGGGCACCGGGCGCGGGCGCCGCCGCACCGGTGGCGGACGGCGCGGGCGCGAGGGGCGCCGCCGTCGGCCCCGGGCGTGGGCTCGGGACACTTCACGGGAAAACGTTCTCCGGAAACTTGACCCATGAACCAGCACCTTGTCAATGGCTCATATCCCATCCTTCGGGGCGATTTCCCGGCATCGCGGCGGTAGATGGTGCCATCGGGCCGGTCTTGGACACCGGTCGAGGACAACGTTTGCCGTACCCCGTACGGCGCGTATGCTCCCTCCGGCCCGTACGGGCCGAACGCGTCGAATGAAGGGGGCCGGGAGACGGTGGCCGAAGTCACCCTCAAGGATGTCGCCCGCGCATCAGGCTGCTCCGTCGCCACGGTCTCCCGCGTCCTCGCGGGCACCCGCCCGGTCGGCGCCGAGACCGCCCGCGCCGTACGGGACGCGGCCGAGCGCCTGGGCTACCGGCCCAACCACGTCGCACGCGCCCTGCGCAGCCGCTCGACGGGCACCGTCGGCCTGGTCCTGCCGCAGATCACCAACCCGTTCTTCCCCGCCCTCGTCCGGGAGCTGGAGCACGCCCTGCACGCCGAGGGCCGGGCGCTGCTGCTCGCCGACTGCGACGACGACCCGGAGACGGAGGCCGCCAGAATCGGCGCCCTGCTGGACCGGCAGGTCGACGCGCTCCTGGTGGTGCCGGCCGACGAACGGCGCAGCCGGCCCGCGGTGGCCGCGGCGGCGGCCCGGGTGCCGCTGGTGCTGCTGGACCGCGGCTGCGGCGCGGGTGTCGCCGATTCGGTGGCCGTGGACAACGCCGCGGGCATGACGCTGGTCCTGGACCACCTGGCCGCGACGGGCCGCCGCAGGCCCTGCTTCGTCGGCGCGGCCGGGACGGCGTCGACGGCGGTCGAACGGCATGCGGCCTACGAGGCGGGGGTGCACGCCCTGGGTCCGGATGCCGCGCGGCGGGCCGAACTGGGCGACTTCTCCGTGGAGTGGGGCCGGGCCGCCGTGGACCGGGTCTGGCCGTCCCGCCCCGACGCCCTGGTCTGTGCCAACGACCTCATCGCGGCCGGCGCGCTCCAGCAGTTGCGCCGGCTGGGCGCGGACGTCCCCGGCGAGGTCGCGGTCACCGGCTTCGACGACATCCCGCTGGCCGGACTCGCCGACCCGGCCCTGACCACGGTCCGCCAGCCGGTCGCCGAACTCGCCGCGGAGGCCGCCGGATTGCTCGTCCGCAGGCCGGCCGGAGCGGCCCCGGCAGCCCGCCGCGCGGTCCGCCTCGCGCCCCGGCTCGTCGTACGCGGATCCAGCGCACCGGACCCGGCGGCGGCCGGGCGGGCCGGGGTGCCCGCCTGACGGTCCGCCCCGCGCGCGGCAACGGCCGTCACCACAGAACGTGGTGACGGCCGCTGCCGTATGCGGCTACTGTCCGCCGGCTGCTACCACTTGCCTTCGAGGGAGCCGCCCTCACAACCCTGGAACCACACCGGGTTGCCGTCCCAGACAGCTGCGCCCTGGAGGCACTTGGCGTACTTGGCGCTGGCGCCGGACTCGTGGTCGTCGTCGTGAGCCATGGCGGTGCCGGCCCCACTCAGGATGATGGTGGCCGCGAGGGCGGTGGCCGAGATGACGGCGCGGATGCGCATGGATACTCCTCATGGGTTCGCGGAGATACTGGCATGGACAGAGATCACCTTCGCGAACCACTTCAAAACGCACTCTACGCCGAACGTGTGAGCCGCCCCGTCACCGGCAATTGACGAATCGTCAGCGTCCGGTTGTCTCCTGCGCGGCCTCGGCCTGCACCCGCAGCAGCTTCTTGTCCGGCTTGCCGGCGTCGGTCAGCGGCAGCGCGTCGGCGAAGGTGACGTGCGCCGGTTCGTACATGGCACCGCGCTCGGCGCGCACCATGTCCCGCAGCTGCTGCGCGTCGACGCCGCTGCCCGGTACGGGGATCACGACGGCGTGCACCTGCTCCATCCGGTCCGCGTCCCGGACGCCGAAGACGGCGCTCTGCTGGACCTCCGGGTGCGTGTTGAGCAGGTCCTCCAGCTCGGTGGTGTACACGTGGCCGCCGACCACGACGATCATGTCCTTGATGCGGTCGACGATCGTCAAGTAGTTGTCGGCGTCGAGGAATCCGATGTCGCCGGTGTGCAGCCAGCCGTCCCGCAGGACCTCGGCGGTCAGCTCGGGCTGCTTCCAGTAGCCCTGCATGATCATTTCGGAGCGTACGCAGACCTCGCCGTGCTCGCCGGCCGGCAGGTCACGGCCCTGCTCGTCGCGGATGGCGACCTCGACCTCGGCCAGCACCTTGCCCGCCGAGCGCAGCCGGTCGGGCCGCTCCAGGTCGTGGTCCTCGGGCAGCAGGATGCTGATGCCGCCCGCCTCGTTCTGGCCGTAGCCCTGCATCAGGACCGGGCCGAAGGCGCGGATCGCGTCGGCGATCCGGGCGGGGGACGCCTGGCAGCCGCCGTAGGTCAGCCGGCGCAGGCTGCTGGTGTCGGTGTGCTGCGCGTCCGGGTGGTCCATCAGCTGGTAGAGCAGCGGGGGCAGCAGGAACAGGTCGGTGATCCGCTCGCGTTCGATGGCGGCGAGGGCGGCGGCCGGGTCGAAGTCGTCGAGCAGGACGAGGGTGCCACCGGCGTTCAGGGTGTTGTCGGCCATCATTCCGGCGGCGTGCGCGAGGGTGGTGCAGACCAGCTGGCGGGGCGGTTCGGCGTCCTCGGGCATGACGCCGCGGAACCAGCGGGCCTGGGCGAAGGTGCTGCAGATGCCCTTGGGGTGGCCGGTGGTGCCGCCGGTGTGGCGGATGGTGCAGATGTCGTCGGGCTGGGCGCTGCCGGCGAACGGCTCGGCGCTCTGCCCGGCGGCCAGTTCCAGCAGGTCGACGCCGGTCTTCGCGGGCCCGAGCACGAGGACGGCCGGAACCGGCGCCAACTCCGTTATCTCGATGGCGCGTTCGGTGTAGCGCGGGTCGACTATCAGGGCCTGGGTCTCGACGTCGCGCACGATGGCGGCCTGGGACTCGGCGGAGAGCTTGTTGTAGAGATGGTTGACCCGGCAGCCGATGAGATTGGCCGCGTAGCGCGCGGCGATGGTTTCCGGCGCGTTACCGCTCAGCAGGGTGACGGTCTGGCCGCGGTCCACGCCCTGGGCCCGCAGCGCCCGTGCCATCCGATGGACGAGGTCGCGCAGCTCGCCGGCGGTGACCCGACGGCCTTCGTGGACCAGTGTCTGACGCCCGGGATCGACGGCGAGTGCGTCGAGGTTCTCCTCCACGTAGGTGCGGAAGGGCTGGGCAGCTGCTGGCATGACGGGTTTCCTCCTGAGGCCGGGTGGCCCTGACCGGGCGGTCCGGTGAGTGGTATACAGATATTTAGTTGCTAGAGGCAACTAATCTCAGAGTAACGGTTATGGATCAACAACTCCAATCCGATGGACCGGATCCGGACGTTGTGCAGCCACCGCCGAACGGGCCCCGGACGGGCCGGATCCGGGGGTGCGGAGGGCTGTCCGCACCGGGCATGGCCGAGTCGGGCCGCGGGAGGGATGATGGTGCGCAGCGGCAGCACGGCAGGAAAGGGCCGGTGTGGAGGAACGCCACGGCTGCCGGCGCGAGGGCGCCGGCGGAAGGAGTGCCTGGATGGGTGCGACCGACGCGTTCCCCGACGGCGTGGGCCCCGTCGGGGCGGGCCCGTCCGACCACGGCGGCCTGCTGGACGCGCTGGGGGTGGCCGCCGTGATGCTCGACGCGAACGGCCGGATCGCCCTGTGGAGCCCGCAGGCGGAGGAGCTGTTCGGCTGGAGCGCCGAGGAAGCACTCGGCAGACCGGCCGCCAGGCTCCTGGTGCCGCCGGACCGCCACGACCTCGTCCTGAATCTCTTCGCCCAGGTCATGGCCGGCGGTGAGACCTGGGCCGGGGTCTTTCCCGTACGGCACAAGGACGGCACCACCAGGCTCGTTGAATTCCGCAACATGCGGCTCACGGACGAGCAGGGCCACGCCTACGCACTCGGCATCGCCACCGACCGGAGCGTGCTGCGCCAGGTCGAGCGGGATCTGGCGCTCTCCGTACGCCTGGTGGCCCAGTCGCCGATCGGCCTCGCGGTCCTGGACACCGACCTGCGCTACGTCATGGTCAACCCGGCCCTGGAGCGGATCAACGGCATGCCCGCCTCCGCTCACGTCGGCCGTGACGCACACGAAGCGCTCGGCTTCCTGGACACCGACACCATCACGGCCAGTATGCGCAAGGTGCTCGCCACAGGCACGCCGCGGCTCAACCAGTTCCTCGTCGGATACCCGCCCGACGACCCCGGCAGCGAGCACGCGTGGTCGGTGTCCCACTACCGTCTGGAGGATCCGGGCGGCCGGGTGCTCGGCCTGGCGACGTCGGTCGTGGACGTCACCGAGCAGCACCGGGCCGCGTCCGAGGCGGCGCGGGCCCGCCGCCGGCTCGCCGTCATCGCCGACGCGTCGGCCACCGTCGGCACCACCCTCGACGTCGACCAGACCGCCCATGAACTGGCCGATGTCATCGTGCCCGAGCTGGCCGACCTCGCCGCGGTGGACGTACTCGACGCCGTCCTGGACGGCAGGCGCCAGGCCACGCCGGGCCCCGGAGACGCCGCCCGCTTCCGCGCGCTCGCGGTGGCCACCGCCTTCCCGACCGACGCCGTGCACGCCGCCGACCCGGCCGGACAGATCGCCTCCTACGAAGCCGACCGCGTGATCACCCGCTGTGTGACCACCGGCCGGCCCGTCCTGATGGCGCGGGTACGGGACGAGGACCTGGAGCGGATCGCCGTCGACTCCCGGGGGGCCGCGCTGCTGGCGAAGGCCGGGCTCCGCTCCTACCTGGCGGTGCCGCTGACCGCCCGCGGCGAGGTGCTGGGCGCCCTCTCGCTCTACCGCGTCCGCAACGAGCTGCCGTTCGACGAGGACGACGTGGTGCTCGCCGTCGAGCTGTCCGCCCGCGCCGCCGTCGCCATCGACAACGCCCGCTCGTACCAGAGCGAACGCCGCACGGCGCTCACCCTCCAGCGTCACCTGATGAGCCATCAGCCGCCGCAGCCGCCCGGCATGGAGATCGCCCACCGCTACCAGCCGGCCCGCGCCGCCGGCGAGATCGGCGGCGACTGGTTCGACGCCATTCCGGTGGCCGGCGACAAGACGGCCCTGGTCGTCGGCGACGTCATGGGCAGCGGCATCAACGCGGCCGCCACCATGGGGCAGTTGCGCACCACCACCCGCGCGCTGGCCGATCTCGACCTCGAACCCGCCCAGCTCCTGCGGCATCTGGACCACATCGCCGCCGGGCTCGATCCGTCCTTCGCGACCTGCGTGTACGCCGTCTTCGACCCCCGCCGCCAGGAGTGCCGTATCGCCAGCGCGGGACACCTGCCGCCCGTCGTCGTCCGGCCAGGCCGGCGGCCCGAGCTGCTCGACCTGCCGACCGGGGCCCCGCTCGGCGTCGGCGGCGTCCCGTTCGAGCAGACCGTCGTCGCCCTGCGCCCCGCCGACCAGTTGGTGCTCTACACCGACGGTCTGGTGGAAACCCGCGACGAATCGATCGACACCCGCCTGGACACCCTCGTCGACCTGCTCGCCATCCCCCGGGACGACCTGGAGGAGCTGTGCGACCACCTGCTGGGCGCCCTGCGGCAGCCGCACGACCACGACGACGTCGCCCTGCTCGTCGCCCGCGTCACCGAAGGCGACGCGATCCGGTAGCCCGCCGCCCGGTGTGCGCCTCGCCTCCCTGTCGCGGGGTTTCGCTGCCCGCCACCTGGAGATGCGCAGGTGCACGGCAGCGTACGGAGGCGACATGGCTGAGGAAGAGGCACGCGGGACACCCGCCACCCACGACGAGGAAGAACCGGCCGGAATACCGCGCCCGCGCCCCGCGGGCGGCACACCGGGGCCCGCCCGCCGGGCCCTGCTCGCGGCCACCGCGGCGACCGGCATCGGCCTGCTCGCCGGCTGTGGCGGGTCCGGGGGCCGCGCCGACCCGGCACCCGGAGCGGAGCCACCGCGCGGCACGGGCCGGCCGTCGCCCGCCCCGCCGGGCACCGCCCCGGCACCGGGGAAGTCCGGACATCCCGGCAGGAAACGTCCCGAACTTCCGCGTGGCGGACGGGAATTGTTCCCCCGCTACCGGCTCGTGGGCTTCTGCGGGCTGCCCGGTGCCGCGGCGCTCGGCAGGCTCGGGACCGGAGATCCGGGCGAACGGGCCGACGAGATCGAGAAGCAGGCCCGCGCGTATACCGCGGGCCGTGAGGCCATGCCCGTACTCGAACTCCTCACGGTGGTCGCGACCGCGGCGCCGGGGCCGGACGGCCGGTACCGCTCGCGGACGCCCGACGCGACGATCCGCCGCTTCCACCGGATCGCGGGGGAGCACCGGGCGCTGCTGCTGCTCAACATCCAGCCGGGCCGCGCCCGCGTTCTGGACGAGGTCAAGGCGCTGCGTCCCTGGCTGCTCCACCCCGACGTGGGGGTCGCGCTCGACCCGGAATGGGAGATGGGGCCCGGCGAGGTGCCGGGCGACCGTTTCGGCCATACCAGCGGGCGCGAACTGACCGGTGTGGCCGACTACTTGTCCGGCCTGGTCGCCGCGCACGATCTGCCGCAGAAGCCGCTCGTCTTCCACCAGGTGGCCGCGTCCGTCCTGCACGAGGAGGCCGCGCTGCGGCGCCGGCCCGGTGTCGCCCTGATCAAGAGCGCGGACGGGATCGGCTCACCGGACCTGAAACGGGACACCTGGCGGCGGCTCGTCGGCGGCCTCCCCGCCGGCGTCCACACCGGCTTCAAGCTCTTCTACGAGGAGGACGCCGAGGGCAGCCGCCTGATGACCCCCGATGAGGTGCTGGCCCTGCGGCCGCGGCCGGAGTACGTGATGTACGAGTGAGGCGCGGCGGCGGACCCGGCCGCGCTCACGGGTGCGGTGTGCCGCCGACGTCCCCGTGCGTCTCGCCGGGGGAGCGGTCCGCATCGACCGGGGCCGCGTCGGGCCAGCCGAGCGGGTAGGGGTCGGACGCCGCGCCGGGGGCGGGGGGTTCGTCACCGGCCGCGGTGAAGGCGCCCAGTGCATCGACGAGCGCGGCGCGCTGTTCGGGAGCCAGCCGGCCGACGATGCCGGCGATCTCCCTGCGGCGGCGGGCGGTGACCTCTTCGACGATGCGACGGCCCTGGCCGGTCAGCCCCAGCCGGGTCTCGCGGCGGTCACCGGGGTTGACCTGCCGGTCGGCGAACCCGGCGGTGATCAGCCGGTCGACCATGCGCATCGCGGTGGACGGATTGACCCCCAGCCAGTCGGCGACCTCGACGAGCTTGGCCGTGCCGTGGCTGGACAGCGCGACCAGCAGCCGGAACTGCGCGAGCGTCACCCGGCCCTCCACCGCGGCCAGCGAACGGGCGGAGACCGCGACCAGGACGCGGGAGGCGGTCAGCACCGCGCGGGTCACGGCCTCGACATCGTCGTGCTGCCCGGCGGGAGGTGTGGGTGCGTCCATGCCCCCTTTCTATCCCGGTGCGGCCCGCCTCGCCGGGCCGGGGTCGGCAGGGGCTGCGGCCGGCCCCGGCCCGGAGGGGCCGCTACTTCACCGCCCCCAGGGAGAGCCCCTGGACGAGCTTGTCCTGGGCGGCGAATCCGGCGATCAGCACCGGGAGGGAGATGACGGTGGCCGCCGCGCAGACCTTGGCCAGGAACAGGCCCTGGCTGGTGACGAATCCGGTCAGGAACACCGGCGATGTCCCCGCGACGATGCCGGTCAGGACGCGGGCGAAGAGCAGCTCGTTCCAGCTGAAGATGAACGAGATCAGGGCGGTGGCGGCGATGCCCGGCATGGCGACCGGCGCGACGATGCGCAGCAGGGTGGTGCCGAGCCCTGCGCCGTCGATGGACGCCGCCTCCAGCATCTCGACGGGCACTTCGGCGAGGAAGGAACGCATCATCCACACCGCGATCGGCAGGTTCATCGAGGTGTAGAGGATGATCAGCAGCCAGATGCTGTCCAGCATCCCGGTGTTCTGCGCGACCAGGTAGATGGGCAGCAGCCCCGCCACCAGCGGCAGCATCTTGGTGGAGAGGAAGAAGAACATCACGTCGCTCCACTTGCGCACCGGCCGGATCGACAGGGCGTAGGCCGCGGGAACGGCGAGGAGCAGGACGAGCAGGGTGGAAACGACCGACGCGGTCAGCGAGTTGATCAGCGGCGGCCAGGGGCTGATGCCGGTGCCGGCGCCGAAGAACTCGCGGTAGCCGTGCAGGGTGAGCGGGGCGGCGATGCTCGGCGGGTTGGTCGCCGCGTCCTGCTCGCTGTGGAAGGACGTGAGCACCATCCACGCGACGGGCAGGAAGAAGGCGATGCCGCACAGCCAGGCGAGCAGGCCCAGCAGGCTGCCGGTGCGGCGGCGGCGCCGTAGTGCGGGGGACGCGGAACGGCTCAGGGATGCGCTGCTCATCGGGTGACCTCCTCGCGCAGCAGGGACGACACCGCGCGCAGCGCGAACGTCGCCACCAGCAGCGAACACAGCACGACGACGACGCCCTGAGCGGACGCCCGTCCGTAGTCATGGGCCTGGTAGAAGGTCTGGTAGATGGTGTAGGGGAGATTGGCCGTGCCCAGGCCGCCCGACGTGATGGTGAAGACCGCGTCGAAGTTCTGCACGACGTACACCGTGCCCAGCAGGGCGGCGAGTTCGAGATAGCGGCGCAGGTGAGGCAGCGTCAGATAGCGGAAGACATCGAACGTCGTGGCGCCGTCCATCCGGGCCGCCTCGACGGCGTCGGCCGGCCGGCTCTGCAGACCGGCCAGCAGGATCAGCATCATGAACGGCGTCCACTGCCAGATCAGCGACGCCTCCACCGCGGCCAGCGGCGAATCGGTCATCCAGTCCGGCTGCGGCGGGTTGTCGCTGCCGAACAGGCCCCATATCCAGGACAGGCAGCCGTTGATGAACCCGTACGACGCGTTGTACAGCGCGTGCTTCCACAGCAGCGCGGAGGCGACCGGCACCACCAGGAACGGCGTGATGAGCAGGGTGCGGACGATGCCGCGGCCGCGGAAGCTGCGGTCGAGCAGCAGCGCGAGCCCAAGGCCGAGCAGCAGACTCACCAGCACCACGGTCACGGTCAGCAGCACGGTCGTGCCGACCGACGCGCGCATCGCCGGGTCCGTGAACACCGCCGCGTAGTTGTCGAAGGCGGCGAAGCCGCGGTTGCCGGGGGCCAGCGCGTTCCAGCGGGTGAAGGAGATCACCACGGTGGCCACGAACGGCAGTTGGGTCACGATGATCAGGAAGACCAGCGCGGGCAGCAGGGGTGCACGGCGCGCCCAGTCCTTCGCGCGCTGCGCCCGCAGGCCGCGGGACGTGTCAGCGGTCGGCGTAGGCACGCGCCACCTCCTCGGCGAGCCGCTGGCCGTGCTCCAGCGCCGCGGGCACGCTCTGCTTGCCCGCGATGGCCGAACTGATCTCCTGGGACACCTTGGTGCCCAGATCGGAGAACTCGGGTATGCCCACGAACTGGATGCCGGGGGCGGGCCGCGGCTGCACACCGGGGTCGTCCGGACGGGCCGATCTGATCGCCTGCTCCGTCGCCGGCGCGAAGGCCCCGGACTCCTTCACGTACGCGGGATCCCGGTAGAGCGAGGCGCGCTTGCCGCCCGGCGCCCGTGACCAGCCCAACTCCTTGGCCACCAGCCGCTCGTACTTCTTGCTCGACGCCCAGGAGATGAACTTCCAGGCGGCGTCCTGGTGCGTGCTCGCCTTCTGGATGCCCCAGGCCCAGGTGTAGAGCCAGCCCGCGCTGCCGGTCCGCTCGACCGGCGCCGGGGCGTAGCCGACCTTGCCCGCCACCTTGGAGTCGGCGCTCTCCAGCGAGCCCGCGCCCGCCGTCGCGTCGTACCACATGGCGACCTTGCCCTGCTGCATGTCGTTGAGGCACTCGGTGTAGCCGGCCTGCGGTGCGCCGGCCTCGCCGTGTCTGCGGACCAGGTCGACGTAGAAGCGGGTGGCCTTCGTGAACTCCGGGCTGTCGAGCTTCGCCTTCCAGTCCTCGGTGAACCAGGTGCCGCCGAAGGTGTTGACGACGGTGCTCAGCGGCGCGGCCAGCTGCCCCCAACCGGGCTGCCCGCGCAGGCAGATGCCCTTGAGTCCGTTCCGGGATCCGTCCAGCTTCGCGGCCAGCGCGGCGACCTGCCGCCAGGTCGGGTGGGCGGGCATCGTCAGGCCCGCGGCCCTGACCAGGTCCTTGCGGTACATCAGGAAGGAGGACTCGCCGTAGAACGGCTCCGCGTAGATCTTGCCGTCCGCCGCGGTCAGCGACTTACGGACCGGCTCCAGGATGTCCTTCTGGTCGAACTCCCGGTCCTTCGCGGCCCGTTCGCCCAGCGGGGTCAGCCAGCCGTTGCGGGCGTAGATCGGCGTCTCGTAATTGCTCAGGCTCGCCACGTCGTACTGCCCGGCCTGGCTGGAGAAGTCCTGGCTCATCTTGTCGCGCAGGTCGTCCTCGGGCAGCACGGTGAAGTTCACCTTGATGCCGGTCTCCTTGGTGAAGTGCGCGGCCGTCAGCCGCTGCAGATCCACCATCTGCGGGTTGTTCACCATCAGTACGTTGATGGTGTGCGCGCCGTCGTTGCCGACGTCACCCGCGCCGCGATAGCAGCCGGCGGTGGCCAGCGACAGGGTCAGGGTGACCGCGGTCAGCGCGGTGGCGCGGCCTCGGCTGCTGCCAGGGGATCGTGCTCTCACACTTCTACCTTTCTGGGGACATCCGTCGGGCCCGGCCGCCGTCCACGCCGGACGCGCGGGCCTGCGGCGGGCACGGGGGACCGGCCGGCGGCCGTGCGGGGCCGCCGACGCCGGTGGTGTGCGTGCGGTACGGGCCGGTCGTCGGGCGGCCCGTACCGGTCAGACCCGGAGCACCTGCGGCCCCAGGAGGGAGTAGCGGTGGGCCTCGGGCCCGGACAGGCCGGCGTCGGTGACGATCGTGTCGACGTCGCCGATGCCGGCGAACCGACAGAAACTGCTCGCGCCGAACTTGCTGTGCACCCCGACCAGCACCCGCCGCCGCGACGAACGGACGGCCTGCTCCTTCACGTCGGCGACGGCCGGGTCCGGGGTGGTCAGGCCGTGCTCACGGGAGATGCCGTTCGCGCCCAGGAACGCCAGGTCGATGACGAACCGGGCGAGCATGTCCCGCGCCCACGACCCCACCGTCGCCTGCGTCCCCGACCGCACCCGCCCGCCGGCCAGCAGGACGGTGGTGGAATCGGATTCCGACACCAGGGACGCGGTGCGCAGCGACGGGGTGATCACGGTCAGCGGCCGGTCGGTGGGCAGCAGCACGGCGACCAGCTCCGGCGTGTAGCCCTCGTCCACGAACACCGTCTCGGCCTCGCCGACCAGCTGCGCCGCGGCCGCGGCGATCCGGCGCTTCTCCGCGACCTGCTGGGTCTCGCGCCGGGCCAGGGTGGTCTCGAATCCGGCACTCTCGACCGGATATGCGGCGCCGTGGGTGCGCCGGATCAGGCCCCGGCGCTCCAGCGCGCTCAGGTCGCGCCGCACGGTTTCCCGGGCGACCCGGAACTCCTCCGCGGCATCCGCGACATCGACCCGGCCGGTCTGCCGGGCGAGCACGAGGATGCGGTGCTGACGTTCCTCGGCCCTCATGGTGTTCTCCTGCGCATAGCGTCGATCCGTTCGGTCACGGGACTGCCCGTTTCTGCCCGCCCGAGGTTTATAGCAACGGTTCCCGCACCGTCTGCTGCCCGCGGCAGCAGGAAAGATGCCTGTTTCCGCCCGCCCCGTAGCGCCCGGTACAGGGGCGTCCGCAGCGGACGTGCCCGTTCCGCCCCGCTGGGCGGTCCGCGGACATCCCGATGCGTGGGATCCGGCCGGTGCCTGGTGGCCGAAACCGCACCTGTTGACCGTTTCGGACCGGCCGGGGCGCTTCGTGGATCACTCGCGAGGAGGATTCGGTACGTCCCGGGAACGGCCCTGACCGGCAGCGGACCGCCGTTGCGGCACCACGGCGGGACGGCCGGGCCGGGAGGCCCCCGCGTACGCCGGTGGCCCGCAGCGGTGAGGGTGCGCGCGAGGGCGCTTAGGCTGGGCGGTATGAGTGCGGAGATGCGGTCGTTGGCGGTCACTGCGATCGCGCAGGGGGAGGAGTGTGCGGTCCTGCGGGTGACAGGGGAGCTGGACCTCCGCACCGAGCAGGCGTTTCTCGCCGAGGCCCGGTCCGTCGTCTCGGCCGGTCATCGCTTCCTGGTGCTCGACCTGACCGCCCTGCGCTTCTGCGACTCCCGCGGCCTGAGCTGCCTGCTCGCGCTGGAATGGCTGTGCCGGCGGCTGGAGGGCCGGCTGTTCCTGGCCTCCCTCGGCGTGCGGATGCTGCGGCTGCTGGTCGGCACCCAGTCCCTGGGGGTCTTCTCCTGCTACCCCACCGTCGGCCACGCCCTGGCGGCGGTGCCGGACGGCAGCCGCCCGGCCTGGCCGCCGTCGATGGACGAGCCCGCACCGCCTGCGGACGGCGATCCGGAGCCCGACGGGACCGGCCACCGCGCCCCGTAAGAGCCCGTCACCGGACACCGGGCGTACCCCGGCGATTGCTACGCTGCGGCCACGACCTGACACGGGGAGAGGGGGCGCGAGGTGCCGGGTGCCGAGGTGGCGCGGCCACGTCGCGGGCGGCCGTCCCTCCGCAAGGAGGTCGCCGACGCAATCAAGCGCCACATGCTCGACAACCGGATGCGACCGGGCGACCCACTGCCGACCGAGGCCGAACTGTGCGCGACGCTGAGCGCCAGCCGCTCCAGCGTGCGCGAGGCCGTCAATGCGCTGGCCGCGCTGGACATCGTCGAGGTCCGGCACGGGCACGGCACCTACGTCGGCACCCTGGGCCTGTCGGCGCTGGCCGAGAGCATGACGTTCCGTGGACTGCTCAGCCCCGGCGACGAGTTCCGCGGCTACGCCGATCTCGTCGACGTCAGGGAACTCTTCGAGCGGGGCAACGCCGAACGCATCGTCGGCGCGCTCACCCCCGCACACCTGGACAGGCTGGACGGCCTGGTGGCGGAGATGGAGCTCCGCCGCGCGGGCGGCGACGCGTTCGTGGCCACCGACCGGGCCTTCCACGCCCTGCTCGTCGAACCGCTCGGCAACGACCTCATCAGCCAGCTGTCCCAGGCGTTCTGGGACAGCTACGCAGGCGTCGGACCGCACCTCGGCCTGATCACGATCGAGGACGAGCGGCACACCGTCGACGTGCACCGCCGCCTCACCGACGCCGCCAGGGCCGGTGACGCCGCCGCCTTCGCCGCCGCGGTGGCCGACCACTACGCGCCGGTGCGCCGACGGCTGGCCGAGGCCCGCTCGGCAGGCACCGCGGCCCGTCACGGCACGTCCCCTACGGTGCCGTGCCGTCGCGCAGCGCGCCGATGAGCGCCGCCACCGACGGCCGCCGGCGCGACGCGGCGCCGACGGCGACGACGACCTGCCGCTCCACCCGGTCCCGCAGCGGCACGGAAGCGATCCCCTCCGACCGCAGCCGCAGCATCAGCTCCGTCAGCGGCGTGACCCCGAGACCCGCCGCGACCATCGCCAGCGACGTGGCCGTATCGGTGACCTCGTGCACCACCCGCGGCTCGAAACCGGCACGGCGGCAGACGGCCCGCATCGCCCGCCCGTAGTACGAGCCGGCCGCGGGCAGTATCCAGTCCAGACCGGCCGCGTCGGCCAGCCGCAGCGGCGCGTACGGCGGCCGTGCCGCTTGTGGCACCCGCTCGCCCGGCGGCGCGGGCCCGGCGGGCACGGCCAGCGCGAACCGTTCGGTGCGCAGCCGCACCACGTCCACGTCGCCGTCCCTGGCGAGCGGCGCGTCCGGGTAGTCGAGCCCCAGCGCCAGGTCCACCCGCCCGGCGCACACCTCGGCGTACGCCTGGTCCACGTCCACCTCACGGCTCACCACGCGGACACCCGGGTGCCGGGCCCGCAGCCGGTCCAGGGCGGGCGGCAGCAGGGCGGCGGCCGCGGTGCCGAAGACGCCGAGCCGCAGCCGCGCCACGACCTCGGCGCGGCCGCGCTCCAGGGCCGCCACCGCCTCCGCCTGCGCGGCCAGGATCCGTTCGGCGTGCCGCGCGAGGGTGTGCCCGGCGTCGGTCAGCTCCACCCGGCGGCCCGTCCGCCGGACCAGCTCCGTGCCGGTGGCCCGCTCCAGCGCGGCGATCTGCTGCGAGACCGCGCCCGGCGTGTAGCCGAGGGCCGCGGCGGCCGCGGTCATCGTGCCGCTGCGGGTCAGCTCCAGGAGTGTTCTGAGCTGAACTCCCGGAAGCTCCATGGCGGAAGCGTAGAGGTGCGCAGGACGCCGCGCCCACCGCCGGAGGGCGCCCGCGACGGCGCGCGCCCCACTGCAGCGTTCCTGATAGATCACCTTGAGCACCTGTGCATGGACGCAGAGCAGCCCGGTGCCGCACCATTTGAAGGAACCCACCGCGCGCCGGCCGCCCGTCCCACCCGGGACCTGAGCCCCACCGCGGGCCACCGCCGGACGGCACCACCCCAGGAGCGGAGCGACCCCGGGAGAGACCCCCCACGAGACGGGAAGGCGGCCCCCGATGGCTTCCACCGCTGCGTGTGTCCCTGTCCCCGAAGAGGCCGACGTCGTGATCATCGGCGGCGGCGTCATCGGGGCGAGCATCGCATTCCACCTGGCCGAGGCCGGTGTCGGCCGGATCCTGCTGCTGGAGCGCGACCGCCCCGCCTCCGGCTCGTCGGGCAAACCGCTCGGCGGCGTCCGCGCCCAGTTCTCCGACCCGCTGAACATCAGGATCGGCCTGCGCAGCCTGGATGCCTGGCGGGACTTCGGCCGCAGGCCGGGAGCGGACCTCGGCCTGGAAAACGTCGGCTACCTCTTCCTCCTCGGCGACGCGGCCGAACTCGCCACCTTCGAAGCCGGTGTCGAGACCCAGAACGCGCTCGGCGTCCCCAGCCGCATCCTCACCCCGCGCGAGGCCCACGACCTGTGCCCCTACACCGACCCCGACACCCTGGTCGCCGCCGCGTACTCGCCGTCCGACGGCTACGCCCGCCCCAAGTCCGCGGTGACCGGCTACCTGCGGGCCGCCCGCCGCCTCGGTGCGACGGTCCGTACCCGGTGCCCGGTCACCGGCATCGGCACCACCCCGGGCGCGGCGGCGGACGGCGGGCGCCAGGCCGTGCACACGCCGTACGGCACGGTGCACACGCCGACCGTCATCTGCTGCGCCGGCGCCTGGTCGGCCGCCGTCGGGAAGATGGCCGGCGCCGAGCTGCCCGTCACCCCGCTCCGCCGCCAGATCGCCCTCACCGGACCGCTGCGGCCCGCGCCGCCCCGGATCCCCTTCACCCTCGACTTCGGCTCCACCCTCTACTTCCACAACGACGGCGCGGGCGGCCTGCTCATGGGCCTCTCCGACCCCGCCCAACAGGCCGGATTCGGGCGCCGGTTCAGCCGCGAGTGGCTGGGCCCGTTCCGTGCCGCGGCCGCCCGCAGGGCACCCGGCATCGCCCGCTTCCCGGTCGCCGGCGGCTGGGCCGGTCTGTACGAGATGACGCCGGACCGCAATGCGCTGATCGGCGAGGCGGAGCGCACGGCGGCACATCGGGGGCGTTTCCTGTATGCGACGGGATTCTCCGGGCACGGATTCCTCCAGGCACCGGCCGTCGGCGAGATCGTCCGCGACCTCTACCTTGGCCGGCCGCCGTTCCTCGACGTCAGCCCGCTGTCCGCCACCCGCTTCGACGGCCGCACCACCGCCAGGCCGGAAGCCCACATCATCTGAAACCCCGGCCCCACCCCACCGTGAGCCCCGCACACACCCGGAGGTCCGCATGGTCCCCACCTGGCGGCTGCGCGCCGCGTTCGCCCGCCGGCTGTCCGAGATGTACGGCACCGAAGTGCCCGCCTACACCACGCTGCTGACCGTGACAGGGCAGGTCAACGACGAGGTCGCCCGCCGTGACGAGGACGCCGGCCGACTCGGCGGCATCGACCGGGTCACCGCCGAGCGGCACGGCGCCATCCGCGTCGGCACCCCGTACGAACTGCGCCAAGTGGC
The DNA here is from genome assembly GCF_020564935.1 of Streptomyces pinistramenti. Taxonomy (GTDB): domain Bacteria; phylum Actinomycetota; class Actinomycetes; order Streptomycetales; family Streptomycetaceae; genus Streptomyces; species Streptomyces pinistramenti. Next base: position 59,076 of record NZ_JAJCXB010000026.1, read on the forward strand.
CCAGATCTTCGCCGCGTTCGGGATGCACCCGGTCGGCTTCTACGACCTGCGGGACGGCGGCGCCGGCGCGGTGCCCGTCGTCTCCACCGCCTTCCGGCCGACCGACCCCAAGGAACTGGACCGCACCCCCTTCCGGGTCTTCACCTCCCTGCTGACCCCCGCCGACCGCCGGTTCTTCGACCCGGAACTGTCCGCCAGGCTCCACACGTTCCTCGCCCGCCGCACGCTCTTCCCGCCGGAACTCCTGGCCCTCGCCGCACGCGCCGAGACCGGCCGCGGCCTGCCGGCGGAGTCCGCCGCACGCTTCGTGCAGCTCGCCGTCGCGGCCTTCGCGCTGTCGCCCGAGCCGGTCGACCGCGGCTGGTACACGGAGCTGGAGCGGATCTCCGCGGTGGCCGCCGACATCGGCGGGGTGGCCGCCACCCACATCAACCACCTGACCCCGCGCGTCCTGGACATCGACGCCCTGTACCAGCGGATGGGGGAGCACGGCATCACCATGATCGACCGGATCCAGGGCCCGCCGCGCTGGGACGGCCCCGATGTCCTGCTGCGGCAGACCTCGTTCCGCGCCCTCGCCGAGCCGCGCGCCTTCCGCGAGCCCGACGGCCGCATCACCGAGGGCACGCTACGGGTGCGGTTCGGTGAGGTCGAGGCCCGCGGCATCGCCCTCACCAGGGCGGGCCGGGCCCGCTACGACGCGCTGACGGCCGAAGCCGACCAGCGGCCGGGCGACGGCGACGGGGCGTCCCGGCAGCGCACGGCCCGCGCACTGTGGGAAGCCGGCTTCCCGCGCACCGAACGCCAACTGGCCGCCGAACAGCTGGCGTTCTTCACCTACCGGCCCGCACCGGAACCCCCGCGCGACGGACGGCGCCCGCCCGCCGGGCTCCCGGAACTCCTGGACCAGGGATGGCTCACCGCCGACCCCATCGTCTACGAGGACTTCCTGCCCCGCTCCGCCGCCGGCATCTTCCGCTCCAACCTCACCGGCGACGGAGTCCACGACACCGACCGCACCGGCACCCCCTTCGACGCACAGCGCCTCTCCGAGGCCATCGGACGCCCCGTACTCGACCCGTTCGTCCTCTACGCCGCACAGCAGGACAGCTCCCTGCGCCGGGCACTGCACACCCTCGGAGCCGACGAAGCCCTCGCATCCCTGGACAGCGGGGGCTGACACCGGACAGCCGCCGCGGACCCCCGCCCCGTCCGGCACCGCCCCCACCGACCGCGCCCACTCCCAGGAGTCAGCCATGAGCCGCCCCACCCCGCCCGCAGCCGCCGCCACCGCACCGCGGCTCCCCACCACCGAGGCGTTGCGCGCCCGCGCCGCGGCAGCCCTGCGCCGCTGCAGCGCCGACCCTGCGGCCCTCGCGGCCCTCTCCGGAGACGGCAGCCCGTCCCCGCTCCCGGCGGCCGCCACCCTCACCTCCCGTACGCCGCTCACCGGCGGCACGCTCGGTCTGCTGCCCGCGACCGGTCCGGCAGAGGCCGACGCGGCGGTCGCCGAAGCGCACCGCGCGTTCCAGGACTGGCGCACCGTGCCCGCGCCGCGGCGGGGCGCCCTGGTCAAGCGGCTCGGCGAACTGCTCACCGAGCACCAGGAGGACCTGGCCGACCTGGTCACCGTGGAGGCGGGAAAGATCCGGTCCGAGGCGCTCGGCGAAGTGCAGGAGATGATCGACATCTGCGATTTCGCGGTCGGCCTCTCCCGGCAGCTCTACGGCCGCACCCTCGCCAGCGAACGCCCCGGCCACCGGCTCGCCGAGACCTGGCATCCGCTCGGCGTGGCCGGTGTCGTGACCGCCTTCAACTTCCCCGTGGCCGTCTGGTCCTGGAACACCGCCATCGCCCTCGTCTGCGGCGACACCGTCGTCTGGAAGCCGTCGGAGCTCACCCCGCTCACCGCCCTGGCCTGCGCCGGGCTTCTCGGTCGCGCGGCGGTGGACACCGGCGCGCCGCCCGGGGTGCACCGGCTGCTGCTCGGCGGCCGTGACTGCGGCGAGCGGCTGGCCGACGACGCGCGGGTCGCGCTGGTCAGTGCGACCGGCTCGGTACGGATGGGCCGGGCCCTCGCGCCGCGGGTGGCCGCCAGGTTCGGCCGGGTCCTGCTGGAACTCGGCGGCAACAACGCCGCCGTCGTCGCCCCGTCGGCCGACCTCGACCTCGCCGTACGCGGCACCGTCTTCTCCGCGGCCGGCACCGCGGGACAGCGCTGCACCACCCTGCGCCGGCTGATCGTCCACGAGGACATCGCGGACGACCTGCTGCCGCGGCTCGTCCGCGCCTACGGCCACCTGCCCGTAGGCGACCCCTTCGACGCCGCCACCCTGGTCGGCCCGCTGATCAGCCCCACCGCCCGGGAGGCCATGGACGCGGCCCTGGCCGCCGCGCAGAAGGACGGCGGCACCCTGCTGGCCGGCGGCGAACGCTGCCTCGCCGGACAGGCGCCGGACGCCGCGTACGTCCGCCCCGCGATCGTCCGCATGCCGCGGCAGACGGAGATCGTCCGCACCGAGACCTTCGCGCCGCTCCTGTACGTGCTGACCTACCGCACCCTCGACGAGGCCATCGCCCTCAACAACGGCGTCCCGCAGGGCCTTTCCTCCAGCATCTTCACGCGGGACCAGCAGGAGGCCGAGCGCTTCCTCGCGGCGGACGGCTCGGACTGCGGCATCGCCAACGTCAACATCGGCACGTCGGGCGCCGAGATCGGCGGCGCGTTCGGCGGCGAGAAGGAGACCGGCGGCGGCCGCGAATCGGGGTCCGACGCCTGGCGCGCCTACATGCGCCGGGCCACCAACACCGTCAACCACTCCGCCGCCCTGCCGCTCGCCCAGGGCGTCAACTTCCTCTGAACCGGCCGCTTTCGGTGCCCGGAACGCGCCTCAGCGGGCCCGGCCCAGGTCCTGGACGAGCGTCGGCGAAGGCCGCGGGATCTCGCCGAAGTCCTCGTCGTCGCTGTCCACGGTCAGCCGGTTGATGACGCTCTCCAGGGCCGCGGGCAGCGTCGGCGCGAGGCCGCTGTGCCACTGGACGAGGAGGTTGTGGCGCGCGGAGTCCGGCAGCAGCTGCTGCTCGTCGAAGGCGGGCACGGTCCTGCGCTCCTCGTCGGGAGCGTGTGCCGCCTGCTCGCGCCAGTACGCGGCGTCCCGGAACTCGCCGTCGCGGCGGTGCGAGAGATAGAGGCAGTAGGCGGCGGTCCTGCTGCCCGCCCCGGAGCCGAAGTGCCACCAGAAGTGCGCGGCGTCGGTCCGTCCCGTGATGTGCAGCAGACAGGCGAAGACCAGCGCGCCCTCGGGGTCGATGCGGTGGTCGTTCACCAGCCGCTCCAGGCTGGCCGCCGCGGCCGCCGCGTTGACCACCAGCGCACAGGCCAGGTCGAGTTCATGAGTGGCCTCGTCGCGCGCACAGGGGTACGCGGTGGGCGCGCCGGCGTCGCTGCGTGGTGGCAGGACGGCCGCCGGGCCGCCGCCGTCGAGCCGGTCGAGCCCGTCGAGCACGCCGAGGTCGTCCAGCTCCCCGAAGCCGGCCAGGCCGGTGATGTCCGGCACGTCGGCCGCGGCGTTCAACAGGGCCTCGATGGTGTTCCTGCGTCCTGCGTGATGGGTGGGTGCCATGTTCAGTTCCCCCTCGGGCTTCCTTGGTCCATGCCGAGTGCGGCGGCGAGCTTGCGCTTGCCGCGGCTGGCGTGCGAGCGGACGGTGACCTCGTCGACGCCCAGCAGCGCGCCGATCTGCGCGTCGCTGTAGCCGATCACATGCCGCAGCACGATCACGTCGCACTGCCGCTCGGGCAGCCGGGCGATTGCCGCGTACAGTCCCAACTGGCTCTCCAGCAGGGCGAACTGCTGCTGGCATTCACGCAGCAGGGCCTGGGTGACCACGGCGAAGGCGGCGGTCTCGGTGAGCGCCGTGGGCTGCTGGTGGTCGTAGAGCCATTCCACGACGCGTTCCTTGAGCACCGACCAGGCGAACGCCTCCACCGACGCCTGCCGCAGGGCGTGCGGCCACAGCGCGGCGAGCTGCCGGTAGGCGGCCCGGGTGACCTCGGCGGCCGCCGCCTGGTTCCCGGTGTGCAGGTAGGCGTAGGTCAGCCACTTGCGGGCGTGCGTGGAGTGGAACGCCTCGAAGGTGAGGGCCAGATGACGGCTGCTGCCCTCCCGTGCCCGTTCCGCGCCGGTCGTGCGCGGGGCGCTGTATCTGCTCATGCGCGCCTCTTCTGCGTCGGCCGCCGTGGTCGCCACCGCGCGCGGTCGCAGGCCAGGCGCGCGTCGGCGGCCGTGCGCGGGCGCCAGGGGAGTGCGGCCGATGCCGCTGGGCGGGCGTGCGCCTCCACACACGCCGGCAGGAGTCGGTCCCGGTCTGCGCTCACGAGCCGTCCTCGTTCCGTTCGCCGTGCGCCGTCGCACGGGGCACCGGAGGTGCCTGAGGCGACGGGAGGACGGTTGTCCTCTCTTCCAATGAACAGGAAAGGAGGCCCATTTGTGGCACTCGGAGCCAAGAAATCTTCCGCTGGGTATTCATATGACTACGCATGGCCCCGTCATCTCCGCCAGACATACCCGTGCGCCCGGCGTACGCCGCCCCACCACGCACTGCTCCGGCCGCCCGTGCGCCCCGGGCATGATCCGGCGCCCGCGGGGGCAGAGCTCCACCGTCCGCCGAGGGTGATGTCACCGGGGCGGCGGTGCCACAATCGATCATGGCCGCCGGTCCGTGCGGCCCGCCGTACCTGGGGAGGCAGCGCGCGATGAGCGACCACGAAAGGCCCGCGGTGGACCTGCAGTTGGACCGGGCCCACTCGTCCCGCATCTACGACTACTTCCTCGGCGGCAAGACCAACTTCCTCGCCGACCGGATGGCCGCGGGCAGCGTCCTCGGGGTCTTCCCCGCCGCGCTGGTCGCCGCCCGCATCAACCGCGAGTTCATGCACCGCGCCACCCGGTTCCTCGCCGAATCGGGCATCCGTCAGTTCCTGGACATAGGCACCGGCATCCCCACCGCGCCCAACCTTCACGACGTTGCACAGAGCGTGGCACCCGATGCCCGGGTCATCTATACGGACAACGATCCGATCGTCCTCGCGCACGCCGCGGCCCTGCTGCTCAGCGCTCCCGAGGGCCGCACCGCCTACGTCCAGGCCGATGTCACCGACCCCACCGGCATCATGACGGCCCCTCAGATCCAGGAGACCCTCGACCTGGAGCAGCCGGTCGCGCTCAGCCTGAACGCCCTGATGCACTTCGTCACCGACGACGGCCGGGGCCGGGCGCACGCCATCGTCCAGTACCTCAAGGACGCACTGCCCAGCGGCAGCGTGCTTGCCATGAGCCATGCCACGACGGACTTCGCGCCCGAGGCGATGGGCAAGATCATCAAGATCTACCGCGAGGCGGGCACCGAGCTCCAGTTCCGCGGCCGCGCCGAGTTCGCCCGCTTCTTCGACGGCTGGGAGATCCTGGAGCCCGGCATAGCGCTCTCCCACCAGTGGCGCCCCGACCGCCCCGAGGACGCCACCCACGTCACGGACGCGGAAGCCGCCTGCTACGCCGCCGTCGCCCGCAAGCCCTGAGACGGCCCGTGGCGCACCCGGGGCCTGCGGGCCGGCGGCGCCTACTCCTTGCGGTAGACGTACGCCTCGCCGGCCGCGGCCGCCACCGCCGTCAGGTCGGCGCCGGCCGACGCGGTGACCACGGCGGCCACCGCGCCCTCGACGAACGGCGCGTCCACCAGCCGGGCGCCATCGGGCAGTTCATCGCCCTCGGCGAGCAGGGCCTTGACGGTCAGCACCGCGCTGCCCAGGTCGACGAGGAGCGCCACACCGGCCCCGCCGTCCACCGCCCGCGCCGCCTGAACGATCAGCTCCGCGCTGGTCCCCAGGCCGCCGTCCGGCGTGCCGCCCGCCGCGGCCACCGGAGCCGTCGCGCCGCCGCCGGCCAGCCCCTTGGCGAGCGCGGCGACCGACTCGGCCACCGGGCCGCTGTGCGACACCAGCACGATGCCGACCTGCGCGGCCCCGCCGCCCGTCATCCCGCCGTCCGCGCCGCTCACCCGGCCACCTCCGCAAGGGTCGCGAACAGCAGCGCCGAGGACGTCGCCCCCGGATCCTGATGCCCGATGCTGCGCTCCCCGAGGTAGCTCGCCCGGCCCTTGCGGGCCTGCATCGGCACGGTCGCCCGCGCGCCCTCGTCGGCAGCGGCGGCTGCCGCACCGAAGGAGGTGGCCAGCGCGTCGACCGCCGGGTCCAGCGCGTCCAGCATCGTCTTGTCGCCGGGCGCCGCCCCGCCGAGCTGCCCTACCGCGTCCACTCCGGCGCGCAGACCGGCGCGCAGCTCGTCCACGCTGACCTGCTCCGCGTCGCCGAGCGCCTTGCCCGTGCGCCGCAGCAGCGTGCCGTACAGCGGCCCCGAAGCGCCGCCCACCGTCGACACCAACTGCCGCCCCGCGGCCATCAGTACGGCCCCCGGGGTGGCCGGAGGTTCCGCTTCCAGGGCCTTGGCGACGGCGGCGAAACCGCGCCGCATGTTGCTTCCGTGATCGGCGTCGCCGATGGCGGAGTCCAGTTCGGTGAGGCGGTCGGCCTCGCGGTTGACGGATGCGGCGGACGCCGTCATCCAGCGGACGAAGAACGCGGCATCCAGGGCCGATGCGGACACGGGCTGCTCCTCTTCTCCATGCAGGGACAGGTACGGGCGGGCGCGGGCAGGTGCGGGGATGCCTGGGGGCCGGGCCGGTACCGGCCGCGGCGCCCCGGCTCTTCTCCGGCTCCGCCGGGGCCCGTTGGTCTCAGCGGCCCCAGCGCAGCCCCGGCGTCTGTACCGGAGCGTCCCACAGGCGGAGCAGATCCCCGTCCACCTGGCACAGCGTGACCGAGGCCCCGGCCATGTCCAGTGACGTGACGTAGTTGCCGACGAGCGTACGGGCCACCGCGGCCTTCCGCTCGGCCAGCACCCGGTGCACCTCGGCGGCGAACCCGTACAGCTCAAGCAGCGGCGTCGCCCCCATGCCGTTGACCAGCACCAGGACCGGAAGCCTCGGCTCCAGGTCGGTGAGGACGGCGTCCACCGCGACATCCGCGATCTCGTGCGACGTCATCATGGCGCGCCGCTCGCGCCCCGGCTCGCCGTGGATGCCGACACCCAACTCCAGTTCCCCGGCGGGCAGATCGAAGGTCGGGCTGCCCTTGGCCGGGGTCGTGCAGGGGGCGAGCGCCACCCCGAAGCTGCGCGACTGCGCGACGACCTGCCGGGCGATGGCCTCCACCCGCTCCAGCGGCGCGCCCTCGTCGGCGGCCGCCCCGGCGATCTTCTCCACGAAGAGCGTCGCGCCGGTGCCGCGCCGCCCCGCCGTGAACGTCGAGTCGGTCACCGCCACGTCGTCGTCGACGAGCACGCTCGCCACCTGGATGCCCTCGTCCTGCGCCAGCTCCTCCGCCATCCGGAAGTTGAGCACGTCGCCCGTGTAGTTCTTCACGAGGAACAGGACGCCCTTGCCGCTGTCGACGGCGGCCGCCGCGCGCACCATCTGGTCGGGTACCGGCGAGGTGAACACCTCGCCGGGACAGGCGGCATCGAGCATCCCGGGGCCGACGAACCCGCCGTGCAGCGGCTCGTGCCCGCTGCCGCCCCCGGAGAGCAGCCCGACCTTCCCCTCGACCGGCGCGTCCCGCCGCACGATCACCCGGTTCTCCACGTCCACGACCAGGTCGGGATGGGCCGCCGCCATCCCGTGCAGCGCGTCGGCCACGACGTTCTCGGCGACGTTCATGAGCATCTTCAACGGTTCCTCCTGTGAGGGATGCGGGCCCGGCCCCAGCGGCCCCACCCGACGTCGGCAAGCTCGGGACACACTCCAGTATCAAAGAGGCTTGCCCGATCGGGGGACGACGCGTCGCGGGCCGGTACCGACTCACCCCTTGCGGAGTCAGCCCAGCCCGTCCGCGCCGATCCGTACCGCCGACTCGTCCAGCAGGGCGTCGGAAACCGGCCTGGGCGTCCCGTCGAGACCGAGAACCGGAGTGGCCTCCTCGTACCAGGACTCGATCACCGCGTTCCCCCAGAAGTCGCGGCGGCGGTCGTCGTGGACACTCCAGCGGTAGGTCTCGTGGTCGGGGTCGCCGGTGTAGTAGTCGGAGGTGTAGATCTCCACGCGGTGTCCGTCGGGGTCGCGCAGGTAGAGGTAGAAGGCGTTGGAGACGCCATGCCTGCCGGGGCCGCGTTCGACGTGATGCTGCTTGCGCAGGGCGCCGAAGAGGTCGGCGCAGCGCAGCACTTGGTGGGACTCGTGGGTGGCCACGCCGACGTGGTGGAGGCGGGGCCCGGCGCCGCCGGTGAAGGCGACGTCGTGGACGGTCTGCTTGCGGTACATCCAGGCCGCGTACAGCTCGTGTGCGTCGCCCTCGATGGTCTCCGAGCAGCCGAAGCCGAGCGACGTGTAGTGGGCGTGGGCGGCGGTGATGTCGGGGGTGCAGAGGTTGAAGTGGTCGAGGCGGGCGACCTCGGCGCCGTGACGGAGGTCGTAGCGCTGGATGAGGCGCTCGGCGTGCTCGATCTCGTGGAAGAACTCGACGGGGAAGCCGAGCGGGTCGATGATGCGTACGGCGTCGCCCACGCCGCGGGTGCCCCGGCCCTTGGGGACGCGGCGGACCGGCCGGCCCAGCTCCGTGAAGAACTTCTCCGCCCTGCCGACGTCCTCCGGCGTCCGCACCCGGTAGGCGAGGTGGTCGAGGGCGGCGGTCTCGCCCTTGCGCAGGACCAGGGAGTGGTGGGTCAGCTCGTCGGTGCCGCGCAGGTAGAGGGACGCGGCGTCCTCGTACTGGGGATGGAGGCCGAGCATGTCGACCCAGAACCAGCGGGCCGCGGGGAGGTCGGTGACGATGAGCTGGGCGTAGGCGGAGCGGATGACGTCGGGGGCGGGGGTGTTCACGAGGCGGCTCCGAAGCGCGGGGTGTGCACCTCGCCGAGGGCGACGTGCACGATCTTGGATTCGGTGTAGAAGTCGATGCTGTGCGCGCCGCCTTCCCGGCCGACCCCGCTGGCCTTGACGCCGCCGAAGGGGGTGCGCAGGTCGCGTACGTTGTGCGAGTTGATCCACACCATGCCCGATTCCACGGCGTGCGCGATGCGGTGGCCGCGCCGGAGATCGCGGGTCCAGATGTACGCGGCCAGGCCGTACTGCGTGGCGTTGGCCAGTTCGACCGCCTCGGTCTCGTCGTCGAAGGGCGCGACGGCCACGACCGGGCCGAAGATCTCTTCCTGGAAGATGCGGGCCCCGCGTGCGACGTCGGCGAAGACGGTGGGCTGGAGGTAGTTGCCGTCGGGCAGGTGCGCGGGACGCGTGCCGCCCGCGACGAGCCGGGCTTCCTTCCGGCCCGACTCCACGTAGCCGAGCACCCGTTCGTAGTGCTCGGGATGGACGAGTGCGCCCACCTCGGTGGCCGGGTCGGACGGCGGGCCCACGATCACGCGCGCGGCCCGCTCGGCGAGGCGGCGGGTGAACTCCTCGTACAGCGGACGCTCGACGAGCACCCGCGAACCGGCCGTGCAGCGCTCGCCGTTGAGCGAGAACACTCCGAACACCACGGAATTCAGCGCGGCGTCGGCGTCGGCGTCGGCGAAGACGACGACCGGGGACTTGCCGCCCAGTTCCATGGAGGTGGTCTTCAGATGCTCGGCGGCGGAGCGGATGATGTGGCGGCCGGTGCCGGTCGAGCCGGTGAACGAGATCAGCGGCACGTCCGGGTGGTCGACCAGCGCCTGGCCGGCCTCGTCCCCGATGCCGTGCACGAGGTTCACCACCCCGTCCGGCACCCCCGCTTCGGCGAAGATCTCCGGCCAGAGCGAGGCGGACAGCGGGGTCCACTCGGCGGGCTTGAGCACCAGCGTGCAGCCGGCGGCGAGCGCGGGTGCGAGTTTCCAGCTCTCCAGCATGAAGGGGGTGTTCCAGGGCGTGATCAGCCCGGCGACGCCGGCGGGAGTCCGTACGACATAGCTGATCTGGTCGCCGCCCTGACGGAACGCCTCCTCGCCGAGCGCGACGATGACGTCGGCGAAGTAGCGGAAGTTCTCGGCGGCCCGCCTGGCCTGCCCGCGGGCCTGCGTGATCGGCAGGCCGGAGTCGTAGGACTCGAACCGCGCGAGCCGGTCGTGGCGGGACTCGACGGCGTCGGCGACGCGGTGCAGGACGTGCGCACGGGCGCGGTTGGACAGCTGCGCCCACTCCGCCGCGGCGGCGCGGGCGGCCGTCACGGCCCGCTCGATGTCGGCGGCCGAGCCGCGTGCGGCCTGGGCGTAGGCGGTGTTGGTGACGGGGTCGGTGACGTCGAAGGTGCGGCCGTCCGCGGCGTCGGCGGGCCGGCCGCCGATCCAGTGCCGGATGACCTGGGGCAGCCCTTCGGGGGCATGATTCGTCACGTGCCGGCTCCGATCTGTGCGGTGAGGTCGCCGCCTGCGGCGAGCAGTTCCCTGATGCGGGCCAGGCCGGTGTCCGTGGGCGGGATGAGCGGCGGACGGACCTGCGCCGACGCGATGCGGCCCTGCTGGGCGAGCACCCACTTCGCGGGCGCCGGATTGGTCTCGACGAACAGCAGGTCGACCAACGGGTGCAGGCGGTAGTGCAGTTCACGGGCCGCATCGAGGTCGCCCGCCTGCCACAGCTCGTACATCCGGGCCACGGCGGACGGCGCGAGATTGGCGACGGCCGACACGAAACCCGTGCCGCCGAGCGCGAGCAGCGGCAGACACAGCAGCTCGATGCCGGACCACACGAGCAGGGAGCGGCCGCAGGCATGGAGGATGCGCGAGAAGTGCTCGAAGTCCTTCGTCGTCTCCTTGACCCCGACGAAGTTCTCGAAGCCCGTGAAGAGCCGGCGCACCGTCTCGGGCGCGAGGTCGACGGCGGTGCGCGAGGGCACGTTGTAGGCGACGATCGGCAGATCGGGGAACTCGCGGGCCACCGTGGCGTACCACCGGTACAGCGCCTCCTGCGTCGGGCGCGCGTAGTAGGGCGTGATGACGAGCGCCGCGTCCGCACCCAGCTCCTGGGCCGCGGCGGTCATGGCGAGGGTCTCGTCGAGCGAGTGCGAGCCGGTACCGGGCAGGAACGGCACCCGCTCGCCGATCTCCCCGGCCGCCGTGCGCATCCCCGCGATCCGCTCGGCGACGGACTGCGCGCTCGGCTCGCCGGTCGAACCGCCCAGTGAGATGCCGTGCGAGCCGGACTCCAGCTGGAAGCGGATCAGTGCCTTCAGGCCGTCGTGGTCGACGGCGCCCTCGGCGGTGAACGGGGTGACGACCGGGGCGATCGATCCGCGGATCGTGGCCGGGTCGCTGCGGAACTTCACTCGTGGCCTCCTTCGTCGAGATCGTGCCCGGCCTTCCGGCCCTGTTCCCTGCACCAGGTCTCGTACCGGGCGCGCCAGGCGGGGCCGAGCGGGTACAGCCCGTCGATGCCGTCGCCGGCCGTCACCCGCTCGGTGATGAACCGCTCCTGCCGCTCCTGCTCGCGGCAGTCCGCGATCAGCTCTCCGGCGAGGTCGGGGGGTACGACCACCACGCCGTCGTCGTCGCCGGCCAGCAGATCGCCGGGCTGGACGAGCGCCCCGCCGCAGGCGACCGGCACCCCCGTGTCCCAGGGCACATGGCGGCGGCCGAGTACGGAGGGGTGCGCGCCGCCGTGGAATACGGGCAGTCCGATGGCGGCGACCGCCGCGCTGTCCCGCAGCCCGCCGTCCGTCACCACACCGGCCGCGCCCCGCTTCAGCGCGCGCAGGGCGAGTATGTCGCCGAGGGTGCCCGCGCTGGTGTCGCCGCGGGCGTCCATCACCAGGACGTGCCCGGTGCGCAGCTCCTCGATCGCGCGTTTCTGGGCGTTCATCCCCATCCCGTGGCGCCGGAACAGGTCTTCGCGCAGCGGCAGATAGCGCAGCGTGTGCGCCACTCCCGCCATGCGGGTGCCGGGAGCGGCCGGGTGTACGCCGTCCACGGACATGTGGGGCAGGCCGCGGCGGCGCAGTTGCGCGCTGAGGGTGGCCACGGCGACCGAGCGCAGTCCCGCTTCGACGCCCGGGTCGAGCAGTGGCTCCGGCGGGTAGACGGGGCCGTGCGCGGCGGCACGGTCGGCCGGGTCGACCCTGGGCAGGGCGCCGTACGGGGCGAGCGGTGCGCCCTCGGCAACGGGGTTGCGCAGCCGCCCTGTTGAGAGGGTGCCGCCGGAGACCTCGACCTCCACCACATCGCCCGGTGTCACGACGGACGCGCCCGCCGGAGTGCCGGTGAGGAGGACGTCGCCGGGCTCCAGCGTGACGAGCCGCGACAGGTCGGCGACGAGCTGTCCGAAGGGGAAGAGCAGCGTGTCGGTGGTGTCGTCCTGCACCACCTCGCCGTTGACCCGGGTGCGCAGCCGCAGTGCGTCCGGGGCGAGTTGGCGTGCGTCGAGCAGGCGCGGTCCGATGGGGGTGAAGCCGTCGGCGCCCTTGGAGCGGAGGTGGGAGCCGCGGTCCGCGTGGCGCAGATCGTGCACACCGGCGTCATTGGCGGCGGTGACCCAGCGCACGTACGACCAGCCGTCCTCGGGCGCCACCCGCTGCGCACGCGAGCCGATGACGAGTGCGATCTCCCCCTCGAATACGAGGAGTTCGCAGCCGCGCGGCCGGACGAGCGCGTCCCCGGTGCCCGAGAGCGAGGACGGCGGTTTGAGGAAGTAGGAGGGCTGGACGGGGTCCGGCCGCGCTCCTTCGCCGGCTGGGGTAGTTGAGATGCACCGCGATGATCTTCGACGGGGGGTTCCCCAGCGGGTGCGCCATCAGGAACGCTCCAGGAACGTCTGGACCTTCGCTTTGTACGGCTCGCGGTCGTACGACGTCACGTACGCGCCGGCCATCCGGACCGGGTCGCCGAAGAAGTAGTACTCGTACAGCGCCTGGCGGCCGGAGAAGGCCGAGATGCAGGTGTCCCAGACCAGCCGGAAGAGCTTCACGCGGTCGGGCCCGGTGAGGGTCGCGGACTGGAGGTAGGTCTCGATGTCGGCGGCCGCAGGGCCGGTGAGGTCCAGCTCGGTGGGGGTGGCCATCAGGCCGGATGCGCCGAGCTTGCGCAGGATCTGCGGGAAGCGCTGGTAGAGCTTGGGGTAGAGGTTGCGGGCGGCGTTGAGCGGGGCGAAGGCCGGGGTCAGGACGCCGTGTTCGTTGATCTCGGCATCGGCTTCGGCGGCCCGCAGGAAGGCGCGGAGCATCTCCAGGGTGGTGATGATCTCGGCGATGTCCTCCTGGACGTGCGGGTACTGCTCGATGCCGATGGCCTCGGTCAGCAGCGAGACCAGGCCGAGTACGTACTCGGTCTTGGCGGTGGTGCGGGTGACGACCTGGTGGGTCATGTGCACCACGGACGAGGTCTGCGTGTAGAAGCCGTTGCACAGTTCGGCGTCGCCGAGGGCGAAGCAGCGTTCGTAGGGCACCTGCACGTCGTCGAAGACGACCACGCAGTCGGACTCCTCGAAACGCGAGGCCAGCGGGTGGTCGTGGCGCGGCCGGCCGAAGTCGAGCGGCTCGCGGGCGAGGTAGCGCAGGCCCTTGGTGTCGCTGGGGATGGCGAAGGCGTACGAGTACGCCGTGTCCTCCGGGGTGCCGCGCAGCACGGTCGACGGGAGGACGAGCAGCTCGTCGGCGAACGGCGCGATGGTGGCGAGCATCCGCGCGCCGCGGATGACCACGCCGTTGTCGCCCTCCTTGACGATGCGTGCGGCGAGCTTGCCGCCGCCCTGCCGGGTGCCCGCGACCGCGCGGTTGACCTGCGGCGGGATGAGGGTGTGGGTGCACAGCAGGTCCTCTTCGCGGGCCCGCTCGTAGTAGCGGCGGATGTTCTCGCCGAAGGCGGGCCCGGCCTGCGCGAACCAGTCGGCGGCCGAGGCCAGCGCCATCAGCGCGCTGTTCAGGTAGTCGCCGGTGCGGCCCAGCATGCCGTTGCTGTGGTCGGCCCACACCTTGAACGCCGTACGGCGCTTGACCAGGTCGTCGGGGGTCCGCGGGGTGAGGAAGGAGGTGCCGACGGGGTCGCCCGTGGTGGGGGAGGGGTAGGTCAGGACATCCTTGTGCGCGGCGGAGTGCTGGAGGTCGTACAGCTCGGCGTAGGTGCGGACCACGTTGCGGAAGGCGGGGTGCTCCTGGATGCCGCCGGTGAGGGTCTCGCCCTGGACGTGCACGGTGGGACGGGAGGCGGACAGTCGTTCCAGGAATTCCTTGCCGGTGCGTGCGGGCATGGGGTGCTCCTCGAAGACGTGCGGGTGCGGGTCAGATGAGGTGCTCGATGCCGTCGGCGGGCTCGGCGGCGGTGCCGAAGCGGCTCCAGGCGTAGGTGAGGGCGTCGCCGTCGCGGTGGCCGATGCCGGTGACGCGGCCGACGAGGAGGGTGTGGTCGCCGCCGTCGTACGCGCGCCAGGGCGCGCACTCCATCCAGCCGAGCGGGCTCACGAGACGGGGCACGCGGGCGCCGGTCACCCAGCGGGGTTCGGTGGCACCCGGGGATCCGGCGAACTGCCGGGCCAGTGGCTCCTGTTCGGCGCCGAGGATGTTGACGCAGAAGGGCCGGCCGGTCAGCAGGTCGTGGCTGCGGGCCCGTCGGGCGACGCTGATCAGCACGAGCGGCGGGTCCGTCGACACGGACGTGAAGGAGTTCATGGTGGCGCCCCGTGGGCCGCCGTCGGCGTCGGCGAAGGTCACCACGGTGACTCCGGTGGCGAACCGGGACAGGCAGGCGCGCAGGGCGCCGGGGCCCGGCGGGGCGGCGAGAGTTTCCGGCATACGTGTCCACACCTGTTCTGTGAAACGGGTGAAGTGGAGGGACCGCGCGGGGAGTTGGGGGAGGTGATCCGGTGCGGTGGCTCCTGGCGGGCGGGCCGGGGGCAACCGCACCGAAGAGATGATCAAAGCTTTGATTAAGTGGCGACGTTACCTCTGGACGCCCATGCTGTGAACCCCCGCCGCACGAACTTCCGCCGCCTCGTGCGCCCTGCCGCCCGCCAGGTCTCCGGGGCGCGCCCGGCCTACACTCCCGGTGTGCCCCAGGAACAGCCGGACAACGACCACTTGCACTTCTGGTCCTTCATCGACCACGCCGTGTCGCGTGCCACCCGCGAGCTGCCCGGCGTGGATCCGCTCGCCATGCGTCTGGTGCTCACCCTGCACCGCGCCGCGAACATGCTCGTCTACGACCTGGAGTCCACCGTCCACCGGCCGCGCGGCTGGTCGTGGCCCGGCTTCCGGGTGCTGTTCGCGGTCTGGCTCGCCGGACCGGTCGAGGCGAAGAAGGTCGCCGAGCTGTCCGGAATGAGCCGCGCCGCGGTGTCCGCGCTGGTGGGCACCCTGGAGCGGGACGGCCTCGTCACCAAGGAACGGGCACCGCACGACGGCCGCGCGGTGCACCTCGGGCTCACCGCGGCCGGCATGCAGGCCATCACCAGTGCGTTCCGGTCCCACAACGAGCGCGAGCGGGAATGGGCGGGCTCCCTGAGCGCGGACGAACAGGAGACCCTGATCTCCCTGCTGGGCAAACTCACCGCCCACTCCACCCACTTCGAGGCCAAGCACCGGGCGTGAACGCCGAGAGGCCGACGGGCGCGAGGGCCCGTCGGCGGGTGATCGGGAAGGTCAGCTCGGGCGGCGCGCGGCGATCAGGGCGGCGACGGCCGCGCCGATGTGGGCCTCGGCGCGCGCCTTGTCGATGCCGAGGCCGCTGAGCACGCCGGTGCCGTCCTCCAGTTCCAGCAGTGCCAGCAGGATGTGCTCGGTCCCGATGTAGTTGTGGCCCAGCCGCAGGGCCTCACGGACCGTCAGCTCCAGCGCCTTCTGGGCCGCCGGGTTGTACGGGATCAGGTCGGGCAGCTCGTCGGCCGCCTCCGGCAGCGCCGCGCCCGCGGCCTGCCGGACGGTCTCCAGCGGCACGTCCTGCGCGACGATCGCGCCGGCGGCGACCCCGTCCGGCTCGTGCAGCAGGCCGAGTACGAGGTGCTCGGGCCTGATCTTGTCGTTGCCGGCCGCGCGGGCTTCGCTCTGCGACGCCACCGCGACGTTCTTCGCCCGCTCGGTGAAGCGGCTGAATCCCTGCCGGGGGTCGAGGTCCGCCTCCCCGGACTCCTTGGTGACGAACCGCTTCTGCGCCGCCTGCCGGGTGACGCCCATGCTCCGGCCGATGTCGGTCCAGGAGGCGCCCGAGCGCCGTGCCTGGTCGACGAAGTGGCCGATGAGGTGGTCGGCGACCTCACCGAGGTGATCTGCGGCGACGACGGCGTCGGAGAGCTGGTCGAGGGCGTCGGTGTGCACCTTTTTGATGGCTTCGATCAGATCGTCGAGCCGGACCGGGTGTGTCATGCGTTCGGGATCCACCATGCGTCAACCGTAAGTTGACACATGCGGTGCGTCAACCCACGGTTGACGGCGGAATGGTGCGGCGCCGCCGCACACCCCGGATCAGCCGTCGGCCGGCGCCTCCTCGTGGCCGAGATCCAGCAACTCCTCGTGGAATCCGCCGAAGCCGCGCGCCCGGTCGACCAAGTGGATCTCCAAGATCCAGTGGCAGCGCCGCCCGGACCCGTCGGCGCGCCGCATCGGACGAGAGCTGCCTGGGGCGATGTACGAGTCGATCTCCGCGCCGTCCACCTTCTCGTGCGGGAACTCGCCCACCAGGTGCCCCGAGTGCGGGCCGCCGAATTCCCAGCCGGCCTCCCGGGCCAGCCGCACGGCCTCCGCGTACAACTCCTCACCCGTCACCTCCGGGTGGGCGGCGAAGTACCTGCGGCCCGCCGCGAAGAGCCTCGGCAGGTCGTCCCGCAGCCGGTGCTTGACGGGATCGTCGCCGAGCACGAAGGTGCGTCCGAAATCGGCCTCCCACTCCGCGAAGAGCGGGCCGAAGTCGCAGAACACGATGTCGTCCTCGGCGATGACCCGGTCCGGCGGGTTCTCCCGGTAGGGGTGCAGGGTGTTCGGCCCGGCCCGGACGATCCGCTTGTGCCAGAAGCGGCGGACGCCGAACATCTCGTACGCCAGGTCGCGGACCGCGTCACTCACGGCCCGCTCGCCCCGGCCAGGCGCGACCAGGCCCCGCCGCTCCACCTCGCCGAACAGGGCGGCTGCGTCGGCCTGGGCCTTCAACAGCGCTGCCGCACGCGCGGGTTCATCTGTCATGCGGCTCAGGGTAGAGAGCCGCGGAGGCCCGGCACAGCGGATTCCGGCCGATGGGACCGCCCCACGGGCCGCGCCTCACACCACGTCCCGGAACCGCTCCGTGGCCAGGTCGAGGACGGCGCGCGGCTCCTCGGCCCACCACCGGTCGCTGAGGATCTCCACCTCCGCGAGCCCCCGGAAGCCGGCCCCCTCCACACAGGCGCGCATCCGCCGCAGATCGATGCAGCCGTCACCCGGCATGCCGCGGCTGGAGAGCTGTCCCTCGATGGGCGTCACCCAGTCGGACACGTGGAAGCCGAGCAGGTGGCCCGCGGCGGCGGCGATCTGCGCTTCCAGGTCGTGCTCCCACCACACGTGATACGCGTCGACGATCACCCCGAGCTGCGGATCCCCGATCGCCTGCCGCAGCGCGTTGGCCTCCCGCAGGGACGTGACCGCCGAGCGGTCGGCCGCCATCATCGGATGCAGCGGCTCCACACCGAGCCGTACCCCGGCCGCCCGCGCATGGTCGAGCACTGCCTCGATGCCGTCCCGGATCATGGTCCGCGAACCGCCCGGATCCCGGCCGGTCACCGGGCCGCACACCAGCACCAGGACGTCCGCGCCCAGCGCCCGCGCCTCGTCGATCGCCCGCAGGTTGTCCGCCACCGCCGCGCGCCGGCCCGCGGCGGTGGACGCGGTGAACATGCCGCCGCGGCACAGGCCGGAGACGCCGAGCCCGGCGTCCGCGATCATCCGCCCCGCGGCCGCCGCCCCGTACGGCGCGATCAGCTCCCGCCACGGCGCGACCCCCGCGACCCCCAGCCGCCCCGCCTCGCGCAGCAGCGCGGGCAGGCCGAGGGCGCGCACGGTGATCGAATTGATGCTGCAACGGCTCAGCTCCATCGCGCTCACCCGATCCCGTGCAGCCGCAGATAGCCGGACAGCCGCTCCGCCGCGAGCTCCGGTTCGGGCAACAGCCCGATGTCGTCGGCCCGTTCCGCGAGCGCCACCAGATGCAGGACGTCACGGGCCGACTCAAGGCCGCCGAGCATCCGGAAGTGCGGCTGGAGCCCTGACAGATACGCCAGCCACGTCACGCCGGTCTTGTAGTGGTACGTCGGGGCCTCGAAGAGCTTCCGGCTCAGCGGCAGGGTGGGGGCGAGGAGCGCGCGGTAGCCGGCCCGGTCGCCGGTGCCGAGCCGCCGCAGCGCCTCCGCGGCATGCGGCGCGAGCACGCCGAAGGCGCCCAGCAGCGCGTCGCTGTGACCGTGCGCATCGCCCTCGATCAGGTCGACGTAGTGCAGGTCGTCGCCGGTGTACAGGCGTACCCCCGCCGGCAGTTGGCGGCGCAGTGCCACCTCGCGGGCCGCGTCCAGCAGCGAGACCTTGATGCCGTCGATCCGGTCGGCATGCCGCTCGATCAGCTCCCGCACCGTGCGCTGGGCCACGTCGATGTCCGGACTGCCCCAGTAGCCGCGCAGCCGCGGGTCGAACGCCTCGCCCAGCCAGTGCAGCACGACGGGCCGCTCGCTGTGTTCGAGCAGCCGCCGGTACACGTCCAGATAGTCCCGCGGGCCGCGGGCGCTCGCCGCCAGCTGCCTGCTGGCCATCAGCACGGCGCGCCCGCCGAGCCGCTGCACCCCCTCCAGCTGCTCGATGTACGCGCCGCACACCGCATCCAACGTGGCGTCCCCCGCGGGCAGTTGATCGGTCGCCACGCCGACGACCACCTCGCCGCCCACCTCCGCCGCGGCCGCCAGCGTACGGGCGGTCAGCTCGCCGACGGCATCGGCGGGCAGGCCCATGCCGCGCTGGGCGGTGTCCATGGCCTCGGCCACCCCCAGCCCCAGGCGCCACAGCCGGCGGCGGACGGCCAGGGTCGCCTCCCAGTCGACGGCCCCTCCGGCGGCGCACGCCCGCAGCGGGTCGGCGACGACATGGGCCGCCGCGTACGCCTTGCGGGTGGCGGGGGCGGGACCGCTGAGCGGTACGGCGGCCGGGGCGCGCAGCCGCCGGCGGTACGTCGATCCATCGGGCCGGGGGAGCTGGACGCTGACGGTCATGACGATTCCTCCTGGGCGGGTGCCGGCGGGATGCCCGCGGGGCCAGAGGCGGCAGCCGCATCATAGGGACGTACCGGCCCGCGCCCGAGGGGGCGGGCAGCGCCCGTGTGGCGGGGACGCGGCCCGGCGGCCGTGCGGCGCGGGCCCCGGGGACGGTACCGGGCGTCGGCGGTATCCTGATCACTGCGGTGTCCCACGGGCGCCGCGCGGCGGTGGGGCCCGCCGTACCCGAACCGCGGCGAGGATGCCGCCAACGGTCCCTACTTGCGATCAGGCGCGCCCGCACCCGGGTGCACGGGCGAGTAGGAGAGACACGTGGTGAAGGCCCGGATTCCCTTGGCGAACGAACCCACCGATCCCGATGTGGATCTCCGTGTGCCCGTGCGGCGGGAGACCCCGCACGGGCAGCGCGCGGTACTTGCGGTGGTGGCACTCGGCGGCACGATCGGGGCGAGCGCCCGGTACGGCGCCTCGCTGCTCTGGCCCACCGCCGTCGGCACGTTCCCCTGGACCACCCTCGTGGTCAACGTCGTGGGCTGCGCCGTCATCGGCGTGTTCATGGTGCTGATCAGCGACGTATGGGCAGCCCACCGCCTGGTCCGCCCGTTCTTCGGCACGGGCGTGCTCGGCGGCTTCACCACGTTCTCCACCTACGCCGTCGACATCCAGCGCCTGCTGGCGCACGGGCGGGCCACCACCGGCCTCGCCTACCTGGCGCTCACCCTCGTCGCCGCCCTGGCGTCGGTGTGGACCGCGGCCACGCTCACCCGCCGCGTCGTGGAGTGGAGGCAGCAGTGAAGACCACAGGACCGGCCCTGCGCGCGACGGTTTTCGTCGGCGAGAGCGACACCTGGCACCACAAGCCCGTCTTCACCGAGATCGTGCACCGCGCGCACGCCGCGAGGCTGGCCGGCGCGTCCGTCTTCCGCGGCATCGAAGGCTTCGGCGGCTCCGCCCTGATCCACACGACCAGGCTGCTCTCGCTGAGCGAGGACCTGCCGGTCGCCGTGGTCCTCGTCGACAGCGAGGAGCGGATCCGCGCCTTCCTGCCCTCCCTCGACGAGGTGCTCGGCGACGGCCTGGTGGTCATCGACGCCGTCGAGACCATCCGCTACACCCGCGACAAGGAGGCGCAGTGAACTGGCTGCTGGTCATCATCGGCGCGGCGGTCGGCGCCCCGCTGCGCTACCTCACCGACCGCACGGTGCAACGCAGGCACGACACCCTGTTCCCCTGGGGCACCTTCACCGTCAACGTCATCGGCTGCCTCGCGCTGGGCCTGCTCACCGGCGCGGTCGCGCACGGTGCCGCGTCCTCGCAGGTCCAGCTGCTGCTCGGCACCGGCCTCTGCGGGGCGCTGACCACGTACTCGACGTTCTCGTACGAGACGCTGCGGCTGGCCGGGGACGGCGCCCGCTTCTTCGCCGTGGCCAACGTCGCGGCGAGCCTGGTGGCGGGGCTCGGCGCGGCCTTCGGCGGTGCCGCGCTGGCCGGGGCCCTGTGGGCAGGCTGAGCACGGCCCAGGCGTCCCGCAGGCCACGGCAGCACCCCCGTCACGTTTGGGTAACCTGCCGGAAACCCTTGACGTTTCTCCTGACCCGTTCTTAACCTCACTGCGTAGTTCGTACTTTGCAGTTCACGTGCTGCGGCGCTTTCCGCAGTGTTTTGACAGGCACAGACACAGACCACCTGTCGGTGGTTTTGTCGTGCCTGTTTTTTGTGCCCCCACACCGCCGACGGGTCCTTCCCGAAGGCGGATTCATGGCACAACGTCCGAGCGTCAAAGGCGTCGCCGACGTCGTTGCGCTCATCGATGGGCTGGGAAAGATCACCGGCCGGGCGCAGATCATCTGGTTCCTCGTATTCGGCGGGCTGTTCCTCGACGCGTACTCGAACGCCGCGCTGAGCGCGGGTCTCGGCCCGATGACGGCCCAGATGGAGCTGTCCAGCACCCAGGTCTCGATCCTCACGGCCACCGCCCCGGCCCTGGCGATCCTCTTCAACCCGGTCGGCGGCTGGCTCGCCACCCGCATCGGCCGCGTCCCCCCGCTGCTGATCGCGAAGGTCTTCGCCATCGCGGGCGCCCTGCTCGCCGCGTTCGCCGGTGACTTCACCGTCGTCTGGCTGGGCCGGGTCCTGGTCGGCATCGCCTACGGCATCGACTTCGCCGTCGCCATGGCTCTGCTCGCCGAGTACACCCCGGCCAAGATGAGCGGCCGGCTGAACCTCTGGCAGGCCGTCTGGTACGTCGCCACCACCAGCAACCTCGCGCTCGCCCTGGTCTTCTTCCACCTCGACGCCGGCGCGGACATCTGGCGCTGGTCGGTCGGCTCGGCAGGCGTGGTCGCCGCTCTGCTGCTGCTCTTCCAGTGGCTGATGCTGGCCGAGAGCCCCACCTGGCTGGCGAGCAAGGGCCGCCTGGACGAGGCGGTCCGCAACCTGGACACGGTCTACCGGATCAAGGCCGTCGCCGGTGCGCCCGACGAGGCCACCCTCGCCGCGGCCGCCGCGCCGGCGATCGGACTGCGCCAGGCCGGGCTCCTCTTCAAGGGCGCCTACCTGCCGCGCACCGTCCTCTCGTCCGTCATCTCGCTCGGCCAGTCCATGCAGTACTTCGCGGTCGGCTGGTACCTCCCGCTGATCAGCCTGTCGATCTTCGGTGAGAGCTTCGAGAAGGCGACCGTCGGCTCGATGGTGTTCAACGCCTTCGGCATCGCCGGCGGACTGCTCTCCGCGTACGTCGGCCGCCGCCTCGGCCTGCGGCTCAGCTCCGCGGCCGGATTCGCCGGGGTCTTCGTCGCCCTCGTCGCGATGGGGCTGACCTTCGGGAAGGCCCCGCTGGCCGTCGCGTTCCTGCTGCCGGTGCTGTTCATCCTCTGCCACGCCGCGGGCCCCGGCGCCAACGGCAAGTCCATCGCCGCGCTCTCGTACAGCAGCGACGTGCGCGCCCTGGGCACCGGCGTCACCGGGATGGTCGGCAGCTTCGGCAGCGTCGTAGGGCTGTACGTCTTCCCGCAGATCAAGGACGCGCTGGGCCTCGCCGACACCTTCCTGGTGCTCTCCGTCGTCCCGCTGCTCGGCCTCCTCGTCTGCCTGGCGATCACGTGGGATCCGACGAAGGGCGGGGCGTCCCCCGACGAGGCGGCGGACCCGGCCGACGGCGGCGCACCGCACGCCGCGCCCACCGCCGCCGCGCGCTGACCGGCCGCGCCGCCCGCCGCACCCCACGATGGTCCCCCTCCTCCGTACAGCTCGTGATGCTCGCAATGAAAGGGCTGCCATGACGCAGACGTTCCCCGGCGCCGCCGCACGGCGCGGTGTGCTGGCCATCGACGAGGGCACCACGGGCACCAGGGCCGGCGTCGTCCTCGACTCCGGCGCCGCCCCCGAGGTGTTCTACCGTGCGATCGAGGTCAGCCATCCGGACGACCGCTCCGTCGAGCAGGACCCGATGGAGATCTGGACGGCCACCCTGGACGTCGCCCGGCGCGCCGTCGCCCGCGCCCGCGAGGACGGCATCGAGATCGCCGCGGCCGCCCTCTCCACCCAGCGGGCCACCGCGATGCTGTGGGACAAGGTCACCGGGCGGCCGCTGCTGCCCGCCGTGGTGTGGCAGGACCGCCGGTACGCGCAGGAACTCACCGCCTACGAAGCGCAGTGGGACGCCGTCCTGCTGGCCCGCCAGGGACGCCCGGTCGGCGCCCGCGCCCCGTTCCTCTGGGCTGCCCGGCAGATCGCCGCGCACCCCGAGGTGGCCGCCGCACACCGCGCGGGCCGGCTGGTCTTCGGCACCGTCGACACCTGGCTGATCTGGCGCCTCACCGGCGGCGCCGTGCACGCCACCACCCCCACCAACGCCGCCTCCACCGGCGGCTACCTGCTCAGCCGGCACGCCTGGGACGAGGAGTGGATCGGCCGCCTCGGCTTCCCCCTCGACCTGTTGCCCGAACTCCGCTCCGACGACGGCGGATTCGGCACCACCGACCCGGACGCGCTCGGCATCCGCGTCCCGCTGGCCGCCTCCATGGGCGACCAGCACGCCGCCCTGATCGCACTCGGCGGCCTCGCCGCGGGCCAGGGCATGTGCATGTACGGAACCGGCGCCTTCGTCGACGCCGCGACCGGCACCACCCCCGCCCTGCCGCGGCCCGACATCACCGGGGTGCTCGCCCAGCCCGGCAGGCGGCAGGGCGACGTCAGCCACTACAGCCTGGAGGCGTACACCTCCACGGCGGGCTCCGCACTGCGCTGGCTCTGCGACGACCTGGGCCTGTTCGCCTCGCCGAAGGAACTGGGCGAGGAAGCGGGCCGGGTACCCACCAGGCCGGGCCGCACCCCGCGCTTCGTCCCGGCGCTGGCCGGGGTCCGTACGCCGGTCTGGCACCCGGAGGCCACCGCCGCCCTCACCGGACTCACCCTCGCCACCACCCGCGCCGACCTGGCCCGCGCCGTACTCGACGGGATCGCCCACTCGGTGTGCGACCTGATCGACGGGGTCGCCGACACCATGGGCGCGCCCTTCACCCGACTCCGGATCGGCGGCGGCGTCTCCGGCAGCGACCCGCTGATGCAGATCCAGGCCGACCTGACAGGACTGCCGCTGGAACGCGTCGCCGACTCCGCCACCGCGAGCCTGCGCGGCACCGCCTACCTGGCCGGTGTCGCCCAGGGCCTGTGGTCCTCGCTCGAAGAGGCCGTCGAGGCGCAGCCGCACGGCCGGATCTTCGAGCCGTCGATCGACGCGCGGGAGCGGACCGCCCAACGGGCCGACTGGCGCGACCTGTTGGCGGCGCACCTCAAGGACCCCGCACGGCAACCCGAACCACCGCACACCCCCCACTGACGGCCCGTTCCGTCACACGGACGGCCCGGACCCGACCGCGCGGCCGTCGCACCGAAACACCAGGAGTTGATGTTGTGATCACCATGCCCGCCCGGACGCCGCGGCGCCGCGCCGCGGCGACCCGCAGGACGCCCCTGCTGCTCGACCGCGCGGCGACCAAGCGCCGGCTGGCCGACGACACCTACGACGTGGTCGTGATCGGCGGCGGCATCACCGGGGCGTACGCCGTACTCGACGCCGCGGCGCGCGGCCTGCGCGCGGCCCTCGTCGAGAAGGACGACTTCGCCTCCGGCACGTCGTCGAAGTCCTCCAAGATGGTGCACGGCGGCCTGCGTTACATCGAGCAGGGCAACGTCAACCTCGTGCGCCACTCGCTCCTGGAGCGCCACCGCTTCCGCAAGAACGCCCCGCACCTGGTGCACCGGCTGCCGTTCCTCTTCCCGATCCTGGAGAAGGAGGGCATCTTCGACGCCCGCCTCGCCAAGGGCTTCGAGGGCCTGCTGTGGACGTACGACCTGGTCGGTGGCTGGCGGATCGGCAAGCTGCACCAGCGCCTTACCGTCCCCGAGGTCCTCGCACAGGCGCCGACGCTGCGCGCCGAGAACCTCAAGGGCGGGCTGATGTACTTCGACGCCCGCACCGACGACGCCCGGCTGGTCCTCACCCTCGTACGGACCGCGGCCGCGCTCGGCGCGACGGTGCTCAACGGCGCCGCGGCCGAGGCCCTGCTGGTGCACAACGGCAAGGCGGCCGGCGCCCGGATCACCGCCGACGGCGACCACATCGACGTCCGGGCCCGCGCGGTCGTCAACGCCACCGGCGTGTGGGCCGACCAGGTCGACGCGATGGCCGACGAAGGGCACCGGCCGCAGGTCCGCCCCGCCAAGGGCGTCCACATCGTGGTGCCGTGGGACAAGGTGCGGATCAACTGCACGGTCACCGTGCCGATCCCCGGCCGGGCCCGCCGCGCCACCTGCACCCGCTGGGGCAACAGCGTGGTCCTGGGCACCACCGACGAGGACTACCAGGGCTCCGTCGACGACGTGCACTGCACCCGCGAGGAGATGAACTTCCTTCTGGAGGGCGCCAACACCGCCTTCGAGGGCAGGCTCACCCCGGACGACGTGGTCGGCTCCATCGGCGGGCTGCGCCCGCTGGTCGGCGGCAAGGAGGGCGCCACCCTCGACATGCGCCGCGACCATCACATCACCGTCGGCGCCACCGGCATGGTGACGGTGACCGGCGGCAAGCTCACCACCAGCCGGCACATGGGCGAACTGGTCATCGACAAGGTGATGACGGTCCTGGACCGCAAGGGCGCGAGCCGCACCGCCAAGCTCCCGCTGCTCGGCGGCGCGGGCTACGACGCCGAAGCGGTCGCCGCGTCCGGCGGCATCGCCGCGCACCTGGGCGAGCGCTACGGCACCGAGGCCCGCTTCGTCGGCGACCTGATCGCCGACGACCCCGCGCTGGCCGAGCCGATCGTCGCGGGACTGCCGTACACCAAGGCCGAGGTCGTCTACGCGGCCCGCGCCGAGATGGCCCGCTCCGTCGACGACGTGCTGTCCCGCCGGCTGCGCGCCCGCCTGTTCGCCCGGGACGCGTCCGCGGACGCGGCCGCCGCCGTCGGCGCCCTGCTGGGCCGCGAACTGAACCTCACCGAGGCCGAGGTGGACCGATCGGTCTCCGCCTACCTCGAAGCCGTCCGTCACGAGAAGACCGTCCTCCTCGAAGGAGCAGCAGCATGATCAGCCGTCAGACCATCACCCACCCCTTCAACCGCGGCAACTACACCATCGGCGCCCCCAGCCGCGCCAAGTGGGCGCAGAACACCCCGATCGGCGACGGCGAGGCCGCCCTCCAGGCCGACCCGGTAGAGGTGCCCGCGCCGGTGATCGAGGCGCTGCGCGGCGCCGCGCAGGCCGTGCACACCACCCGCGACGAGGTCGTCACGAGGACCCGCGACTGGTGGGCCGGATCGATGATCGGCGAGACCGAGGGCCGCCCCGCGACGCCCGACGCCGTGATCGTCGAGGCCGCCGACGCCGACCAGGTCGCCGCCGTCCTGCGGATCTGCCACCAGGCCGGCATCCCGGTCACGCCGTCCGCCGGCCGCTCCAACGTCACCGGCGCGGCGCTGCCCGTCTTCGGCGGCGTCGTCCTGGACGTCTGCGCGCTGAACCGCATCACCGGCTTCGACCCCGTCTCGAACGTGGTCGACGTCGAAGCCGGCATGTTCGGCGACCTCTTCGAGAAGCAGCTCCAGGAGGAGTACGGCGTCACCACGGGACACTGGCCATCCGCCTTCGCCGTCTCCACGGTCGGCGGCTGGATCGCCTGCCGCGGCGCGGGCCAGCTCTCCACCCGCTACGGCAAGATCGAGGACATGGTCGTCGGCGTCGACGTCGTGCACGCCGACGGCACCCGCGCCACCTACGGCGACTACGCCCGCGCCGCGGTCGGCCCCGACCTGCGCCAGCTGTTCGTCGGCTCCGAAGGCACCCTCGGCGTCATCGTCTCGGCGCGGCTGCGGGTCCACCCGCTGCCGGAGTACGCGAGCGCCGTCGCCTTCGGCTTCGACACCTTCGCGCAGGGCCTCGACGCCTGCCGCGAGATCATGCAGCGCGGCGCCACCCCGGCCGTCCTGCGCCTGTACGACACCCTCGAATCGGGCACCCACTTCGGCCACCCGGAGACCAACCTGCTGCTGATCGCCGACGAGGGCGACCCGGCGATCGTGGACGCGTCGCTGAAGGTGGCGGCCGAGGTGTGCGCCGCGTACGGCCCCGAGCTGGACAGCCAGGCGGTCTTCGCGCGCTGGCTGGACGAGCGGATGCTGGTCGGCAAGTCGGCGGACGGCTTCACCCCAGGGCCCGGCTTCGTCGCGGACACCCTGGAGATGGCCGCGTCCTGGGCCGACCTGCCGGTCATCTACGACGAGGTGGTGGCCGCGATCCAGGCGGTCCCCGGCACCCTGGCGGCCTCGGCCCACCAGTCCCACGCGTACACCGACGGCGCCTGCGTCTACTTCTCGCTGCGCGGCGACGTGGCCCCCGCGTCGCGCCGCGACTGGTACCGCTCGGTCTGGGACGCCGCCAACGCCGTCCTCATCAAGCACCGGGCGGCGCTCAGCCACCACCACGGCTGCGGACTGCTGCGCGGCCCCTACCTGGCGGAATCCCTCGGCGCCGGCTTCGCGACCTTCGTCGCGGTGAAGCAGGCCCTGGACCCGGTCGGCATCCTCAACCCTGGCAAGCTGGGCCTTCCCAGCCGATTCGGTACGCCCCCGCTGCACTGATCGGGCGGCGCGCGCCCTCTCCCTCCCAGGCAGGCCCTTGCCATGAACCACTCCTCCCGGACCGCCGCCGCACTCGACCCCCGGCTCTCCTCGGCCTTCACCGAGGTGCCGGTCGTCGCGTCGGTCGTCGGCACCCAGCCGCTGCGGCAGTTCCTGACCGCACCGGCGAAGGTGGGCATCCTCGCGTCGTTCGCCGTGGGGCAGCTGCCCCAGGTCGTGCCGGCGCTGGGCCGGGCGGGGAAGACCGTGTTCGTGAACGTCGACAGCAGCCCCGGTCTCGCGCAGGACCGGGGCGCGCTGGAGTTCCTCAAGAACCTCGGCGCGCACGGTGTGGTGAGCACCCGGCTCTCCCTCATAGAGAAGGGCCGCCCGCTCGGCCTGCTGACCATGATGAAGGTGTTCGTCACCGACCGGTCCAACCTGCGCCGCTCCCTCGACGCGATCTCGCGCGGGGCGCCGGACCTGGTCGAGATCATGCCCGCCCCGATCATCGGCCGGATGAGCGCGCAGGCCCAGCGCGCGATGTCCCCCTCGGTCGCCGCGGGCTTCGTGGAATCGCCCGCGGATGTGGCGGTGGCGCTGGCCCTCGGCTCGGCCGCCGCTGCCACATCCGACCCGCGCCTGTGGCACCTGCGCCGCGACCAGCTGCCGCCGGTCCCGCCGTCCGCACTCAAAAGACCCGCACCACCCCAGGAGTGACCCCAGTGACCTACGTCGTCCTAGCCCGCTACCGCACCCGGCCGGATGCGGAGCACACCGTCCTCACCCTCCTCGACGAGATGGCCACTGCCTCCCGCAAGGAGCCCGGCTGCCTCGGCTACCGCGTCCACCAGGGCACCGAGGACCCGCGGGCGGTCGTGCTGTACGAGGAGTACGTCTCCGAGGCCGACTTCACCGCACACTGCGCCTCCGCGCACTTCCAGGAGATCGTCCTCGGCAAGGTCGTACCGCTGCTGGAGAGCCGCGACGTCCTGCGCTGCGCACCGCGTGCGGAGGTGGCCGGGTGAAGACCCGCGCGGTGGTGCTCCGCGGCACCTCGACCGCCCGCCCCTACACCGGCAGCCGCCCCGCCGAGGTGGAAGAACTCGACCTCGGCGCGCCCCGGGAGGGCGAGGTCCTGGTCCGTATCGCCGCCGCGTCCCTCTGCCACTCGGACCTCTCGGTGGTCAACGGCGACCGGGTGCGCCCGCTGCCCATGGCGCTCGGCCACGAAGCGGTGGGGGTGGTCGAGGAGACCGGACCCGGCGTCGGCCGGGTCGCGCCGGGTGACCATGTGGCCCTGGTCTTCGTCCCCAGCTGCGGCTTCTGCCGGCACTGCGCGGAGGGCAGGCCGGCGCTCTGCGGGCAGGCGGCAGCGGCGAACGGCAGCGGAGCCCTGCTGCACGGCCCCTCGCTGCTCACCGACGCCGCCGGCGAGCGGGTCCACCACCAGCTGGGCGTCTCCGCCTTCTCCGAATACGCGGTGGTGGCACAGGAGTCGATGGTCCCGATCCCGCGGGACGTCCCCTTCTCGGTGGCCTCGATGTTCGGCTGCGCGGTCCTGACGGGCGCCGGCGCCGTCATCAACACGGCGGCGCTCCGCCCCGGCCAGGCGACGGTGGTGTACGGCCTGGGCGGCGTGGGCCTCTCCGCGGTGCTCGGCGCCCGCGCGGCCGGGGCGTACCCCGTCATCGCCGTGGACCCGGTGCCCGAAAAGCGAGCCCTGGCCCTGCGACTGGGTGCGACCCACGCCTACGACCCTGCCGACGCCACCGAGGCCGTCCGTGAACTCACCTCCGGCGGAGCCGAGTTGGCGGTGGAGGCGGTGGGCAGCCCCAAGGTGATGGCCGCGTGTTTGGCGGCGGTGGCCCGCGGCGGCCGGGTCGTCTCGGTCGGCCTGCCCGCTCCCGACCGGGTCCTTGAGGTCCCGGCCCTGGCCTTCGCGGGCGAGGGCAAGTCCCTGCTGGGCTCGTACATGGGCGACGCGGTGCCGCGCCGCGACATCCCGCGATTCCTCGACCTGTGGCGGGCCGGCCTGATGCCGGTGGAGGAAATGCACACCGGCACCCTGCCGTTGACGGACATCAACGAGGCCCTGGAAGAACTCGCATCGGGCCGTGCGATACGCCAGGTCCTCGATACGTCGGGGATGCTGGGGGGCTGATCGGAGGGGCGGGCGCCGGGGTGGGGTGCCACCGTCGTGCTGGTGGCACCCGGTGGCACCCGGTGGCACCCGGTGTTACGTCCGCACACCGCAGGGTGAGCACGTCGAGGGTGTGCGGATGTCCGGCTGCGCGACGCCC
>NZ_JAJCXB010000027.1 GCF_020564935.1 Streptomyces pinistramenti
GGCGGTAGCGGTGGCGGGGGCGGCGGGGGCGGTTCCGCGGGGCAGTACTACTCGTGCACGTTCAACGTGACCCCCGGCCAGAAGCTTCAGGTCAAGATCGGTTCGTCGTCGGGAAACGGAGAGCCAGGAGGCGGCGGCGCGGCTGGTGCGGGTGGCGACCCCGGGTCACTTTTCGTCAGTGGGGGCCCCGGCGCGGCAGGCGATGGGGGCGGCAACGCCGGCACGTCCTACGTCAGCAGCGGAGGGCCGACCTCGGTAATCGTCGGAGGACTCAGCCGCTACTTGGGGGCATACGCGGGAAGTCCTGGCGGTGGCACCGTCGGCTCGTCGGAGGCCAAGGGCGGCAGCAGCGGCGGCGGGGGCGGGGGCGGGGAGAACGGCAAGGTCGGCCAGAGCGGAGGCGCCGGAGGGCAGGGTGGCCAGCCGGGCTCGGGCGGAAGCGGCGGCGAGGGCGGCTATGGCGGCGGTAACGAAGGCCCATCCCGAGGGGGCCGGTGCCGGGGCGGAACCGACAGGGGGACCGGCGCCTCCGGGACCAGCGGCGTGGCCGGGGATTCCGGAAGGGGTGGTGGCCAGGGTGTGACCGGCGGCCGGGGGCTCGTCAACAGCGGTGGCAAGGGCGAGGCCGGGGGAGGCGGCGGTGGGGGCGGAGCCGGAGGCACGGCCGGAACGCGGCCGGCCGGTGTCGTCACGCCACCCGAAGGCGTCGCCCTCGGAGGCACAGGAGGCGTCGGCGGCAACGGCGGCAGCGGCGGAAGCGGTGG
Organism: Streptomyces pinistramenti; assembly: GCF_020564935.1. Lineage (GTDB taxonomy): Bacteria > Actinomycetota > Actinomycetes > Streptomycetales > Streptomycetaceae > Streptomyces > Streptomyces pinistramenti. The sequence continues at coordinate 765 of NZ_JAJCXB010000027.1, forward strand.
CGACGGCGACACCCCCGGCGGCAATGACCAGACTCCCGGCGACGCAGGAACCACCGGAACCTCCGGCCAACCCGGAGCCCCCGGAGGACCCGGCTACGCCCTGATCAGGTGGTAACCAGCCGCACCTGCACCTTCCAAGGGGTCCGGCCCCACCGCACTTCCACCAGAACTTCGAAGCCGTGCCCCCAGCACACAGGAGAAAGAGCCCTGTCACGACATCGCATGGCGAACGTTGCTTGATGCGGCACCAGGGCGTGTCCGCAACGCCCTGTCGTCCGCACGCTTCGGGGTGCCGTCCCGCTCACCCCTCCTCGCTCAGCCCCGCCAGCACCTCCTTCGCCAGGTCCGTCACGGCTGCCGTCGCCCGGCGCTGCAACCCCGGTCCGAAGGTCACGCGGGTGGCGCCCAGGGTGCCCAGTTCGCGGGGGGCGGGGCCGTCGGGAGTGGCCAACGCGTTGACGGGGAGGCCGATTTCGGCGGACAGGGCGGCCAGCAGCTCGGGCGGGGCGAAGATCGGGTAGACGCAGTCGGCGCCCGCCTGTGCGTACAGGCGGCCGCGGCGTACCGCTTCCCGCGTGCCTTCGGCGCCGTGCAGAAAGGTGTCGATCCGGGCGTTGATCACCAGCGCGTCGCCCGCCTCGGCCCGTACCTGTGCCAGCAGGTCGGCCTGTTCCTGCGCGTCACGGAGGGTGCCGGACGCGTGGTCGGTGTCCTCCAGGTTGCAGCCCACCGCGCCCGCGTCCGCGAGCCGGTCCGTCAACTCGCGTGCGGACAGCCCGTATCCGGCCTCCACGTCCGCCGATACGGGGACGTCCACGGCCCGCGCGATCCGGCGGACGGCGGCGAACATCTCGTCCGGCGGCGTCTGCCCGTCCTCGTAGCCGAGGGAGGCCGCGATCCCCGCGCTGGGGGTGGCGAGCGCGGGGAAACCGGCGTCGGCGAACACCTTCGCGGCGGCCGCGTCCCAGGGGCCCGGCAGGACCAGCGGCAGCCGCGGGCCGTGGTGCAGGGCGCGCAGCGCGGCGGCGCCGCTCATGAGGCCGCGTCCGCGGACGGGGCGGCCGTGCCGGGCAGAAGGCCGCCGATGGGGGTTCTCGCCGCGACATTCAGCCGGTTCCAGGAGTTCATCATGGTGATCACGGCGATGAGGTGGGCCAGCGCGGTGTCGTCGAAGTGGGCGGCGGCGCGGTCGTAGACGGCGTCGGGGACGAAGCCGTCGGTGAGGACGGTGACGGCTTCGGTGAGGGCGAGGGCGGCCCGTTCCTGCTCGGTGTAGTAACCGGTGGCTTCCTCCCAGGCGTCGAGGAGGCGGATGCGTTCCTCGGTCTCACCTGCTGCGCGGGCGTCCCTGGTGTGCATGTCGAGGCAGAAGGCGCAGTGGTTGAGCTGTGAGGTGCGGATCTGGAGCAGTTCGACGAGTGCCGGGTCGAGGTTCTTCTTGGCGGCCTTGGTGAGGGCCAGCATCGGGGCGTAGAGGTCGGGCGCCGCCGTCAGGAGGGAAAGCCGTGCGGTCGTCATGCTCACACCTGCCCCGGGGTCCGCCGGGTGGTCACGCCGAAGCGGTTCCAGGCGTTGATGGTGGTGATCACGGCGATGAGGTGGGCCAGCGCGGTGTCGTCGAAGTGGGCGGCGGCGCGGTCGTAGACGGCGTCGGGGACGAAGCCGTCGGTGAGGACGGTGACGGCTTCGGTGAGGGCGAGGGCGGCCCGTTCCTGCTCGGTGTAGTAACCGGTCGCTTCCTCCCAGGCGTTGAGGAGATAGATGCGCTCCTCGGTCTCGCCTTCCTCGCGGGCGTCCCTGGTGTGCATGTCGAGGCAGAACGCGCAGTGGTTGAGCTGCGAGGCACGGATCTGGACCAGCCCGACGAGCGCCGGGTCGAGGCCCTTCCTGGCCGCCGCGTCCAGCGCGATCATGGCCTTGAAGACGTCGGGTGCCTGCTGGGCCCAGTGCATCCGGGGGCCGCTGTGGGACGTGTCGGGCGCGGTGGGCGCCGATGAAGATGAAGTGGTCAAGGTCGTCATGAAGACGACGCTACGGCCCCAGTGGCGCAACTGTATGGTCCACTTCCATGGACGAATCCTGGGCCACTTTCGGGCGCGACCTCCATCTGGACCTCACCGGCCCCGGCGGGCTGCGGGCCGCCCTGACCCGCGCCCTGCGCGAGGCGGTACGCACCGGGCGGCTCGCCCCCGGCACCCGCCTGCCGTCCACCCGCTCACTCGCCGCCGACCTCGGCATCGCCCGCAACACCGTCGCCGAGACCTACGCCGACCTGGTCGCCGAGGGCTGGCTCAGCGCCCGCCAGGGCTCCGGCACCCACGTCGCCGACCGCGCCCTGCCGCGCGCCGTCCCCGCCCGCCGCACCCCGGGGCCCGGCCGCCGCGCCGCCCCGCGCTTCGACCTCACCCCCGGCACCCCGGACGTCTCCGCCTTCCCCCGCACCGCCTGGCTGGCCGCCGCCCGCCGCGCCCTGACCGCCGCACCCCACGAGGCATTCGGCTACGGCACCGCCCGCGGCCGCCCCGAACTGCGCGCCGTACTCGCCGACTACCTCGCCCGCGCCCGCGGCGTCCGCGCCGACCCCGAACGCATCGTCGTCTGCGCCGGATTCATGCAGGGCCTCGCGCTGGTCAGCCGGGCCCTGCGGGCGTCCGGCGGCGGGCCGGGCAGGACCGCAGGGCGACGCGGCGCGGCGGACCGCGGGCCCGGCACCACACCCGACGGCCCGCGGCCCGGCGGCGGCGCGGTGGCCACCGAGTCGTACGGCCTCGACTTCCACCGCCACGTCATCGGCCGCGCCGGACTGCGCACCGTCCCGCTCACCGTTGACGCACACGGCGCCCGCACCGCCGAACTGGCCGGCCTGGACGACGTCGGAGCGGCGCTGCTCACCCCCGCCCACCAGTTCCCCACCGGCGTGCCGCTGCACCCCGGCCGCCGGACCGAAGCCCTCAACTGGGCAGCCGAAAAAGGCGCGTTCATCCTGGAGGACGACTACGACGGCGAGTTCCGCTACGACCGGCAACAGGTCGGCGCACTCCAGGGGCTCGACCCCGACCGGGTCGTCTACATGGGCACGTCGAGCAAGAGCCTGGCGCCCGCCCTGCGGCTGTCGTGGATGGTGCTCCCCGACCGGCTCGTCGACCCGGTGCTCGCCGTCAAGAGCACCGGCGACTGGCAGTCCGGATCCCTGGACCAGCTCACCCTCGCCGAGTTCCTCTCCTCCGGCGCCTACGACCGCCATCTGCGCGGCATGCGGCTGCGCTACCGGCGCCGCCGCGACGCCCTGGTGGCCGCCCTCGCCGCCCACGCCCCGCACGTACGGGTCTCCGGCATCGCCGCAGGACTCCATGCCGTGCTCGAACTCCCGCCCGGCACCGAGCAGTCCATCGTCGAGGCCGCCCGCTGGCAGGGCCTGGCACTGGAGGGACTGAGCCGCTTCCGCGACCCGGCGGCCACCGAGCCCGCCCGCGACGGCCTGGTCGTGGCCTACGGGCGGCCGCCCGACCACTCCTTCGCCGGAGTCCTGGACGCACTGCTGCGGGCGCTGCCGCCACAACCGGCGGCGGGCTGAGGGCGGTTGGGGCGGCCGCCCGTTCCCGTCCTCGCGTGCAGGAGGCCGGGGGCTGTTCTCCTGACCGTTCGCCCGCGCCCCCGGCCCGGCGGTGGGAGACTGCCGCGATGACGACGACACATCTGATCGCGGTCGCGGGCAGCAGCCCGGGAGTCGGGAAGTCGACGCTCTGCACCGCCCTGGCCGGCCGGCTCGCCGCCACCGGCGCTGCGGTCGACCACTTCGAGGAGGCCGACATCCTCACCCGGCCCGCCTTCCGCCCGGTGGCCGACGAGTTCGCCGGCGGCAGCGGCTCGGTACGGCCCGCGACGCTGCTCGACGCCACCCGCGAGTACGTCGCCCAGGCCCGCGCGGACGGGACGGATGTCCTGGTGACGGACGCGCTGATCCCCTTCGTGCCCTCCCTGGTCGCCTGGGGCCACCGCGAGCCGGAGATCGCCGCCTTCGTGGCCGAGCTGGCCGGGGCGCTCGACCCCGCCCGGGTCAGCGTCCTCTACCTGCGCGACGACCCCGAGGCGGCGCTGCGCCGGGCCGTCGAGCGCGAGGGCCCGGCGTGGGCGGACTGGTACGTCGGCAAGCTCGGCGGCTCGCCCGGCACCCGCGCCGTCGACAGCCTCCGGGCCGCCGCCCGGCACCTGCGCGAGGAAGCCGCGCTGACTCTCGGGCTGCTCGCGGCGACCCCGTGGGACGTCCAGGTCGTGGACGTCGCGGGCCGCGGCCCGGACGAGGTGGCGGCGACCGCCTGCGCCCGGCTCGGCCTCGCCTGACCCGGCCCCTCCGGACCGCGCAGATCACGCTGCGGGCCTCCGCAAGCGGCCCCGCTCCGCACACCCCGCCGGATAGACTCGGTGCGCGTACCGCGACTGGCGTACGGGGAATCGACCCCGAGGGAGCGGTGCGCGGCGCTATCACGAGGTGTCGCCCCGCCTGGGCACCCCGGGAGCACGACCGGACCCGACCGATCGCCCCGGAGGACGCCATGACGCTGCCCCTTTCCCACCCCGCCCTACAGGCAACGGACCCCGAACTCGCCGCCCTGGTGGGCGCCGAGGAACGCCTCCAGGCCGACACGCTGCGGCTGATCCCCAGCGAGAACTACGTATCGGACGCCGTGCTGGAAGCCTCCGGCACCGTCCTCCAGAACAAGTACAGCGAGGGCTATCCCGGCCGCCGCTACTACGAAGGCCAGCAGCAGATCGACCGCGTCGAGACGCTGGCCGTGCAGCGTGCCAAGGCCGTCTTCGGCGTCGAGCACGCCAACGTCCAGCCGTACTCCGGATCGCCCGCCAACCTCGCCGCGTACCTCGCCTTCGCCGAGCCGGGCGACACGGTGCTGGGCATGGCGCTGCCGATGGGCGGCCACCTCACGCACGGCTGGGGCGTCTCGGCGACCGGCCGGTGGTTCCGCGGCGTGCAGTACGGCGTACGGCCCGGCACCGGTCTCACCGACCTCGACGAGGTGCGCGACCTCGCCCTCAAGGAACGCCCGAAGATCATCTTCTGCGGCGGTACGGCCGTCCCGCGCACCATCGACTTCGCCGCCTTCGGCGAGATCGCCCGCGAGGCGGGCGCCGTCCTGGTCGCCGACATCGCGCACATCGCCGGTCTTGTCGCGGGCGGCGCGCACCCGTCCCCCGTACCGCACGCCGACGTCATCTCCACCACCACCCACAAGACCCTGCGCGGCCCACGCGGCGCCATGCTGATGTCCCGCACCGCCCACGCCAAGGCCCTCGACAAGGCCGTCTTCCCCGGCCTCCAGGGCGGCCCGCACAACCACACCACCGCCGCCATCGCGGTCGCCCTGCACGAGGCGGCCACCCCGGCCTTCCGCAGCTACGCGCACGCCGTCGTCGCCAACGCCAAGGCCCTCGCCGACGCCCTGCTCGCCCGCGGCTTCGACCTGGTGTCCGGCGGCACCGACAACCACCTGGTGCTGATCGACCTGACGTCCAAGGACGTACCGGGCAAGACCGCTGCCAAGGCCCTGGACCGGGCCGGCATCGTCGTCAACCACAACACCGTCCCGTTCGACCCGCGCAAGCCGTTCGACCCGTCCGGCATCCGCATCGGCACCCCCTCGCTGACCTCCCGCGGCCTGGGCACGGACCGGATGCCGCTGGTCGCGGAGTGGATCGACCGCGGCGTACGGGCGGCGGGCGAGGGCGACGAGGAGGCCCTGGCCACGATCCGCACCGAGGTCGCCGAGCTGATGGCCGCCCACCCGGCACCGGGCCTCCCGGTGGGCTGACGCCGGGGCGGTGACGGCTGCGGCGGCGGGGGCGCGTCGGACGATCAAGCGGGGCCGGACGGCGCTCCGACGCGATCCCCGCGCGCGCCCCGGCGCTCCCGACTCCGCGCCCCCGCGCACCCGTTCCGGGGCCCCGGCGCTTCGGTTGCCCCGCCCCGTCGGCCACCTCGCGCAGGGCAGATTCCCGGACCTGAGACAATCAGTGGCATGGCTCTTGAACGCCCGCCCGTCGCCCACCACCGCCCTCAGGGGAATGGCTCCGCCATGCAGCGTCCTACGCGAGTACTTTCCGGAATCCAGCCCACCGCCGGCTCCTTCCACCTCGGGAACTACCTCGGCGCGGTCCGCCAGTGGGTGGCCCTCCAGGAATCGCACGACGCCTTCTACATGGTGGTCGACCTGCACGCGATCACCGTCCCGCAGGACCCCGCCGAGCTGCGGCAGAACACCCGCGTCGCGGTCGCCCAGCTGCTCGCGGCCGGTCTCGACCCGGAGCGCTGCACCCTCTTCGTGCAGAGCCATGTGCCCGAGCACGCGCAGCTCGGCTGGGTGATGAACTGCGTCACGGGCTTCGGCGAGGCGTCGCGGATGACCCAGTTCAAGGACAAGTCCGCCAAGCAGGGCCAGGACCGTACGACCGTCGGCCTGTTCACGTACCCGGTGCTGATGGTCGCCGACATCCTGCTCTACCAGGCCGACCAGGTCCCGGTGGGCGAGGACCAGCGCCAGCACCTGGAGCTGACCCGCGATCTGGCCGACCGCTTCAACACCCGGTTCGGCGACACCTTCACGATCCCGAACCCGTACATCGTCAAGGAGACCGCGAAGATCTTCGATCTTCAGGACCCGTCGGTCAAGATGAGCAAGTCGGCCTCGTCGCCGAAGGGCATCGTCGACCTCCTCGACGAGCCGAAGGTCACCGCGAAGAAGATCAAGAGCGCCGTGACGGACACCGACACCGTCATCCGCTTCGACCGCGAGGCCAAGCCCGGCGTCAGCAACCTCCTCACCATCCTCTCCACCCTCACCGGCACCGGCATCCCGCAGCTGGAGAAGGACTACGAGGGCAAGATGTACGGCGCCCTCAAGACCGACCTCGCCGAGGTGATGGTCGACTTCGTCACACCGTTCCGGGACCGCACGCGGGAATATCTCGACGACCCCGAGACGCTGGACTCGATCCTGGCCAAGGGCGCCGAGAAGGCCCGCGCGGTGGCCGCCGAGACCCTCGCCGCCACCTACGACCGGCTCGGATTCCTGCCGGCCAAGCACTGAGGCGACCGGCCGTCACCGGCCGCGCCGCCGCCCGAAGCCCCCGCTGTCGGGGGCCTTGGGGCCCGCGGTAACAGGACGGAGGGCGCTCCCGCGCGGGGTGCCCACACGTCACACTGAAGAACGGTGCGAGGTCTCGCGACAGAGCGCGGCGCACCACCGTCGTGCGGCCGCCCGCCAGGGGCCGCGCGGCGCCACCGAAGCACCCGGAGGGAGAACGCAGTGGGGACCGTAACGCTGGGCGTTTCGATCGCGGTCCCGGAGCCCTACGGCAGCTACCTCCAAAGGCAGCGCGAGGGCTTCGGGGACGTTGCCGCACACGGCATCCCCACCCACGTCACGCTGCTCCCGCCGACCGAGGTACCGAAGGACGCGCTGCCCGCCGTCGAGCGGCACCTCGCCCAGGTCGCGGCCTCCTGCCGCCCGTTCCCGCTCCGTCTGGAAGGCACCGACACCTTCCGGCCGCTGTCGCCCGTCGTCTTCGTGAAGGTCGTCGAGGGCGAGGCGGGCTGCGCCGCACTCCAGGCCCGCATCCGGGCCGCATCCGGACCGTGCGCCCGTGAGCTGCACTTCCCGTACCACCCGCACGTCACCGTCGCGCACGGCATCGACGAGGACGCGATGGACCGCGCCCAGGCCGGCCTGAAGGACTTCAGCGCCACCTGGACGATCGGCGGCTTCGCCCTCTACGAGCAGGGTGCCGACGCGGTGTGGCGTCTGGAGCGCGAGTACCCCTTCGGCCCGCAACAGGCGTCGGTACCCCGCCAGGCCGACCTCTCCCGGCCGCCCGCCCCGTCCTGCTGACGGACGGCGCCCGGCCCCGCGGCACACCTACAGCGACAGCTTGCGGAACGTCCTGCGCGGCACATGCCGCAACGCCGACATCACATAGCGCAGCACGCCCGGCACCCACACCATTTCGGCGCGCCGCCACAGGCCGGTCTCGACGGCCTCGGCGACCGCGTCCGGCGTCGTCGACAGCGGCCCGCCGACCGGCCCGAGCGTCAGCCTCGTCCGGACGAAACCGGGCCGGACGATCATGACGTGCACGCCCGAGCCGTGCAGGGAATCGCCGAGGCCCTGGGCGAAGGCGTCCAGGCCCGCCTTGCTCGACCCGTAGATGAAGTTCGAGCGCCTGGCCCGCTCGCCGGCCACCGATGACAGCACCACCAGCGAGCCGCGGCCCTGGCGGCGCAGCGCCTGCCCGCAGACCAGGGCGGCGGAGACGGCGCCGGTGTAGTTGGTCTGGGCGACCCGCACCGCGTGCGCCGGGTCGGCCTCGTCGCGCGGCTGGTCCCCGAGGACGCCGAAGGCCAGCAGCACCATGTCGATGGCGCCCTCGGCGAAGACCCTGCCGAGCGTCTCCTCGTGCCGCCCGGTGTCCAGCGCGTCGAACGCGACCGTACGGACGTGGGCGCCGAGGGCCCGCAGCCGGACCGCGGACTCCTCCAGGGCGGGCGACGGGCGGCCGGCCAGCCAGACGGTGCGGGTGCGGCGGGCGGCGAAGCGGAGGGCGGTGGCCAGCGCGATCTCGGAGGTGCCGCCGAGCACGAGCAGGGACCGCGGGTTGTCGAAGACGTCCTTCATGGCGGGGCTTCCTTCGCGGGGGAGGGGTGACACGGGGAATACGCGTCAACCGGGTCTGCGAGTGCGGTAGTTGGACGCGCCCCGGCGGCCGGCCGGCCGACGAGGGTTCTGGTGACACACCCGTGACCGTAATGTGTGAAGCCTCCCGATTCGCTCCCCTGTGGTGACGCCCGGCCGCCCCTCGCTGAAAAGGGTGATTATTGCGCTGTGCGGGCTATTTGTAGGGAAACTCGCCCGGCGGGCAGGGGAGTTGAGGGGCGAGGGGGTGGGCCACCCGCAGGGCCGAAGCGTCGGCCGATGCGGGAATCGGCACGGCGCCGGCTACCTCACGCCGATTCCCGGGTACGCGGAGGCTAGGGTTCCGGATCACTCGGGACACCGCCACACCGGACCGGACGCACGACGTAAGAGGGGAAGGCCATGGACTGGCTGAGCAGACTTCCGGTGATCGGACCGGCCGTGACCTGGCTGATGACCACACACCTCTGGCGCGCCTACGAGCGCATGCTGCGGGTGCACTGGACCCGGCTGGCCGCCGCGATCACCTTCACCAGCTTCGTCGCCCTCTTCCCGCTGCTCACCGTCGGCGCCGCGATCGGCGCGACAGTCCTCAGCGCGAGCCAACTGCACACCCTGGAAGGCAAGCTGGCCGAACAGATCCCCGGCATCTCCGGGCAGCTCGACCTGGCGGCCCTGGTCGACAACGCCGCCACCGTCGGTGTCATCGCCGGTGCCGCCCTGCTCTTCACCGGCATCGGCTGGGTCGAGGCGCTGCGCGACTGCCTGCGCGCCGTATGGGAGAAGTCCGACGAGGGCGGCAACTTCTTCCTCAGCAAACTCCGGGACGGCGCCCTGCTGCTCGGCCTCGGCGGCGTGGCCCTGCTCTCGGTCGCCTGCTCGGCCTTCGCCGCCTCCGCCGTCGGCAAGGTCGCCGACGCGCTGGGCCTCGCCGAGGGCGGCGCCGGCAGCGTGCTGCTCTCGGTCGCCGGCTTCTGCACCGCCGTCCTGGCCGACTTCCTGCTGCTGGCCTACGTGCTCACCAAACTGCCCGGCGTCGAACCCCCGCGCCGCGCCGTCGCCTTCGCGAGCCTGATCGGCGCGATCGGCTTCGAAGCGCTGAAGCTGCTGCTCAGCGGCTACCTTCAAGGCGTCGCATCGAAGAGCATGTACGGCGCCTTCGGCACCCCGATCGCCCTGCTCCTCTGGATCAACTTCACCGCGAAACTCCTGGTGTTCTGCTCCGCCTGGACGGCCACCCAGGACCGGGCGAGCGAGGGCCCGGAACGCGAGGCCCTGGAGGAGGCGGGGGAGGAGGCCCCGAAAAGGGAAGAACCGACGAGCGGAGGCGCCCACGCGGCCCCGCCGGAGCCGGGCAACGGGCGGGCGAACGGCCGCCGGACCACCGACGGCTGACCCTCCGAAGGCCCACCCCGGCGACCGGCGACCCGCCCCGCTCCGCCGCTCCCCGCGCTCAGCCCCGGGAGCCCCGGGAGCGGCGGCGCACCCCGAGGGCGACCAGGCCCAGCACGATCAGCAAACCGCCGGTGACCCCCACCGCGGTCCAGATGCCGCCCGAACCGTCACCGGATTCCAGCGCGGCCTGCGTCGTCCCCTTGCCCTGCTTCCCGCCGTCCGCGTCCTTGTCCGCCCCGACCGCCGTCGCGTCGCCCTCCTCGCTGCGCGGCCCGACGAGCCGGCCGACCGGCTCCACCTTGCCCGCGGCCGAGAAGCCCCAGTCGAAGAGCTGCGCGGTCTCCTTGTACGCCTCGTTGTGCTCCTTCTTCTCCGGGTTCATGACGGTGACCAGCAGCTTGCGGTCGCCGCGCTGCGCGAGACCGGTGAAGGTCGACCCGGCGTTCGTCGTCGAACCGTTCTTCACCCCGGCGATCCCCGGATACCGCTTGATGTCGTAGTCGCCGCTGAGCAGCCGGTTGGTGTTCTGGATGCCGAACGAGTCCCGTTTGCCGCCCTTGCCCTCGTCGCCCGGGAACTGCGCGCTCGCCGTCGAGCAGTACTCGCGGAAGTCGGGGTTCTGCAGCCCGGCACGGGCGAACAGGCTCAGGTCGTACGCGCTGGAGACCTGGCCCGGAGCGTCGTACCCGTCCGGCGTGACGACGTGCGTATCGGTGGCGTTCAGTTCCTTCGCGTGCTTCTGCATCTCGGCGACGGTCGCCTGCGTGCCGCCGTTCATCGCCGACAGCGTGTGCACCGCGTCGTTGCCCGACCGCAGGAACACCCCGAGCCACAGGTCGTGGACGGAGTAGGTGAGGTTCTCCTTTATGCCGACGAGGCTGCTGCCCGCGCCCATCCCCGCCAGGTCGGCCGGCTTGACCTTGTACTTCTCGGTCTTGGGGAACTTCGGCAGCACCGTATCGGCGAACAGCATCTTCAGCGTGCTGGCCGGCGGCAGCTGCCAGTGCGGATTCTTCGCCGCCAGCACCTCGCCGGAGCCCGCGTCGGACACGATCCACGAACGCGCCGTGATGCCGTGCGGCAGCTTCGGCGCCCCGTCCTTCAGCTGCACCTGGACGCCGGGCGCGCTCATCCGGCTTCCGCCGACGTGCGACATCTTGGCCGGCGGCGCGGGGGCCTTCGGCGGGGCCTCGCCCTCAACGGGCACCGCGTACGCGGTCCCGCCGGCCAGCACCACGGGCGGCACCACCAGAGCCGAGGCCGCGAGCACGGCAGCCACTCGGGCGGACAAAACCGTACGAAGGGGAGTAACTACCCGCGTCCGCCCGCCTGCTCGCGCAGGCGCGGACGCCGATGCGGACTCAGATGTGGACACGGAGGTGGACGCCGATGCGGAGGCGAATCGAGGCGTGGACGCGGGCGTGGATGCGTGGGAGGTCGTCGGCACGTCGGTGAACGTACCCGCACGCCGGCCGGTCATCGGCGGCACCCCACGGAAGAGTGCCCCTGCCGACCGCCGCCCGGATCCGCTGCCCATACTGGAACCCATGAAGCTCTCTCGCCCCGTGTCCTGGTTCCTGCTCGCCTTCGGGGTCTGGAGCTGGTTCATCTGGATCACTTTCGTCAAAAACCTCTGTCAGGACGGGAGCGGCCTCGCCTTCAACGACGCGGGTGACCCGACCGCCTACTTCTGGGTCCATCTGCTGCTCGCGGTGACGTCCTTTCTCTTGGGGACGGCGATCGGCGTGATCGGGTTCCGCGGCATCCGTGCGCTGCGCACCACTCCGCCCACCTCCTCCACCACGCCCCCCTCTTCCCCGTCCTCCACACCTCCCACTTCCCCCTCGTCCTGATCCCCGTACAGGGGGAGCCACAGCGCTCTTCCCCCTGCTCGCCCTACCCGTCCTGCCGACCCTGCTCGCCCTCCTGGCGCTCGGGCTGCCCGCCGGGGGCCACCGCTACCTGCGATGCCACCCGGCCCGCGACACTGTTCGCCGCCCGTACCGCAGCGCCCTCCCCTTCCAACAGGTGCTCGCCCGGCCCGGTTACCTCCGGCCCGCCAAGGTGCTCCATCTCACACCGGCACTCCTGAAGAGCCCGCCCGTCCGCGCCCTCATCCGCGCCGCACCCCACCGCGCGGCACCTGCCGCCGCCCGCCCCTCCACGTAAGGGAGTTGGGGATCCGTCCGCACCCGGGACGCGGGCGCCTGGGGCCCGCCCGTACGGCCCGGCACCCCGCCGGACGTGACGATCACCGAACTCGCGGCGCGGAGTGCATGGCAAGGAGAGAGGTTGCTGTGGCCCAGGTAACAATGCACCTACGAAACGTGTCGCGATCCGGCGCTAAATCGGACACATCGTGACTTTCGATCTTGCCATTGGGGGGATCGACTCCCTAGTCTTTGAATTATTTACGCCGCTCTTAACCGCGGGCTCGGGCAGGCCCGTACGAACGAGCGAACGGGGGAGTGAAGCAATGGGCGAACAATTCAAGGTCGACCTTGACGAGTTGGACGGCGTCGTGCGCCAGCTCAAGCATCTTCAGGGGGACATGGATGATCCCAGCCAGAAGATCAAATACAGCACGGCCATCCCGAAGTCGGCGTTCGGATCCGATTTTCTGGAGGCCACGGACATCAGCAAAGCGCACGACGAGATGCAGAGCTACATGACGGAGGTCATCACCGCCCTGCAGGATCTGATCAAGAACTTCGGCGAGAAGACCGAGCGGAGCCGGGGCGCGTACGAGGACCAGGAGCACGAGACCCGGTCCTCCATGACGGGGTGAGACCGGAGCGGGTGACGAAAGCCAGGAAGACGACTAAGGGGGAAGTCCGTGCCCGGCCCGATGGACCGTGACGGTAACAAGGCGTACGAGAAGCAGATCGACGAGAAGCACCGGTCGGAGCAGCTCCAGCAGTTCAAAGGGCACAAGCCGATCGAGAAGTCCGCATCGGACTTCCACCACCACGGGATCAACGCGCTCCGCAAAATGCTGGAGGGGGCCGACCCGCACGCGCTGGAGACCTCGGGGGACCACTGGCGCGGCTCGGCCGACCGGCTCGCGGGCCAGGACGGTCACGGCGGCATCCGCAAGTCGTTCCAGGACGCGGTGGACCACGCGTCGGCTCACTGGCGCGGCTCGGCCGCCGAGGCGTTCCGGCGGGAGGCAGGCAGGGTTCTGGAGAAGATCGACCGCACCTACGGCCATGCGCGGAACGTCGAGTCGATGCTCATCGGGAGCCGCGCGTCGGGCCCCAGGTCCGGCATCGCGTACAACCTGCGCGAGGCGCAGAAGACCATGTCGGGGATCAAGGACCCCGGCAAGGTCGAGAGCGCGTTCAACTCTTCGGGTGACGACACACAGTTCCACAAGGACATGGCCAATCCGAAGATGGACGCGAAGATGGCGCTCGAACTCAACCGGGACAAGCTCTCGTTGAGCAAGGAGCGCCAGGTCGAGGCCGTCATCGTGATGGAGGAGCTGGCGGCGCACTACCGCGCGCACAACGGACAGGTGGCACCGGGGCCGCCGCCCGGTGGCCCCGGCGACTGGCCAACGCGGCCGGATCCGTACTCGCCTCCGCCGCCGGTGAACATGCCGGTCGTGGGCGGCACGCATCCCAAGACATCCACACTCTCGCCGCACTCGCCGCTCTCGCGGCACAACGGTCAGGGCATCCAGCGCGATGAGCTCGGCAACATCAAGCCAGTCGCGCCGTCCGCCCGGACCGACCTCGACAGCGTCCAGGGCGGAACGCTGACACCGGCACACCCCGGCATCGGCGGGGGTACCGGCGGCGGTGGCAGCGGCTCGGGAAACAGCAATCCGGGTGGCGGCTCTGGGGTGTTCGTCCCGCCGGGTGCCATCGGCGGGCCCGGTGGCATGGGCGGAACGATGGGGCCCGGCCGCCGTGGCATCGGCGGCCGTACCGGAATGCCCGGGGGCGGCGCTGCCGGGCGCGGCGCACCGTCGCGTACGCCGGGCAAGCCGGGCGGTCCGGCAGGCGGGGCGAAGCAGGGCGGCTCCGCGCTGCACCGCAGCCGGGGCGGCACGCAGTCTCCGGCCGGCAAGACGGGCGGTGCAGGGATGCAGGGCGCAACGGGCAAGCGGGGCAAGGACGGTAAGGAGCGTCCCGGCAAGCAGCGGCCCGACTACCTTGTCGAGGATGAGGAGACCTGGACTCCGGAACGTAATGTGGCGCCTCGCGTGATCGAGTAGAACGGCGACATCGAGTAGAACGACGACGGAGTGCCGGCGCCCCGCCGGCCGAGGGGGTGCCCCGTGCAACCCGTACGGGACATCCCTTCAGGCGGCCGTATCCGCCCGGAACGGAAGTAGTGAGGAGCAAGGCATGAGGGTCACACGTACCCTGCGCGCGACCATCGGTGCTGCGCTGACGGGAGCGCTGTTCCTGACCACGGGCGGAATGGCCGCGGCGGACCAAGCAGTCGGTGAGCAGTGGCCGTTGACCGCCTTTGATGCGGCGAGTGTGCAGAAGCAGGCGACCGGCAAGGGCGTCACCGTCGCCGTTATCGATACCGGATTTTTCGCCGACAACCCCGACCTGACGGGCGTATTCCAGTCGGGCCACGAATTCCCCAACTCGGTGGGAAAATTCCCCGAGGCAAATCAGGGTGAAGATATTCGTACCCACGGAACCAGCATGGCCGCCCTCATTGCCGGGCACGGACACGGCCCTGGCGGGCAGGACGGGCTCAAGGGGCTGGCGCCCGATGCCAAGATTCTGCCCCTGACGGCGGACAAGAAGGCGCCGGACGCCACCCGTTATGCCGTCGATCACGGCGCCGATGTCATCAATATGTCGTTCGTCGCGGACAAGAACACACCGGACATGTGCGAATCGATCCACTACGCGATCGAAAAGGGCGTGGTGGTCGTGGCGGGTGTGGGCAACGACGGCCTGCCGGAGAAGCGGTACCCGGCCGCCTGCCCGGGTGCGATCGGCGTCGGCGCCATCGACGCATACGGAAAGTCCTGGGACGGCAGCAATTACAACTCCACCGTCGATCTGACCGCCCCCGGTGCCGACGTGCCGATCATGGGCGGCGACGGCACCCGCTACGGCAAAAGCAGCGGCACCTCCATCGCCACGGCCTACGCCTCCGCCACCGCGGCTCTTCTGCGGGAGAAGTACCCCGACCTCACACCGGGGCAGATCGCCAACCGGCTGGTGAAGACCGCCGGGCTGCCGGATTCGGTCAAGAGCCGGGGCCCCAAGCTCCCGGACGCGCATTACGGCTATGGCTACATCCAGCCGCTGGCCGCCCTGACCCACGAGATTCCCGCGGGGTCCAAGGAAGGGCCGCTCCCGATGCCGCAGGGCAAAGCGTCGGATCAGGCCGCGGCCCCGGGTGACGGGCAGGACCCCACCCCCCCCATGGGCGGCAAGCAGGCCATGCTGCTCTACGGCGGCATCGGGCTCGGTGTCGTCATCGTTGCCGGTGTCGTGATCGGCGTGGTGGCACTGGTGCGGCGCCGGAACGGCCGGGGGGGCCAGTCCTGGGGGTGAGCGGGAACGGGCCTCGGGCCTGACAACGGCAAAGAGGCGGGTTCGCGTGCGGCGGCCCGCCTTTTTCCATGTCAGGGGCGGGGCGGGGCGGCCCGGCCGGGGGAAACCCGGGCGACATGCCGCGCGCCCGCTGTTAGTTTTTTCCGCTATGGACCCCGTTGGCGAAAAAGAGATACGCGCGTCATTCGTGAACTGCTCGAAGGGCGAGGCGAGCCGGATCAGCCTCCCGGCGCGGATGACGGAGCTCCCCTGGGGGGACCTGGACTTTCTCGGGTGGCGTGACCCGGGTGCGCCGGACCGGGGCTACCTGGTGGCGCCGCGCGGGGACGGCCTGATGGGGGTCACGCTGCGGGTGCCGCAGGGCGTGCGGCGGAGTTTCACGAAGACGACGGTGTGTTCGGTCTGTATGACCGGGCACCCCGGCTCCGGCGTCAGCCTGCTCGCCGCGCGCCGCGCCGGGCCCGCCGGGCGTCAGGGGAACACCGTAGGGGCGTATTTCTGCGCCGACCTCGCGTGCTCGCTGTACGTACGCGGCAAGAAGCGGTCGCAGCTCGCCGCGCGGTACGAGGAGACGCTGCCGCTGGAGGACCGCATCGAGCGCCTTACGGGAAACCTGGAAGGGTTCCTGGACAAGGTGATGGAGAGGGAGCCGGCGCGGAGCTAGGGCGTGTGGATGAGGGAGTACGGATTCGGACCAACGGCGTCCAGGGGCGTCCGTGGTGCGTCCGGTATCCCGCTAGGGGGTGTTCTTCGCGTCCCGCCGTCCGGCTGGGGGATCCGGGGCCCTGTCCGTCGTCGGTAGCAGGAACTCGGCCAGGACGTCGGTGACTTCGCGGATCAGGGGGCGCAGCACGCGGAAGCGGGAGGCGGCGATGGCGCGGGCCACCAAGGGGGAGGTGCGTTCGACCAGGCGGCGGGTGCGGGCGCAGCCCGGGGAGCGGTCGTGGACCCAGAAGAGGACCACGCCCATCTGCTGGAGCCACAGCAACTGCGGTAGCTGGGCGGTGAGTTCGGGGTCCGCCGAGACCTTGGCGCCGGCCAGGACCTGGCGGTGCAGGGCGATGGCGGTGGCCCGCGGGCCCTGGGACTCGTCGGAGAACGGGCTGAGCGGGCTCGCCGGGTCGGCGGCGTTCTTGAAGAACTGTGCGGCGAACTCGTGGTACGGCGCGGCGATGTCGAGCCAGGTGAGCAGCACGCCGCTCAGCCGCCCCGCCAGATCCGTCTCGCGGGCCAGGACGTCCTCGACCGCCGCCGTGTGCTCCGCGGCGATGCGGTCGTAGAAGCCCTGGATGAGGTGTTCCTTGGAGGCGAAGTAGTAGTACGCGTTGCCCACGGAGACCCCGGCCTCCTGGGCGATGGCGCGCATGGTCGTCCGGTCGTAGCCGCGTTCCTGGAAGAGCCGCATCGCGGTCTCCAGGATCAGCGCCCGGGTCTGCTCGCTCTTGGCGGTGGGGCGGCCGGATTTCGCGGCGGGGGCGGACGGGGCGCCGGGGCCGGGCTTCGCGCCTGCCTCCGGCCCCGGCGCGGCCTCCGCCGGTGTCTTGCGCCGCGGCCGCTTCCGGGAGCCGGCCGGGCCCGGCGTCCGTTCCGCGCCCGCCGCCGTCTCGTCGCTCACGTCCGGTCCATGCCCCTGACCCGCCGGCGTCTCGTCGTTCACGTCCGCTCTACGCCCTCGTCCTGGTCCTCGTGCCGCCCATGCGCCCGCTCCCGTGCCTGCGGGCGGGCATGCCCCTGAGCCTAGAGGAGGGGCCCGGCACCGTGGTGGGCAGCAAGCCGTACGGGCGCGGGGAGCGGCCCTGTCGCCGGGCGCCGGGCTACAGGGACTGTTCAGCGAGGAAGCCGGTGATCAGGGCCGTCCACTCCTCGGGGCGCTCGACCATCGGGAGGTGACCGGTCGCGATCTCCGCGTACCGGGCGCCGGGGATGTGGTCCGCCAGGTAGCGGGACTGGGAGGGGTGGACCAGGGGGTCGAGGGTGGTGGCGATGACCAGGGCCGGTACCGCGATCTCGGGCAGGTCGGCGGTGGTGTCCACGGTCGCGACCAGTGCGGCCTGCTCGGCGGAGCCCGGCGGCGGGCCCGCCGGGTCGTCGTCGAGTGCGGCCGCCAGCGCGTCCGGGGGCAGTGCGTCGAGATGGTCGGGGGCGAAGGCGGCGAGCGTACGGGCCTGGGCGAAGCCCGTGTAGTCGCCGCGGTCCAGGAGGCGCAGCCACAGGTCGAGCCAGATGCGGATGCGCTGGTCGGGCCGGGCGAGGCCGGCGGTGAGCACCAGCCCGCGCACCCGCTCGGGGTGGCGTGCGGCGGCCCGTACGGAGACTGCCGTACCGAGCGAGTAGCCGACGAGGGTGAAGGTTTCCACGCCGGCCGCGACCGCCTCGGCGACGAGGGCGTCGGCGAGCGCGTCCAGGGACAGCGGGCCATCGGCGCGGGGGGTGGCGCCCGAGCCGGGGTAGTCGGGGGCGACGACGGTGTGACCGGAGTCGGCCAGCAGCGGTATCAGCGGGGCGAAGTTGTCGGCGATGCTGCCGGTGGCGCCGTGCGCGAGCAGGATGCCGGGGCCGGGCCCGTGGGGCGGTCCGGCTGCGGCCGGGGGGCGGGTGACCGATGTGGACAGCGGGGGGAGCGGCGAGATGGAGGGGGCCGGGGGTGCGGGAATGTGCGTCATGGGCGGCAGGTTGCCCCTTGACACCGGTGTCAAGGTCAAGTTGCAGGGCGCGCCCTCCCGATATTCGGGGGAATCCGGCGGAATCAGGAATGCAGGAGGGGCGCCGGGAGTGCTGTGGGAAGGGTGTGTCGTGCGGGGGGTTCAGCCGTGTGCGGGGGATGTGGCGGGGCTGTCCGCGGGAGCGGGAGGGCAGCGGCAGGAGGCATGGCGGATAGGGCAGTTGGCGAGCCGTACGGGTGTCAGCACGCGGTCGCTGCGCTACTACGAGCAGCAGGGGCTGCTGCGTGCCGAACGTGACGGGAACGGATACCGCCGCTATGGCCCGGAGGCCGCCGAGACGGTCCGGCGGATCCGTGAGCTGCTCGCCACCGGGCTGAGTACGGACACGATCCGTGAGCTGCTGCCGTGTGCGCAGGGCGGTCCCGGCCTGCAGGCGTGTGCCTTCTCCTGCGGGGTGGTGGAGGGACAGCTTGCGCGGCTGGACGCGGAGATCGCCGAACTCCTGCACCGTCGCGAGGCGTTGGGCCGGTACGCGGGTCTTATGCGCGAACGCCGCGCCCAGGACGAGGCGTTGGCGGCCCGCGCGCTCCGTTCGGCCTGAGAGACGCCGGAGGACCCGCCGCCGCGATCCGGGGAGTCCCCCGGGCCCAACCCCGCCCGCCGCCAACGGAATTCCCCGATCGTCGCCCGCGGGTTGCCGAAACCGGCCATGGAGTCGGATCCTCGTGTGCACCGTGCTCGGGGGAGTCGCGGGGGCCGGCGGCGGGTGGTTGGCGTGCTGCGAGTGCACTTCACGAGGCAGGATCTGGCGCGTACGCGACTGGCGGACGGTGCGGACCCGCTGTGGGAGACCGCGCTGAGCCTGCACAGTCTGCGGGGTTTCGGGGGCCGATCCGGCGCGGGATGCCTGGCGGCAGCATGCCGTACGGCACGGCCCAGGGCCGTTGCGGGCCCTGTTGCCCTGGTGCTGCGGCACGGCTACTTCCCGGACTTCCTTACCCCGTACGCCGGTTCGGAGGGTGTCGAGCCCGCGCTGCCGCCCGTGCTGGTGTATCCGGCGGGTGCGGACGCGGAAGGGCCCCGCCTCCGTACGTACGGAAGCGGGGCCCTCCGGGGCGTGCAGACCCGGATCGGTACCGGCATCGGCACCAGGACCGGGGCAGGATCAGAAGCGTCGCGTGATCAGCGCGCGCTTGACCTCCTGGATCGCCTTGGTGACCTCGATACCGCGCGGGCAGGCGTCCGTGCAGTTGAAGGTCGTACGGCAGCGCCAGACGCCGTCCTTGTCGTTGAGGATTTCGAGACGCTGCTCGCCACCCTCGTCACGGCTGTCGAAGATGAAGCGGTGCGCGTTGACGATCGCCGCCGGGCCGAAGTACTGGCCGTCGTTCCAGAACACCGGGCAGGAGGACGTGCAGGCGGCGCAGAGGATGCACTTCGTCGTGTCGTCGAAGCGCTCGCGGTCCTCGGCGGTCTGCCGCCGCTCACGGGTCGGCTCGTTGCCGTTCGTGATCAGGAAGGGCATCACGTCGCGGTACGCCTGGAAGAACGGCTCCATGTCCACGACCAGGTCCTTGAGGACCGTCAGGCCCTTGATGGCCTCGACCGTGATCGGCTTCTGCGGGTTGATGTCCTTGATCAGCGTCTTGCACGCCAGGCGGTTCTTGCCGTTGATGCGCATGGCGTCGGAACCGCAGATGCCGTGGGCGCAGGAACGGCGGAACGTCAGGGTGCCGTCCTGGTCCCACTTGATCTTGTGGAGGGCGTCCAGGACGCGCTCCTTGGGATCGATCTCCAGCTGGAAGTCCTGCCAGCTCGCCTCTTCCGAGACCTCCGGGTTGAACCGGCGGATCCGGAAGGTGGCGGTGATCATCTGCGAAGCGGTGTTCTCCGCCGCGTCCAGTGCCGCGGAGTGCTTCTCAAGCGTGGGGCTGCTCATCAGTACTTACGCTCCATCGGCTGGTAGCGGGTCTGCACGACCGGCTTGTAGTCGAGGCGGATCGACTCCGAGCCGTCTGCGCCCACCTCGCGGTACGCCATGGTGTGCCGCATGAAGTTGACGTCGTCGCGGTTGGGGTAGTCCTCGCGGTAGTGACCGCCGCGGGACTCCTTGCGGGCGAGTGCGGACACGGCCATGACCTCGGCCAGGTCGAGCAGGTTGCCCAGCTCGATGGCCTCCAGCAGGTCGGTGTTGAACCGCTTGCCCTTGTCCTGGACGGACACGTTCAGGTACCGCTCGCGCAGCTCGCCGATCTTCTCGACCGCGGTCTTGATCGTCTGCTCGGTGCGGAACACCATCACGTTGGCGTCCATGCACTCCTGGAGTTCCTTGCGGATCTCCGTGACCCGCTCGGTGCCGTTGGAGTCGCGCAGCCGCTCGACCTGGTCGATGACCTGCTGCGCCGGGTTCTCGGGCAGCTCGACGAAGTCGTGGTCGGCGGAGTACTCGGCCGCGGCGATGCCGGCCCGGCGCCCGAAGACGTTGATGTCCAGGAGCGAGTTGGTGCCCAGGCGGTTGGCGCCGTGCACGGAGACGCAGGCGACCTCGCCGGCGGCGTACAGGCCCGGCAC
The DNA here is from genome assembly GCF_020564935.1 of Streptomyces pinistramenti. Lineage (GTDB taxonomy): Bacteria > Actinomycetota > Actinomycetes > Streptomycetales > Streptomycetaceae > Streptomyces > Streptomyces pinistramenti. The sequence goes on from NZ_JAJCXB010000027.1 coordinate 21,630, forward strand.
GACGGTGTCGTTGTCGCGCAGCACCTCGCCCTCGACGTTGGTCGGGATGCCGCCCATGGCGTAGTGCGCGGTCGGCTGGATCGGGATCGGGTCCGTGTAGGGCTCGATGCCGAGGTACGTGCGCGCGAACTCGGTGATGTCGGGCAGCTTGGCGTCCAGCTGCTCCGGCGGCAGGTGCGTGAGGTCCAGGTAGACGTGGTCGCCTTCCGGACCGCAGCCGCGGCCTTCCCGGATCTCCGTGTAGATGGAGCGCGAGACGACGTCACGGGACGCGAGGTCCTTCATGACCGGCGCGTACTTCTCCATGAAGCGCTCGCCGTCCTTGTTGCGGAGGATGCCGCCCTCACCGCGGGCGCCCTCCGTCAGCAGGATGCCCATCCGCCAGATGCCGGTCGGGTGGAACTGGAAGAACTCCATGTCCTCCAGCGGCAGTCCGCGGCGGTAGGCCGCGGCCTGGCCGTCACCGGTCAGCGTGTGCGCGTTGGAGGTCACCTTGAAGAACTTGCCGGTGCCACCGGACGCGAAGATGATCGCCTTCGCCTGGAAGACGTGGATCTCGCCGGTCGCCAGCTCGTACGCGACGACGCCGGCCGACTTCTTCACGCCGTCGACGTCCTGGAGCAGCAGGTCCAGGACGTAGAACTCGTTGAAGAACTCCACACCCTCCTTGACGCAGTTCTGGTACAGCGTCTGGAGGATCATGTGGCCGGTGCGGTCCGACGCGTAGCAGGACCGGCGGACCGGGGCCTCGCCGTGGTTACGCGAGTGACCGCCGAAGCGGCGCTGGTCGATCGTGCCGTCCGGGGTGCGGTTGAACGGCAGGCCCATCTTCTCCAGGTCGAGGACGGAGTCGATGGCCTCCTTCGCGAGGATCTCGGCGGCGTCCTGGTCGACCAGGTAGTCGCCGCCCTTGATCGTGTCGAAGGTGTGCCACTCCCAGTTGTCCTCCTCGACGTTGGCGAGGGCGGCGGCCATGCCGCCCTGCGCCGCGCCGGTGTGGGAGCGGGTCGGGTAGAGCTTCGTCAGGACCGCGGTGCGGCTGCGCTTCGTCGACTCGATGGCCGCGCGCATGCCCGCGCCGCCGGCGCCGACGATGACGGTGTCGTACTTGTGGATCTTCATTGGTCGTTACCTCAGCCCCGGCTTCAGGCGATGTTCGGGTCGAAGGTGAAGATCACCAGCGTGCCCAGAAGGACGGTGAACACCGTGGCGGTGTAGAGCAGCATCTTCAGCCAGAAGCGGGTCGTGTCCCGCTGCGCGTAGTCGTTGATGACGGTGCGCAGGCCGTTGGCGCCGTGCAGCATGGCGAGCCACAGCATGCACAGGTCCCAGCCCTGCCAGAACGGCGAGGCCCAGCGGCCGGCCACGAAGGCGAAGCCGATCTTGGAGACGCCGCCGTCCAGCACGAGCTGGATCAGCAGGTGACCCAGGACGAGGACGACCAGCACGACGCCGGACAGCCGCATGAACAGCCAGCCGTACAGCTCGAAGTTGGTGCGCGTCGACTTCGGGGTCTTCTTGGTGCGCTTGCGCGGCGGCTCGATGACGGGCGCGGGGTTGTCCACGTCGTAAAGGCTGACGTCGTTCACGGTCGCACCTGCGGGGGAAGTTGTTTCAGCAGACATCTCGCGTCATCAGCTCCCGAACAGCGTGCGCAGGGTGTGCTGCAGCACGGGGTAGAAGGCACCGGCCATCAGCACGACCCAGACGCCCACGACGGTCCACAGCATCTGCTTCTGGTACTTCGGGCCCTTCGACCAGAAGTCCACCGCGATGACGCGAAGGCCGTTGAGCGCGTGGAAGAGGATTGCGGCGACGAGGCCGTACTCCAGCACGTTGACGATGGGTGTCTTGTAAGTCGCGACGACGTCGTCGTAGGCCTCGGGAGAGACCCTGACGAGAGCGGTGTCGAGGACGTGTACGAACAGGAAGAAGAAGATGAGGACGCCAGTGACTCGATGAGCCACCCAGGACCACATGCCTTCCCGGCCGCGGTACAGCGTTCCAGCCGGCACGGAAAAACCCTCCGGGAGCGGGGATTGGGGCCTGCCGGCTTCTCTGTCGGTCTGGCCCGGCCGGGTACGGTCCACCGGCCCTGGCCATCGTAGCGACGCGCTGTCGGTTCCTTACGCCGGGGCCCTTAGGTGTGATCAAACAGGCACCAACGGGCTATCACACAAGTGCGAATCAGGATGTTATGGACATTCGGCCGTAAGGCGTGACAGTCGGCCGCGGACCAGACGGCGCAGCTCGTCCGCGGTGACCGCGCGCTCCTCGTCCGGGTCGTTCCCCAGCCGGGTGCGGATACCGGCCAGCATCTGGTCCAGTCGCTCCTCGTCCTGGTAGTCGTCGAGGCAGATGACGAAGGCGTGCCGGAAGCGGCGCTCGTACTCGGCGTGCGCGGCGCGCAGGGCGGTGTGGGCGGCGAGGATGCCGGGGCCCGTGGCGACCGGCAGCGGCAGCGGGGTGGCCGACTCGGCGGCGAGCGCCTCGTCCAGATCGGCCGGGGTGAGGTCGTAACACGCCTCGTCGGACGCGGCGAGCAGCGCGCCCAGGTCGGGATAGGGCCGGTGCTCGGCGATCCGCGCGACCCACCTGCGGCTGCCGCAGCAGGACGGCAGCGCGGCCCTGGCGGCGTCCGGCGGCAGGGCGTTGAAGGCGACCGGTTCCGCGGTGTCCGAAAGTGGCGGGAGCGGGCCGGGGCTCTGCGAGGGTATGCCGCGCCGCGGAGCGTGGGACAGATGCAGCGTCGTCGGCCGGGCGGCCGGAATGTCGCCGGACAGCGTGGGCTCCTCGGACGGGACGGACGGGACGGGGGCGCGCCGGGTGGGTGCCGGGCGCGGGACCTGAGGTGCGTCGACGGGTGCGATGCGGACTGCTGACGGAAGCTGGACGGGCGGCGTACGGATCCCGGACGGGTACGGAAGCGGAGGTGGGAGCCGTGACGACTGGTGTGCGGCGCGCGGCCCCGGAGCGATTCCGGCGGTCCGGGAGCCCGGTGCGCGGGCTGCCGAACGGCGACGCCACCGTAACGACGAGCGTCGGGCACTGTCCGACGGATGCGCGGTTTTCACCCGGATGAGAGACGTTTCACGTGGGCGGTGGACGGCTGCCGGAGTGGTGATCCTGCGTTTCCGCAGCGTGCGCCGTCAATGCCGCGCACTTTCCATGTCTTCGCCCCGAAAAGTGAGGATTGCACGATGTTGAACCCGAGCCGGCCGAGGCGCCCCGAATGGCCGAAAGCGGCACCACGGGCCCAGCGGACCCCCACCCCGGTCCCGGACAAACCTTCAGGAACGGCGCGCACAACGCATTCCCCTCGATCCCGCGCCGCCCTCCCCGTCGCCCTGCTGGCCTCCGCGCTGACGCTGACCGGCTGCTCGAACGCCGCCGACGCCGATCCCCCCGGCAACACCGGATCCCCGCCGTCCGCCGCCCCCACCCCCACCTGGAAAGCGGTGACCGGCAAGCCCCGCACCATCCCCGCCGTACGGGACTTCCGACCGGCCGACGGGCGCGGCTGGCGGCCCTCCAAGGGTGCGCGGATCGTGGTGCCGGCCGGCGAGAAGAGCACCGTCGCCGACGAGGCCCGGCTGCTCGCGCAGGACCTCGGCGGCATCCCGGTGGTCTGGGGCAAGCAGACCGTACGGCCCGGCGACATCGAGCTGAAGCTCGCGGGCAAGGGCGGCAAGGCGCCCGAGCAGCTGCCGGACAACGCCCCGGCCCGCTCCACCGCGGACGAGGCGTACACCCTCACCGCCCGCAGCACCCGGCTCACCCTCAGCGCCCCCACCGACGCCGGCATCTTCCAGGGCACCAGGACCGTCAAGCAGGCCGTGCACGCCGCGGGCGGCCTGCCCGAGGGCACCATCGAGGACCGGCCGGACCGGCTGCAGCGCGGCATGCTGCTGGACAACGCCCGCAAGCCGTTCGACGCGCAGTGGATCGAGGCCAGGATCCGCGAGCTCGGCGACCTCAAACTCAACCAGCTCCAGCTGCACTTCTCCGACGACCAGGGCTTCCGCATCGAGAGCGACAGCCACCCGGAGATCGTCTCCAAGGACCACCTGACCAAGGCCCAGGTCCGTCACCTGCTGAAGGTGGCGCAGTCCCGGCACGTCACCGTCATCCCGGAGATCGACTCGCCAGGACACCTGGGCGCGGTGCTCGACAAGCACCCCGACCTCCAACTCCGCAACGCCCGGGGCACCGTGCTGCGCGGCGCCATCGACATCTCCAAGCCCGCCTCGGCCAAGCTCGTCGACGACCTGCTGCGCGAGTACGCCTCGCTGTTCGGCTCGCCCAAGGGCGCCCCCGCCTACTGGCACCTCGGCGGCGACGAGTACCAGGCGCTGATGGTCTCCGACCCCGCCGCCTCGTACCCAGGGCTCGCGCAGGCCGCGCGGAAGAAGTACGGGCCGCAGGGCACCATCGAGGACCTGGCGACCGGCTGGCTCAACGACCGTCAGAAGACGGTGGAGAAGGCCGGCAAGAACCGGATCGAGGCGTGGAACGACGGCTTCTTCCCGGACGCGAAGGTCAAGGCCGACAAGAACCGTACGGTCGGCTACTGGACCGGCAAGGAGATCGGCAAGCGCGACCCCGCGGAATTCCTGCGCGAGGGCCGCAACCTCGTGAACCTCAACGACGAGTACCTCTACTACGTCCTGGGCGAGCCCAACGAGTTCGTCTACCCGACCGGTGAACGCATCTACCGCAGCTGGACCCCGGCGGTGCTGCGCCACACCTCGCCCGTGAACGTCCCGAAGAGCATGACCGGGCCCGACCGGATCCAGGGCGCGCGGTTCGCGATCTGGTGCGACCTGGCCGGATCGCAGACCCCGGAGCAGATCGCGCGCGGGATCCGGATGCCGCTCGCGGCGCTGGCACAGAAGGTGTGGGATCCGCGGACCCCCGCGATGAGCTGGGCGGACTTCCGGACGCTGGCCGACAAGGTGTGAGCGGGCGGCGGCCCCGGACCAGGAAGGCGCGTGGGACGGCCGGGGCCGCCACCCCCCACAGGAGAGGCCCCGGCCGTCGTTCACGGAGGGGCCGGCGAGGGCCCCTATTCGATACAGCGCCGGACGGCCCGAAAGCGTCACAGGGGGTGTGGGCGGGGGCACCGCTCGTGGTCTGGACGGCGGCCGTGCCGGGCCCGTAACGTGCCACGGCCCGGCCCGGGTGCGGAGCCGATGACCAGGCGGGTTACCGTCAGCGGGAACATCCGGGTTACCGGCGGTTCCGGGGGCGCCGCGAGCTGCGGTGGGCCGCCCGGCGCCGTGGTGAGCGGGGAAGCAGTGAATCGGCAAGGACCGGGCAGCGGACGTTCCGCATGCGACAGGATGGATCCGTGCGAGGGGACGACATTCAGCCGGACGACAGCCGGCTGACCGTTGCCGTGCAAGCGGCACAGGACGGTGACGAAGCGGCGTTCCGCGTCGTCTACCGTGCCGTACATCCCCGACTTCTCGGATATGTACGGACGTTGGTGGGTGAAGCGGACGCGGAGGATGTCGCCTCCGAAGCCTGGCTGCAGATCACCCGCGATCTCGCCCGCTTCAGCGGAGACGCGGACCGGTTCCGCGGCTGGGCCGCCCGCATCGCCCGCAACCGTGCGCTCGACCACATACGGATGCGCGGCAGGCGCCCCGCGACCTGCGGCGACGAAAGCGAACTCGCCGATACGCCCGCCGCGTCCGACACCGCGGGCGAGGCACTCGAAGCCCTCGGCACCGGCCGCACCCTCGGGCTGATAGCCCGTCTCCCGCAGGACCAGGCCGAGGCCGTCGTGCTGCGGGTGGTGGTCGGACTCGACGCCAAGAGCACCGCCCAGGTCCTCGGCAAGCGGCCCGGCGCGGTACGGACCGCGGCCCACCGCGGACTGCGCAGGCTCGCCGAAATGCTCACCGGCGACCCCGGCACGGACGACGCCACGGAAGCGGCGGCCAACGGCGCGCAAGCGCCCTGCGACGGCCCGGCACCCGGCGCGAACGGCACCTCACCCGCCCCGCCCGGCGCCCCGGGCAACAGCACGGAACAGCGCGCAGGCACCCCGTCCGACCGGCCGGAACGCGGTCCGCGCGGGGGTGGTGGAACGATGGGCGGGGTGCCCGCACAGGGACGAAGACGCCGGGACGGCGTCGCGGAATCGTACGTACCCGGTGTGACGGAAACGGCCGCGCGAACGCAGAAGGACATGTGATGGCCGACGACCGGTACAGCTGGCTCGACGACGATGCCGCGGAGCGACTGCTGCGCGGCGAGCCGGTCGGCTCCACCGCGGGCGACGGCGCCAGGGAACTCGCACAGCTGCTGGACGCCGCGGCGGGCGCGGCCGGACCGGCAGCGTTGCCGGGGGAGGAAGCCGCACTCGCCGCCTTCCGCACGGCGCAGGCCGGGCCCGGCGGGGCCGGTACGCGGACGGCGGAGATCCGCACCGCTACCGGGGCCGGCCGGCCCGAACGCACCACATTCGCCCGCCCGTTCCGGCGCGCCCTGGTCGTGGCGCTGGCGGCCTGCGCCATCGGCGGGGTCGCCGTCGCCGCCGGTACGGGCGTGCTGCCCACGCCGTTCCGCGGCGGCGGCACGGACCCCGAGCCCGGAGCCAGCGTCTCCGCCGCGGTCACCCCCGGCACCCTGGAGAGCGAGGAGCCCGGCACGGTCCCCGAAGGCGGTACCCAGTCCCCGGAGACGACGCCCCCCGGCCAGGACCCGACCGACCCGGCGGCCTCGCAGTCACCCGACGTCCCGTCGGGCGGCACCTCGGGACCGCCCACCCCGGACCACACCCCAGGCGACGGCTCGGGCAAGGACGGCGCCACCGCGGGCTCGGGCAACGGCGGGCAGACCTCGGGCGAGGGCGGGGCCGACCGGCGTGCCTTCGTCGCGTCGCTCTGCCGCGACTACCAGGCGGGCAAGCGCGGCGAGATGGACCGCGACACCCTCCGGCGCCTCGAACGCGCCGCCGGCGGCCCGGCCAAGATCCACGCGTTCTGCCGCGCCTACCTCAAGAAGTACCCCGCCGGGTCCGGCTCGGGCAGCCACCCGGGCAACGGCCAGAACGGCGGCCAGAACGGCGGCCACGACGAGGACGACGACCACCACCCGACCCCCGGACCGGGCTCCACCCCAGGTCAGAGCGGGGGCACCGGATCGCCCGAGCCCTCCGGCAGCACCACCGTGCGGGCCCCGAGCCTCCCGGCGCTCCGTAAGGTGTGACGTTTTTTCGGCCCCCGGCGCAGTACTGAATGAAGCCGACTGGTCATCGGCTGCGCGCAGGCCCGGGTTCCCCCCGTACCCACGGCTTCGCGCACATGGCGCGGGCGGGGCACGTTCCCCCGGCCCTGCCCGCGCCCCCCACTTCCCCCGGTACCTCCGGCACCCCCGCCGTCCCGGTGTGCGCCGTGCCGCCCCTGCGGGCACGCTGGGAATGCGGCCCCGGCACGTCGCCCCGCACGGAGCGCCCCGGCCGTCCGGCAGGAGGCGGGAGGCATGGCAGGCGAGTCCGACGGCGTCCGGCGCACCGAGAGCGGTCTGCCGATCGCGCCGGTGTACGGGCCCGAAGCGCTCGACGGCTGGGATCCCCGGCGCAGCCTCGGCGACCCCGGCGGCTACCCGTTCACCCGCGGCGTCCATCCGTCGATGTACACCGGCCGCCCCTGGACCATGCGCCAGTACGCAGGCTTCGGCACCGCGGCCGAGTCCCACTCCCGTTTCCGGCAGCTGATCGCCCACGGCACGACCGGCCTGTCGGTCGCCTTCGATCTGCCGACGCAGATGGGGTACGACTCGGACGCGCCGCTCGCGAGCGGCGAGGTCGGCAGGGTCGGCGTCGCCGTCGACTCGGCCGATGACCTGCGGACGCTCTTCGACGGCATCCCGCTGGACCGCGTCTCGACGTCGATGACCATCAACGCCCCCGCCGCACCCCTGCTCCTCCTCTACCAACTCGTGGGGGAAGGACAGGGAGTGACGGGAGACCGGCTGACCGGGACCATCCAGAACGACGTGCTCAAGGAGTACATCGCCCGGGGTACCTACATCTTCCCGCCCGCCCCTTCCCTGCGGCTGACCGCCGACATCTTCCGGTACTGCCGGGCCGAGATCCCGCGCTGGAACACCATCTCCGTCTCCGGCTACCACCTGGCGGAAGCCGGCGCCTCGCCCGTGCAGGAGGTCGCCTTCACCCTCGCCAACGCCATCGCCTACGTCCGCACCGCCGTCGCCGCGGGCATGGACGTCGACGACTTCGCGCCGCGGCTCTCGTTCTTCTTCGTCGCGCGCACCACCCTCCTCGAAGAGGTCGCCAAGTTCCGTGCCGCGCGCAGGATGTGGGCGCGGGTGATGAGGGAGCGGTTCGGCGCGGAGAACCCCAGGTCGCTGATGCTGCGCTGCCACGCCCAGACCGCCGGCGTCCAGCTCACCGCCCAGCAGCCGGAGACCAACCTCGTACGGGTCGCCCTCCAGGGGCTCGCCGCGGTGCTCGGCGGCACCCAGTCGCTGCACACCAACGCCTTCGACGAGGCGCTCGCGCTGCCCACGGACACCTCGGCGCGGCTGGCGCTGCGCACCCAGCAGATCCTCCGGTACGAGACCGACGTCACGGCCACCGTCGATCCGTTCGCCGGGTCCTACGCGATCGAATCGATGACCGACGAGCTGGAGGCGGCGGCCCTTCAGCTCATGGAGAGGGTTGAGGAGTTGGGCGGTGCGGTGGCGGCTGTCGAGCAGGGTTTCCAGAAGGGGGAGATCGAGCGCAACGCGTACCGCATCGCGCAGGAGACGGACGCCGGTGAGCGGGTCGTCGTCGGCGTCAACCGCTTCCGGCTGGACGAGGAGGAGCCCTACGAGCCGCTGCGCGTCGACCCGGAGATCGAGGCCCGGCAGGTCCGCCGCCTGGCCGCCCTGCGGGCCGGACGGGACGGTGCCGCGGTGACGGCGGCGCTGTCCGGGCTGCGGCGGGCCGCCGACGGGACGGACAATGTGCTCTACCCGATGCGCGAGGCGCTGTGCAGGTCGGCGACGGTCGGCGAGGTCTGCGACGCGCTGCGCGAGGTCTGGGGGACGTATACGCCGCGGGACACCACTTAGGGGGAGCGCCACGTGCAAGGCGACGGAGGGGAGTTCGGGCAGGTGGGACGTGGGATCGGCGGGGATCCCGGCGAGGCGCTGGGCCGGTTCGCCGGAGTGCTGGGGGCGAGCTGTCCCGAGGGGCGGACCGAGCTGCGCGGCTCCCTGGCGTCGGGCACGTACGACCGCTTCAGCGACATCGACCTGCGGTGGACGGTCCCGGGTGAGCGGTTCGCCGCGCTGGTCGCCGGTGTGGGCGACCAGCTGGGGCGGGCGCAGCCGCTGCTGACCGCGCGCAGCGATCCGGACTTCCATGGCAGCGCCGACCGCAGGCTGCTGACCTACTTCTTCCGTGACCTGCCGCTGTTCCGGCGGCTGGATCTGGAGATACGGGCCGCAGGTCCCGCCCGGCCGCCGGCTCCGACGGGCGGTGGCTGGCCGCCTCCGGTGAGCGCGCTGGCCAACGCGGTCGGCGCGGTCAAGGCGGTCCGCAGGGGCCGTCCCGACGAGGTCGTCCGCGGGCTCCTGGACCGCGGCTTCGCGCGTACGGGCTCGGCGGAGCGGGCCTGCGGGGCGTGGGCGGCGGACCTGCTGCGTCTGGTGGCGGCCGCCGAGCGGACCGGGCTCGACGCGGACCCGGGCGCGTGGGCGCTGGCCGCCCGGGTCCGCGATCTGGTGACCTGTGAGCTGACCTGATCCGGGACTGCGTCAAACTGGTCTCATGTCGTCACCCCGCCGCGCGTGCCCCGTCTGCACCCGAGAGATCGCCGTTGTCGGCGGCCGCTTCGCCCGTCACGACCCGCCGGGGCGGCGGACGGTGCTGGAGCTGATCTCCTGCCCGGGGTCGCGCCGGATCGCCCCGATGATGGCTCCGGCGGAGAAGCTCTTCGATCCGGAAGAGCCGCCGATTCCCGGTCAGCAGCCGCTGTTCTGAGGCGGGACCTGTAGGGCCGCCGCCGCTTCAACTACGGTGCCAGGACGTCCAGTTCAGCCATCGCGCCCACCGTGATCTCCCGCGTCAGCGACTCGGCCCGCGCCGCGTCGCCGACCCGTACCGCCTCCGCCACCTGCACGTGCAGGGAGACCGCGGCGGGGTCGGGGTCGGTGAACATCACGTGGTGCTGGGTGCGGCCGGTCAGTACCGCGGCGACCACGTCGCCGAGCCGCGCGAACATTTCGTTGCCCGACGCGGTCAGCACCACATGGTGGAAGGCCATGTCGTGCACCAGGTATCTGTCGAGCTGCTGGCCGCGTGAGGTGGCGACCATGCCCATGGCCTGCTCGGTCAGGTCGGCGCACTGTTCGGGGGTGGCGTGGATGGCCGCGAGACCGGCCGCGACCGGTTCGACGGCCGAGCGCAGCACGGTCAGGGAGCGGAGCTGGCGGGGGCGGTCCCGGCCGGCCAGGCGCCAGCCGATCACCCTCGGGTCGTAGACGTTCCACTCCTCGGTGGGGCGGACGGTGACGCCGACCCGGCGGCGGGATGCCACCAGTTGCATGGACTCCAGGACGCGGATGGCCTCGCGGATGACCGTGCGCGAGACGTCGAAGCGCTCTTCGAGTTCGTCGGTGCGCAGGACCGTGCCCGGAGGGTAGTCGCCCGCGGTGATCGCCGGACCGAGGGATTCGAGCACCCGTCCGTGCAGTCCCTTCCCCTGGTTCTCCATGGGATCACCCTACTTTCCGGGCCGGGCGCCGTTAAGTATGACGTTTTCGCCACAAGGTCTTGAATAAGTCGTACCTAATGGGTTTCAGTGGGGTGTCATACCGAGGTCGAAGAAGACAGCGAGGTACACGGGATGAGCACGCCCCACGTCATCGTCGTGATGGGAGTGGCCGGCACCGGCAAGACGACGATCGGCCCGCTGGTGGCCGCCGAACTGGGTGTGACCTACGCCGAGGGCGACGACTTCCATCCCCCGGCCAACATCGCCAAGATGTCGGCCGGCACCCCGCTCGACGACACCGACCGCGGCCCCTGGCTGGACGCCATCGGCGCCTGGGCGCACGCACGGGCCGGCCAGGGCGGCGTGGTCAGCTGCTCCGCGCTCAAGCGCCGCTACCGCGACCGGCTCCGCGCCGCCGCACCCGGCCTGGTCTTCCTGCACCTGACCGGAGACCGCGCGCTGATCGAAGCGCGGATGACCGAACGACAGGGGCACTTCATGCCCACCGCGCTGCTCGACTCGCAGTTCGCCACCCTCGAACCGCTCGGGCCCGACGAGCGCGGCGTCTGCGTGGACGTCAGCGGCACGCCCGAAGAGATCGCCGCACGGGCCGCCGACGCGCTGCACGCTCCGGCGGTCTGAGCCGCCGAGGGCCTCCCTCCCCTTCCCCCCTTCAAGGAATCGCCGTGACTCATCTCAGCGTGGAGATGCTCGCAGCGGACGTGGCCCCGCCGATCACCTCGGCCGGTCATGCGCAGCTGGGCATCGCCGTTCTGGCCGGCATCGCCGTCATCGTCCTGCTCATCACCAAGTTCAAGCTGCACGCCTTCCTGTCGCTGATCATCGGCTCGCTGGTGCTCGGGGCGGTTGCCGGTGCGCCGCTCGACAAGGCCATCGCCAGCTTCTCCGCAGGTCTCGGGGACACCGTCGCCGGCACCGGCGTGCTGATCGCCCTCGGCGCGATCCTCGGCAAGCTGCTCGCCGACTCGGGCGGCGCCGACGTGATCGTCGACACGATCCTGGCCAGGGCGAGCCGGCGGTCGATGCCCTGGGCGATGGTGCTGATCGCCTGTGTCGTCGGGCTGCCGATCTTCTTCGAGGTCGGCATCGTGCTGCTGATCCCGGTCGTGCTGCTGGTCGCCAAGCGCGGCAACTTCTCGCTGATGCGCATCGGCATCCCCGCGCTGGCCGGCCTGTCGGTCATGCACGGCATGATCCCGCCGCACCCCGGCCCGCTGGTCGCGATCGACGCGGTCGGCGCCAACCTCGGTATCACCCTCGCGCTCGGCGTCGTCGTCGCGATCCCCACCGCGATCATCGCCGGCCCGGTCTTCTCCCGTTACGCGGCCCGCTGGGTCGACATCCCGGCGCCCGAGAAGATGCTCCAGCGCTCGGACGGTCCCGGCGACGGATCCGGGCGGCCTTCGGACGGGCTGACCCGGCGGCCCGGCTTCGGCGTCACCGTCGCCACCGTGCTGCTGCCGGTCGTGATGATGCTGGCCAAGGCGCTGGTGGACATCGTCGTCGACGATCCGAAGGACTCCGTCCAGCGGGTCTTCGACGTGGTCGGCTCACCGATGATCGCGCTGCTCGCCGGTGTCATCGTCGCGATGTTCACGCTGGGCCGGCCGGCCGGATTCACCAAGGGCAAGATCGCCTCGACCGTCGAGAAGTCGCTCGGACCGATCGCCGGTGTCGTGCTGATCGTCGGCGCGGGCGGCGGCTTCAAGCAGACGCTGGTGGACTCCGGCGTCGGCCAGATGATCCTGGAGATCTCCAAGGACTGGAACATCTCCGCGCTGCTGCTGGCCTGGCTGATCGCGGTCGCCATCCGGCTCGCGACCGGCTCCGCCACGGTCGCCACGATCTCCGCGGCCGGCCTGGTCGCCCCGCTCGCCGCGGACCTGAGCACCACCCATGTCGCCCTGCTGGTCCTGGCCATCGGCACCGGCTCGGTGTTCTTCAGCCACGTCAACGACGCCGGATTCTGGCTGGTCAAGGAGTACTTCGGGATGAGCGTCGGCCAGACGTTCAAGACCTGGTCGATCATGGAGACGCTGATCTCGGTCGTCGGGATCGGCTGCGTGCTGCTGCTGTCGCTGGTGTTGTAGGCGAGGCTCCGCACGGCAGGCCGCCGGTCCTCACGGCCGGCCCGAAACCCACCGGGCGGCACACCGGCCGCCCCGGGCGCCATCCCCCCGGCGCCCGTCCGCTCCGGGCCCTCGTTCCCCCGCGAGGGCCCGGAACCCCGCACGGGGCCGTACCGGCGACTTCGCCGGTACGGCCCCGTGCGCGTTGCCGGTTCCAGGGGCAGCCCCGCAGCGTGGCCTTACGTCATCCGTCCTTCCACGAGGTCACGGCGCCGCCGACGGGCGTTTCAGGAGGGTGATGCCGTCCTCCCGGGCGACCTCGCGGTATCCGTGGGCGCGGTAGAGGTCGAGCATGCGGGCGGTGCCGGCCGCCGGGCACGGGGTCTTGACGGTGGGGTCGTGCCGGTCGGAGACCACCCAGCCGGGCAGGTCGGCCGGGAGGCCGGTGGGCGCGGCCGGGTCGGGTCCGGTGCCGAAGCAGACCAGGCTGACGGTGGTGCGGCCGGTCAGCATCGGCGCCAGCCGGTTCGACGAGGCGACCCGCGCGCCGTCCGGAATCCGCTCCAGCACCCGCTCGGCGGCGCGGACATGGGCGGGGGTGCGCCAGGCGGATGGCAGCACCAGGTCGTGGAAGGGGTAGACGGCCGCGGCGATTGCCGTGAACGCGGCGGAGAAGGCCAGGACCTGGCGGCGCCTGCGGCCCGGCAGCAGCTCGGGCCGCCGGTGGAGTACGTCGATCAGGCCCGCGAAGACGATCGGCATCAGGACGGCGTTGTAGTGGAAATTCGGCTGCCAGTAGTGCTCGTTGCCGGCGAACAGCCGCCAGCAGAGGGTGGGCAGGCACAGCAGCGTCAGCGGCGAGCGCAGGCCGTAGAACGCGGTGGGCGCGGCGAGCATGAACAGCAGCAGCCACTTCATCGGCGGCCAGAAAAGGTGCAGCCCGGCCGATGCGAGGCCGCCCAGGCCGCCGGAGGGCGACCCGCCGCCCGGCATCTGCTGCCAGTAGTCGAAGCCGCCGTGCGGATTCATGGCGGGCAGCAGGACCAGCATCTCCACGGCCGTGCCCGCCACCCCGGCCACGACGACGGCGAGCCCGAGCCGGAACGGCCAACGGGGCTGATCCTCCGGTGCGTTGCGCCGGTCCCGCGCCGCCTGCCAGATCACGTAGCCGCCGATCGCGGCCAGCGTGAGCCCGAGGTCCTCCTTCACCAGGAGCAGCGGCAGCGCCCAGGCCACCGCCGCCCGCCATCGCCGCTGCCCCAGCGCCGTCACGCTGAAGGCGAGCATCGGGACCGCGAAGCAGATCTCGTGGAAGTCCTTGGTGACCGCCGCGGCGATGCCCCACGAGGCGCCCAGGCCGCAGCCGACGACCAGACCCGCGACCGGCCCGGCCGCGCGGTGCGCCCACCGGGTGAGCGGATAGCAGGCCAGCGCCATCAGGGCGGCCTGCACCACGAGCAGCGTGACGGCGCCGGGGAACAGCCGGTACACGGGGGCGACGAGCGCCAGGATCGGGTGGAAGTGATCGCCGAGCAGGTTGAACCCCGGGCCCTTCAGCTCCACGACCGGGGCCTGGCCGTGTGCGTAGGCGCGGATCGCCTGCTCGAATATCCCCAGGTCGTAGCCCGCGTTGAGCATGCGGTCGTTTCTGAGGAGCGAGACGAGGGTGTAGAGGACGAAGCAGGCCGCGGTGAGGGACCAGCCCATGGTGCGTGGCCCGGGAAGGCGCTCGCGGAACGCCGGGCGGCGCTCGCGGCGCTCTGCTGCTTCCCGGGCCCTGGGTATGCGGCCCGCCCCCGGACGTATGCCCTTCGCCCGCACCGGACGACGTGCGCTGATCCGACCGGGGTTCAGACACAGGCTCTCGCCTGTCCGTTCCGCTGACTCCGCCATCGCCCCACCTGTGCTCGGCCCGCCGGGAAGTTTCGCCACCCGTCGCGGGCTGACGGGATGTCCGGTGCTCGGCCGCCGCGGCGTGCGTGGCGATGCCGCCACGGGAGTTTAGGTCGCCAGTACGGGCCGTCGGCCGGGAAGGGACGCGCCGGGGGACCGTCCGTACGGTGTGACGTCGGCCGTTGGACGGCCCTCACGATTCCTGGTTGGCCGGCCGGCCCGGCTGGAGCAGCCCGGGTTGTTGTGCCGGCGGAGTCCCTGATGCCGGCGGTGCGTCCTCGCCGGGCATGCCGCCGCCCGGTGCACGAGAGTGGTCTACGGATGCACCCGCCATGTGAGAGGCATCGAAATGCCCGAGCCCGTCGCTCTGTCCTACGAGGTCCTCGTCTCGGACGGCGTTCCCAGGAAGACCGGTCTGCGACTGCCGAACGGGGACGGGATCGTCTCCTCGCCGATTTCGTCCACTCTGATCTACGGGGAGCAGGACGCGGTCCTGGTGGACCCGCCACTGACCCAAGGCCAGATCGCGCAGGTCGCGGAGGGCGTGGCACGCTCCGGCAAGCGCCTTGCGTGTGTGTACATCACCCACGGCCACCCCGACCACTGGTTCGGAACCGCGACGCTGCTGGAGCAGTTCGGCGACGCCGGCACCGTCGTATACGCCACCGAGGGCACCATCCGGCAGATGCGCGAACAGCTGAAGGGGAAGGAGGAGGGGTTCGCGAACTCCTTCCCCCAGGTTCCGGAGAACACCCCGGTGCTCGCCGTCCCCGTGCCGGCCGACGGCTTCCGGCTGGAGGGCCGGCTCCTGCGCGCGGTGGAGACCGGCCACACCGACACGGATGACAGCTCCGTACTCCACGTGCCGTCGATCGGCCTTGTCGTCGCGGGAGACGTCGTCTACAACGGCGTGCACCAGATGATGCTCGAAGGCGGCAACGGGGGCCTCCAGGCGTGGCTCGACGGGATCGACCGAATCGCCGGCCTCAACGCGCGCCACGTGGTCGCCGGCCACAAGAACAAGGACCTGCCCGACGACCCGAAGATCCTTGACGAGACCCGCCAGTACCTGCGGGACACGATCCGGCTCCTCGCCGACAACCCGACCCCGCTGGAATTCTTCGACGAGATGATGAAGCTCCACAGCAACCGGCTCAACCCGGGACCGCTGTGGTACAGCGGCCTGGGCCTACTCGCCTGAGACACGCCTGACCGTCATCAAACCAAGGCGGGCGGACCAGGGCGCAGCGTGGCCAACCATCGGTCGACGGGCCGGCCGACCAGGAATCAGCGCACCGGCCGGGTGCCGACGCCCGCGAGGTACGGGCGCAGGGCCTCGGCAGCGTGGGCGGTGGCCTCGTCGGCGGGGGCGGCCGTGGCGATGTAGCCGTCGGGGCGGATGAGGTAGAGGGCGGGGGCGGTGCCGTAGGCGTTGCCGAGGTGGCCGTCGGGGTCGAGGAGGTGGGGGGCGGGCCCGGCCGCGCGGACGGTGCGGAGCAGGGCAGGGTCGGCGGGGAGCGCGGTGGTGTCGAGATCGGTTTCGCCGAGGACCAGCAGGGTGAAGTGCGGGCCGCGGAAGAGGTCGAAGAGGCGGACGGGGGTGCCGTCGGGGGTGGTGCAGGGGGCGTCGGGCGCGCGGTCGCCGGCCCGCGCGGTGCCCCCGGGCACGGCCGGGCGCAGTTCGCGGGTGAGCGGGCCTTCCGGGTAGCCGATGTCGAGTTGGTGCAGGTCGCGGCCGCGCTTCATCGTGCCGGAGCGGTGCAGCCGGGTGCTGGTCTCCAGGATTCGGGCGGCGATCGGGCGGCGCTCGGCTTCGTAGCTGTCGAGCAAGGAGTCGGGGGCGCCGTGCCGCAGGACCTGGCCGAGCTTCCAGCCGAGGTTGTAGGCGTCCTGGACGCTGGTGTTGAGGCCCTGGCCGCCGGCCGGGGAGTGGATGTGCGCGGCGTCGCCCGCCAGGAAGACCCGGCCTGCGCGGAAGCTGTCGGCCATCCCGGCCTTGGGGCGGAACACCGAGGACCAGACGACCTCGCGGATCTGCGCCACCGTGAGGTGGGTGTGGGCGGCGACCGCGGCGCGGACCGCATCCGGGTCGGTGTCGGGCTCGGATCCGTCGACGACGTAGCACTGGAAGTGGTCGGTGCCGGCGAGCGGGAGGAGCATGACGAAGCCGCCGCCCGGCCGCTCCCAGCGGTGCCAGTGCTCGCGGTCCAGGCCGTCGATGGCCAGGTCGGCGAGGAGCGCTGCGCCCGACGGCAGCGAGGGGCCGCCCATCCCGACGCCGATCGTCCTGCGGACCGTGCTGCGGCCGCCGTCGGCCGCCACCAGGTAGCGCGCGTGGGCCGTGCGGACGCTGCCGTCGGTGGCGCGGAGCCGGCCGCGGACGCCGTGCGCGTCCTGCTCGAAGCCGGTGAGTTCGGTGTTCAGGAGCACGCTGCCGCCCAGCTCCGTCAGGCGGTCGCGCAGCACTTCCAGATTGCGCCACTGCGGGATCATCAGGGCGCTGGCATACGGCGCCGCGGGGGTCGGCTCGCTCCCGATGATCATGTCGGTCTCGGCGATCATGCGGCCGTCCGCCCAGTGGGCCATCTTCGGGTACCGGCCGCCGTTGGCCCGTGCGGCGTCGATGACGCCGAGGTCTTCGTAGACCTCCTGGGTGCGCGGCTGGATGCCGGTGCCGCGGGCTCCGGGGGAGAGGCGGTCCTGGCGTTCGACGAGGAGGGCGGTGACGCCGCGCCTGGCGAGGTCGATGGCGAGGGCGATGCCGGTGGGGCCCGCGCCGGAGATCAGTACGTCCACGGGTGATTCGGCGGTGGCGGACGGTTCGGTGGTCCGGGTGGCGGCAGCGTCTTCAGCGTCCTTAACATTGTTAAGTTCCATGTTTCGAGCGTGCGCTTAACGGTGTTAAGTTGTCAACATGGCATCGCGAATTGACCGGAAACGGGTGGTCGATACCGCCCTGCGGCTGCTGAACGACGTGGGCCTCGACGGCCTCACCCTGCGCCGCATCGCGAAGGAGCTGAACGTCCAGGCGCCCGCGCTCTACTGGCACTTCAGGAACAAGCAGGAGCTGCTGGACGAAATGGCCACCGAGATGTTCCGGCGGATGTCGGAGCGGTTCATGGCCGGGGAGGGCGACGGCGCCCCCGACCTGCTCGGCGCGACCTGGCAGGACGCCCTGCACGTCACCTGCTCGGCGCTCCGCCGCGAACTGCTCGGCCACCGCGACGGCGGCAAGGTCTTCAGCGGCACCCGGATGACCGACCAGAGCTACGCGGCGCCGCTCGACGCCATCCTGCACCGCTTCACCGACGCCGGATTCACCCTGCCCGACGCGGTCCACGCCTGGTGGACCGCGTACAACTACACGATCGGCGTGGTCATCGAGGAACAGTCGGTCTACCCGGAGCCCGGTGCCCCGGAGCAGCGCAGGCCCGAAAGCCGCGACCCGGCCTACGACCTGGACGACCGCGAACGCCGGATCGGCGCCACCTATCCGCTCGCCGCCCGTGCCGGGCGGGTGTTCTTCGGCGACCTGGACGACGGCTTCGACAAGGGGCTGCGGATCATCGTGGCCGGGGTGGCGGCCACCCTGGCGCCCGGGGCGGGCGGCTGATCCGCGCGCTCCGGCGGCCGGATCCGGTCAGCGGCGCGGGTTGACGGCCCGTTTCAGCGCGGGAGTCAGCGGGCGTTCCACCCAGCGGTGCAGCACCCACGCGAGCGCCAGCATCGTGGCGAGGGTCAGGACCAGCGTCGCGTACGACGGCAGTCCCGCGCCGACGTGCAACGCGCGGACGACGACCCAGCCCAGGTGCTCGTGCACGAGATAGAACGGGTAGGTCAGTGCGCCCGCGACGGTCAGCCAGCGCCAGTTCGCCCAGTGCAGCTTGCCCAGCGCGACGGCGGCGACCAGCGCGAAGCCGACGGTGACGACCGCGATGATGCCGGTCGCCGAACGGTAGGAGAAGCCGCCCGTGGACGCCGGGTGCCACAGTCCCGCGACCGCGTAGTGCTGCCCGATCAGCCAGCTGACCAGCACGATCGCCCAGGCGATCGGATCGCGGGCGCCGTAGCGGTGCAGCAGGTAGAGGCCGACGCCGCCGATGAAGAACGGGGCGTATTCCGGCATCAGGACGACGTCCAGGAACGGCTGGTGGGCGGCCTGCGCGAGCGCGGCGGCCAGCGTCCAGCCGGCGCAGAAGAGGACGACGCGGGTGCGGGTGGCGCCGGGCAGCACGACGCAGAGGGCGAACAGCGCGTAGAACCGCATCTCGGCCCAGAGTGTCCAGCACACGCCGAGCACCCGGTGGACGCCCAGCGGCATTTGAAGCATCGTCAGGTTCGTCAGCACATCACCCGGCGGCAGTGCCTTGTACGCCACCCAGGGCAGCGCGAAGACGGCGGTGACCAGGAGGACGGCGACCCAGTACGCGGGGTAGAGGCGCGAGACGCGGGAGGCGATGAAGGCGCGCAAGTGTGCCAGACCGGGCGAAGTCCGGCCCGATGAAGGGTGGCGGCGGGCGACGGGTGGGGCCCAGCCGCTGAGGCAGATGACGAAGCCGCTGATCACGAAGAAGATCTGCACGCCCAGGCAGCCGTACGCGAACAGGCCGGAAACGGTGGGGAATTGGTGGGCGGGCGAGCTGCCCCAGGCCGTCGCGATCTCGCCGTCCCGGCCACCGTAGTGGTACCCGGCGACCATCAGCGCGGCCAGCAGCCGCAGCCCGTCCAGCGCCCGCAGCCGGGACGGGCCCCGGGTGCCGGCCGGCGGGCCGGCCGGTGCGGCCGCCGCTTCCGGGGCCGCGGGCGCCGCGGCCGTCAGCTGACTCGTCATCCGAATGCGGCCCGCTTCTTCAGGCGCCGCTGTACGGCCCGCGCGCGGCGTGCCACCCGGCGGACGGCGGCGTTGCGCGGCAGGAACGACAGCTGCGAGGGGATCGCGCCGGGCAGCCCCAGCGCGGTGAGCCTGCGGCGCTTGAAGTAGCGCCAGGTGTACTGGTCGAGATGGGCCGTCAGGTAGCGCTCGGCGGCCGGCCGCAGGCCCGGGTGGATCTGGTGCTGCATGGCGTAGCCGACCGCCTGGACCAGGCCGGTCGGCGGTGCGGCGGCCCGGCGGGCGCCGCCGTCCGCGTCGCCGATGTCGGGGACCAGCGCGTCCACGATCGTCACCGGCATGCGGTTGCTGTTCTGGTACGGCGTGAGCCGCTCCAGCAGGAGGCCGGTGCCGGTCCGTGCGGTCGGCAGGCCGTAGAAGGCGGACGCGGTCAGCAGCGCGGTGGAGAAGCAGCCGACGACCAGTGCGGGCCGCATCCGCTCGTAGAGCACCTCGGCGAGCACCGGCTGCTCCAGCACCGTCAGCGTCACGTCCAGCTTCTCGGCCTCCCGCTCAAGGAGCCGTGACCAGCGGGCCGGTGCCGAGGGGTGCGGCTTGAAGACCACCTCGCGGTGGCCGCGCGTCACGGCGCCGCGCACCATCCGCACGTGCAGGTCCTCTTCTTCCTGCGGCGTGAGGATGCCCAGCGCGGAGAGGTACTGCCCCAGGAGCAGCGCGCCGCCCTCCGGTACGTCCAACTCGCCGCTGGCCTGGCCGAGTTCGGTGAGCACCTTGGTGAACGCGGCGGTCGGCACGGTGTGCGCTTTCACCCCGAACTCGGTGAGCAGCAGCGGTGTCAGGCCCGGCACCAGGTCCAGGTGCAGCAGGCGGCCGATCCGGGTGCCGACGAGCGGATCGAGCTTGTTGCGGGTCGGGCCGTAGCTCATCAGGCCGTCCGCGTAGACGTCGATCGGCGCGTCCGGGAACAGCTGGGAGACCGCGAGGGCGGGGTTGACCTGGATGGACTCGACGACCAGCTCGACGCGGTCGTCGCCAAGGCCCCACAGCAGCCGCAGGTACCGCTCCCACAGCGGCACGTCGTCGGGGCGTGGCGACCAGCCGCCGGGGTGGAAGGGGCTGATCGTCTCGTTCCACGACAGCACCCGGTCGAACCGGCCGCGCAGCCGGTCGAAGCCCGGCATGGTGTCCACGGCCGGGGCGGTCTCGGGCGTCGTCGCGTTGTTGCAGACCAGCAGCAGCCTGCGGTCGGCCGGGGCGAAGGCGTCGCTGTCCAGGGCCGCGGCGAGGGTCGCCGCGCCGTACAGGGTGGACACCAGGAAGATCCGGGTCAGGGAGCGGCCGGTCATCAGGCGGCGACCCCCGTGGCGACGGGCCTGCGGCGCAGCCGCCGCAGCCGGGACGCACGCTGCACATCCATCGATTCCAAGGCTTCCTTCAGTAGGTCCTGCGGCATGCGTTTCATGGCCGCGGCGCTCATATCGCGCAAAGTGCGGGCGACCTGCGGTTCGAACCGTTCGATCGAACCGAGATGGTGGGAAATGATCGCGCAATACGTACGGACCGCCTTCGGCAGCAATTCCGCCGCGTCACGGTCCCGCGCGGTTTCCTCGATGACCTGGTCGAATGCGCGGATGAAGTCCAATTGCCGCACATCCCCGATCTGCGTCAGCGAAGACGCCACCCCGCGCCGGTAGAAGACGCCGAGCAGTCCGACCACCGCCATCGACGACGCCTCGCGGTGCAGCCGCCAGATCCACGGCCGGTCCTCCGCGGTGCGCAGCCCGTCCCGGAAATGCAGCACGCCGTCGTCGAGGAGCCTGCGGTGGTACATGCCGGCCCAGGCGTAGGCGTAGTCGACGGACGTGGAGCGGTCGGCCGGCAGGATCACCGCGCGCGGGTCCATGACCACCCCGCGCCTGCCGTGCGGGACGCGGTGCACGGTGCGGGTGCGCCCGGTGCACTGGACGTGGTCGGTGCGCACGAAGTCGCAACCCAACTCCTCTATTACGGCCAGGAGTTCGGCGAAGTGGCCGGGCGCGAGCCAGTCGTCGCCGTCGAGGAAGGCGAGGTACTCGCCGCGGGCCGCGTCCAGGCCGGTGTTGCGGGCGGTGGCGAGGCCGCCGTTCTTCTCGTGCCGCAGCAGCCTGGCACCCGGCAGCTCGCGCTCGGCGCGCTGGAGGATCTGCGGTGTCTCGTCGCGCGAGCAGTCGTCGACGAGCAGGAATTCGAAGTCCTCGCGGGCATTGGCCGCGAGGCTTTTCAGGGTGTCGGGCGCGTATGTCTGCACGTTGTAGAACGGCACGATGACGGAGAGCTTAACCACCCGGGTGACGTTAGGTGCGCCGCCGCCATTCGTCTTTACGGGAGGTGAACTTCGCGGTGAACGAAGAATGGCTGGATGGTTAACCAGGCTGCTTCCGGGGTCGGTTCGCCATTCGTCGGCCCGCTGTTAACCCTTTGTTGATTCCCGGTTGGCCCGCCGAGCGTCGTGCCTTCCTAGCGTCATCGACGTGCCCTCACGTACCACTTCTACGCCGCGAGTTGCCGTACTCGCCGACTCGGACACCCGATGGAAATGGGGCGCTTTGACAGCGTACCGAATCCAGCCGGACGTCCGGCTCGACGGCTACCTCCTGCGCGGCCGCGCCACTCCCACGGTCCGCCAGCTCGACGAAGTCGGCGCCCGTGCGGAGCAGCTGCGCGAAATCCGCGGCGTCGACTTCCTCGACCTGATGAGGGACGACGCCGCCTCCGACGCACCGTACGACGTCGTCGTGCTGGCCTGCGTCGGCGGTGCGGTGCAGGCGATGCTGCACGGCCTCGCCCGCGCCTGGGAGAGCGGCACCGCGGCGGCCGCCCGCCGTCCCGTCGTGGTCACCGGATACGTCGGCGTGGTCTACGAAAAGCTCGCCGACGGGCTGCTGCTGCGGCACGGCGCGGACGTCGTACTCGCCAACTCCCGGCACGACGCGGACCGTTTCCGCGCGGTCTACCGCGGCGTCGGCGCCGATCCGGGCAGCGTCGTCGAATGCGCCCTGCCCTTCCTCGGCGGCGCGCCCTACACCGGCGCCCCCGACGGCACGGACCGCCCCTGCACCGTGGTGTTCGCCGCCCAGCCCTCCGTGCCCGACAGCCGCGCGGACCGTACGTACCTGCTGCGCAGGGCCGTCGAGCACGCCCGCAGGCACCCCGGCCGCGAGGTGCTGATCAAGCTCCGCAGCAAGCCGGGCGAGCACACCACACACATCGAGGAACTGCCGTACCAGAAGCTCGCCGCCAAGATCCCCGGCGGACTGCCCGCCAACTGCCGCCTGGTGTACGGCAACATGGGCGAGATCCTGGACCGCACCGACCTGATGGTCACGGTCAGCTCCACCGCCGCCCTGGAATCCCTGCACCGCGGCATCCCCACCGCCGTCCTCACCGACCTCGGCATCCGCGAGGCGCTCGGCAACCACCACTTCCTCGGCTCCGGCTGCCTCGCCTCCTGGGACGAACTCGACGCCGGACACCGGCCCGAGCCCGACCCCGCCTGGCTCGCCCGGCAGGGCGTCGCGGCCGACGGCGGATACGAGCGGGCCTTCGACGCCGCCCGCGACCGGGTCACCGCGCTGCGCACCGCAGACCGCCTGCCGCCGATCACCCCGTACTACACGCCGCGCACCGCCCCCGGTTACCTCCCCGGCATCCTCGCCCGGCACGGCCTTGACCCGCACGGCGCCCCGCTCGCCGGATACGCGGCCGACGGCCCGCAGACCCCCGGCGGCCTGCGCAAGGTCGCCCGCGACACGGTCCGCGACGCCGCCCGCGGCGCCTACCGCCACGGCGTGCAGCGCGTCGCCCCCGCCATCCGCCGCTGGGGGCAGCTGTGAGCACACCGCCCGCCCGCACCCGCAGCCCGCACGGCCCCCGGAAGGAGCCCGACATGCCGCACAGTCCGCAGAGCAGCCCGCCGACCGTCGTCGCCGTCATCCCCGCCCGCGGCGGATCCAAGGGCGTACCCGCCAAGAACCTCGCGGCCGTCGGCGGCGTCCCGCTCGTCGCCCGCGCGGTCCGCGCCTGCCGCGCCGCCCGCCTGGTCACCGACGTCGTCGTCTCCACCGACGACAGCGGCATCGAGGCCGCGGCCCGCGGCGCGGGAGCCGTCGTCGTCCGCCGCCCCGGCGAGATCGCCGGCGACACCGCCACCAGCGAGGCCGCGGTCCTGCACGCCATGGACGCCTACGAGGCCGAACGCGGCACCCGGATCGACACCGTCCTCCTCGTCCAGTGCACCAGCCCCTTCCTCACCGGCGACGACGTCGACGGCGTCGCCGCCGCGATCGTCGAGGACGGTGCGGACAGCGCGCTGACCGTCGCCCCCTTCCACGGCTTCGTCTGGCGGGACGCCGACGCGGTGGCCGAAGCGGTGGACGCGCTGGAGCCGGCCGGCGGGCGCGGCGAGTCCTTCGGCGCCGGGTCCATACCGTCCCAGCAGGTCACCGCCACCGCCACGGCCCTCGCCACGTCCGGCGGCTACGGCGTCAACCACGACTCGTCCTTCCGGCCGCGCCGCCAGGACCGCCCGCAGGACCTCCTGGAGACCGGCGCCGCCTACGGCATGGACGCCGCCGGATTCCGCGCCGCACGGCACCGCTTCTTCGGCCGCACCGAACTCGTCCGCACCGACCCGGCCCGCGTCCTGGAGATCGACGACCCGCACGATCTGGCCCGCGCCCGCGCCCTGGCGCCGCTGCTCGACGGGCAGCTGCCCGTCGCGCTGCCGAGCGCCGACGACATCGACGCGGTCGTCCTGGACTTCGACGGCACCCAGACCGACGACCGGGTGCTGATCGACGCGGAGGGACGGGAGTTCGTCTCCGTGCACCGCGGCGACGGGCTCGGCATCGCCGCGCTGCGCAAGGAAGGGCTGAAGCTGCTGATCCTGTCGTCGGAGCAGAACCCGGTCGTCGCCGCCCGCGCCCGCAAGCTGCGGATCCCGGTCCTGCACGGCATCGACCGCAAGGACCTCGCGCTCAAGCAGTGGTGCGAGGAGTCCGGCGTCGCCCCCGAGCGGGTGCTCTACGTCGGCAACGACGTCAACGACCTGCCCTGCTTCGACCTCGTCGGCTGGCCGGTCGCGGTCGCCGGGGCGCACGACGTGGTGCGCGGCGCGGCCCGCGCGGTCACCGCGACCCCGGGCGGCAGCGGAGCGATCCGCGAGATCGCCTCCTGGCTGCTGGGCCCGTCCCTCTGACCCACCCGCAACACCTGCAACACCTGTCCATGCAGGCCCTTTTCACCACCTGTACCCCCGCACGACCCACGACGAAGGAACCTCCCCATGAGCAGCACCTCCCGCCTCCGCACCCTCGGCAACCGCGAGGCCGGCCCCGGCCGCCCCGTCTACGTCACCGGCGAGATCGGCATCAACCACAACGGCGACCTGGAGAACGCGTTCGCGCTGATCGACGCCGCCGCCGAAGCCGGCTGCGACGCCGTCAAGTTCCAGAAGCGGACCCCGGAGATCTGCACCCCGCGCGACCAGTGGGACATCGAGCGCGACACCCCCTGGGGCCGGATGACCTACATCGACTACCGCCACCGCGTCGAGTTCGACGAGGACGGCTACCGCGCCATCGACGAGTACTGCAAGAAGCGGAACATCGCCTGGTTCGCCTCCCCGTGGGACGTCGAGTCCGTCGCCTTCCTGGAGAAGTTCGACGTGCCCTGCTACAAGGTCGCCTCCGCCTCCCTCACCGACGACGAGCTGCTGCGCGCCATGCGCGCCACCGGCCGCACCGTCATCCTCTCCACCGGCATGTCCACCCCCAAGCAGATCCGGCACGCCGTCGAGGTCCTGGGCAGCGACAACATCCTGCTCTGCCATGCCACCAGCACCTACCCGGCCAAGGCCGAAGAGCTGAACCTCCGCATGATCAACACCCTTCAGGAGGAGTACCCGAACGTCCCGATCGGCTACAGCGGCCACGAGACCGGCCTCCAGACCACCCTCGCCGCGGTCGCACTCGGCGCCGCCTTCGTCGAGCGCCACATCACCCTCGACCGCGCCATGTGGGGCTCCGACCAGGCCGCATCCGTCGAGCCGCAGGGCCTGACCCGCCTGGTCCGCGACATCCGCACCATCGAGGAGTCCCTCGGCGACGGCATCAAGAAGGTCTACGAGAGCGAGCTGGGCCCGATGAAGAAGCTGCGCCGCGTGAGCGGCGTGGTCGCCGAGGCGGAGGCCGCCGACCGCGCCCCGGCCTCGGTCTGACCGGCGGGAAGGACGGCGGGAGAACACTGTGAGCGCATCCGAAGGGGCCTGCGCCACGCCGCCCGACGGCGACGAAGCGGCGGCCCCGCCCCAGGAGACCGTGGACCCTCCCGCCCACGGTCTCCTGGGGGTGCCCCGGCAGCGCAGGAGACCGGGCACCGGCGGCCCGGCACCGGAGCCGGGCGGCGGCACGCTCGCCTTCGTCGAGAGCCCCGTCCAGCTGCTCAACGTCCTGGAATGGGCGCACACCCAGCAGGCCGCCCAGGTCACCGTCGTCGTCCTCGCGCCGTACGACCCCATGACCCGCGGCCAGCTCCGGCGGATGGCCGAACTCGCCCGCGAAGAAGGCCACACCGTGCGCTGGGAAGAGGCCCGCGGCGGCGCGAGCGCCCCGCTGCGCACCATCGGCGGACTCACCCCGCTGCTGCGCCGCGCCCGGCGCGTCGTCATCGGCGATCCCTTCTCGCGTTACGTCCAGCTGCTGCTCACCCTCGCCCGCGCCCGCGACCTGGTGGTCGTCGACGACGGCACCGCCACCATGGAGTTCATCGTCCAACTGGCGCGCGGCGAACGGCTGGTGCGCTGGCACCGGCACGGCAGCGGACGCGGCGCGCGCGACCTGCTCTTCGCGCCGTTCTCGGCCACCGCACGCCGTCGGCTCACGCCGGCTCCCGACGGCGGCCGGCGCTCCGTCGGCCTCTTCAGCTCGATGTCCGTCGAACCGCCGCCCGGCGTCCGCGTCACCGCCAACGAATTCGCCTGGACCCGCGGCCGTTTCGGCCCGCCCCGGCTCACCCGCGCCGCCGACATCGTCGGCACCTCACTCGTCGAGACGGGGGTGGTGGACACCGAGCGCTACCTGGAAGCGGTCGGCGCCCTGGCCCGTACGCACGGCGCCACCCGCTACTTCGCGCACCGCAGGGAGCACACCGACAAACTGCACCGGCTCGCGACCGAGACCGGTCTGGAGGTGGTACGCCCCGACCTGCCACTGGAGTTGATCGCCCGGCGCGGCCCCATCGGGAAGCTGATCCTCAGCTTCCCCTCCACCGTCGTGCACACGCTGCCGCTCGCCCTGCTCGGCACCGGGGTACGGGTCGCGGTCTGCGACGTGGACCCGGCATGGCTGACGAGCAAGGCGTCACCGCGGGCCCAGGGCTTCCTCGACGGCGTCACCGGCACCGCCCGTGACGTGCAGCGACTGCCTCCGGGCGAGCCCTGAGCCGGGGATGGTGAAGCCCCGGATCCGTCGAATGAAGCGGTAAGGGATACCCCTCGGACAGATGGCCCATGCGCCGGGCGGCCCTGAAATTCTCCCCTATGGGGTTGAACTTTTGTTGATCTAGGGTCAGTTGCCCCGGCCGGGCCCGTAACCTTCCCCGCGTGAACCAACTGAAGTCCCGCGCTGCCGATACCGACGACGTCCCCGCGAAGGAGTTGTTCCCCGGCGCCCTGCCCGACCCGCTGCGCGGCGAACTCATCGCCTTCCGCCGCGACTTGCACATGCACCCCGAGCTGGGGAACCAGGAATTCCGGACCACCGCGGCGATCAAGGCCCGGCTGGAACAGGCCGGTCTGCGGCCCCGCGTCCTGGACATCGGCACCGGCCTGGTGTGCGACATCGGCACGGACCCGGGCGGCCTCGCCGACGAGCCCGCCGCCCGCCCCGTACTCGCCCTGCGCGCGGACATCGACGCGCTGCCCATCCCGGACACCAAGACCGTCTCCTACCGTTCCACGGTCGCCGACCGCGCGCACGCCTGCGGCCACGACGTGCACACCACCGTCGTGCTCGGCGCCGGCCTGGTGCTGGCCGGCCTCGCCCGCGAAGGGCTGCTGCCGCACCCGGTCCGGCTGATCTTCCAGCCCGCCGAAGAAGTCCTGCCCGGCGGCGCGTCCGACGCCATCGAGTCCCGCGTACTGGACGGCGTCGGCCGCATCCTGGCCGTGCACTGCGACCCTGGTGTCGACGCCGGACGGATCGGCCTGCGCACCGGCCCCATCACCTCGGCCTGCGACCGCCTTGAGGTCGCCGTGGACGGCCCCGGCGGCCACACCGCACGCCCGCACCTGACCACCGACCTGGTCACCGCCGCCGCCCGGATCGCCGTCGACGTCCCGGCCCTGGTCGCCCGCCGCGTCGACGCGCGCTCCGGACTCGCCGTCACCTGGGGCCGGCTGGACGCGGGCCACGCCTGCAACGTCATCCCGCAGCACGCCGAACTGTCCGGAACGGTGCGCTGCCTGGACCTGGACACCTGGCGCCGGGCCCCCGACCTCCTGCACGCCGCCATCGACGAGACCGCCGCGCTGCACGGCGCGAAGTCCCAGATCACCTACGTCCGCGGGGTGCCGCCGGTGGTCAACGAAGCCGGTTCGGCTCAGTTGCTGCACGACGCGATGGCCGTCCGGCACGGCGCCGCCGCCATCGAGGACACCGAACAGTCCCTGGGCGGCGAGGACTTCTCCTGGTACCTCGAACACGTACCGGGCGCGATGGCCAGGCTGGGCGTACGGCCGCCCGGCGATCCCGTACGGCACGATCTGCACCGCGGCGACTTCGACGTGGACGAGCAGGCGATCCAGGTGGGTGTGGAGCTGTTCACGGCGGCGGCACTGCTGGACGCGGCGCGCTCCTAGGGGCTGTCGCCCTCCCGGCCGGGGCGCCCGCCGCGCTCCCCGGCCGCCGCGTCCGCCCGGCCGCCAAGGTCATGCCGACGCATGGATGAAGTAAAGAGAAACCCATGGCGTGTTAAAGCGCGTCTGACGAACCATCGGATACACATGCCCTGGCCCGCTCTTCACGCGAGCGGGCCGCCGCGGCGCCGGGAGCTACCGCGCGCCTTCGAGCGTGCCCGTATCCCGGGCCGTGTACCCCGCCGGTTCTGTCAGGAGCAGCTTCATGCGTTATGGACAAGCACTGCGTCATGAGATCGCGTCCGAGGGGACGACACCCCTCATCGGCGTCTACGACATGTACTCGGCGTCGGTCGCCGCCGGCCACTACAACGGTTTCTTCGTGTCCGGCTTCGGATTCGCCGCGTCGCACTACGGACTCCCCGACATCGGGTTCATCGCCTGGCCCGACATGGTGGCCTTCGTGGAACGCCTGCGCGGCGCCTTCCCGCGCCACCACCTGCTGGTCGACATCGACGACGGCTACGTCGACCCCGAGGTGGCCTGCCACGTCGTGCGGCGCCTGGAGCGGATCGGGGCGAGCGGCGTCATCCTGGAGGACCAGAAGCGCCCCCGCAGATGCGGGCACGCGGACGGCAAGGTGGTGCTGCCGCTGGAGGAGTACCTGGAGAAGCTCGACCTCGTCCTTGCCAGCCGCAGTGACCTGCTGGTCGTGGCGCGGACGGACGCCACGGAAGAGGACGACATCCTGCGCCGGGCCGCGGCGCTGGCCGCGACCGACGCGGACGTGGTGCTCGTCGACGGGGTGCGCAGCGTCGACTGGATCCGCCGCATCCGCAAGGTCGTCGGCGACAAGCCGGTGCTCTTCAACCAGATCGCCGGCGGGAAGTCCCCACGCCTGTCGCTGACCGAGCTGACCGAGCTGGGCATCGATGTGGCCATTTACAGCACCCCCTGCCTGTTCGCCGCGCACCGCGCGATGGAAACGGCCATGGCGGAGCTGAAGTTCGCCGACGGCAGGCTTCCGGCCACCGGGGCGGGCGGCGGCGACATCGGCGTCAAGGAGGCCACCGACCTGCTGGCTCAGAACATCGGGCGGCAGCACCCGCAGCGACAGGCCGTCCTGGCATGACGCCGGGAGCCGGCCCGCGGCACGCACGGCCGCGGCGCCTGAAGCGCCTGGCGGGCGGGGCCACCGTCGCCGCTGCGGTGGTCGGGGAGGTGCTCGGCGCCGGCGCACTGACGGCCGACGCCGCGGGCCGCTCCCTGATCCTGATCGACAACTCCCACGCGGATTCCTGGCTGGAGATCGACCGGGCCTTCAACCTCCAACTGGGCGGCGGCGTCACCGGCAGTGACCTCGACGGTGGCGGGACGCACCTCACGTACACCCTGCTGTCCCCGCTGACCCGAGAGGATCGGGGCAACCACGGCGAGCCGGCCTCGGCGGGGGAGAAGGAAGAGGAGTGACCCGGTGACCAGGCGGCTTTCCCGGCCGCTATGACCTGACGACCCCGAGGGGGCGGTGGCGCAAGCCTCCGCCCCCTCGCGCGTGCCGGGCGCGTGCGCCCGGCGCCGCCCCTTCGCGACGAATCGATAACGGCCGCGTCGTGGAGGGTTTTGCGCCATGTCTACGCGCGTTAATCTCCCGCTAAGCCGGCGCCACCGAAGGTGCCGGGAGCGAAGGGAAGGCCCCGTGCGTCGGGTCACCAGGATTGCCGCCGCGGCCAGCGCCACCGCTGTCCTCGCGCTCACCGCCACCGCGTGCGGGCAGAGCTTCGCCGAGGCCAACCGCGCCAAGCACGCCGGCGTCGGGCTCGCCTTCGACATCGGAGGCCGGGACGACCATTCGTTCAACGAGGCGGCGGCGCGCGGTACGGAGAACGCCAGGAAGGCGCTCGGTGTCAACGTCAAGATGCTGACGGCCAAGAACGGCGAGACCGAGGCCGACCGCGAGCAGCGGCTGACGTCCTTCGCCGAAGCGGGCTACAACCCGGTCATCGGCGTCGGCTTCGCCTACAGCCAGTCCGTGCAGAACGTCGCCAAGGACTTCCCCGCCACCACGTTCGGCGTGGTCGACGCGGTGCCGACGGGCAAGAACGTCGACGCGATGGTCTTCGCCGAGCACGAGGGCTCCTATCTGGCCGGCGTCGCCGCGGCCCTGAAGAGCAAGAGCCACGAGGTCGGCTTCATCGGCGGCGTCAACAACGCGCTGATCCAGAAGTTCCAGGCCGGCTTCGAGCAGGGCGTCCGGGCCACCGACCCGAAGGCCAAGATCACCTCGCAGTACCTCTACCCGAACAACGACAAGGGCTTCAACGACCCGGCCGCCGCGAAGGCCAAGGCCGCCGGCATGCTCGACAGCGGGATCGACGTGATCTACTCCGCGGCCGGACAGTCGGGCGCCGGAGCCATCGAGGCGATCAGCAAGCGCAAGGGCGCCTGGGCGATCGGCGTGGACTCCGACCAGTACCGCCAGGCGGGTCTGGCGAAGTACCGGAACTGCATCCTCACGTCCGTGGTCAAGAACGTCGACGTCGCGGTCTACGACCTGATCAAGAGCGTCGAGCACGGCAAGCCGCTGACCGGCGTGCACAGCTACGACGTGCGCAGGAACGGCGTCACGCTCGCCACGTCCGGCGGCTTCATCAAGGACATCCAGCCGCAGATCGACGCGGCCAGGAAGAAGATCGTCGAGGGCAAGGTGAAGGTCAAGGAGACGCCCTAGACGAGTGAGTCCGGGAACCGGGCGGCACGGCGGCGGCCCCCGAGGCCCGGCCCGCGTCCCCATCCGACCTTCCGCACCACACCCGCCCCTTCCGCTCCTTCATCCCCGAGGGGAGTGCGCCATCAACGCAGCACCCACGAGCAGCAGTCCGGCGAGCCCGGACGCCCCTGCCGTAGAACTCCGCGGCATCACCAAGCGGTTCCCCGGCGTCGTCGCCAACCACGACATCCACCTCACCGTGCGCCGCGGGTCCGTCCACGCCCTGTGCGGCGAGAACGGCGCCGGCAAGTCCACCCTGATGAAGATCCTCTACGGCATGCAGAAGCCGGACGAGGGCACCATCACGCTGGACGGCCACGAGGTCACCCTGCACACACCGGGCGACGCCATCGCCCGTGGCATCGGCATGGTGCACCAGCACTTCATGCTCGCCGACAACCTCACCGTCCTGGAGAACACCGTCCTGGGCGCCGAGAAACTGCACGGCATCTCCGGCGGCGCCCGCGCGAAAATACGCGAGATCTCGGACGCGTACGGGCTGAACATCCGGCCCGACGTGCTCGTCGAAGACCTCGGCGTCGCCGACCGCCAGCGCGTGGAGATCCTCAAGGTCCTCTACCGCGGCGCCCGCACCCTCATCCTCGACGAGCCGACCGCGGTCCTCGTCCCGCAGGAGGTCGACGCGCTCTTCGACAACCTGCGCGAGCTGAAGTCCGAGGGTCTGACCGTCATCTTCATCTCCCACAAGCTCGGCGAGGTGCTGTCGGTCGCCGACGACATCACCGTCATCCGGCGCGGCACGACCGTCGCGTCCGTCGAACCGGCCGCCACCACCCCCAAGCAGCTCGCCGAGCTGATGGTCGGCAGCGAACTGCCGTCCCCCGAGACCCGCGATTCGACCGTCACCGACCAGCCGATGCTGGAGGTCGACGGCCTCCACCTGACGGCAACCGACTCCGACGGCGTGGTCCGCACGGTCCTGGACGGCGTCGGCCTGACCATCCACAAGGGCGAAGTGCTGGGCGTCGCAGGTGTGGAGGGCAACGGCCAGGCCGAACTGGTCGAGGCCATCATGGGCACCAGGGCACCCGACCACGGCACCGTCACCCTCGACGGCACCGACATCTCGCGCACCACCACCCGCAGGCGCCGTGAGGGCGGCATCGGCTACATCCCCGAGGACCGGCACCGCCACGGCCTGCTGCTGGAAGCCCCGCTGTGGGAGAACCGCATCCTCGGGCACGTCACCGAACGCCCCAACAGCAAGGGCAAGCTCCTCGACATCCCCGGCGCCCGCAAGGACACCGCACGCATCGTCGACGCGTACGACGTGCGCACCCCCGGCATCGAGGTCACCGCGGCCTCGCTCTCCGGCGGCAACCAGCAGAAGCTGATCGTCGGCCGCGAGATGAGCCACCACCCCAAGCTGCTGATCGCCGCCCACCCCACCCGCGGCGTGGACGTCGGCGCGCAGGCGCAGATCTGGGAACAGATCCGCGAGGCCCGCCGCGAGGGCCTGGCGGTGCTGCTGATCTCCGCCGACCTGGACGAGCTGATCGGCCTGTCCGACACCCTGCGGGTGATGTACCGCGGCCGGCTGGTCGCGGACGCCGATCCCGCCGTCATCACCCCGGAGGAGTTGGGCTCCGCCATGACCGGTGCCGCCAGCGGCCACCTCACAGCGGACGGGGACACCGGCACCGGCCGCCCCGCGTCCGGCGGCGCGGCCGCGACGGGCGGTGACCAGGAATGAGCACCGCGACCAAGCTCCCCACCGGGGACGCGGCCAGGAGCGCCACCCGCGAGAAGGTGATCCTCGCCGTCGCCGCGCCGCTGCTGGCCATCGTCGCCGCGATAGTCATCAGCTCGCTGGTCTTCCTGGCGTCCGGCGAGAACCCGTTCCGTGCCTACGGGATCATGGCCGATTACGGCCACTACAGCGACAGCCAGGTCTGGATCATCAACAAGGCGGTGCCGTACTACCTTTCGGCACTGGCGGTCGCCATCGGCTTCCGGATGAACCTCTTCAACATCGGCGTCGACGGCCAGTACCGCCTCGCCGCCTTCGCCGCGGCGGCCGTCGGCGGTGCCGTCGTGCTGCCGGGCGCGCTCCAGATCATCCTGCTCATCGTCATCGCGATGCTGGTGGGCGCCGTCTGGTCCGGCATCGCGGGGCTGCTCAAGACCACCCGCGGCGTCAGCGAAGTGATCACCACGATCATGCTGAACTCCATCGCCGCATCGGTCATCGGCTACTTCCTCCAGGACGGCCGCCTCGCCGTCAAGGACGGCAACCTCCTGCACACCAAGTTCCTCCCGGAAGCCGCCCACTTCTTCTCCTTCCCCACCCACCCCAAGCCCGTCTACGGCTTCGTGGTGATCGCGGTGGTGGCCGGCGCGCTGTACTGGTTCCTGCTCTCCCGCACCCGCTTCGGCTTCGACCTGCGGGCCGTCGGCGCCTCCGAGCCGGCCGCCGAGGCCAGCGGCGTCAGCGTCAAGCGGATGGTCGTCATCTCCATGCTGCTGTCCGGCGCAGCGGCCGGCCTGGTCGGGATGCCCACCCTGCTCGGCGAGTCCTTCCAGTACGGCACGGACTTCCCGGCCGGCATCGGCTTCACCGGCATCGCCATCGCCCTCCTCGGCCGCAACCACCCCCTCGGCATGGCCTTCGGCGCCCTGCTGTGGGCCTTCCTCGACCGCACCGGCTCCCGCCTGGAGTTCGAGGGCTACGCCCAGGAAATCGTCGGCGTCATCCAGGGCGTCATCGTGCTGTGCGTGGTCATCGCGTACGAGATCGTGCGCCGCTACGGACTGCGGCTCCAGCAGCGCAAGGTCGGCGAGGAACTGGCGGCCGCGGCCCGTACCGCGGGTGCCGACAACAACGACAAGCCGGAGGTGTCGGCGTGAGTGCGGACCTCAAGCCCGCGGCGCAGCCCGCGGCCCCCGCGACGGCCGGCCGGCGCAGGCTGACCTACCCCTGGGTCCTGCTGATCATCGCCGTCGCCCTGCTCGCGGTCTCCGCGCTGCGGGCGATCACCGGCACGGCGGACCTCACCTCCACCGGCCAGTTCGGCGCCGCGCTCGGCGCCGCCGTGCCGATCGGCCTCGCGGGCCTGGGCGGCCTGTGGTCCGAGCGGGCCGGCGTGGTCAACATCGGCCTCGAAGGCATGATGATGCTCGGCTCGTTCGCGGCCGGCTGGATCGGCTGGCAGCACGGGCCGTGGGCCGCGGCGCTGGCCGGCATCATCGGCGGCGCGCTCGGTGGCCTGATCCACGCGGTCGCCACCGTCACCTTCGGCGTCGACCACATCGTCTCCGGCGTCGCCATCAACATCCTCGCCCTCGGCGCCACCCAGTACCTCGCCACCCTGTGGTTCGGCGCGGAAGGCAGCGCCGCGCAGGCCGCGGGCGGCAACGACAAGCAGTCCCCGCCGATGCCGGACATGCCGACCTTCACCGTCCCCGGCCTCTCCGACTGGCTCAACTCCATCGAGGCGCACCACTGGTTCGCCGTCTCCGACCTCGCCGGCATCCTCGGCGCCGCCGTCACCAACGTCTCCTGGCTGACGGTGGCCACCATCGGCCTGTTCGTCGGCAGCTTCTACCTGCTGTGGCGCTCGCCGTTCGGCCTGCGGCTGCGGTCCTGCGGCGAGGCCCCGCTGTCCGCCGAGACCCTGGGCGTCAACGTCTACCGGTACAAGTACGCGGCCGTCCTGGTCTCCGGCGCGCTCGCCGGACTCGGCGGCGCCTTCCTCTCCATCGGCGTGCACTTCTACCAGGACGGCCAGACCGGCGGCCGCGGCTACATCGGCCTGGCCACGATGATCTTCGGCAACTGGCGTCCCGGCGGCGTCGCGATGGGCGCCGGACTCTTCGGCTTCATGGACGCCATGCAGCTGCGCAGCGGCGGCCCCACCGTGCACGCCCTGCTGCTCGGCCTCGCCGCCCTGCTCGCCGTCCTCGCGCTGCTGCGGCTGCGCGCCGCCAAGCGCGGCCAGGCAGCGGCGGCCGCCGTCGTCGCCGTCGCGCTGGTCGTCTGGTACTTCCTCGCCGACACCGTGCCGCTCGAACTCGTCGAGGCCAGCCCCTACATCGCCACCCTGCTCGTGCTCGCCCTCTTCTCCCAGCGGCTGCGGCCGCCGAAGGCCGGCGGCAGACCCTACCGCCGAGGACAAGGCACATGAACCCACAGGTGCAGGTCGACTGGACCGCACTGCGCGCGCAGGCCCGGGACGCCATGTCCCGGGCCTACGCCCCGTATTCCGGCTACCCCGTAGGCGCCGCCGCGCTGGTCGACGACGGCCGCACGGTCACCGGCTGCAACGTCGAGAACGCCTCGTACGGCCTCGCGCTGTGCGCCGAATGCGGTCTGATCTCCGCCCTGTTCGCCACCGGCGGCGGCCGGCTGACGGCCTTCACCTGCGTCGACGGCGCCGGTGAGCCGCTGGTCCCGTGCGGCCGCTGCCGCCAGCTGCTGTACGAACACGGCGGCGGCCCGCTCCTCGTCGACACGGCGTCCGGCATCCGCACGCTCGCCGAGCTGCTGCCGGACGCCTTCGGCCCCGGACACCTGCGCGGCTGACACCGGCACACGGCGGCGCACCGGGCCGCCGCCCGGTGCGCCGTCGCCCTCGCACCCCGGTGTCTATGCGTGTAGAACTTGATCAACCGCCCGAAAGGAAGCCCCCATGGACGTCATCTCCGTCATCCGCACCAAGCGCGACCGCGGTGAGCTGACCGCCGATCAGATCGACTGGGTGATCGACGCCTACACCCGTGGCGAGGTCGCCCACGAGCAGATGTCGTCCCTGGCGATGGCGATCTTCCTCAACGGCATGAACCGCACGGAGATCGCCCGCTGGACCGCCGCGATGATCAACTCCGGTGAGCGGATGGACTTCTCCTCGCTGCCCCGCCCCACCACCGACAAGCACTCCACGGGCGGCGTCGGCGACAAGATCACCCTCCCGCTCGCCCCCCTCGTCGCCGCCTGCGGCGCCGCCGTACCCCAGCTCTCCGGCCGCGGCCTCGGCCACACCGGCGGCACCCTCGACAAGCTGGAGTCCATCCCCGGCTGGCGCGCCGGGCTGTCCAACGACGAGATGCTGGCCGTCCTCCACGACGTCGGCTCCGTCATCTGCGCCGCGGGCGACGGCCTGGCCCCCGCCGACAAGAAGCTCTACGCGCTCCGCGACGTGACGGGCACCGTCGAGGCCATCCCGCTCATCGCCTCCTCCATCATGTCCAAGAAGATCGCCGAGGGCACCGGATCGCTCGTCCTCGACGTCAAGGTCGGCTCCGGCGCCTTCATGAAGCACCTCGACGACGCCCGCGAACTCGCCTCCACCATGGTCGAGTTGGGCGCCGACCACGGCGTGAGCACGGTCGCCCTGCTCACCGGCATGGCCACCCCGCTCGGCCTCACCGCGGGCAACGCGCTCGAAGTCCGCGAGTCCGTCGAGGTCCTGGCGGGCGGCGGCCCCCAGGACGTCATCGACCTCACCCTCGCCCTCGCCCGCGAGATGCTCGACGCCGCGGGCCTGACGGACGCCGACCCGGCCAGGGCGCTTGCCGACGGCTCCGCCATGGACCACTGGCGCCGCATGATCACCGCCCAGGGCGGCGACCCCGACGCCGCACTCCCGGTCGCCCGCGAACAGCACGTCGTCACCGCCTCCGCCACCGGCACCCTCACCACCCTCGACGCCTACGCCGTCGGCCTCGCCGCCTGGCGCCTGGGCGCAGGACGCGCCCGCAAGGAGGACCCCGTCCAGGCGGGCGCAGGTGTCGAACTCCACGCCAAGCCGGGCGACCCGGTCACGGCAGGAGCGCCGCTGCTGACCCTGCACACCGACACCCCCGAGAAGTTCCCCTACGCCCTGGAGGCCCTGGAAGGCCAGGTACTCGTCGGCCCCGCAGACACGGCCTTCGCCACCCCGCCCGTGGTGCTGGAACGTATCGGCTGACCTGGGGTTTTCCCGTATGGGCGAAGGGGGGCCGCGGACGGGGCCGGGGTCTGTTCGGCATGCTGGGATCGGTGTCATCACGAGTAAGGAGACCGCCATGAGTGCACTCCCCGCCGACCCCGCTCCGGGACGGCACTGGGATGAGCTGGTCCGCTTCTGGGAGGAGTCGGACTGGCCCGAGGGCAGCAAGGTGGAGATCATTGATGGGATCATCGTTGTGACACCGCCGCTGGCCGCGCCCCACAACCGTATTGCCGAGAAGATCCATCGCAGGCTGTACACCGTGCTTCCCGAGGACTGGGGGGTCCACCAGACCCTCGGAGTTGCTCACCCCTCGCGCGGTCGCCTCTACATCCCGGATCTGGTCGTGATCCCGGACCCGGTGGTGGACGCGCTGGAGGGGGGAAACTCCGCGCCGCTCACGGCCGCAGAACTGGTCGTCGAGATCACCTCGCTGTCCAACGCGAGCTACGACCGGATCAACAAGGCGGCTGCCTACGCACAGGCGGGGGTGCCGCTGTATCTCCTCGTCGACCGCTTCGCCCCGCCAGGACCGACCGTCACGCTCTACGGGGAGCCCCAGGGCGATGTCTACCGGGAACTCCAGAAGGTGAAGTTCGGGGACGAGATCCATATCCCCGAGCCGTTCGATCTCACCATCGACACCAGCGTGTTTCCCTTCGGCGTCTGACGACGAAGGGCCCGCCCCACCAGGACAGGTGGTGGGGCGGGCCCTCCGCGTTCCGGGGCGCCGGGGCCGCTACGCCGCCCGCTCCAGCCGCAGCAGCCGCTGTTCGGCCAGGGCCTTGCGGGTGGCGTACAGCGTGATCGCGGCGGCGCCGACCATGGCGGCAAGGCCGAGGGCGATGGTGCCCTCCCAGCCGGCCGCGTGGAAGGCGAAGGCGCCGAGCGCGCCTCCGATGCTGCTGCCGATGTAGTACGCGCACTGGTACAGCGCCGACGCCTGGGCGCGTGCCGTCTTGGCCGTGCGGCTGACCGCGGCCGACGCGACGGCGTGGCCGGCGAAGAAGCCCGCGGTGATCAGGATCAGCCCGGCCAGCACGGCGCCGACCGAGTCGGCGAGGGTGAGCAGCAGCCCCGCGGACGTGGTGCCCACCGCCAGGTAGAGGGCGCCGCGGCGGCCCAGCCGGCCGACGAGCTTGCCTGCCGCGGCCGATGAGACCGTGCCGACGAGGTAGACCAGGAAGATCGAACCGACGATGCCCTGCGGGAGGTTGAAAGGTTCGGCGACCAGGCGGTAGCCGATGACGGTGTAGACCGCGCCGAACACCGTCATGAACAGCGCGCCGATGCCGTACAGGCGGCGCAGCAGCGGATCGGCGAGGTGGCCGCCGAGGGTGCGGGCGAGCGCCCGCGGGCCGACCGAACGGGACGCGAAATGCCGGGCCTTGGGGACCAGGAGCTGGAACGCGACGGCGCACACCACGGCCATCAGGCCCACCGAGCCGAGGCCCATCCGCCAGCCCCACGCCTGGGCGACCCAGCCGGACACGATCCGTCCGGACATGCCGCCGATGCTGTTGCCCGCCACGAACAGGCCGATGGCGGCGACCAGCGCCTTGGGGCGCACCTCTTCCGCGAGGAAGGCCATCGCCGACGCCGGGAGACCGGCCAGTGCCACGCCCTGGACGACGCGCAGCGCGATCAGCCAGCCCAGTGACGGCGCGAACGGCACCGCCATGGCGATCAGCGCGGCGACCGAGAGCGAGGCGGTCATCATCGTGCGGCGGCCGAAGCGTTCGGAGAGCGCGCTGAGCGGGATCACCGCGAGCGCCAGTCCGAAGGTGGCGCCCGACACCGTCCAGCTCGCCTGGTCGGCCGGTACGTGCAGGTCGGCCGAGATGGCGGGCAGCAGCGCCTGCGTCGAGTAGAGGAGCGCGAAGGTGGCCAGGCCGGCGGCGAAGAGGGCGAAGCTCATCCGGCGGTAGCCGGGGCCGCCGGGGTGCAGTTTCGCCGTGTCGGGGTCGGCGGCGGTGTCGGCGAAGGACGGGGAGGAGGCGACCGCGGGAAGGGTGGCGGACGCCCCGGTATCAGCGGGAGGCATGGTTCGAAGGTAGACACACAGGTTTTATGCGTCCAATGCATGGAAACGCCATAATCGATGCCGTGGCGCATGACCGCAGTTCAGGCGCGCCTGTGTCACAAGATGGCAAGAGAAAAGACATCCTGGGAAGGAAACAGCAGGTGGGAAAGGACGGTACGCGAGGGGGCCGCGGGGCGCATCGGGCGGCGGAGGTCGCCGAGACCGCGGAAGTGGGGGCCGACTCCTGGGCGTTGGCCCTCGCGCCCCGGTTGGCCCAGTTCACCGCTGTCGCCCGGCACGAGCACGTCACCCGCGCCGCACACGAACTCGGCATGCCGCAGCCCACCCTCAGCCGCGCCCTCGTCCGCCTCGAAGACGACCTCGGCGTCGCCCTCTTCGCCCGGCACGGCCGCACCCTCTCGCTCACCCCGGCGGGCCGCGCCTTCCGCGCCTGGACCGAGAAGGCACTCGCCGACCTGGAACGCGCCACCGAATCCGTACGCGCCGACGCCGACCCCGCGGCGGGCAAGGTCGCCTTCGGCTTCCTGCACACCCTCGGTTCCGAAACCGTCCCCGGCCTCATCCGCACCTTCCGCGCCGACCACCCCAGGGTCCGCTTCCAGCTCGTACAGAACTACGGCGAGGCGATGATCGAACGGCTGCGGGCCGGCGACCTCGACCTGTGCCTGACCTCGCCGGTCCCCGACTACCCCGACCTGGTCGCCCGCCGCCTCGACGAACAGAAGCTGCGCCTCGTCGTCCCCGACGACCATCCGCTCGCCCGGCGCAAGCGGATCCGGCTGGCCGAGGCGTCCGGCGAACTGTTCGTCACCCTCGAACCGGGCTACGGGCTGCGCCGGATCACCGATGCGCTGTGCGCCGAGGCCGGGTTCACGCCGCGCATCGCGTTCGAGGGGGAGGAGGCGGAGACGCTGCGCGGCCTGGTCGCCGCCGGCCTCGGCGTGGCACTGCTGCCGCCGCCCGCGGTCCCCAGGCCCGGTGTCGCCGAACTGACCGTGACCGCACCCCGCGCGGTCCGCGAGATCGGCGTCGCCTGGCTGGACGGCCACCAGGACACACCCCCGGTGGCCGCGTTCAAGAAGTTCCTGCTGGGGCGGCGGGGAGTGCTGCTGCCGCGGTGAAGGGGGAGGTCGGCGACACCCCTTGCTCACCGTGCCGTCGGCGCCGCGGTCGGGCAGAACCGGGCACGATGCGGGGCGCATCGGGTGCCCGGACCAGCAAAACGGGTCGGATGCGGGGGAGTTGGCGTCCGGTGCCGGATGACGGGCACCGGCACGGCTCCGGTGCCCCAGAGGAGTCGGCCGGGCACCGTGCGCGAGTAACCTCACAGGCCCCACTGGTCACCTGCACAACTTCTCCACAGGGGCGAACTCCGTTACGTGGCTATGACATAGCCAGGTTGACAGTCGCTGTCATCACACAAGTAGGTTCGGTATAAACCGAGTTTCCACTACATACCGGCGCCCCTGCGCCGGGAGGAGAGACACCCATGGGTTCCCACGCCCGCCCCAATCGGATACACCGCACCGGAGTCCGGATCGCGATGGTCGCGCTTGTCGGGGCCGCTCTGCCGATCACCGCCGGCGGCCTCGCCGAAGCGGCCACGCCCGGTGCCACGCACTCCGCCGACGAGAACGGCCGGCAGGGCAGCGAGGCCACCACCCCGGCAGGCCAGGACCAGGACGCGCAGCAGCAGCCCCAGGCGGCGCAGCACGCCGCCAAGGACAAGGCCGCCGACACGCAGGACCTGAAGGACCAGGCCGCTCCCCAGATCAACGCCGACCACGCCTTCCTGCTGGACGCCCGCGACGGCAGCCAGGAGCGGGAGATGTGGGGCGGGGCCAAGGCCGACGAGAGCGTGCCGATGGCCAGCACCACCAAGATCATGACCGCCCTGGTGGTGCTCAAGCACCCGGAGTGGCTGGACCATCAGATCGCGGTGAAGCAGGAGTACCGGGACTACGTCCAGAAGGTCGGCGGCAGCACCGCCGACCTCCAGACCGGCGACAAGCTGACCGTCAGGCAGATGCTGCACGCCATGCTGATCCCGTCCGGTGCGGACGCCGCGCGGGCCCTGGCCGACAACTTCGGCACCGGCGACACCGAGGACGCGCGGATCGCCGACTTCGTGAACCAGATGAACGCCGAGGCGCAGCAACTGGGCATGACCGGCACGCACTTCGACACCTACGACGGCATCTCGCACGGCAACAACCACAGCACCGCCCGCGACCTGGCCAAGCTCGGCCAGCGCGCGATGCTGCAGCCGGTGTTCGCCGACGTCGTGAAGAACAAGCAGTTCAAGACCGAGGCCCCGGCCGCCAACGGTCACACCCGGTACTACACCTGGAACAACACCAACGAGCTGCTGGGCAGCTACGACGGTGCCCTGGGCATCAAGACCGGCAGCGGCCCGGAGGACGGCTACTGCCTCGTCTTCGCCGCCAAGCGGGACAACCGCACCCTGGTCGGCGCGATCCTCAAGGACGACAAGGGCCGCTTCGACGACGCCACCAAGATGCTCGACTGGGGCTTCGCCCACTGAGCAGGCAGCACCCCCGGCACCGAGCGCGCACCGCGTGCGCTGCCGCAGGCCCCCGCCCCGTCCCCACCCCCACGGTGGACGAGCGGGGGCCGTCCGCTTCGCGACGGGCCGTGCGCGCCGGCGGCACCCGGTCGTGAAGTCCGGTCAGGACCCGCTACGAGATGCGCGCCGCCCCCCCGCCCTCGCCTGCTCCCACTCGCCCGCGGCGGCATCTGCTTGAGGCGGCTCCGCATCGCATGCCGAATCGCTCGGTCAGTGCCGCAGTGACTTGCCGAAGCCGGAGGCGAGCGGCATGCGCAGGCCCAGGGGCGGCGGCGCGGCCAGGGCGTCCTTCACGGGTCGGGCGAAGTCCCGGGCGAACAGTGAGCCCAGCATGAAGTCGGCGGCCAGCGCGTGGACTTCGGCGCGGTGCTGGAAGAGGGAATGGCCGTCGGAGTGCACCTCGAAGCGGCAGGTGTCGCGGTTGATCTTCTTGGCGCGCTCGGCGAAGCGGTAGGACAGGTCGGGGTCGGTGCGCTCGTCGTTCGTGCCGTGCACCAGCAGCACATGACGGCCCACGAGCTGCTTCACCGGCTCAAGATCCCCGGGCTCGTCGCCGGGCTCCGGCAGCCACGGGGCGATCCCCAGCACGGAGTTGACGGCCGGGTGCCCCGCGGCGTGCAGCGCGGCCCGCGCGCCCATGCCCGTACCGACCAGGCAGACCGGCACATCGCCGTAGCGGCGGACGACCTCCGCCACCGCCCAGGCGGCGTCCTCCGCCGGATGGGCGGCCGCGCCGTTCCAGCCGCGGCAGCGGTAGTGGACGACATGGGCGGCAAGACCCTCGGGGCGGCCCACCTTCGCCAGCTTGGCCGCGAGCGGCCGGACCGCCAGCGCCGGAACCGGCGAAGGACGCCGGACGCCGCTCGCCTCCCCGCCCGGCAGGAGCAGCGCGACCCCGCTCACCGCGCGGCCGGGCACCCGCCCGCCACCCTTCCACCGGAGCGCGGTCCGCGCCCCCTCGTCACCGGACAATCCCAGCGGTTTTCCCAGCCGGGCGTCCCGCTCCGGCAGCGCTTGCTGAGCCATGACCAGAACGATGGCAGATCATGGGGTGCGGGCCACCCCGTGGACGGGTCACTGTTACGTATCGTTCGGTGAGATCTACGCGCGTAGGGACTAGAGTGCCGAGATGACGAGCGAGACCATCACCCTCCCGACCAGTGAACAGATCGCCCGCGCGCCCAAGGTGCTGCTGCACGATCACCTCGACGGCGGGCTGCGCCCCGGCACGATCGTCGAGTTGGCCCGCGCCAACGGCTACGGCGGACTGCCGGAATCCGACCCGGAAAAGCTCGGGACCTGGTTCCGTGAGGCCGCCGACTCCGGTTCGCTGGAGCGCTATCTGGAGACCTTCGCGCACACCTGTGCCGTCATGCAGACCCGCGACGCGCTGGCCCGGGTGGCCGCCGAGTGCGCCGAGGACCTGGCCGCCGACGGCGTCGTCTACGCGG
Organism: Streptomyces pinistramenti; assembly: GCF_020564935.1. Classification (GTDB taxonomy): domain Bacteria; phylum Actinomycetota; class Actinomycetes; order Streptomycetales; family Streptomycetaceae; genus Streptomyces; species Streptomyces pinistramenti. The sequence goes on from NZ_JAJCXB010000027.1 coordinate 64,870, forward strand.
AGATCCGGTACGCGCCCGAGCAGCACCTGGAGAAGGGGCTCACCCTCGAAGAGGTCGTCGAGGCCGTCAACGACGGCTTCCGCGAAGGTGAACGGCGGGCCCGCGCCAACGGTCACCGCATCCGTGTCGGCTCCCTGCTGACCGCCATGCGGCACGCGGCCCGCGCCCTGGAGATCGCCGAACTCGCCAACCGCTACCGCGACTTCGGCGTCGTCGGCTTCGACATCGCGGGCGCCGAGGCCGGCTACCCGCCCACCCGCCACCTCGACGCCTTCGAGTACCTCAAGCGCGAGAACAACCACTTCACCATCCACGCGGGCGAGGCGTTCGGCCTGCCGTCCATCTGGCAGGCGCTCCAGTGGTGCGGCGCCGACCGGCTCGGCCACGGCGTCCGGATCATCGACGACATCGAGGTGAGTGACGACGGCGAGGTGAAGCTCGGCCGGCTCGCCTCCTACGTGCGCGACAAGCGCATCCCGCTGGAGATGTGCCCCAGCTCCAACCTCCAGACCGGCGCCGCCCCTTCGTACGCGGAGCACCCCATCGGGCTGCTGCGGCGGCTCCAGTTCCGGCTGACGGTCAACACCGACAACCGGCTGATGAGCGGCACGACGATGTCCCGCGAATTCGCGCACCTGGTCAAGACATTCCGCTACACGCTCGATGACATGCAGTGGTTCACAGTCAATGCGATGAAATCAGCGTTCATTCCTTTCGATGAACGACTGGCCATGATCAACGACGTGATCAAGCCCGGATACGCCACCCTGCGCTCCGAATGGCTGTTCCCGCAGACCGGCTCAACTCCCTCCGCAACCACGGGTTCTGGCCCCGCATAAGGCGTATGCGAAGGATTCACGGAATACGGCCGGCGGCTCGTCCACCGGCCGTATTTCCGTGTCCGGGGATGTTTGCGGCGGCGCCGATCACGTCACTAGGTTGCAGTGCCGGTCAGAACCCCATCATGAGGACGTATTGCCATGAAGCAGGGAACCATCAGGACTCTCGGTGCCGCGGCGCTCGGCGTCGCCTTCGCCGCCGCGGCAGCGGGCACCGCGGCCGCGGCCCCGGCGGTCGACGCGGGCGGCGCCACCGGCGTCCTGCGCAATCTGCCCGTCGAGCAGACCGCCAAGACCGTCACCGACACCACCCAGGGCCGGCCCACTCCCGACGGCGTCAACGCCAACAGCAAGGGCAACAAGCTGCTGGGCGGCCTGCCCACGAGCCTCGTCGCCAAGGCCCTCCCGCTCGGCTGAGCACCCAGGACCGCGCCCCGGCCCGTACGCGAGAGCTGCGTACGGGCCGGGGCGTTGCCGTGCCAAGGGAGAAAACGGCGGGCCGCTACCAGGCGGCCGCGGCGCCCTTCTCGGACGGGAGCAGCACCCACAGGGCCAGGTAGACCAGGAACTGCGGGCCCGGGAGCAGGCAGGAGAGCACGAATATCACGCGCATCGTGGCCGGCGTCGTACCGAAGCGACGGGCCAGACCCGCGCACACTCCGGCGATCATTCGGTTGTTGTGGGGGCGGACCAGTGCGGCGGCCATGAGGACTACTCCTTTTCGATGCCGAGGGGCGATTGCCCGATATCTCAAAGGTAGGTCCGGTAAGCGGCGAGAACATCGGCCTGCGGGGCTAGACCGACCCTGGGGATTGTCGGGGTCGCACCCTGACAATCCTCCTTCCGGCGGCGGAGCCCGGCCCGCGCCCGCGGGACCACCGCGAGGTGCGCGAGGGCCACACCCGCCGTGTTCAGCAGCACCGTGTCGATGTCCGGGACCTGTCCTGGCACCGCGCTCTGCAGCACCTCGATGGACAGCGCGATCATCGCCCCGGCGAACACCGTGCGGGTCAGCGACACCAGCGGGGAAACGTTCAGACGCCCGGCCGCCAGGGGGAGCAGCACACCCAGCGGTGCCAGCAGCAGCATCGAGCCGCCCAGATTGTGCAACGCCGCCCACGGCCCGTGCGCCAGCTCGGCGGTGATCGACGCCAGCGGCTTGACATTCGCCGCCGGAACCCACGGCACCGTACGGGGCCGCAGCGTCAGCCAGCCGACGGTCAGCAGATGCACCACAAGGAGGAGAAGTCCGGTGGTGCGCATACGGAAGGTGACGGTATCGCCGGGGCCATGACGCTGCACACAGGCCAGGACGCCGGTAGCGGCGGCTACGGTTCCGCCCTGTTGCGCCCGACTTGGCCGGTGGGGGAGGGCGGCTGGGGATGGCCCCGGCCGGGCGGGTGGAGATGCCCGTGGCCTGGCTACGGCTGGTGGTGGCGACGGCCGTGGCCCGGCGGGCGGCGCCGCTCACCGGGGCCCGCCTTTCCCCGGCACCGCAACCCCCCAGTCCCCGTTCTGCGCTGTGTCCGGGTGGATGAGTACCTCGGTCGAGCAGGGATAGCGCCGTGGTGCGTCGTCGTCCGGGCCGCCGAGTACCGCCGTGTGGGTGCGGCCGAGTGCCGGGGCCGCCCCGTAGGTGCAGGCCAGTTGTGCCAGGGCGAACGAGGGCAGGTCGTCGGGGCTGGTGCTCAGCCGCAGGGTGTCCGCGGGGTCGCCGGCGCGCGGGCCGGCGATCTTCAGGTCCTCGGGGACCGCGGTGCTGAAACCGGCCTCCTCCTCGGCGGGTGTCGGCGTCTTCTGCAGGGCGCCCAGGAGGGTGCGGGCGGCCCGCAGGCGTTCCGTTCCGGTTGGGGCGGCCGTGGTGCGTGCCACGGCGCGCTGTACGGGTATCAGCGCCGAGCTGCACACCATGTAGACGGCGGTCCTGACGTCGTCGGGGCGGTCCTGTGCCTTGCCGCCGTCGGCGACCTTGCAGCTCACCCGGGCCGGCGCCCCGCCGGCGTCCACCGGCACGGAGGTGCCCCGGATGCCGCAGCCGGCCACGGTGAGGGCCAGGGCGCCCGCCAGTACCACGACGGAAGCGCCGCGCCGCCAGGCGTTCCCATGGCCCCGTTCCAGCACCCGTTCCCGGCCCGCCTGTTCGCGCCCGTCCCCACCCGGTGGGTCATGCCTCATCGTCCGTTCCCCGTTCCCGCGCCGTCCGCGCCGGATCCGTTGTCCCGTCCGGCGGCGCCGCCTGTGCCGTCGGTGCCGGGTCCGGTGCTGCGGAGGGCGGCCCGGTTCTGGGTGTTGCCGCTGCCGTCTCTCGGCCCGCCGCTCTCGACCAGCGGGGAGGCGTCCATCGGGAGGCGCAGGGTGAAGACCGCGCCGCCCTCGGGCAGGTTGGCGGCGATGATCTCGCCGCCGTGGATGTGCGCGTTCTCCAGGGCGATCGACAGGCCGAGGCCGCTGCCGGTGGACCGCGGCCGGGACGCGCTCGCCTTGTAGAAGCGGTCGAAGACGTGCGGCAGCACGTTCTCCGGGATGCCGGGTCCGTGGTCGCGTACCTGGATCACCAGGGAGCCGCCCGCCCGGCTTCCGCCCTCCGGGTGCTGCGGCGCGTCCGCCGGGGCCGTGTCCTGGCTGCCCTGGGAGGCGGGCGGCACGGCGGAGCTGCCCGTACGGCCCGCTCCGTCCGGGCCGGTCACCGGCGCGTCCTCGGTGCGTACGGACACCCGTACCGGCGATCCGCCGTGCTTGAGCGCGTTGCCGATGAGGTTCGCGAGGACGACGTCCAGGCGCCGCGGGTCGAGATGGGCGACGATGCCGCGCTCGGCGTCCAGTTCGACGGCGTCCAGCCAGGCGCGCGCGTCGATGCAGGCGGTGACCTGGTCGGCGACGTCGACGTCGTCCAGGACCAGGCGGGCGGTCCCGGCGTCGAAGCGGGTGACCTCCATCAGGTTCTCCACGAGGTCGTTCAGCCGCCGCGTCTCGCTGACCACCAGCTGCACGGCGGGCGCGATCATCGGGTCGAGGGAGTCGGCCTCCTCCTCCAGCACCTCCGAGACCGCGGTGATCGCCGTCAGCGGTGTCCGCAGTTCGTGCGACATGTCGGCGACGAACCGCCGCGAGGACTCCTCGCGGGCGCTCAGTTCCTGCACCCGCTGCTCGACCTGTTCCGCCGTGCGGTTGAACGTTCGTGACAGGTCGGCGAGTTCATCCGTTCCGGTGACCCGCAGCCGGGTTTCGAGGCGGCCCTCGCCGAGTTGCCGTGCCGCGTGGCCCAGGCGCTGTACGGGCCGCAGGACGGTGGTCGCGGCCGCCTGCGCCAGCAGCGCGGAGCCGACCAGTGCCAGCGCGGTGGCGATGCCCAGCGACCAGGCCAGCGAGTTGAGGTCCTGCCGCTCGGTGGCCAGCGACTTCATCATGTAGCCGGTCGGGCCGCCGCCGATCACCTTCGCGCCGGCCACCAGGTACGGGGTGTCATCGGCTTCCCTGCGCTGCCAGTACAGGTGGTGCGGGTAGCGGTTCGCGTCGTCCACCGGGCGCACGGTGTCGACGGCCTTGCGCAGCGACGCCGGCACGGTCTTGAGCGTCAGCAGGTTCTTGTCGGTGGTGGCCGCGCAGTCCTTGCCCTCGGAGTCCACCCCGATCAGCAGCACGGTGTAGTTCTGCGGCCCGGCCGCCATCTGCCGTGCGGCGTCCTGGAGTTCGGCGCACCGCGGGCGCAGCGGCAGCGAACCGGCGCGCTCGTCCAGGGCCTTGCGGAAGTCCTTGAGCACGGCGTTCTGGGTGCGGTCGAGGACGGTGTTGCGGTTGAGCCAGTACGCGATGCCGGAAGCGGAGACCGCGGCGGTCAGTGCGACCAGGGCGAAGACGAACACCAGGCGCACCCGCAGGCTCGTCCAGCGCAGCAGCCCCGAGGCCCGGCGCAGGGCCCGCAGCAGCGGCCTTGTCTTGTCGCGGGTGGCGCCCGCCGGGCGGTCCGCGTCCGCCGCGGTGCGCGGGCCGTTGCCCGTCTCCGCCGCCCCGCCCTGCGTTCTGCCGCTGCCGTTCCCGGATGAGCGGTCGGTCACTGCGGGGTGTCCAGCCGGTAGCCGACGCCGCGGACCGTGCGGATCAGGGTCGGCGATGACGGTACGTCCTCCACCTTGGCGCGCAGCCGCTGCACGCAGGCGTCCACCAGGCGCGAGTCGCCGAGATAGTCGTGCTCCCACACCAGCCGCAGCAACTGCTGCCGGGACAGGGCCTGTCCCGGTCGGCGGCTCAGCTCCAGCAGCAACCGCAGTTCGGTGGGCGTCAGTTGCAGGTCCTCGCCGTTCTTGGTGACCGTCATCGCCGAACGGTCGATCACCAGTGAGCCGAAGGTCGCGGAGTCGCTGGACTCGCGTTCGCCGCGGCGCAGCACGGCCCGGATCCGGGCGTCCAACACCCGTCCCTGGACCGGCTTGACGACATAGTCGTCCGCTCCTGACTCCAGGCCCACCACGACATCGATGTCGTCGTTGCGCGCGGTGAGCAGGATGATGGGCAGTTGGTCCGTACGCCTGATCCGCCGGCACACCTCGAAACCGTCGATGCCCGGCAGCATCACATCCAGCACGATCAGGTCAGGGCGCTGCTCACGCAGCAGCTTCAGGCCGTCCTCGCCCGTCGCCGCGGTCACCACACGATGACCTTGGCGCGACAGCGAGAGTTCGAGAGCCGTGCGGATGGCGTCGTCGTCCTCGATCAGCAACAGGAAAGGCACAGCAGCCATTCTGGCCCATGGGGCGCCGCCGCATCGACCGGTGGGGCCCCCTCCCCCCGTGCATCTCACGCGCACCGCCGGTTCCTCGCGTCTCTCCGTCCCCTGTGACAGGGCTGTGACAGTCGGCGGACAACGCGATGAAACTGGGTTGGCAATGTTCTTGGCACCGGGAGGGATCACCACCCGGAACAGCCGGGAGACCAGGCTCTACCGACGGGGGGCGCGAGATGAACACACTGCACGGAACCACCACCAGCGCAGTAATCACGCGTCTCCACGACGTGACACGAGCCGCTGAGAAGTCCGGTGCCGTGAGCCTACGGGGGTGCGCTCGCGGCACCGGGCGTCAACGGCCGCCGTACATGGTGGCCGTCGACGCTCCGGCGAACGGATGCCACGGGGCATCCGCCGCCGACGGGGGGCACGACGAGGCCGCCAGGGGAAACCAGGGGAACACCGGGGCGGTCCCTTACGGGGAGGGCAGGTCGAAGACGCCGGAGGCCGAAGCGGCCTTCACCGCCTACGTCCAGGAGCGCCGCGCCTCCCTCTACGCCACCGCCTACCACCTGACCGGCGACCGTTACGAGGCCGAGGACCTGCTGCAGAGCGCACTGTTCTCGACCTACCGCGCCTGGGACCGGATCAGCGACAAGGCGGCGCTGGGCGGCTACCTGCGGCGCACGATGACCAACCTGCACATCAGCGCCTGGCGCCGGCGCAAGCTCAACGAATACCCGACCGAGGAACTGCCGGAGACGGCGGCCGACGTGGACGCGATGCGCGGTACGGAACTGCGCGCCGTGCTGTGGCAGGCACTGGCCCGGCTCCCCGAGCCGCAGCGCACGATGCTCGTCCTGCGCTACTACGAAGGCCGTACGGATCCGGAGATCGCGGACATTCTGAACATCAGTGTCGGCACGGTGAAGTCCAGCATCTGGCGCTCGCTGCGCCGGCTGCGCGAGGACGAGGTCCTCAGCTTCGGCCGTGACGAGGAGGAGTCCTTCGGCGAGCTGGTGGCCTGAAGGACGGGGGAAGAGCCCGAGGGGAAAAGGGATACGGGGGAAGTACGGGGGAGTACAGGGGAATCGAAGCGGGTCCGGCAGCCGGGGGGCTGTCCGGACCCGCTTCTGCATGACTGTCCCTGCGTCCGTCCTGCCCTCGTCGCAGGACGGGACGTTCAGGACTCCTGCGGCGCCGTCACCACCGGCTCGTGCAGTACCGGGAAGCTGACCGAGTTCGCGATGAAGCACTTCTCGTGCGCCGTGCCGTGCAGCGCGAGTGCCCGCTCCCGCATCTGTGCCGACGCCACCTCGACCCGCGGCCGCAGCACCACTTCGGTGAACCTGCCCCCGCCGGCGCCGTCCTCCGTCATCGTGCCGTCCGCCGTGTCCTCGTACGCCGTGACCACCACGCCGCCCAGCGCGCACAGCGCGAGATAGCTCAGCATGTGGCACTGGGCGAGCGAGGCGAGCAGCAGCTGTTCGGGGTTCCAGCGGTCCGTGGTGCCACGGAAGGCGGGGTCGGCGGTGCCGGGCAGCGGCGGCGGGCCTTCGGCGGTCACTTCGTGGTCGCGGCCGTACGCGCGGTAGGTGCCGGTGCCCGAACCGGTGTTGCCGGTCCAGGCGACGTGCGTGCGGTAGGCGTGCTGTGCGGTCCTCGGCATGGTCTGCGTCCCCTCGTCGTCCTCGCGCTCCCGCCCCGTCCGCCGGGACCGGGGCACCGGAACTCAGGAGCCTACGGGGCCGCCCCCGGTTCGCCGCCGCAGCTGGGCACCGTGGAGGCGGCACCCGCCGCCACCGGTTTTGCCGTCCGGGCCGCGGATATCCGGGCCAGTGCCTCGGGGCCGGCACAGGGATGCGCGCCGAGGGCGGACTGCCGGGCCACCACGGACCGTTCGGCGCGCAGCAGGCGCAGGCCACGACGGACCAGGTACGGCGCCGGCTTGCGACCCTCGCGCAGATCGCGCAGCAGCCGGCGGCGGAAGGTCGTGACGGGGCTGCCGCACAGGCACAGCGCGTCGGCCAGCAGCCCGGCGTCCCGGCAGTGCGTGATGACGTCGGCCGCGAAGATGCCCTCCGCGATGAACAGCGGCGCCCCGCCGGTCTCCAGGACCGACGCGCCGACCCGGGCGCTGGCCGCGATGTCGTACACCGGCACCGTGCTGCGCCCGCCGTGGCACAGCGCGTCGATGGCGTCGGTGGCGGCGCCCGCGTCCCAGGAGAGCGGCGAGTCCCAGTCCGCGCCGCCGCCGTCCGGCAGCTGTGGCAGGCCCGGGTCCGTGGCCTCCTTGTAGAAGTCGTCGAGGTTGAGCACGGGGAGGCCGGTGCGGGCGGCGAGGGACGACTTGCCGGAGCCGGACGGGCCGGTCAGCAGGACGACGCGGGCGGCGGGCGGCCGGGCGGGGGACTGGAGGCTCACGGGCACCCATTGTCGCGCATGGAGCCGTCCGGGCCATCCCTCGTGCACGCGCTGGATCGCACACTCCGGCTCAACTACTCTGTGCAGTCGACCGATTACCCGGACGGGCTCCGCTCCCCGTAGCAGGGACCGCCCCGGGGGAACTCTCAATCTCACAGGCAGGTGGCAGTACATGGCCTCGCACGCACGTCCCAAGCCCAGCCGCATCCCGCGTTCGCTCCTGCGCGCCGGGCTCACGGTCTCCGCTGCGGGTGCCGCGCTCGCGGCAGGCGGCACGGCACACGCCGAGGTGGTCCCGGTGTCGTCGGCCGACACCAACGCCACCGCTTCGGCGCTGTCCGGCGCGCTGACGACCTCCCTGGGGGGCGCCGTCAACCCGGTCAGGAACCTTCAGCTGAATCCGCTGGCCAAGACCCCGGTCGACCCGCTGACCAACGGCGTCGGCACCCAGGTCGCCGACTTCAAGCCGGTCGGCACCGAACTCCTCACCGGCACCCTCTCCCGGGGCGGCGCCCTCAAGGACCTCCCGCTGGTCGGCAAGGTCACCCGGATCCTGCCGGGGTGAGGGCGGCCGCCCCGGCCGTGCGTGAGAGACGTACGGCCCGGTGCGGCACGGTCATGTCCCGTCCGGCTCAGGCTCCTTGGTGGCAGGCGGCGACGAACGCCTCCATGTGCTTGCGTACCGCGCTGCCCAGGGCGATCCATGAACCGTCGGTGAACCCGACGTCGAACCGGCCACGGCCGCCGACGGCCTTCGGATGCGCGGTCACCCGGGCGATGTCCGTACGCGGCACCGCCACCCCCAGATCCCACTGCGGAGTGGTGTTCCGCCAGCTGGTGTTGCGGTCCACCAGCAGGATCAGCCGGCGGTCGGTCATCGCCTGACGCCGGGGCGTGCCACCGGCGTTGGTCAGGTCGACGAGAAAACGGCCCGCGATGCTGTGCCAGCCCGCTGACGAGGCGGTTGTTGCTCACCGCCCCCAGCGGCCTGGCGACCGCCCCGAGTGCGCTGCCCACGTCCTCCTGGCGCTCCTCGTAGTCCTTGCTGATCCCGTCCGCTTCCGGCAGCTTGCCGAACGCCTCGCGGGCCACCTTGTGCGCGCCGAGACTGCTGCGCAGCGCGCGCAGTTTCTCCGCCCGCTCGTCCGAAGACCTGGCGAACGTGTGCAAGGCGTCCTGGGCAGCGGTGAATTGGTCCGCCACGGATCTCCCCCGATCCGGTGGTCTCTCACGTTCTTGACCGGTGGTAGTCAAGAACTCGCAAACCCGTGCGGGGCCCCACCACAAGGTGAGGCCCCGCACAGTGGGTCAGCTGCCGCCGGAACGGGCTCAGACACCCATGGGGTGCCAGACCGTCTTCGTCTCCAGGAAGGAGAGGAGACGGCCGGTGCCGGGGTCGGCGGTCCAGTCCACCGGGCCGGGCCGCAGCACGCGCTTGAGGTTGTCGGCCGCGGCGACCTCAAGGTCCTTCGCCAACTCGGCGTCCGCGCCCGTCAGGTCGATGGCGTTGACGTCCTGATGGGCGGCGAGCGGAGCCGCGATCTCGGCCGTACGGCCGGAGAGGACGTTGACGACGCCGCCGGGCAGGTCGGACGTGGCCAGCACCTCGCCCAGCGACAGAGCCGGGAGCGGGGAGTTCTCCGACGCCGTGACGACCACGGTGTTGCCGGTGACGACGGCCGGGGCGATCACCGAGACCAGGCCCAGGAAGGACGAGTCCTGCGGGGCCAGGACCGCGACCACGCCGGTCGGTTCGGGCGAGGAGAGGTTGAAGTACGGGCCGGCGACCGGGTTCGCCGAGCCGGCGATCTGGGCGGCCTTGTCGGACCAGCCCGCGTACCAGACCCAGCGGTCAACCGCGGCCTCGACCTGCGCCGCCGCCTTCGGCTTCGACAGCCCCTCGGCGGCGGCCACCTCCGCCGTGAACTGCTCGCGGCGGCCCTCCAGCATCTCGGCGACGCGGTAGAGGATCTGGCCGCGGTTGTACGCCGTGGCGCCCGACCAGCCGCCGAACGCCTTGCGGGCCGCGACGACGGCGTCCCGCGCGTCCTTGCGGGAGGACAGCGGCGCGTTGGCGAGCCAGTTGCCCTTGGAGTCGGTCACCTCGTACACCCGCCCGCTCTCGGACCGGGGGAACTTGCCCCCGACGTACAGCTTGTAGGTCTTGAAGACGGAGAGTCGGTCAGACATTCAGGTACGCCTCCAGACCGTGCCGGCCGCCCTCGCGGCCGTGGCCCGACTCCTTGTAGCCGCCGAACGGCGACGTCGGGTCGAACTTGTTGAACGTGTTGGACCAGATGACGCCGGCCCGCAGCTTGCTCGCCATCCACAGCATCCGGGAGCCCTTCTCCGTCCAGATACCGGCGGAGAGGCCGTAGGGGGTGTTGTTGGCCTTGGCGACCGCCTCTTCCGGCGTGCGGAAGGTCAGCACGGACAGGACCGGGCCGAAGATCTCTTCGCGGGCGATGCGGTGCGCCTGGGTGACGCCGGTGAAGAGGGTCGGCGCGAACCAGTAGCCGGAGCCCGGGAGTGCGCAGTCCGGCGCCCAGCGCTCGGCGCCCTCGGCCTCGCCCGCCTCGACCAGCGCCGTGATCCGGGCCAGCTGCTCGGCGGAGTTGATGGCGCCGATGTCGGTGTTCTTGTCCAGCGGGTCGCCGACCCGCAGCGTCTGCATCCGGCGCTTGAGTGCGTCGAGGACCTCATCGGCGACCGATTCCTGGACCAGCAGCCGGGAGCCCGCGCAGCAGACGTGTCCCTGGTTGAAGAAGATGCCGTTGACGATGCCCTCGACGGCCTGGTCGACGGGGGCGTCGTCGAAGACGATGTTCGCCGCCTTGCCGCCCAGTTCGAGCGTCACCTTCTTGTCGGTGCCCGCGACCGTGCGGGCGATGGCCTTGCCGACCTCGGTGGAACCGGTGAAGGCGACCTTGGCGACGTCAGGGTGGGCCACCAGCGCGGCGCCCGTGGAGCCGTCGCCCGTAAGGATGTTGACGACGCCCTTGGGCAGGCCCGCCTGGCGGCAGATGTCCGCGAAGAACAGCGCGGAGAGCGGGGTGGTCTCGGCGGGCTTGAGGACGACGGTGTTGCCCGTCGCCAGCGCCGGCGCGACCTTCCACGCGAGCATGAGGAGTGGGAAGTTCCAGGGGATGACCTGACCCGCGACGCCCAGCGGCCGGGGGTCGGGGCCGAAGCCGGCGTGGCCGAGCTTGTCGGCCCAGCCCGCGTAGTAGAAGAAGTGCGCGGCGACCTGCGGGAGGTCCGCGTCGCGCGATTCGCGGATCGGCTTGCCGTTGTCCAGCGACTCCAGGACGGCCAGCTCGCGCGAGCGCTCCTGGATGATCCGGGCGATCCGGAAGAGGTACTTGGCCCGCTCGGCGCCCGGCAGCGCGGACCACTTCTCGAACGCCTTGCGGGCGGCCCGCACGGCGCGGTCGACGTCGTCGGCGCCTGCCTGGGCGACCTCGGAAAGGACTTCCTCGGACGACGGGGAGACGGTCTTGAAGACCTTGCCGTCGGCGCCCGGCGCGAACTCGCCGTCGATGAACAGGCCGTAGGACGGCGCGATGTCGACGACCGAGCGGGACTCGGGGGCGGGTGCGTAATCGAAGGTCATGGATCCATCGAAGGTCATGGGTGCCTCAGTCCACCGTGACGTAGTCGGGGCCGGAGTACCGGCCGGTGCTGAGCTTCTGGCGCTGCATCAGCAGGTCGTTGAGCAGGCTGGAGGCGCCGAAGCGGAACCAGTCGGCGGTCAGCCAGCGCGCGCCCAGCGTTTCGTTGACCATGACCAGGTACTTGATCGCGTCCTTGGTCGTACGGATGCCTCCGGCCGGCTTCACGCCGACCTGGACGCCGGTGGCCGCGTGGAAGTCGCGGACCGCCTCCAGCATCAGGAGGGTGACCGGAGGTGTGGCGTTGACGGCGACCTTGCCGGTCGACGTCTTGATGAAGTCGGCGCCCGCGAGCATCGCGAGCCAGGAGACCCGGCGGACGTTGTCGTACGTCTGGAGTTCGCCGGTCTCGAAGATGACCTTGAGGTGCGCGGCACTGCCGTCGGGGCGTGCGCACGCCTCCTTGACGGCCTTGATCTCCTCGAAGACCGCGAGGTAGCGGCCGGAGAGGAAGGCGCCGCGGTCGATGACCATGTCGATCTCGTCGGCGCCCGCCGCGACCGCGTCACGGGTGTCGGCGAGCTTCACCGGCAGTGCGACCCGCCCCGCGGGGAACGCGGTGGCGACCGACGCGACGTGGATGCCGCTGTCGCCCAGCGCCTCCTTGGCCGTCGCGACCATGTCGGGGTAGACGCAGATCGCCGCGACCTTCGGGGCGGTGCGGTCGGTGGGGTCCGGGTTGATGCCCTTGGCGCACAGCGCCCGCACCTTGCCGGGGGTGTCGGCTCCTTCGAGCGTCGTCAGGTCGATCATCGAGACGGCGAGGTCGATGGCGTACGCCTTCGCCGTGGTCTTGATCGAGCGGGTACCGAGGGTCGCGGCGCGGGCTTCGAGGCCGACCGCGTCGACACCGGGGAGGCCGTGGAGGAAGCGGCGCAGCGCGCCGTCGTCGGCGGTCACGTCCGCCATCGACGCCAGACGCCCCGCGGCTTCCTTGCCGTATGCGGGAACAGTGATGGGCATGGTCACGAGGGGAGCATATCTACGCGCGTAGCGCCCTGTCATCCCCCGCGGTGGGCCGAATCCGGTCCCCGCGCGGGCGGGCGGCGGGGCCGGGACACCCTCCCGTACGGGGGCGCCGGGCGCCGCCGCGGTGCCCGAATGATGCCGTAACGCAATGTCCGGCATCCGGACGGTCAGGCAGAATCGGCAGCATGACGAGCCCGGAATCCTCCACCACGCCGCAGCAGAAATACGCCGAGCGCACCTACCGCTCACCGGCGGCCCTCGTCGGCGGCGTGCTGCTGCTCCTGCTCGGACTCTGGCTCGGCGGCGACGCGCTGCTGCGCGGCGTCGCGCACACCAAGCTGACGGCGGCCTTCGCCCTGCTGCTCGGCGTGCCGCTGGTGGCCGCCTACACGCTGCGGCCGCTGGTGAAGGCGGGCGATGACCGGCTGCTGGTGCGCAACCCGTTCCGGACGATCACGCTGCCCTGGGGCGCGGTGGAGGACCTGCGGGCATCGTTCACCAGCGAGGTGTTCACGGCCGACGGCAAGTACCAGCTGTGGGCGGTGCCGGTCTCACTGCGGCAGCGCAAGAAGGTCGGCAAGCAGGCCGCCCGCGGCGCCGCACCCCGCCGCTTCGGACCGCGCGTCGACGCCGGTCCTGTGCCGCGCGCGATGGCCGACCAGACGATGGACGAACTCCGCGAGATCAAGGAACGCGCCGCGCACCGCGAGAGCGCCAAGGGCGCGCCGGTGGTGCGGTGGGCCTACGGGTTCATCGGTCCGTGTGTGGTGGGCGCGGTGGGGCTGATCGTGATGCTGGCGGTGTAGGGGCGGTGGGGGCGGGCGTCCCATACCGCGGCGCGGATTCCCTACGGGGTTGCCCTACGGGGCCGGCCGTCCCGAGGCGAAGAGAAGCGGGCCCCGTCGACGGGGCCCGCTTGTCGTTCTGTGGTGGCTGACCTGTGGTGGCCGACGTCCTGTGACCGCCGGCCGCCGGGTGCCGTCAGATGCCGGCTGCCGCCGACAGGTCGGCCTTGACGGCCGTCAGTGCCGCCGCGGCCTGCTTCCTGGCCTCCGGGAGGGCGGCAGCCGAGGCGACCTGGACCACGATCTCCAGGTAGCACTTGATCTTCGGCTCGGTGCCGCTCGGGCGGACCACCACCCGGCCCGCCTCCACGCCGGACTCCGCCGAGCCGGCCAGGTGATACCGCAGCCCGTCGGTCGGCGGCAGCACGTCGGTGCCCTGCGACAGGTCCTCGGCGCTGCGCACGGACAGGCCGGCCAGCGATGCGGGCGGCGCCTCGCGCAGCCGGCGCATGGCGTCGGCGATCAGCGACAGGTCCTCGACCCGCACCGACAGCTGGTCGGTCGCGTGCAGGCCGTACTCCACCGCGAGGTCGTCCAGCAGATCCGTCAGGGTGCGGCCCGACTGCTTCAGTTCGGCGGCCAGTTCGGTGATCAGCAGCGCGGCGGTGATGCCGTCCTTGTCCCGTACGCCCTCCGGGTCGACGCAGTAGCCCAGCGCCTCCTCGAATGCATAGCGCAGGCCGTCCACCCGGGCCAGCCACTTGAAGCCGGTCAGGGTTTCCTCGTAGGGGAGCGAGGAGGCGGCTGCGATCCGGGACAGCAGCGACGACGACACGATGGTGGTGGCGAAGGTGCCGGAGGCCCGCTTGCTGACGAGGTGCGCGGCGAGCAGCGCGCCGACCTCGTCGCCGCGCAGCATCCGCCAGCCGTCGTCGGTGCCGGGTGCCGGTACGGCGACGGCGCAGCGGTCCGCGTCGGGGTCGTTGGCGACGACGATGTCGACACTCCCGGGGCCGGCCGCGCGGGCGGTGGCGAACGCGAGGTCCATCGCGCCGGGCTCCTCCGGGTTGGGGAAGGCCACGGTCGGGAACTCCGGGTCGGGATCGGCCTGTTCGGCGACGACCTTCGGGGCCGGGAAACCGGCGCGGGCGAAGGCGGCCAGCAGGGTGTCCCGGCCGACGCCGTGCATCGGCGTGTAGACGATCCGGGTGTCCCGCGGCGAGCCCGGGGTCAGCACCGCGTCCGTACGCGCCAGGTACGCCGCCAGGACGTCCTCGCCGAGCGTCTCCCAGCCGGCCTCGGGGCGCGGCACGTCGGTCAGTGAGCGCACCGCTGCGATCTCGGCGGCGATCTCGCCGTCGGCGGGCGGCACGATCTGCGAGCCGTCGCCGAGATAGACCTTGTAGCCGTTGTCGCGCGGCGGGTTGTGGCTTGCGGTGACCTCGACGCCGGCCACCGCACCCAGGTGCCTGATCGCGAACGCGAGCACGGGCGTGGGCAGCGGACGGGGCAGTACCGCGGCGCGCAGCCCGGCGCCGACCATCACGGCGGCCGTGTCGCGCGCGAAGTCGGCGCTCTTGTGGCGCGCGTCGTAGCCGACGACGACGAGGCCCGCGCCGTCGCCCTTGGCCTTCAGGTACGCGGCGAGCCCGGCCGCCGCGCGGATGACCACCGCGCGGTTCATCCGCATCGGCCCCGCGCCCAGCTCACCGCGCAGCCCTGCGGTGCCGAACTGGAGGGTGCCGGCGAAGCGGGCGGCCAGCTCGGTGTGGTCGCCCGCGTCGATCAGCCGGGACAGCTCGTCCCGGGTCTCCGGGTCGGGGTCCTCGGCCAGCCATGCCTGGGCGCGACGGGTCAGCTCCGCGGGATCGGTAGCCACGTGATGCTCCTGACGGTGGATGCGGGTGGGGCGCTGGGGGCGTCCGTGAAGTCCTGTCGTCCGCCCGGGGGCGGGGCGGACGCGGGCGCGCACCCCCGGCGCCGCCCGCCGCCCGCCGTGCGGCCCGTGGCTCAGAGCTTGCCGAGCACCTGGGCGAGCAGGCTGCCCATCCGGGTCGCGGAGTCGCGGCCGGCCTGGAGCACCTCTTCGTGGTTGAGCGGCTCGCCGGTCATGCCCGCGGCGAGGTTCGTGACCAGGGAAAGGCCCAGCACCTCGGCGCCGGCCTCGCGCGCGGCGATGGCTTCGAGCACCGTGGACATGCCGACCAGATCGCCGCCCAGGGTGCGGATCATCTTGATCTCGGCGGGGGTTTCGTAGTGCGGGCCGGGGAGCTGGACGTAGACGCCCTCCTCCAGGCTCGCGTCGACCTCCTTGCACAGCGCGCGCAGCCGCGGCGAGTACAGGTCCGTCAGGTCGACGAAGTGCGCGCCGGCGATCGGGGAGGTGGCGGTGAGGTTGATGTGGTCGCTGATGAGCACCGGCTGGCCGGGGCGCATGCCCTCACGCAGGCCGCCGCACCCGTTGGTGAGCACGACGGTCTTGCAGCCGGCGGCGACGGCGGTCCGTACGCCGTGCGCGACGGCGGCGACACCGCGGCCCTCGTAGTAGTGGGTACGGCCCAGGAAGACCAGCGCGCGCTTCTCGCCGATCCGGTACGAGCGGATCTTGCCGCCGTGGCCTTCGACGGCCGGGGGCGGGAAGCCGGGCAGCTCGGTGACCGGGAACTCGTGCTCGGGCGCGCCCAGGGCCTCGGCGGCGGGGGCCCAGCCGGAGCCCATGACGAGGGCGACGTCGTGGGTCTCCGCGCCGGTGAGGTCGCGCAGGCGGGCGGCGGCGTCGGCGGCGGCGCCCTGCGGGTCGCGGGCGATGTCCGAAGTAACAGATGCGTTCACGCGGACGAGGGTAGCGGGAAATCTCCTACGCGCGTAGATGGTGCTGGATACGGGGTGGGAATGGCGCGTTTGCGGGTTCCGACCAGGGAGGCGGTGGGCCGTGGCCCCGCCCCCGCACCTCGCCCTTCGGGCCTCGGCCTCCGGCGGGCCGGGACGAGGTGGCTGGTGCAGCGGTGGGACGGGGCTCAGCAAGGGCGTTTGCGGAGTTCCATGACGTAGTCGTGGGGGGCGCCTGCGGATTCGGCGGCGTCGGCGATTTCGCCCAGGTAGCGGGCCGAGGGGAGGCCGCCTTCGTAGCCGTTGAGTACGTAGATCCAGGCGGCTTCGTCGCCGTCGAGGGTGTGTACGCGGACCCGCATCCGGCGGTAGATGTCCAGGCCCACGCCTTCCCAGCGGTCCATGGAGTCCTCGTCCATCGGCGCGATGTCGTAGAGCGCCACGAAGAGCTGGGAGCGGGGGGCCTCGACGATGGTCGCCAGCGCGCCTTCCCAGCCCATCTGTTCGCCGCCGAAAGTGAGCCGCCAGCCGTTGAGCCAGCCGGTGCCGCGCAGCGGCGAGTGCGGTGCGCGGCGGGACATCAGCCGCGCGTCGAGGTTGCCGGCGTACGCGGCGTAGAGCGACATGGTCCCGAGGGTACGGGAGCGGAGGGTCCGGCTCGTGGTAACGGGGGTTCGTACCGGGGTATGTGCCGCGCCCGGCCCCCCGCCGGGAAGCGCGCGGTGGCGTGCGGGACAATGGAGTATGTGACTCGGATCGTGATCATCGGTGGCGGACCCGGCGGATACGAGGCGGCCCTGGTGGGCGCCTCTCTCGGCGCGGAGGTGACCGTCGTCGACTGCGACGGTCTGGGCGGGGCGTCGGTGCTGACCGACTGCGTTCCGTCGAAGACTCTTATCGCGACGGCCGAGGTGATGACGACCTTCGATTCGTCGTACGAGGAACTCGGCATCATCGTCGAGGACGGCACGCCGGATCCCGAGCGGCCCGCACGGGTGGTCGGCGTCGATCTCGGCAAGGTGAACCGACGGGTCAAGCGGCTGGCACTGGCGCAGTCGCACGACATCACGGCTTCGGTGACGCGGGCCGGCGGCCGGGTGATGCGGGGGCGCGGCCGGCTGGAGCCCGGTCAGTCGCCGGACGGTTCGCGGCGGGTCACGGTCACCGCGGCCGACGGCTCCGAGGAGACGCTGACCGCGGACGCGGTGCTGATCGCCACCGGCGCGCACCCCCGCGAGATCCCGGACGCGCTGCCGGACGGCGAGCGGATCCTGACCTGGACGCAGGTCTACGACCTGGACGAGCTGCCCGACGAGCTGATCGTGGTCGGCTCCGGTGTCACCGGCGCCGAGTTCGCCGGTGCCTACCAGGCGCTCGGCTCGCGGGTCACCCTCGTCTCCTCGCGTGACCGGGTGCTGCCGGGCGAGGACCCGGACGCCGCCGCCGTCCTGGAGGACGTCTTCCGGCGCCGCGGGATGAACGTCATGGCCCGCTCGCGCGCCGCCGCGGTCAAGCGGGTCGGCGACCGCGTCGAGGTGACGCTGGCCGACGGCCGGACGATTTCCGGATCGCACTGCCTGGTCGCCGTCGGCTCCATCCCCAACACCGAGGGCATCGGCCTGGAAGAGGCCGGCGTCCAGCTCAAGGAGTCCGGCCACATCTGGACCGACAAGGTCTCCCGCACCACCGCTCCCGGCGTGTACGCGGCGGGCGACTGCACGGGCGTCTTCGCGCTGGCCTCCGTCGCCGCGATGCAGGGCCGGATCGGGATGTACCACTTCCTGGGCGACGCGGTCACGCCGCTGAACCTCAAGACGGTCTCGGCGAACGTCTTCACCGACCCCGAGATCGCCACCGTCGGCTACTCCCAGGCCGACGTCGACAACGGCAAGATCGACGCCCGGGTCGTGAAGCTGCCGCTGCTGCGCAACCCGCGCGCCAAGATGCAGGGCATCCGCGACGGGTTCGTGAAGCTGTTCTGCCGTCCCGGCACCGGCATCGTCGTCGGCGGTGTGGTGGTCTCGCCGCGGGCCAGCGAGCTGATTCACCCGATCTCGATCGCGGTCGACAACAACCTGACCGTCGAGCAGATCGCGAGTGCGTTCACCGTGTACCCGTCGCTGTCCGGCTCGATCGCCGAGGTCGCCCGCCAGCTGCACACACGTAAGACGGCGAGCGAGTAGGAGCGGGCGGCTGAGCGGCTCGCACGTGCCGGGTGACGGGTGTCGGTTCCGCATAAGCTCGGCCCATACCACTTTGTCGTTCGCGGCGTGAACAATTTCCGTTAATTGGTGCAACCTGCTGAAAACAGACGGTCGTTGGCATTACTGTCAGTTTCGTGTTCGCTGCAGAACGTCGCCAATTGATCCTTGAAATGGTGCGCGCGAACGGAGCGGTGTCGCTCCGGGAGCTCGCCCGTGTCGTCCAGACCTCAGAAGTGACCGTACGCCGGGACGTACGCGCGCTGGAGGCAGAAGGACTCCTCGACCGCCGGCACGGCGGTGCGGTCCTGCCGGGTGGGTTCACCCGTGAGTCCGGCCTGCCGCAGAAATCCCATCTATCGACCGCGGAGAAGACGGCCATCGCCGACCTCGCCGCAGGCTTCGTCCAGGAAGGCGAGGCCATCGTCGTCGGCGCCGGGACCACCACCCAGGAGCTGGCCCGGCGGCTCGCGCGGGTGCCGGGGCTGACCGTGGTCACCAACTCCCTTCTGGTCGCACAGGCGTTGGCCCATGCCAACCGCGTCGAGGTCGTGATGACCGGCGGCACCCTGCGCGGATCCAATTACGCCCTGGTCGGCAGCGGTGCCGAACAGTCGCTCCAGGGACTGCGGGTGTCCCGCGCCTTCCTCTCGGGCAGCGGACTGACCGCCGAGCGCGGCCTGTCCACGTCCAACATGCTCTCCGCGAGCGTCGACCGGGCGCTCGTGCAGGCGGCGGGGGAGGTGGTGGTGCTCGCGGATCACACCAAGCTCGGTGCCGACACGATGTTCCAGACCGTGCCGACGGAGGTGATCACCCGCCTGGTCACGGACGAGCCGCCGGCCCACGACGACCGCGCGGCAACGGAGTTGCAGGCCCTCGCCGATCAAGGCGTGCAGATCGCCGTCGCCGGCAGCGGCGGCGCCGGAAAGGGTGTGGTGCATCCGGGGTCCGACGGCCTCGCGGGGGAGCGCAGGAGCCCCCGGCGGGAGGTGCCGCTGCCGGGGCAGCGGCGCAACCATCCGCCGGGCGGCGCCCCCGCGTCACCGCTGCGCTCGGCGTCCCTGAGCGAGGCGCAGAGCAGGGTCGCGGACCTGGCTCCCCGGCGCCGCTGAGCCGCCGCGGGGGCCGGGGCGGACTGCGTCCCGGCCCCCGCGGCGGTGTCCCGCTACGGCTCCTGGCGGTCGGCCTTGAGGCCGCTCAGGGTGAGGGTCAGCAGCCGGTCGGCCAGCTTCGGGTCGTCCGGCGACTCCTCGACGGCCAGCGCGATGCCGTTGGTCAGCTGCATCAGATCCCCGATGTTCACGTCCGGGCGCACCGCTCCGGCCTGCTGCGCGCGGGCCAGCAGCGCGCCGCCCGCCTCGCGCATCGGCACGCTGCACCGCGCCATCCCCGAACTGTCGTCAGCCGAAGCGGCCATCAGCGCGCGGGACAGACCGCGGTAGGTGCTGGCGTGGTCGATGATCGCGCGCAGCCAGTCGACCAGCGCACGGCACGGCTGCGGCGCGTCGGCCAGCTCCCTGGCGTGCGCGAGCAGCGCGTCCACCTCGCTCTGGAACACCGCGCCCATCAGTGACGTACGGTGCGGGAAGTGCCGGTACAGGGTGCCGATGCCGACACCGGCGCGGCGGGCGATGTCCTCCAGCGAGGTGTCCGTGCCGTGCTCGATGAAGGCGGTACGGGCCTCGGTCAGCAGCCGCTCGTAGTTGCGCCGCGCATCGGCCCGCATCGGGCGCGCCGTCCGCGCCGCCGCGTCCTGTCCCGCGGTCCGCCGCCCTGCCGTCTCGGTCGCCATCGCCGTCCTTCCTCACCCCGGCC
Organism: Streptomyces pinistramenti; assembly: GCF_020564935.1. Lineage (GTDB taxonomy): Bacteria > Actinomycetota > Actinomycetes > Streptomycetales > Streptomycetaceae > Streptomyces > Streptomyces pinistramenti. Next base: position 85,129 of record NZ_JAJCXB010000027.1, read on the forward strand.
GGTCCCGGCCCGGTGGCTCCAGGATGCCACTGCCCCGGGGGATGGCCGTCCCGCCGGCGGCGGGTTGACGGGCGGCGTACCGGGGCCGAACCGGCGGTGACGCCCCGGCGGCGGGTGGCCGAACACCTCGGCAGGGCGCAACGCCGCCGTGCCAAGAGCCATCAAACCTGGCGCAAAGAGGTCTTCCGGGCCGAAGCCGCACAGGCCGCCGTGCCCGGGGACCGCAGGCACGGGCCGTGCCCGTCCGCACCCGCGGGCGTCCACGGACACGGGACATCTGAGGAAGACGTCATGGGGCTGACCAGCCGATCGCTGTTGTACGCCGCCGTCGCGGCCGCCGTGGTCTGTGTGGGGCTGAGCGTCCGGCTGTGGCCGCGGTTCGCCGGGCGCCGGCCACTGGCGTTGCTGGGCCGCCTGGCGTCGATCGCCGCCACCCAGCTCGCCCTCGTCGCCGCACTCGGCCTCGCCGTCAACGCCAACTTCCAGTTCTACGGCTCCTGGCACGACCTGCTCGGCCTCTACGACGACGCCCCCGCGGCGGTCGGCAAATGGGGCGGGGACGGCGGGGCGGGGCCGGCCGGTGACCCGTCGAAGGGCCTGGTGCAGACGGCGGGACCGGACGGCCTGGACAAGGTGCACGGACTGCCGCAGGGGCCGCCCGCGACGAACGGCAAGGTCGAGTCCGTACGGATCGTCGGCAAGCGGACCCGGGTCGTGAACCCGGCGTACGTCTACCTGCCGCCGCAGTACTTCCAGGCCGCGTACGCCCGCCAGCGGTTCCCCGTCATGGTGGCGCTCAGCGGCTACCCCGGCGGCGTCTACCTGCTGGGCCAGCACCTGCGGCTGCCGCAGACCGCCGGCGGGCTGATCCGCGCGGGCCGGATGCAGCCGACCGTCATCGTGATGCTGCGGCCCACCGTCGCGCCGCCGCGTGACACCCAGTGCGTGGACGTGCCGGGCGGGCCGCAGGCCGAGACGTTCTTCGCCGATGACGTGCCGGACGCCCTGAAGGAGCACTACCGCGTCGGCCACGACCCGGGCGCGTGGGGCCTGCTCGGCTACTCGTCGGGCGGCAGCTGCGCCCTCCAGCTGGCCCTGCGCCACCCCCGTACGTATCCCGCGGCCGCCGCCCTCTCGCCCGACTACAAGGTCGCCAACGATCCCACCACGGGTGACCTGTTCGGCGGCGGCAAGGACCGGGGCCGCCGGCGCCAGGAGCACGACCTGGTCTGGCGGCTGCGTCACCTGCCCGTACCGCAGGTGTCCGTCCTGATCGGCACCAGCCGCTCCGGCGAGAAGAACTACCCGGCGGCGAGGGAATTCCTGTCCGCGGTCCGCCCGCCGATGCAGGCCGAATCCGTCGTCCTCGCCCACGGCAGCCACAACTTCGACACCTGGCGGCGCGAACTGCCCGCCGCGCTGCGGTGGATGAGCGGCCGGCTGACGTTCCCGGAGGACGTGGTGGGGGAGTCGTAGGCGGCCTCCCGGGGCGCCCGTACGCGCGAGGGCCCCGGCATTTCCGTGCCGGGGCCCTCGCGGTGGTGGGTGTCGCGGTGTCAGTCCTTGATTTCGCAGATGATGGCGCCGGAGGTGAGGGCGGCGCCGACTTCGGCGGTGAGGCCCTTGATGGTGCCGGCGCGGTGGGCGTTGAGGGGCTGTTCCATTTTCATGGCTTCGAGGACGACGACGAGGTCGCCTTCGGCGACGGTCTGGCCTTCCTCGACGGCGATTTTGACGATGGTGCCCTGCATGGGGGAGGCGAGTGCGTCGCCGGAGGTGGCGGAGCCGGACTTCTTGGCGGCCTTGCGCTTGGGCTTGGCGCCTCCGGCGACGGCGGCGCGGGCCAGCGGCATGCCGAGTGAGGAGGGCAGTGAGACTTCCAGGCGTTTGCCGCCGACCTCGACGACGACGGTTTCGCGGGCGTCGGCTTCGGTCTCGTCGGTGCCGGTTGCGGTGAATGCCGGGAGGTCGTTGGCGAACTCCGTTTCGATCCAGCGGGTGTGGACGGTGAACGGGGCGTGGGATCCGGTCAGTTCGGGGGCGAAGGCGGGGTCCTTGACCACGGTGCGGTGGAAGGGGAGGGCGGTGGCCATGCCTTCGACGGTGAATTCGTCCAGTGCGCGGGCGGCGCGCTGGAGGGCTTGTTGGCGGGTGGCGCCGGTGATGATCAGTTTGGCCAGGAGGGAGTCCCAGGCGGGGCCGATGACGCTGCCGGATTCCACGCCGGCGTCGAGGCGGACGCCGAGGCCGGTGGGGCCGTCGAAGCGGGTGACGGTGCCGGGGGCGGGCAGGAAGCCGCGGCCGGGGTCTTCGCCGTTGATGCGGAATTCGAAGGAGTGGCCGCGCAGGGGCGGGTCGTCGTAGCCGAGTTC
>NZ_JAJCXB010000028.1 GCF_020564935.1 Streptomyces pinistramenti
GACCTTGTCCCCGGTGGTGAGCTTCACCGGCTTGGCGGGCCCGCCCCCGTGCGGCGCGTGGATCGCAGCTACTGCGTGCGGTTCTCGCCACGGTAGTACTCGAAGACCCAGCCGAAGAGGCCGATGAAAATCACCGGGGCCGAGAAGTAGATCAGCCACCAGCCGAAGACGACGCCCATGAAGGCGAGCGCACCGCCGACGGCCAGCGAGAGCGGCTGCCAGCTGTGCGGGCTGAAGAAGCCCAATTCGCCCGCGTCGTCGGAGACCTCGGCGTTCTCGTTGTCCTGTGCTCCGGCGTCCACCCGTCGGGCCGTGAAGGCCAGGTAGTAGCCGATCATGATGCACAGACCGAAGGCGAGGAACAGTGCGGTCGTGCCCGCCGGCTCCTTCGACCAGACGCCGTAGAGGATCGCTACGGCGAGGACGAAGACGGAGAGCCAGATGAACATCTTGCCCTGGATCTTCACTTGCCAGCCTCCTTGCCGCCGGCGAGAGCCTTGTCATCCGCCGAGCCGTGGCCGTTCTGGAGTGCGTCCAGCGCGGCGATCTCGGGGTGGTGCAGGTCGAACGCCGGGGATTCCGAACGGATACGCGGCAGCGTGAGGAAGTTGTGCCGCGGCGGCGGGCAGGAAGTCGCCCACTCCAGCGAACGGCCGTAGCCCCAGGGGTCGTCGACCTCGATCTTCTTGCCGTACTTCGCCGTCTTCCAGACGTTGTACATGAAGGGCAGCATCGACAGGCCCAGCAGGAACGAGCTGATCGTCGAGATGGTGTTCAGCGTCGTGAAGCCGTCGGCCGCGAGGTAGTCCGCGTAACGCCGCGGCATGCCCTCGACACCCAGCCAGTGCTGGACGAGGAACGTGCCGTGGAAGCCCACGAACAGCGTCCAGAACGTGATCTTGCCGAGCCGCTCGTCCAGCATCTTGCCGGTGAACTTCGGCCACCAGAAGTGGAATCCGGAGAACATCGCGAAGACGACGGTGCCGAAGATGACGTAGTGGAAGTGCGCCACGACGAAGTACGAGTCCGAGACGTGGAAGTCCATCGGGGGCGACGCGAGAATGACGCCGGTCAGACCGCCGAAAGTGAAGGTGATCAGGAATCCGATCGCCCACAGCATCGGTGTCTCGAAGGACAGTGAGCCCTTCCACATCGTGCCGATCCAGTTGAAGAACTTCACACCGGTCGGTACCGCGATGAGGAAGGTCATGAAGGAGAAGAACGGCAAGAGCACGCCGCCCGTCACATACATGTGGTGCGCCCAGACCGTGACCGAAAGGCCGGCGATCGAAATCGTCGCCGCGATCAGACCGATGTAACCGAACATCGGCTTCCGGGAGAACACCGGAATGACCTCGGAAATGATGCCGAAGAATGGCAGCGCGATGATGTACACCTCTGGATGGCCGAAGAACCAGAAGAGGTGTTGCCAGAGCAATGCGCCGCCGTTTGACGCATCGAATACATGCGCCCCGAATTTACGGTCCGCCTCCAGGGCGAACAGCGCGGCCGCGAGCACCGGGAAGGCCAGCAGGACCAGCACGGCGGTCAGCAGCACGTTCCAGCAGAAGATCGGCATACGGAACATCGTCATGCCCGGAGCGCGCATGCAGATGATCGTGGTGATGAAGTTGACCGAACCGAGGATCGTGCCGAAGCCGGAGAAGGCCAGACCCATGATCCACATGTCGGCACCGACACCCGGCGAACGCACCGCGTCCGAGAGCGGCGAGTACGCGAACCAGCCGAAGTCCGCCGCACCCTGCGGGGTGAGGAAGCCGGCCACCGCGATCAGCGAGCCGAAGAGGTAGAGCCAGTACGCGAACATGTTCAGCCGCGGGAACGCCACGTCGGGCGCGCCGATCTGCAGCGGCATGATCCAGTTCGTGAATCCGGCGAACAGCGGCGTCGCGAACATCAGCAGCATGATCGTGCCGTGCATCGTGAACGCCTGGTTGAACTGCTCGTTCGACATGATCTGCGTGCCGGGACGAGCCAGCTCGGCGCGCATGAGGAGCGCCATCAGGCCGCCGATGCAGAAGAACGCGAACGACGTGACCAGGTAGAGCGTCCCGATCGTCTTGTGGTCGGTGGTGGTGAGCCACTTGACCACGGCGATGCCGGGTTGCTTCTGGCGTACGGGCGGTGCTGCCGGGGCCGTATCGGCGGCGGCACCCTGGGGTTCGTTGAGGATGCTCACTTGTTCTTGGTCTCCGCGTTCCTGGCGTGATCCGTCTGCTTGATGCCCGACGGCAGGTAACCGGTCTGGCCCTTCTTCGCCAGGTCCTTCAAGTGCTCCCGGTACCTCTCAGGGGAGACGACCTTGACGTTGAAGAGCATCCGGGAGTGGTCGACGCCGCAGAGTTCGGCGCACTTGCCCATGAAGGTGCCCTCCTTGTTCGGAGTCACCTCGAAGACATTGGTGTGGCCCGGAATAACGTCCTGCTTCATCAGGAACGGCACCACCCAGAAGGAGTGGATGACGTCACGCGAGGTCAGGATGAACTGGACCGTCTCGCCCTTGGGCAGCCAGAGGGTCGGGCCCGGGTTGCCGGTCTGCGGGTTCCGCTCACCCGGAGTGCCGGTGTCGTAGACGCCTTCGGCACCGGCCGGGACGCTCTTCTTCCACTTGTCCGGGATTCCGGAGACGTCCTTGGAGTTCATGTTCGTGGTCGACTTGTCGCCGTCCACGTTCTCCATGTAGTTGAACGCCCAGCTCCACTGGAAGCCCACGACGTTGACGACGTGGTCCGGCTTCTTGGAAGTCTTGAGGATTGCGCTCTCATCACGTGCGGTGAAGTAGAACAGCACCGCGATGATGATGAACGGAACGATCGTGTACAACGCCTCGATCGGCATGTTGTACCGGGTCTGTGCGGGGACCTCCACCTTGGTCCTGCTGCGGCGGTGGAAGATCACGCTCCAAATGATGAGGCCCCACACCAGCACGCCCGTTGCGAGGGCGGCGGCCCAGGAGCCCTGCCAAAGAGAGAGGATCCGCGGTGCCTCGTCCGTGACGGGCGTTGGCATGCCGAGGCGGGGGAAGTCCTTTGATGTGCAACCAGTTGCGGTCGCCAGGACCAGGCCCGCAGCAAGCACCTGCGGCAGCTTCCGCCGCATCGGGCGCCGCGACGAGCGGTCGGAGCCGTTGGGACTCACGTAGCGCCTTCCCGAGAGTCTCGCCCGCGAGACCGGCTGCGGCCGTCTCGCTGGTCGGTCGCCGGCCCTGGCACGGGCAGGGGTTTGGATGTTTATGCGGACCAAACCCTACTGGACGCTATTTGGGGCCGCGCGGGGAGGGTGCCCCTCGCGGCGCGTCACTCGTCGAAGGGGTGGTCGCAGGCCCTTCGACGGGCCTACCCAGCCGCCGAATGCCCGCTCACACCAGGCATCTGACGCCGCGCCCGACACCCACGGATGCCCGGGGTTCCGGAGCCCGGCGCGGCGCCCCGGCCCGTCCTCTACCGTCTCGTACGTGCCCTACTTCGATGCCGCGTCCGCCGCCCCGCTGCACCCCGTCGCCCGTGAGGCGCTGCTCGCTTCGCTGGACGAGGGCTGGGCCGACCCCGTCCGGCTCTACCGCGAGGGGCGCCGGGCGCGGCTGCTCCTGGACGCCGCGCGGGAGGCCGCGGCGGAGGCCGTGGGCTGCCGGCCCGACGAGCTGGTTTTCACCCCTTCGGGGACGCAAGCGGTGCATTCGGGCATCTCCGGCGTGCTGGCGGGCCGGCGGCGGGCCGGCCGCCGGCTGCTGCACTCCGCCGTCGAGCACTCGTCGGTGCTGCACGCGGCCGAGGCTCACGAGGCGGCCGGCGGCGGCCGCTCCGAGATCGCCGTGGACCGTACCGGGCGGGTGGCGGCCGCGGACGTCGCCGCCGCGCTGGGCCAGGACGCCGCGCTGGTCTGCCTCCAGTCGGCCAACCACGAGGTGGGTACGGAGCAGCCGGTCGGAGAAGTGGCGGAGCTGTGCCGGGAGTCCGGGGTGCCGCTTCTGGTGGACGCGGCGCAGTCGCTGCCCTGGGGCCCGGTGCCCGGCGCGTGGTCGGTGCTGACGGCGAGCGCCCACAAGTGGGGCGGCCCGCCCGGGGTCGGCCTGCTGGCGGTCCGCAAGGGCACCCGTTTCTCGCCACAGGGCCCCCTGGACGAGCGGGAGTCGGGCCGCGCGCCGGGCTTCGGGAATCTGCCCGCGCAGGTCGCCGCGGCGGCCTCCCTGCGGGCGTTGCGGGCCACCGGGGAAGCCGGTGAGGCGGCGCGGCTGCGTGGCCTGGTGGACCGGATCCGCGGCCGGGTGCCCGAGCTGGTCCCGGACACCGAAGTGGTCGGCGATCCGGCCCGCCGGCTGCCGCACCTCGTCACGTTCTCCTGCCTCTATGCCGACGGTGAGGCCCTGCTGCACGAGCTGGACCGCGCGGGCTTCTCGGTGTCGTCCGGGTCGTCCTGCACATCCAGCACGCTGACGCCGAGCCATGTGCTGCGGGCGATGGGGGTGCTGTCGGAGGGCAATGTGCGCGTCTCGCTGCCCCGCGGCACGCGGGAGGCGGACGTGGACCGGTTCCTGGAGGTGCTGCCACGGGCGGTGCGGGCGGTGCGCGAGCGGCTGGGGGTGCCGGCGGGTGCGGGGGCCGCGCGGACGGAGGCGGCGGCCGGGGCGGGCGAGGCGGCCGGGCGGACCGTCGATGCGCTGGGGAAGCGCTGTCCGCTGCCGGTCATCGAGCTGGCGAAGGTGATCGGCGAGGTGCCGGTGGGCGCGACGGTCACCGTGCTGTCCGACGACGAGGCGGCGCGCCTTGACATCCCGGCGTGGTGCGCGATGCGCGAGCAGGAGTTCGTGGGCGAGCGGGAAGCGGAACGCGGCGCCGCGTTCGTGGTGCGGCGCCGCGTCTGACCTCGCGCTCCCCTGCGGGGCGGGGCCCGTCAGGCCAGGTGGGCCTGGATCTCGCCCGCGGCTTCGTGGCCGTACGCCTTGGTGAAGCGGTCCATGAAGTTGCTGCGGTGCAGCTCGTACTCCTGGGTGCCGACGGTCTCGATGACCAGGGTCGCCAGCATGCAGCCGACCTGCGCGGCGCGCTCGGGGCCGACGCCCCAGGCGAGGCCGGACAGGAAGCCGGCGCGGAAGGCGTCGCCGACGCCGGTCGGGTCGGCCTTGGCGTGCTCCTCGGGCGTGCCGACCTCGATGACGGGCTCGCCGACCCGCTCGATGCGGACGCCGCTGGCGCCGAGGGTGGTGACGCGGGTGCCGACCTTGGCGAGGATCTCCTCGTCGCTCCAGCCGGTCTTGGACTCGATCAGGCCCTTCTCGTACTCGTTCGAGAAGAGGTAGGCGGCGCCCTCCATGAGGGTGCGGATGGCGGGGCCGTCCATGCGCGCGATCTGCTGGGAGAAGTCGGCGCCGAAGGGGATGCCGCGGCTGCGGCACTCCTCGGTGTGCCGGATCATCGCCTCGGGGTCGTCCGCGCCGATGACGACGAGGTCGAGGCCGCCGACCCGCTCGGCCACGGTCTGCAGCTCGATCTGCCGGGCCTCGCTCATCGCGCCGGTGTAGAACGAGCCGATCTGGTTGTGGTCGGCGTCGGTGGTGCACACGAAGCGGGCGGTGTGCAGGACCTCGGAGATGCGGACCGAGCGGGTGTCGACGCCGTGCCGGTCGAGCCAGGCGCGGTACTCGTCGAAGTCGTTGCCCGCGGCGCCGACCAGGATCGGCGCGGTGCCGAGCTGGCCCATGCCGAAGCAGATGTTGGCGGCGACGCCGCCGCGGCGGACGTCGAGCTGGTCGACCAGGAAGGAGAGGGAAACCGTGTGCAGCTGATCGGCGACCAGCTGGTCGGCGAAGCGGCCGGGGAAGGTCATCAGGTGGTCGGTGGCGATGGAGCCGGTGACTGCGATACGCACGACGGGTCTGCTCCTGCGGATGCGGGATGGACGTGACGGACGTGAAGCAACGCTACCCGGTCGACGTGTCCCGCTCCCACCTGCCGAAACTACCCAATAGTAGGGCTTTCTTCGCAGGCCGCGTGATGCGTACCGTTCCCCCATGACCAAGACTGTGAAAGCCGTCACATCCCCGTCGCGCCCGTCCGCCGCCGACCCCGAGTCGCTGGACCAGCTGCGCGGCGACTGCGCGCGGATGGCGCCGCACTGGAAGGCCGTGCACCGTACCCCGCCGGCCGCGGGCCGCGCGTCGGATCTGCGCGGGATCGAGGTGTCCGCCGCCTCCGCCGCGCTGGTCGACGGCATGTCCGAGTACGGCGACTGATCCGGCTCCGGCGGCCGCCCGCCGGCAGGGGTGCGGCCGCCGGGCGGCACCCGCAGGGAACCGCCCGCACCCCCGGCCCGTCCCATCGGTGCCCCCTTCACGGAGGATGGCACGTCAGATGTCCAGCGGAGCCGAAGGAGCGATGCGGTGAACACCGAGGACACCCCCGATCCGGCACACCCCAAGGAGCGCAGGCGGCGCACCCCGTTGGTGGTCGCCTCGATGGCGGCCGCGGTGCTGCTGGCCGGCGGCGGGGCGTACTGGGCCTCGTCCGCTTCCGGCGACGGTTCCGGTACGGGTGCCGGGGCCCCGGGCGAGCCCCCGCCGCTCGCCCTCGACGGCTACACCGGCGGCGGGATCGCCGCAGGTGAGCCCAACCCGCAGGGCGCGAACTACCGCGCCGTGCACCCGTTGCCCGACGGGCCGGACGCGGCGCCGGTCTACCGTCCGAAGGGGCAGATCGGGCAGGACGCGGTGAAGCGGCTGGCGAAGGCCCTGGATGTGGCCGGAAAGGTCCGTTCGGAAGGCACCGCCTGGAAGGTCGGCGGGCTGACCCGGGACGCGCGCAGCCCGGTCCTCCAGGTGAACAAGAGCGGCGCGGGGTCGTGGACGTACTCGCAGTACGGCACCCCGGGCGGCACGAACTGTGCGCTGCCCGCGTCCCCCGACGGGAAGTCCGGCCAGGACAGCGGCTCGAACTCGCCGTCGAGCCGGCCCGGCTGCCCGTCGTACCGGGGCGGCCCGGACGCGACGACGGAGGACGACGGCAGCGGCAAGGGCGCGGTGTCGCAGGAGAAGGCGAAGCAGGCGGCGCGGCCGGTGCTGAAGGCGCTGGGCCAGGAGAACGCCGCGCTCGATGCGCACGGACTGTCCGGCGCGGTGCGGATGGTGACCGCGAACCCGGTGCTCGGCAAGCTGCCGACGTATGGGTGGCAGAGCGATCTGCAGGTCGGTTCGGACGGTCAAGTGGTCGGCGGCAGCGGGCAGTTGGCGCATCCGGTCAAGGGTGCGGAGTATCCGGTGCTGAGCGCGGACAAGACGCTGGAGCGGCTCAACTCCCGTGACGGGCGCAGCAGGCCAGGCGGCTGCGTGACGCCGCAGACGGAGAAGGGCACTGCCGGCGACGGGATCGCGCCGTGCGAGCCGGCGCCGACGAAGGCGCAGAAGCCGTCCGAAGTGTCCGGCGCGGTCTTCGGGCTCGCCGTGCAGTACGTGGACGGCGGGCAGGCGCTGGTGCCGTCGTGGCTGTTCACCGTGGAGCAGCCGGGCGGGAGCCAGGGCCCCGACGCGACGACGACGGTCACGCACCCCGCGGTGCAGCCGCGCTACCTCGCCAAGCGGGACGGCGGCCCGTCGAAGACCCCCGGGCAGCCGCACCGGCCCGCCGGGAAGCCCGGCGCGATGGCGCTGGAGGCGTACGGCGTCTCGGACGGCGGCCGGAAGCTGACGCTGCACTTCTGGGGCGGGGTGTGCAGCGATTACTCGGTGTCCGCCGAGGAGTCCGCGACGACGGTGAAGACCAAGGTGACCGGCGAGGACAAGAAGCCAGGCCAGGTCTGCGTCAAGATCGCCAAGGAGTTCACGAAGACGGTGACGCTGGAGAAGCCGCTGGACGGCCGCAAGGTGATCGACGTGTCGACCGGCACGTCCGTGCCCAAGCAGTAGCCGGCGGCGGCCTGCGGGGCCGCGGCATGACGAAGGCGGCGCTCCCTCACTCCGAGGGGCGCCGCCTTCGCCGTTCTGCCGTCTGCTCCCGGCAGCCTCAGCTGAAGGAGTCGCCGCAGGCGCAGGAGCCGCTGGCGTTGGGGTTGTCGATCGTGAAGCCCTGCTTCTCGATGGTGTCGACGAAGTCGATCGAGGCGCCGCCGAGGTAGGGGGCGCTCATCCGGTCGGTGACGACCTTGACGCCGTCGAAGTCCTTGACGACATCGCCGTCGAGCGAGCGCTCGTCGAAGAAGAGCTGGTATCGCAGGCCGGAGCAGCCGCCGGGCTGAACGGCCACGCGCAGCGCGAGGTCGTCCCGGCCCTCCTGCTCCAGCAGGCCCTTCACCTTCGACGCGGCCGCGTCGGACAGGATGATGCCGTCACTGACGGCGGCCTTCTCGTCCTGAACGCTCATCTACATCTCTCCCGGGTTGTACGGACCGCTTGTCAACGGATGCAACCAGCTGCAACCGAAGACGTCCCGGATTAATTCCGGCTGGGCGCGTGGTGTCGAGGGACCTCCCGGACGCGGCCGGCAGGGCTCTCATGACATTGCCTCTTCATGCTCGCACACCTGCGCACGGGGGCCCGTCGGCGTCCGGAAATCGGCCCGGTACGGATGCGTCACACCGACGCGATGCCCATCGTCAACATGACGTGAAGCGGCTATGATAGATAGCGTCAATTAGACGAAAAGGTTCCCGGTGCAAGCACCGGCTCCACTGGTGCGGCCGCGTCGCCGCGCTCACCGAAGAAAAGAGAGGGTGCGTGACGTGACCACCGCCCAGCCCCTGGACGTCCAGCCGACCCCGCTGGCCCTGCTGTTCCTCGGCCGCGAGGCCGACCCGAAGAGCGAGCGCGGCGTGGAGTGCCCCGGCGACCTGCCGGCCCCGTCCGACCCCGGCCTCGTCGAGCGTGCCCGAGCTGCCAAGGCGAAGCTCGGGGACAAGGTCTTCATCCTCGGGCACCACTACCAGCGCGACGAGGTCATCGAGTTCGCCGATGTGACCGGCGACTCCTTCAAGCTCGCGCGGGACGCCGCCGCCCGGCCGGACGCCGAGTACATCGTCTTCTGCGGCGTGCACTTCATGGCCGAGTCCGCCGACATCCTCACCGGCAACGGCCAGCAGGTGATCCTGCCCGACCTGGCCGCCGGCTGCTCGATGGCCGACATGGCGAGCGCCGAGCAGGTCGCCGAGTGCTGGGACGTGCTGACCGAGGCCGGGATCGCCGGGCAGGTCGTGCCCGTCTCGTACATGAACTCGTCGGCCGACATCAAGGCGTTCACCGGCAGGCACGGCGGCACGATCTGCACCTCGTCCAACGCGAAGCGGGCCCTGGACTGGGCCTTCGAGCAGGGCGACAAGGTGCTGTTCCTGCCCGACCAGCACCTCGGCCGCAACACCGCCGTCCGTGACCTCGGGATGTCCCTGGAGGACTGCGTCGTCTACAACCCGCACAAGCCGAACGGCGGGCTCACCGCCGAGCAGCTGCGGGACGCCCGGATGATCCTGTGGCGCGGCCACTGCTCGGTGCACGGCCGGTTCTCGCTGGAGTCGGTGGAGGACGTGCGGGCCCGCATTCCCGGGGTCAACGTCCTCGTCCACCCCGAGTGCAGGCACGAGGTCGTGGCGGCGGCCGACCGCGTCGGGTCGACCGAGCACATCATCCAGGCGCTGGAGGCCGCACCCGCCGGTTCGAAGTGGGCCATCGGCACCGAGCTGAACCTCGTCCGTCGCCTGGCGAACCGTTTCGCCGATCAGGACAAGGAGATCGTCTTCCTCGACAAGACGGTCTGCTTCTGCTCGACGATGAACCGCATCGACCTCCCGCACCTGGTGTGGACCCTGGAGTCGCTGGCGGACGGCAAGGTCGTCAACCGCATCGAGGTCGACAAGGAGACCGAGCACTTCGCGAAGCTGGCGCTTGAGCGGATGCTGGCGCTGCCGTAGCCACCCGACGGGCCGCCGCGTCCCCGAACTCCCGGGAGGCGGCGGCCCGTTCGTGCACGCAGGCCGGACGAGCGCCGGAATGCGCGCAGCCGTAGCCACCGTGTGCGCTCCCGACCCCCTCATGGCGGGCCGGACTCCGCGGTGCGCCGAACGGCTGCGAACGCCCGATGCCCCCGCGAGTCACGGCTCGCGGGGGCATCGTTTCCGGCTGGTTCCTTCCGGCGGTGCGGGTCAGACGCCCGCGGGCTCCCGGGTGCGGCCGTCCTCCTCGACGGCCGGCGTGCCGGTCTTCCCGGTGCGCTTGACCGCCTTCTTCTCCGCCCGGCGTTCCTTGCGCAGCTCGATGACCGCGTAGAGCGTCGGGACGAGGAGGAGGGTGAGCAGGGTGGAGGTGATCAGGCCACCGATCACGACCACGGCGAGCGGCTGGGAGATGAAGCCTCCGTCGCCGGTGATGGACAGGGCCATCGGCAGCAGCGCCATGATCGTGGCGAGCGCCGTCATCAGGATCGGGCGGAGCCGGTGCCTGCCGCCCTCGATGACCGCTTCGACGACGCCGTACCCCTGCGCCCGGTACTGGTTGATCAGGTCGATCAGCACGATGGCGTTGGTGACGACGATGCCGATCAGCATCAGCATGCCGATCATCGCCGGGACACCCAGCGGGGTGCCGGTGGCCACCAGCAGGCCGATCGCTCCGGTCGCCGCGAAGGGGATCGAGACGAGCAGGATCAGCGGCTGGACGAGCGACCTGAAGGTGGCCACCAGCAGCATGAAGACGATGGCGATGGCGGCCAGCATGGCCAGGCCCAGCGAGGAGAACGCCTTGGACTGGTCCTGCGAGAGGCCGCCGATCTCCGCGGTCGCGCCCTGCGGCAGCTTCAGGTCGCCGATCTTCTTCTGGAGGTCGGCGGTGACCGCTCCGGTGTTGTCGCCGACCGGCTTGGCGGTGACGGTCGCCGCGCGGGCGCCGTCGATCCGGGTCATCTGGACCGGTCCGGGGACCGTCTTGACGGTGGCGATGTCGCCGAGCCCGACCGGGCCGCCCGGCGTCGGGATGTCCAGCGCCTTCAACTCGGCGAGGGTGGTGGCCGGGTGGGCCGCCTTGATGACGACGTCGCGCTCGGTGTCGTCCAGGACCGCCTTGCCGCTGGTGGTGCCCTGCACGGCCTGGGCGACGGCGGCGCCGAGCGTGGCCTGGGTGTAACCGGCCGCCGCCGCCTTGGCGTTGGCGGTGACGGAGATCCTGGGCACGCTCTGCGAGAGGTCGCTCTGGACGTCGGTGACGTCGTCGATGCCCGCCACCGCGGCCTTGACCTTGTCGGCCGCCTCCTTGAGTACGTCCGCGTCACCGGCCTTGACGATCACGCTCAGGTTCTGGCTGCCGAAGCCGCCGCCCGCGGTGACGGTGGTCTCGCCGATGCCCTTGCCGAGCTTGTCCAGGCCCTTGCGCAGTTCGCCGGTGACCTGGTCGGAGTCCGCGTCGTCCGCCAGCTTCACCTGGTACGACGCCTGGTTGCTGCCGCTGCCGCCGCCGAACGCCGCCATCATGCCGGACGAGCCGACGGTGACCTGGTAGTCCTCGACCGCGTCCGTGCCGGCCAGCAGCTTCTCGACCTTCTTGGCCTGCGCGTCGGCCGCGTCCAGGCTGGTGCCCGGCTTCAGCTCCTGCTTGATGCTGAGGGTGTCCTGGCTGCCCTGGTCGAGGAAGTTGGTCTTCAGCAGCGGGCCCATGCCGAAGGTGCCGAGCAGGATGACGACGGCGATGACCACGCTGGTGACCCGGCGGCGGGTCGCGAAGCGCAGCACCGGCACGTACAGGCGCTGCAGCGGGCTGCGCGCCTCCTTCTCCTCGGCCTTGCGGCGCAGTTCCTCCGGGTCGCTGCCCTCGGGGATCTTCGGGGCGCGCAGGAACCAGTACGACAGGACCGGCACGACCGTCAGGGAGACCAGCAGCGAGGACAGCAGGGCGACCGCGACGGTCAGCGAGAAGGAGCCGAACAGGGCGCCCACCATGCCGCCGACCACGCCGATCGGGAGGAAGACCGCGACGGTGGTGAGGGTGGACGAGGTGATCGCGCCGGATACCTCGCGGACCGCGCTGAGGATGGCCTCGCGGCGCTCCTCGCCGTAGCCCAGGTGCCGTTTGATGTTCTCCAGGACGACGATGGAGTCGTCCACGACGCGGCCGATCGCGATGGTCAGCGCGCCGAGGGTGAGCATGTTGAGGGAGAGGTCGCCGGTCCACAGCACGATCAGCGTGATGACGACCGAGAGCGGGATGGAGACCGCGGTCACCAGCGTCGAGCGCAGGCTGAGCAGGAAGAGCAGGATGACGACGACGGCCATGATCAGGCCGAGCAGACCCTCGGTGGTCAGCGACTCGATCGACTTGGAGACGGCGGGGCCCTGATCCGAGACGATCGTGACCTGTGCCTTGCCGAGGTCCTGGCGGATCTTCGGGAGCTTGTCCTTGACCGCGTCGGAGATGGCGACGGCGCTGCCGTCCTGGTCCATCGTCACGGAAACGGACAGGCTGCGCTCGCCGTTGGTGCGGGTCAGCGAGGTCGGGGTGGCCGACTCCTGCTTGACGGTGGCCACGTCGCCGAGCCGGACGGCGTGGCCCGCGCCCGCGCCGCCGGCCGCGGGCGCCGGGGCGATGTTCAGGTCCTTGATCTGCTGGACGGACGTGAAGCCCGCGCCGACCTGGACCGTCTTGTTCCGGCCGTCCTCGGCGAACGAGCCGGCCGGCACCGACGTGCCGCCGGCCTCCAGCGCCTGCCCGAGCGCGGACGCGGACAGTCCGGCCGCGGCGAGCTTCTTGTCGTCGGGGGTGACGGCGACGATGCGGTCCTGGACGCCGCTGACGCTCACCTGCCCGACGCCGTCGATGTTCTTCAGGTCCGGCACGACGCTGCGGTTCAGCTTGTCGGCGAGCGTCTGCTGGTCCTGGTCGGCGGAGGACACGGCGAGGACGACGGTGGGAAGGTCGTCCGTCGAACCGGCCACGACCTGCGGGTCGACGTCCTTGGGCAGCTTGGCGCGGGCCCGGTTGACGGCCTGCTGGACGTCGGCGACCAGCGTCTTGGAGTCGTTGCCGTAGTCGAACTGCGCCATCACGACGCCCGAGCCCTCGCTCGCCGTCGAGGTGACGCCCTTGATGCCGTCGACCGCCTGGATACCGTCCTCCAGCGGCTCGATCACCTGCTTCTCGACGACGTCGGGCGAGGCTCCCTGGTACGGCGCCATCACGGACACCATGGGGAGATCGATGGAGGGCAGGAGCTGCTGCTTGAGCTGCGGGATCGCGATGGCGCCGAAGGCGAGCGCGACGACCGCCATCAGGGCTATCAGGCCCCGTTGTACGAGGCTGAGACGGGACAGCCAGGCCATGGGTGGGGTCTCTCTTCTGTTCTGAAAAGGTCGGCGGGAGGGCACCGGGATGCCCACCTCTACCTTCGGCCATGGCCTGGCCGGTTTTCCTCGCTCGCAGGTCGGTTTCCGCTCACCGGCTCGTACAGCGTTCGGAGTACGGGGTCCGCGCCCTCACTGCACCCGTGGGCGTACGAGCCCGGTTTCGTACGCAATGACCACCAACTGGGCCCGGTCGCGGGCGCCGAGCTTGGCCATCGCACGGTTCACATGGGTCTTCACCGTCAGCGGGCTGACCGCCAGCTGCTCGGCGATCCCGTCGTTGGACAGGCCGCCCGCGACCAGCACCAGGACCTCCCGCTCCCGGCCGGTCAGGCTCGCCAGCCGCTCGGCGCCCGCACCCCCCGGGCCGCTCGCGCTCGAACCCTCGCCCTGCGCAAGGAACTTGGCGATCAGACCCTTGGTCGCCACCGGGGACAGCAGCGCCTCGCCGGCCGCCGCGATCCGGATCGCGCCGATCAGTTCGTCGGGCTCGGCGCCCTTGCCGAGGAAGCCGCTGGCGCCCGCCCGCAGCGACTGCACGACGTAGTCGTCCACCTCGAACGTCGTCAGGATCACCACCCGTACGCCGGTCAGCTGCGGATCCTCGCTGATCATGCGGGTGGCGGCGAAACCGTCGACGCCTGGCATCCGGATGTCCATCAGGACCACGTCGGGCGCGGCCGTGCGGGCCAACTCGTACGCCTGGGCGCCGTCGGACGCCTCGCCGACCACCTCCATGTCCGGCTCGGAGTCGACGAGAACCTTGAACGCGCTGCGCAGCAGCGTCTGGTCGTCGGCGAGCAGCACCTTGATCGTCATGTCGTCGACTCTCCCGTACGGGCGGTGTGCAGGGGAAGCGTCACCCGCACCTGGAAACCTCCGGCGGCCCGCGGCTCCGTCACGACCGTGCCGCGCAGCGCGTGGACCCGCTCGCGCATCCCGATCAGGCCGTGGCCGCCGCCGCTCTCCTGCCGGGCGGCGCCCGCTTCCCGGGCGCCGGGCCCGGAACGGCGGTGGGGCACGGCGGGGCGCCCGGCGCCGTCGTCGAGCACGGTCACCGTCAGCGTGGCCTCGGTGCGGACGATGCGGACGGTCGCCCGCGCGCCGGCACCCGCGTGCTTGTGGACGTTGGTCAGCGCCTCCTGGACGACGCGGTAGGCGGTGAGGTCGACCGAAGCGGGCAGCCCCTGGGGGGTCTGCGGCGCCTCCAGGTCGACGGGGAGTCCGGCGCGGGTGAAGCCGTCGATGAGCTGGTCCAGGACGCCGAGCCCCGGCGCGGGTTCGGTCGGGGCCGTGGGGTCGTCGGACTGGCGCAACAGGCCGACGGTGGCGCGCAGTTCGTCGAGCGCCGACCTGGACGCCTCACGGACGTGCGCCAGCGCCTGCTTGGCCTGATCGGGGCGGCTGTCCATGACGTGGGACGCGACCCCGGCCTGGACGTTGACCAGCGCGATGTGGTGCGCGACGACATCGTGCAGTTCGCGGGCGATCCGCATCCGCTCCTCGGCGACCCGGCGCCCGGCCTCCTCCTCGCGGGTCCGCTCGGCGCGTTCGGCACGCTCGCGGATGGCGTCGATGTAGGCGCGGCGGCTGCGCACCGCGTCGCCCGCGGCGGCCGCCATGCCCGTCCAGGCGAAGATCGCGAGGTTTTCCTGGGCGTACCAGGGGCGCGGCCCGCAGAGCATCGCGGCCGCGGTCAGCACGACGACGGTCAGGGCGCCGAGCCGCCAGGTGGTGGGGCGGTCGGTGTGCGCGGCGAGGGTGAACAGCGCGACGACGGCGGCCGCGACGACCGGCGCGCGCGGTGCGGACGTCTGGCCGACCAGCTGGGCGATGGTCAGCACTCCGGCCGCGGCGAGCACCGTACGGGGGAACCGGCGGCGGGCGACCAGGGGGATGCAGGCGAGTGCGGCGAGCACGAGGGTGGTGGGGGACAGCTCGCGGTCGAAGCGCGGGCCGTTCGGGCGGTGCAGCTCGGCCACCGCGCCGACCAGGATCGCCGCGAAGACGCACCCGGCCACGACGGCGTCGAACGCCAGCGGATGCGTCCGGTGCCAGCGCAGGCGGCCGCCGCGCCGCGCGTCCTGGCCGGGGTCGAGTGAGGTCACGAGAGCAAACGGTAGCGCCCCGGCTCCGTGAGGGAGCCGGGGCGCCGTCCGCCGTGCGCTGGAGTGGCGGCGGGTTCCGGGCCGGCCTGCCGCGGTGCGGTCACCGGCCCGGCCGTTCAGCCGGGGATGAGGCCGTCGTCGCTGAGCATCTCCCGGACCTCGTCGAGCGTGGCCTCGGGAGCCGGCAGGATCAGCTCGGACGGCTCCAGGGAGTCGTCGGGCAGCGGCGTGCCCAGCCGGCGCACCGCGTCGAGCAGTGCGGCCAGGGTGGCGCGGAAGCCGTCCTCGTCGCCGCTCTCCATCTCGTCGAGCAGCGCGTCGTCCAGCTTGTTCAGCTCGGTGAAGTGGGCATCGTCCAGCTTCACCTGCCCCTCCCCCATGATCCGTACGATCACGACGGTCTCCCTCGGTCCGGTCCGGCGATTTTTTGTGAGGCTAACCGCCGGTGCGGGTCACTGCTTGTCGAAACGCGGCTGGTCCTGCTTCGGCGCGGGCTGCCCCTGGCCGCCCTGGCCGCCCTCGATGGCCTGCTGGCCCGCGGACGGGCCGCCGGCCAGTTCGGCCTTCATCCGCTGGAGTTCCAGCTCGACGTCGGTGCCACCGGAGAGCCGGTCCAGCTCGGCGGTGATGTCGTCCTTGGCCATGCCGGTCGGGTCGTCCAGGGCGCCCGATGCCAGCAGTTCGTCGATCGCGCCGGCCCGCGCCTGCATCTGCGCGGTCTTGTCCTCGGCCCGCTCGATGGCCATGCCGACGTCGCCCATCTCCTCGGAGATGCCGGAGAACGCCTCGCCGATCCGGGTCTGCGCCTGGGCCGCGGTGTACGTGGCCTTGATGGTCTCCTTCTTCGTGCGGAAGGCGTCGACCTTGGCCTGCAGCCGCTGCGCGGCGAGGGTGAGCTTCTCCTCCTCGCCCTGCAGGGTCTGGTGCTGCGACTCCAGGTCCGTGACCTGCTGCTGCAGCGCACTGCGGCGGGACAGCGCCTCGCGGGCGAGGTCCTCCCGGCCGAGCGCGAGGGCCTTGCGCCCCTGGTCCTCCAGCTTGGAGGACTGGCCCTGGAGCTGGTTGAGCTGCAGCTCCAGGCGCTTGCGGGAGGTCGCCACGTCGGCGACGCCCCGGCGTACCTTCTGAAGCAGCTCCAGCTGCTTCTGGTACGAGTAATCGAGGGTCTCGCGCGGATCCTCGGCCCGGTCCAGGGCCTTGTTGGCCTTCGCGCGGAAGATCATCCCCATCCGCTTCATGACACCGCTCATGGGCCTCGCGCGCCCCCTTCTGACCGAGTTACATCGGGCTTGGCTCCAGCACACCTACAGACCCCACACTACGGGCCCTGGTTCCATTACCGCACTGTTCGGACCCGGATGCGCTCCTCCTCCAGGACGATCGGTTCTCCGGCGCAGGGAGTAGAACGTGCCCCCAGGAGCGTCATCCGGTCCGCTCTGTCCCGGTACGGCACCCGTACGGGGCGGACTCCGTTGCCGGATCGTGCCCCTCGGACCGTCGGCTGTGCCCGCCGACCCCGTACCCTTGGGTGTTGTGTTCCGAAGCCGTTCGAAGGATGAGCAGGCCGCGACCGCCAAGGTGACCGCGGACCAGCCCCAGCAGCCCCGCGATCCGCAGGCCCCCAAAGGCCGCCCGACGCCGAAGCGCAGCGACGCCCAGTCGCAGCGCCGCTCGCGTGCGCATACGCCGACCAACCGCAAGGAGGCGTCGAAGGCCCAGCGAGAGGCCCGCCGTGCCGACATGGCCAAGCAGCGCGAGGCC
Organism: Streptomyces pinistramenti; assembly: GCF_020564935.1. Taxonomy (GTDB): domain Bacteria; phylum Actinomycetota; class Actinomycetes; order Streptomycetales; family Streptomycetaceae; genus Streptomyces; species Streptomyces pinistramenti. The sequence goes on from NZ_JAJCXB010000028.1 coordinate 17,190, forward strand.
ATGGCCAGTGGGGACGAGCGCTATCTGCCCGTCCGCGACAAGGGTCCGGTGCGCAGGTTCGCCCGTGACTTCGTCGACTCGCGCTGGTGCGTCGCCGAGTTCTTCCTGCCGATGGCCGTGATCATCCTGGTGCTCACCATGGTGCGGGTGCCGCAGATCCAGAACATCGCGCTGCTGCTCTGGCTCGTGATCATCGTGCTGATCGTGCTGGACTCGATCGCCATCTGGATCCGGCTGGGCAAGCGGCTCCAGGAGCGCTTCCCGCAGGAGAACCTCAAGGGCGTCAAGGCGTACGCGGTGATGCGCACCCTCCAGATGCGCCGGCTGCGGCTGCCCAAGCCGCAGGTCAAGCGCGGAGAGCGGCCCTGACCGCGACCGAGGCCGGGCCTGCGGAGCAGGTCGAAGGACGGCCGGGCGCGCCCGCGGGTGTGCCGGGGAGCGTGGGTCAGGAGCTGGTCGCGCGGCAGGTCGAGGAGCAGATCGCCGCGCGCTTCCCCGTGGGGCAGCGGCTGCGGGTGCTGGACGCCGGTGCCGGCGACGGCGTCCAGGCGCTGCGGCTGGCCCGCGCGGGTCATCACGTCACGGGCCTGGAGTCCGACCCGGCGGCGCTGGCGCGGGTCCGTGCGGTGCTGGCCGGTGAGCCGGACGGCATCCGCGAGCGGGTGCGGCTGGTCGAGGCCGACGGCCGGGATACCGGTGTGCACTTCCTGCCCGGCTCGTTCGACGTCGTGCTCTGCCACGGCGTGCTGAGCGACGCCAAGGACCCGGACGCGCTGCTGGCGGGACTGGCCCGGGTGCTGGCCCCCGGCGGGCTGCTGTCCCTGGTCGTGCGGAACGCCGACGCGGCCGCGATGCGCCCCGGCCTCGCGGGCGACTGGAACGCCGCGCTCGCGGCCCTCGACTCCCCCGCGCGGGCCGGCCGGCTGGACGCGCTGACCACGACGCTCGCCGGGATCGGGGCGCCGCTCCAGGGCTGGTACGGCGTGCGGGTCTTCAGCGGCGCGGCGGACGGGGACCGGATTCCGGCCCAGGGCGGTCCTGACGCCGCCCGCAGGCGGGAGCTGCTGCTGGCCGCCGAGGACCGTGCCGGGCGCACCGATCCGTACCGCGCGGTCGCCGGGCAGCTGCACCTGTGCGGGGTCCGGGGCGGCTGACGCTCCCCCGATCGCACGAGTGCCCGCAGACCTTCCAGCCTGCGGGCACCGTCGTTTCTGCGGACCTGACGCGCCGGGGGCTCAGCCCTCGTCGGCGTGCAGGCTCATGGGGCCCGGGTAGATCTCCGTGCCGTCCTCGAAGAGCCTGACCTGGTCGACGCCGCCGTCGAGCAGCGCCTTCCATTCCTCGCCGACCCAGGATTCGGCGTCCCCCTGCGTCGTGAATTCCTCCGGCTGCACCGCGGGCGCCGCCTCCGAACCGTCCGCCTTCTCGAACCGCCACGTCCACGCCATGTCCGCCTCCTGGATCCCACCGAGTGCGTGCCTGAGCCACGGCGGGCCGCTCGCTGCGCGCCCCGCCGTGCAGTGCTGTCCTGCTGATGGTGCTGATGGTGCTGATCAGCAGCCTAACGGCCGTGTCGAGAGGTCCCCCGGCGCGCTGCCGGGTCCTGCCCGGGGGAAAATCGGCGGGTGGAACTGACTCTGCTCGGCACCGGAGCCCCCCGGGGGCTGCCGCGCCCCGGCTGCCCGTGCGCCGCCTGCGCCACCGCCATGGGCGACGCGGCGCGGGCGGCGACGGCGCTGCTCATCGACGGCGCGCTGCTCATCGACCTGACCCCGGGCCCGGCCTTCGCCGCCGCCCGCGCGGGCCAGTCGCTCACCGGCGTCCGGCAGGTGCTGCTCTCGCACCCGCACGACGGTCCGGCCCTTGAGGTGCCGGCCGGGCTGCCGCAGCCGGGCCGGGTCGCCGACGGGCGGGAGCTGGCGCTGCTGGACGGCCACCGGGTGCGGGCCATCGCTGTGGACGTCCCCGGCACCGGGTACGAGATCGGCGGCGGGGGCGGCGAGCGGCTGCTGTACCTGCCGCCGGGCGCGGCACCCGCGGGTATCGGCAACGGCACGGCGCCGGGCGGCGGTTACGAGGCGATGGGCGGCACCGGGCCGTACGACCTGGTGCTCCTGGACGTGCTGGGGCGTCCCGACGCGCTGGCCAGGCTGCGGGCGAGCGGGGCGGTGGACGCGGCGACGGACGTGGTCGCGGTCCATCTCGACCACGACGTGCCGCCGGGCCCCGAGCTGCACCGCAGGCTGGCGGCCGCGGGCGCGCGGGCGGTGCCGGACGGCGGGACGCTGGTGGTCGGCGAGTACCACGCGGTACCCGATCTGCCGCGCCGCACCCTGGTGCTCGGCGGGGCGCGCAGCGGCAAGTCGGCGGAGGCCGAGCGGCGCCTGGCGGCCTTCCCCGACGTGCTGTACGTGGCGACCGGCGGCACCCGTGACGGGGACGCGGAATGGGCGGAGCGGGTGGCGCTGCACCGCGAGCGGCGCCCCGGAAGCTGGCGGACCGCGGAGACCTGCGACCTGGTGCCGCTGCTCTCCGACGGCGGCCCGCGCGACGCGTCCGGCGACCCCGTCCACGGCCCCGTCCAGGAACCGGGCACCGGGCGGCCCGCCGGGTCCGGCGGCGACGACGGGGCGGACCGGGTCTTCGACTCCTCGCCGCTGCTCATCGACTGCCTGGCGCTGTGGCTGACGCATGTCATGGACGAGGTGGGGGCCTGGGACGACGCGACGTGGGAGGCGACCGGCAGGCGGGCACTGCGGGAGCGCACGGACGCGCTGGTGGCGGCGGTCCGGGCGACCCACAGGCCGGTGGTGGCGGTCAGCAACGAAGTGGGTTCGGGTGTGGTGCCCGCGACCGCGGCGGGGCGCCGGTTCCGGGACGAACTGGGGCGGCTCAACGCGGCGTTCGGCGCCGAGTGCGAGCAGCTGCTGCTGGTCGTCGCGGGCCAGCCGCTTGCGCTGCGCGGATGACGGCGGGCCGCCGGGGCCCGTGTCCGCTTGCCCGGGGGCCCGGCTGCGGGTGCTCTTGAGCCGTGACCGAATCCGAGCTGACCGGGACCGCTTCGCCCGACGGGTGCGCCGCCGCGCCCGGTGCCCCGTCCCGCACCGCGCTGCGGGCCCGCCCGGACGCGTCCCGGTGGCCCGAGAACCCCGAAGAGCCGCCCGGCCGGGCCGGTCGCGCCGAGGCCGTCGACCCGCCGGGTGTCCGGCGGTCGGGCCCGCGCGCCCGCTGTTTCGACGCGGCCGTACGCGCCTACGTGGCGCGGCATCCGGAAGCGACCGTGGTGGCGCTCGGCGAAGGGCTCGGCACCGGCTACTGGCGGCTGGACAACGGGCGGCTGCACTGGCTCTCGGTGCTGCCCCCGCGGACCGCCGCGGTGCGCCGGATGCTGCTGCCCGACGGCGCGCGGCGGCGCACCGTCGTGCGTCCGGAGCGCGGCAACGGCTGGCTCGACGCGGTGCGGGCACCGGAGCGCGGGGTGATCGTGACCGCTCCCGGGCTGCCGGTGCGGCTGGCACCGCAGGAGGTGCGGGAGCTGCTGGCGGCGTGCGCGGAGCGGCTGCCGGGCGGCGCGCTGGTCTTCGACGCGCTGCCGCACCGGGCGGCCGCCCTCAGCCGCCGCTGCACCTCGCTGTCCGGCGGCCGCTGGCCCGCGCCGGTGCGCTGGGGCCTGGACCGCGGCCAGTTGGCGGCCGTCGCTTCGGTGCACCCGGCGATCACCGCGGTGCGCGAACTGCCGCTGCCGGGCGGCCGGGGCGCGCTGCCGGGCGCGGCCGGGGCGTACGGGCAGCGGTTCCCGGTGCTGCGCTCGTGGACGCCCGTGGTGTGCGAGGTGCGGTTCGGCAGGGCGTAGGGCCGGTCGGCCGGGCGGCGCGTATGCGGCCGTGATCCGGTCCGGTGCGGCCGCATCCTTGCCGGCCGGCTCGCCGCGGGGCGGTTGCCGGTAATCTGCGCCCAATGAGCGCCCTGAACCTCGATGACTTCGCCCACCTGATCGAGCGCCCCGACGGCGGCGCGCGCCGCGACGCCGAGGAGCGGCGGGCGCGCCTGGCCCTGCCGCCCGGGGCGCTCGGCCGCCTCGACGAACTGGGCGCCTGGCTGGCCGCCGCCCAGCAGCAGGTGCCGGTGCGGCCCGTCGCACAACCGCGGGTGCTGCTGTTCGCGGGCGACCACGGCGTGGCCGGTCTCGGGGTCTCCAGCCGGCTCGCGGGCGGCACCGAAGACCTGGTGCGGGCCACGCTGGACGGCGCGAGCGCGACCGCCGTGCTGGCCCGTGGCGCCGGGGTCCAGGTGCGGGTGATCGACATGGCGGTGGACTGCGAAGCCGACGAGCTGCCCGGGGGCGTCACACGGCACCGGGTGCGCCGCGGCTCGGGCCGGATCGACATCGAGGACGCGCTGACGGCCGAGGAGGCCGAGGCCGCGTTCCGGGCCGGGATGGCCGTCGCCGACGAGGAGGCGGACGCCGGTACGGACATGGTGGTGCTGGGCGATCTGAGCGTCGGCGGCACCACCACGGCGAGCACCCTGATCGCCGCGCTGTGCGGCACGGACGCCTCGGTGGTCACCGGGCGCGGCGGGGCCGGTCTCGACGACCTGGCCTGGATGCGCAAGTGCGCGGCGATCCGGGACGCGCTGCGCCGGGCCCGGCCGGTGCTCGGCGACCCGCTGACACTGCTGGCAGCCGTCGGCGGCGCCGACCTGACCGCGATCACCGGCTTCCTGCTGCAGAGCGCGGTGCGCCGTACGCCGGTGATCCTGGACGGGGTGGTCTCGGCCGCGTGTGCCCTGGTGGCGCAGCGGGTGGCGTTCCGTGCGCCGGACTGGTGGCTGGCCGGGCAGACGAGCGGGGAGCCCGCCCAGGCCAAGGCGCTGGACCGGATCGCGCTCAACCCGCTGCTCGATCACGGCGTCACAGCGGGCGAGGGGACCGGCGCCCTGCTGGCGCTGCCGCTGGTGCGGGCGGCGGCGGACCTGGCTGCGGAACTGCCGGTGCGCGACTGAGCTGCGCCCCTCCTGATCACGACACGGAGGGGGCGGTCGGCTTGCGCCGGACGGGTACGGGGGACGGCGGACGGGCCTGCGGCCCCGGCGAGGCGGAGATCACGCGGCGGCGGGCGAACGGCGCGGTGCGCGGCGGCGTCTCCGTACGCGGTGCGCGGCCCGCGGGCCCGGTGGCGCACCCGGTGCGCACGCCGTTTCGTTCCGTTTCCCGGTGGTGCCCCATCGATTCGCTCTTCCGCGCCCCGGCGAAATACCGGCCGTCCCGGGGCCTCCGGTTCATGCTCGGTGGTCAGCGCACCGACGTGCTACGTGGCGACGGCCTTCCCGGGCGGCGCGGCCTGCCGGAGCGGTGCGGCCGTGAGCACCTGGAGAGCACCCGATGAGCGAGCCGGCCCTGCGTCGCGCCGTACGTGCCGAGTGGGGACCGCTGCTGCGGTGCGTGCGGGCGGCGCTGGCGGCGCGGAAGCTGCGGGCGGTCCCGCTGACGCTCGCCTCGGTGACGCTGACGCTGGTCCTCCAGTTCGTGCAGAACCAGCCGTGGGGCTATCAGCCGGTGCAGGATCTGGGTGCGGTGTATGCCGAAGCGCCGTTGTGGGCGGCCCTGTTGCGCACTCCGCTGTCGCTGTTCGTGCCGGCGCTCGACCTGCCGGTGTGGGGCGCGCTGGCGCAGGTGCTGGTGGTGTTCGGCGTCGCCGAGATCGCGCTGGGGCGTCGCTGGACGCTGGCGCTGGCGTACACGGCGACGCTCGCCGGGACGCTGTACGCGCGGCTCGGCATCGCCCTCGGCCCCGGCCATCCGCTCGGGCTGCCGCCCGGGGACGCACTGGTGGTCGACACGGGTCCTTCGGCGGCGGTGGTGGGCCTCGCGGTGTTCGTGTGCTGGCGCTACCGGGCGCGGGTGACGTGTGCGCTGGTGGTGGCGGCGATGGTCGTCGAGGTGGTGTTCATCAAGAACAACCTGGCGGGCAAGGAGCACATCGCGGCGGTGGCGGCGATGCTGCTGGTGTGCGCGGGGTGGGAGCTGGTCCACCGACGGCGCACGGCGGCGGGGCGGGCCCCGTACGTCAACGGCTCGGAGCACCCCCGATGAGGTGCTCGGCCTTGCGGCGCAGGCCCGACCAGCGGCGGTCGTGGCGCTGCGCGCGGACCGTGGCGCGGGCCCGTGCCCGGGGGCGGCGGCGGTAACAGCGCCTGGCCCAGGGCGAGTCGGGACGGGCGAGACGGACGGCGCCGACGAGGGCGACGAACGGCACGACGACGCCGATGACGGCCATCCGGACCTTCCCCTTGGCAAGAGCGATGAGGACGAAGAGGAAGTTGAGGCCGACGGTGCGGGCGACGTTCAGCCGGTCGCGGGCCTCGTCGGGCCCCACCTCGTTGACGCCGAACGGCAGGAAGCCGCCGAGGATCAGGGCGACCAGCGCGGCGGTGATGATCACGATCTCGACGCTCTTGGTGCCCTCCTCGGTCCAGTAGACGTCGTCGAAGTGCAGGATCAGCGCGAACTCGTCCAGGACCAGCCCCGCGCCGGCGCCGAACAGCACGGCGGCGACCCCGGAGCCGATGCCGTGCCGGCCGCCGGCGATGGCGGAGAAGCCGCCGACGACCATCAGGCAGACGCCGGGGACGACGTGGTGGACGTGCACGCCGCCCCGGGTGACGTTGCGGAACGGGCCCTTCCCCGCGCGGATGAGACGGGTGATGACGCGGGTGACGGCGAAGGTCAGCACGAACGCGGCGAGGGCCAGCAGCAGGGGCAGCTTCCCGGGTTCGACGATGTTGCGGAACCACCAGTGACCCATGCCACATGCTCCCCATATGTCGCGATTGCCGCGTTCCGGCAATTTACCGCCGGGGACGCCGGGATAGCCTGCCGCGATGACCGACGCGCCCGACCCCGCCGACGCCGCACCCCCCGCCGCACCGGGGCCCGGTGACGCGCTGCGCTTCGCCTTCGGGACGCTGACCGTGCTGCCGGTGCGGGTGCGCCGCTGGGACCGGGCAACCGCGCGCGGCGGGATGCTCTGCGCGCCGCTCGCAGGACTGGTGGCCGGACTGCTCTCGGCCGCGCTCGGCGGGGCGCTGCTCGCGCTGGGCGGCGGGCCGCTGCTGGCGGCGGTCGGCAGCGCGGCGGCGCCCGCGGCGCTCACCCGCGGACTGCACCTGGACGGCCTCGCCGACACCGCCGACGGGCTGGGCAGCGCGAAGCCGGCCGCGGAGGCGCTGCGCATCATGAAGCAGTCCGACATCGGCCCGTTCGGCGTCCTCACGCTGCTGTTCACACTGCTGGCCCAAGTGGCCGCGCTGGCCGGGCTGTACGCGACGGGCTGGGTACCGGGCGCGGTGGCCGCCGTCGCCGCCGGCGTCTGCGCCCGCTGCGCGCTGACCCTGGCGTCCCGGCGGGGGGTGCCGGCCGCCCGCCCCGAGGGGCTGGGCGCCGCGGTGGCCGGGACCGTACCGGTGCGCGCCGGGCTGCTGTGCGCGGCGCTGGTGGTCGTCGCCTGCGCGGCGGCCGGCGCGCTGTCCGGGCCGTACGGGGCGGTGCACGCCGGGGTGGCGGCGCTGCTCGCGCTGGCCGCGTCGGAGCTGCTGCTGCGGCACTGCCGGCGGCGGTTCGGCGGGGTGACGGGCGACGTGTTCGGCGCGCTCGCGGAGACCGCGGGGCTGACGGCACTGGTCGTCCTGGCGCTGGGCTGAAGCGGGCCGGACGGGTCCGCTCCCGGCACCTCGGGGCACGGCGGGCCGACCGGGCCGCCACGGAAGGCATCGTGACGCCGCCTCACCCGGGCGCGCCCTGTGGCACGGGTCTCATTCCGGGCGGATGCCCGGCGAACCGCCCCCTTCCCGCACCCGGAGCAAATCCGCACCGATCGCCTCAACTCCCCCGCTCCGGAAGCCCTCTTGACCCCCACAGGCACGGCCCGGACCCCCTCGGCGCACCCCGCGCGCCCGGCCGCACCCGGCGCCTTGCGGGCCCGCCGAGCGTAGGCTCGGCCGCAGCAGCGCCCCGAGCGCGAACGGATTCCCGGACGGAACAGGACTTTCATCACCGTGACTGCACTGACCCTCAGTACTTCTTCCGCCGCAACGGCGCGCGCGGATGCTGTCGTCGTGGGCGTGGCCAAGGGCGCCAAAAGCGTCGTGCCGGCCCCCGGCGCCGAAGCCGTGGACGAGGCGTTCGGCGGCAAGCTCGCCGCCGTCCTGGAGACCCTCGGCGCAACGGGTGCCGAGGGCGAGGTGACCAAACTGCCCGCAGCCGGTGACCTCAAGGCTCCGGTCGTGGTGGCGGTCGGCCTCGGCACGGCACCCGCCAAGGGCGACGCCTACGACAACGAGACGCTGCGCCGCGCCGCGGGCAGCGCCGCCCGTGCGCTGGCCGGCACCAAGAAGGCCGCCTTCGCGCTGCCCCTGGAGGACGCCGAGGCGGCCGCCGCGGTCGCCGAGGGCGCGCTGCTCGGCGCGTACGCCTTCACCGCGTACCGCAGCAACGGCGCGCAGGGCACGAAGAAGGGCGCGAAGAGCGCCAAGGGCGGCGACAGTGCGTCGGCGCCGCTCGCGGAGATCACGCTCACCGGCGGCAAGCCGCGCGACAAGGAGTTCAAGGCCGCCGCCGAGCGCGCCCAGGCGCTGGCCGCGGAGATCAACCGCGCCCGTGACCTGATCAACATGCCGCCCAACGACCTGAACCCGAAGTCCTTCGCCGCCGAGGCGCAGGCCGCGGCCAAGGAGTTCGGCCTCAAGGTCGAGGTGCTGGACGAGAAGGCGCTCAAGAAGGGCGGCTACGGCGGCCTGCTGGGCGTCGGCCAGGGCGCGGACGCCCCGCCGCGCCTGGTGCGCCTCGCCTACACGCACCCCAAGGCGGCCAAGACCCTCGCGCTGGTCGGCAAGGGCATCACCTACGACTCGGGCGGCATCTCGCTCAAGCCGGCCGGTCACAACGAGACCATGAAGTGCGACATGAGCGGCGCCGCCGCGGTCTTCGCGACCGTCACCGCCGCCGCCCGGCTGGGCCTGGAGGTGAACGTCACCGGCTGGCTGGCGCTCGCCGAGAACATGCCGTCGGGCAACGCCGTCCGCCCCGGTGACGTGCTGACCATGTACAGCGGCAAGACGGTCGAGGTGCTCAACACCGACGCCGAGGGCCGGCTGGTGCTGGCCGACGCGCTGACCCGCGCGTCGGAGGAGTCGCCGGACGCGATCGTGGACGTCGCGACGCTGACCGGCGCGATGGTGCTGGCGCTGGGCAACCGGACCTTCGGCATCATGGCCAACGACGAGGCGTTCCGTACCACGCTCCACGAGATCGCGGAAGAGGTCGGCGAGCAGTCCTGGCCGATGCCGATGCCCGCCGAGCTGCGCAAGGGCATGGACTCCCCGGTCGCCGACATCGCCAACATGGGCGAGCGGATGGGCGGCGGCCTGGTCGCCGGACTCTTCCTGAAGGAGTTCGTCGGCGAGGGCATCAGCTGGGCCCACCTGGACATCGCGGGCCCGGCCTTCCACGAGGGCGCCCCGTTCGGCTACACCCACAAGGGCGGCACCGGCTCCAGCGTGCGCACCCTGGTGCGGCTGGCCGAGCGCACCGCGTCGGGCGACCTCGGCTGACGGGCACCCGCTCACCCCGCTCGCCTGTTTTGTCCGTACGGCCCCGGGCGCACCGCCCGGGGCCTTCGGTGTGCCTCCGGTGGACGCGGACGGGCCGCGTTCGCCCTCAACGAAATCCGCATGCCGTTACGCACGAGTAACCCCGGAAGGCGGCCCGTCCGCCGCCCCCTGGCCCGGCCCGCCGTCCCAGCTTCGTGGAACAAGTGCGAAGATGGGTTCTCGGCAGGACAGGGCCCCCCTTACCCAGGGCCGAAGTTAAAAGCGGCCGAACCACAGCCGCCGCCCGGTCATCGGAGACCGGCTCCGGCGTACCCATGCATGGAGGACGTGACGTGGCGAACGACGCCAGCACCGTTTTCGACCTAGTGATCCTCGGAGGCGGTAGCGGCGGTTACGCCGCTGCCCTGCGCGGGGCGCAGCTGGGCCTGGACGTCGCCCTGATCGAGAAGGGCAAGGTCGGCGGTACCTGCCTGCACAACGGCTGCATCCCCACGAAGGCGCTGCTGCACGCCGGCGAGATCGCCGACCAGGCGCGCGAGAGCGAGCAGTTCGGTGTCAAGGCCACCTTCGAGGGCATCGACATCGCGGCGGTCCACAAGTACAAGGACGAGGTCATCTCGGGCCTGTACAAGGGCCTCCAGGGTCTGATCGCCTCGCGCAAGGTGACCTACATCGAGGGCGAGGGCAAGCTCTCCTCCCCGACTTCCGTCGACGTCAACGGCCGGCGCGTGCAGGGCCGACACGTCCTGCTGGCGACCGGCTCCGTGCCGAAGTCGCTGCCGGGCCTGGAGATCGACGGCAACCGCATCATCTCCTCGGACCACGCGCTGACGCTGGACCGCGTGCCGAAGTCCGCGATCGTCCTGGGCGGCGGCGTCATCGGCGTCGAGTTCGCCTCGGCGTGGAAGTCCTTCGGCACCGACGTGACCATCGTCGAGGGCCTCAAGCACCTCGTCCCGGTCGAGGACGAGAACAGCTCCAAGCTGCTGGAGCGGGCCTTCCGCAAGCGCGGCATCAAGTTCAACCTCGGCACCTTCTTCGACAAGGCCGAGTACACCGCCGACGGCGTCAAGGTGACCCTCGCCGACGGCAAGACCTTCGAGGCCGAGGTGCTGCTGGTCGCGATCGGCCGCGGGCCGGTCTCCGCGGGCCTGGGCTACGAGGAGCAGGGCGTCGCGATGGACCGCGGCTACGTCCTGGTCGACGAGTACATGCAGACCAACGTGCCGACCATCTCGGCCGTCGGTGACCTCGTTCCCACCCTCCAGCTCGCGCACGTCGGCTTCGCCGAGGGCATGCTGGTGGCGGAGCGGCTGGCCGGTCAGAAGACCGTGCCGATCGACTACGACGGCGTGCCGCGCGTGACGTACTGCCACCCCGAGGTCGCCTCGGTGGGCATCTCCGAGGCGAAGGCCAAGGAGCTGTACGGCGCCGACAAGGTCGTCGCTCTGAAGTACAACCTCGCGGGCAACGGCAAGAGCAAGATCCTCAAGACCTCGGGCGAGATCAAGCTCGTCCAGGTCAAGGACGGTGCCGTGGTCGGCGTCCACATGGTCGGTGACCGTATGGGCGAGCAGGTCGGTGAGGCCCAGCTGGTCTACAACTGGGAGGCCCTGCCGGCCGAGGTGGCGCAGCTCGTGCACGCCCACCCGACGCAGAACGAGGCTCTCGGAGAGGCTCACCTGGCCCTGGCCGGCAAGCCCCTCCACTCCCACGACTGACCCCAGTCCCGGGCGCGACCACATCCGCACTTCCCCGCCGTCTCGACACCGTTCGAGCAGGGGAAACCCCATCCGTTAGGAGCAACAGAAACCATGGCGGTTTCCGTAACCCTTCCGGCGCTCGGCGAGAGCGTCACCGAGGGCACCGTCACCCGCTGGCTCAAGGCCGAGGGTGAACGCGTCGAGGCCGACGAGCCGCTGCTCGAGGTGTCGACCGACAAGGTCGACACCGAGATCCCCGCGCCGGCCGCCGGCATCCTCTCCTCCATCAAGGTGGCCGAGGACGAGACCGTGGAGGTCGGCGCCGAGCTGGCCCTCATCGACGACGGCACCGGTGCGCCGGCCGAGGCACCGGCCCCGGCCGCCGCCGAGGCCCCCGCCGCCGCGCCGCAGCCCGAGCCCGCGGCCGCCCCGGCAGCCGAGGCACCGGCCCCGGCAGCCGCCCCCGCCGGTGGTGCCCAGGGCACCCCCGGTGCAAGCACCGGCTCCACCGGAGCCTCCGGCACTGATGTTCTGCTCCCCGCGCTCGGCGAGAGCGTCACCGAGGGCACCGTCACCCGCTGGCTGAAGGAGGTCGGCGAGGAGGTCTCGGCCGACGAGCCCCTCCTTGAGGTCTCCACCGACAAGGTCGACACCGAGATCCCGGCGCCGGTCTCCGGCACCCTGCTGGAGATCGTGGTCGGCGAGGACGAGACCGCCGAGGTCGGCGCCAAGCTCGCCGTCATCGGTTCGGCGGACCAGGCCGCGGCCCCCGCCGCCGCTCCGGCCGCCCCGGCACCGGCCGCCCAGCCCGAGCCCACTCCGGCTCCGGCTCCGGCCGCTCCGGCGCCCGCCCCGGCTGCTCCGGCCGCCCCGGCACCGGCTCCGGCCCCCGCGCCGGCTCCCGCTGCCCCGGTCGCCCCGGCCCCCGTCACCCCGGCTCCGGCCGCGGGTGAGGGCGACGGCGCGTACGTCACCCCGCTGGTGCGCAAGCTCGCCGCGGAGAACGGCGTCAACCTCGCCACGGTCAAGGGCACCGGCGTCGGTGGCCGCGTCCGCAAGCAGGACGTCATCGAGGCCGCGGCCGCCGCCAAGGCCGCTGCCGCCCCGGCTCCGGCCGCCGCGCAGGCCCCCGCCGCGTCGAAGGCCCCCGCGCTGGAGGTCTCCCCGCTGCGTGGCCAGACCGTCAAGATGCCGCGGATGCGCAAGGTCATCGGCGACAACATGATGAAGGCCCTGCACAGCCAGGCGCAGCTCACCTCGGTCGTCGAGGTCGACATCACCGCGATCATGCGGATGCGCAACAAGGCCAAGGACGCCTTCGCGCAGCGCGAGGGCGTCAAGCTCTCGCCGATGCCGTTCTTCGTCAAGGCCGCCGTCCAGGCGCTGAAGGCCCACCCGGTCGTCAACGCCCGGATCAACGAGGACGAGGGCACGATCACCTACTTCGACACCGAGAACATCGGTATCGCGGTGGACGCGGAGAAGGGCCTGATGACTCCGGTCATCAAGGACGCGGGCGACCTCAACATCGCCGGTATCGCCAAGAAGACCGCGGATCTGGCGGGCAAGGTCCGCTCCAACAAGATCACTCCGGACGACCTGGCCGGCGCGACCTTCACCATCTCCAACACCGGTTCGCGCGGTGCCCTGTTCGACACGGTCATCGTGCCGCCGAACCAGGTCGGCATCCTGGGCATCGGTGCCACCGTCAAGCGCCCCGTGGTCATCAACCACCCCGATCTCGGCGAGACCATCGCCGTCCGGGACATGACCTACCTGGCGCTCTCCTACGACCACCGTCTGGTGGACGGCGCGGACGCCGCCCGCTACCTGACCACGGTCAAGCAGATCCTGGAAGCCGCCGAGTTCGAGACCGAGATCGGTCTCTGAGCTACGCGCCGACCGCGCACTGCACGTGGGGCCCCGCCCGGATTCGTCCGGGCGGGGCCGCTCGCGTGGGAGGGCGGCACGGGGCGGCATCGCGGGTGAGCGTTGTGGGACAAATGCCGGGAAACGGGCGGCAGTCCGGGCCGCCAGGTGCACCGGCAGTGAGCAGAACCACGTGTGAATCGGGTCCGCGGACCGGGCCGGGCGGTGGCCACGCCCCGTATCGTCTCCGTCACCACCCCACCCGCGAGGAGCACGTCATGACCCCGCCCGTCGTCCATTCGCTGCGCGAGCAGATCCGCGAGCACATCCTTGAGGGGATCGTCAGCGGCCGGTGGCAGCCCGGCGAACGGATCGTGGAGCGGCGGATCGCGGTGGAGCTGGAGGTCAGCCAGACGCCCGTCCGCGAGGCGCTGCGCGAGCTGGAGTCGCTCCAGCTGATCGAATCGGCGCCCAACAAGGGCGTACGGGTGCGGAATCTGACCGCCGCCGACCTGAAGGAGAGCTACCCGGTGCGGGCCGGTCTCGAACAGGTGGCGGCGGAGCTGGCGGCCGGGCGGCTGGCGGCGGACACCACGGCACTGGAGCGCGAGGTGGCGGCCCTGCGGGCGGCGGACCTGGCGGTCGACGGGGAGGAGCAGGTCCGGCACACGGTGGCCTTCCACCGGGAGATCGTGCAGGCGGCCGGGAACGCCGTGCTGCTGCACACCTGGGAGTCGCTGGGGATCGAGGTGTGGACGACGCTGTCGATCCGCTGGTTCAGCCCCGAGCCGCGGTCGCACGCGCAGGACCACCAGGAGATCGTGGACGCGTTCCGGCGCCGCGATCCGAAGATCGGCGCCCTGCTCAAGACCCACGTACTGAGCTGCGCTCCGCGGGTCTGAGCGGGAGTCCCACGGGGGCTCCGGCACGCCTTCGCAGTGGCACGCGGTGCCCGCCGCGCAGGCACTCTGTGCCGACTTCGGGCGATACCTCCGGAGTGCGTTGATCGATCATCGATCAGAGGCGTATCGTCGCCCGCGGGGCGCGACACCCCTGCCTGCCGAATGCCTGCCGAACCCGCATTCCCTCTCTGTCCGGAAAGGGGCCACCCATGCCCGATCCCGTGCGCCTGCCGTACAGCCAGCTCGACCAGATCCCGGACCGCGATCCGGAGGAGACGGCCGAATGGCGTGAGTCGCTCGACGCCGTCACCCAGGCAGCGGGCCCGCAGCGTGCCGCGTACCTGATGCGAAGGGCCCTGGAGCACACCGCGGCTCCGGACCTCGCGCCGCTGGAGACCGACTACACCAACACCATCCCGACCTCCGCCGAGCCCGCGTTCCCGGGCGACGAGGCGATGGAGGCCAGGATCACCGCCTGGAACCGCTGGAACGCCGCCGCCATGGTCACCCGCGGCTCCAAGCTCGGTCTCGGCGGCCACATCGCCACCTTCGCGTCGGCGGCCTGGCTCTACGAGACCGGCTTCCAGCACTTCTTCCGCGGCAAGGAGGGCGACGGCAGCGGCGACCAGCTCTACATCCAGGGCCACGCCTCCCCCGGCATCTACGCCCGCGCCTTCCTCGAAGGCCGCCTGACCGAGGAGCAGCTGGACCACTTCCGCCAGGAGGCCGGCGGCGAGGGCCTGCCCTCGTACCCGCACCCGCGCCGCCTTCCCTGGCTGTGGGAGTTCCCCACCGTCTCCATGGGCCTGGGCCCGCTCTCCGCCATCTACCAGGCGCGCTTCAACCGCTACCTGGACCACCGCGGCATCAAGGACACCGCCAACTCCCACGTGTGGGCGTTCCTGGGTGACGGCGAGATGGACGAGCCCGAGTCGACCGCCGCACTGGCGCTGGCAGGCCGCGAGGGCCTGGACAACCTCACCTTCGTCATCAACTGCAACCTCCAGCGCCTGGACGGCCCGGTCCGCCCGAACTACAAGATCGTGCAGGAGCTGGAGGCCCAGTTCCGCGCCGCGGGCTGGAACGTCGTCAAGGCCCTGTGGGGCCAGGCGTGGGACGAGGTCTTCGCGCGCGACACGGACGGCGCGCTGCTGCGCCGGCTGCGGGAGACGCCCGACGCGCAGTTCCAGACCTACGCGACCCGCGACGCCGCCTACCTCCGCGAGCACTTCTTCGGCGCCGAGCCCTCGCTGCGCGCGCTGGGTGACACGCTCTCCGACGCGAAGCTGCTGGAGCTGTTCCAGACCTCGCGGGCCGGCCACGAGCCGCGCAAGGTGTACGCCGCCTACCGCGCCGCCGTCGAGCACAAGGGCGCGCCGACCGTCATCCTGGCGCAGACCGTCAAGGGCTACACCCTCGGCGCCGGCTTCGAGTCGCGTAACGCCAACCACCAGATGAAGAAGCTGACCGGGCAGGAGTTCCGCACCATGCGCGACCTCCTGGAGCTGCCGATTCCGGACAGCGCCCTGGAAGGCGACCTCGTCCCGTACTGGCGTCCCGCCGACGACTCCCCCGAGATGGTCTACCTGCGCGAGCGCCGGGCGGCCCTGGACGGTCCCGCGCCGGCCCGCAAGGTGACGGCCGAGCCGCTGCCGATGCCCGCCGACAAGACCTTCGACGCGCTGAAGAAGGGCTCGGGCAGCCAGGAGATCGCCACCACCATGGCGTTCGTCCGGCTGGTCAAGGACCTGATGCGGGACAAGGAGACCGGCAGGCGCTGGGTGCCGATCGTGCCCGACGAGGCCCGCACCTTCGGCATGGAGTCGCTCTTCCCGACGGCGGGGCTGTACTCGCCCAAGGGCGCGACGTACGACCCGGTCGACCGCGACCAGCTCCTCTGGTACAAGGAGGCCAAGGACGGCCAGATCCTCAACGAGGGGATCACCGAGGCCGGTTCGCTCGCCGACTTCACCGCCGCCGCGACGTCGTACGCGACGCACGGCGAGCCGATGATCCCGTTCTACATCTTCTACTCGATGTTCGGCTGGCAGCGCACCGCCGACCAATTCTGGGCGCTCGCCGACCAGTTGGGCCGCGGCTTCGTCATCGGCGCCACCGCGGGCCGTACGACGATGACCGGCGAGGGCCTCCAGCACGCGGACGGCCACTCGCACCTGATCGCCTCGACGAACCCGGCGGCGGTCTCCTACGACCCGGCGTTCGCGTACGAGGTATCGGTGATCGTCAAGGAGGGTCTGCGCCGGATGTACGGCGAGAACTCCGAGGACGTCTTCTACTACCTGACGGTCTACAACGAGACCAAGGTGCAGCCGGCCATGCCTGCGGGGGTGGACGAGGAGAGCATCCTGCGCGGCCTCTACCGCTACCAGGAGGCCGCGGACGCGGACGCCGACAGCCCGAAGCTGCAGCTGCTGGCGTCCGGTACCGCGATCCACTGGGCCCTGGAGGCGCAGCAGCTGCTGGCCGCCGACTGGGGCGTCGCCGCCGACGTCTGGTCGGCGCCGTCCTGGACGGAGCTCCGCCGCGACGCTCTGGCCTGCGACGCGGCCCGGCTGGACGGCGAAGAGCGGGTGCCGTACGTGACCCGCGCGCTGGCCGGTGCCCCCGGCCCCGTCGTGGCGGTCAGCGACTGGATGCGGGCGGTCCCGGACCAGATCGCGCCGTGGGTCGAGCAGGACTGGGTCTCCATCGGGACCGACGGTTTCGGCCTGTCCGACACCCGTGACGCGGCCCGCCGGCACTTCGGTGTCGACCCGCAGTCGGTGGTCGTCCAGGCGCTGGCCGCGCTCGCA
Source organism: Streptomyces pinistramenti (assembly GCF_020564935.1). Taxonomy (GTDB): domain Bacteria; phylum Actinomycetota; class Actinomycetes; order Streptomycetales; family Streptomycetaceae; genus Streptomyces; species Streptomyces pinistramenti. Next base: position 34,086 of record NZ_JAJCXB010000028.1, read on the forward strand.
CGGCGCGGTGAGGTCAAGCCGGAGACCGTCAAGGAGGCCAGGGAGCGCTACGGCCTGTGAGTTGTGGGCGGCCCCGGCCGACACCGGGAGCCGCCCGCCCGATCCGAGCGTGTCCGCGGCGCGCGCCCCACGGGGCCGTGCCGGGCCGCTCACCCGGCTCCCGTGCGGAGATCACCACCGCGCCCGGGATCTTCGCACGGGAACCCCACCGGCCCTGGCCGGCCGCCGCCTTCGAGGTGGCGGCCGGCCAGGGCCGTTCAACTGCCCGGACCCGGCCCGGCGTTGGCTGCCGCCGGGCCGTTGTCAGTGGTGCCCGGCATGATGAGGACATGCGTGCTGCCCGGCTGATCAAGATGGTGTTGCTGCTCCAGTCGCGGGTGTCGATGACGGCCGGCGAGCTGGCGCGGGAGTTGGAGGTGTCCGAGCGCACGGTCGCGCGGGATGTGCTGGCCCTCTCCGAGGCCGGGGTGCCCGTCTACGCCGACCGCGGCCGCACCGGTGGCTACCGCCTGATCGGCGGCTACCGCACCCGGCTGACGGGCCTGGGCCGCAGCGAGGCGGGCGCGCTCTTCCTGTCCGGAGTCCCGTCCGCGCTGCGCGAGATGGGCCTGGCGGACGCCGCGTCCGCCGCCCGGCTGAAGGTCTCCGCCGCCCTGCTGCCCGAGCCGCGCGAGGCCGCGGCGGGCGCCGCGCAGCGCTTCCACCTCGACGCCCCCGGCTGGTACCAGGAGCCGCAGACGCCCGCCCGGCTGCCCCTGATCGCCGATGCGGTGTGGCACGATCGCAGGCTGACCGCGCGCTACCTCCGCAAGGACAAGGAGGTCGAGCGGGAGCTGGAGCCGTACGGCCTCGTGCTGAAGGCCGGCGTCTGGTATCTGGCGGCCCGCGCCCTGCCGCCGCCCGGCGAAGAACCCGCAGGCCGGGGCGCCGCCCCGGCGTCCTTCCGCGTCTACCGCGTAGACCGCTTCACGGCCGTGGCGGCGGACGGCGCCCGCTTCACCCGTGACCCCGCCTTCGACCTGCCCGCTTTCTGGGAGGAGCGGGCCGAGCAGTTCAAGCGCGCGATCCTGCGGTCGGAGGTGGTGCTCCGCCTGTCAGGGCGCGGCATACGCCAACTCCCGTACGTCACCGAGCCCGCCGCCGCCCGGGAGGCGGTCGCCGCGGCCGGGGAGCCGGACGGGCAGGGCCTGTGGACCGTCACCCTGGCGGTCGAGGACGCCGAGGTCGCCTACGCGCAGCTGCTGGCGCTGGGCCCGGAGGCCGAGGTGCTGGCCCCTGCGGAGCTGCGCGAGCGGTTCGCCGCGGCGGCCCGGCGCACGGCGGCGCTGTACGCCACGGAGGCGTCACCGGGCGCGGCCGTGCCGCGGTGACGCCTCCGGACCGTAGGGCGCGGTCCCGGGCGGGCCGGGTCAGCGGTAGTCGTCCGCCGTGCCGTCCTTGCCGCCGGTGACCACGTCCTCGAAGTAGCCGAAGGCGTCCGGCCGGGAGCCGTCCGTGTCGGTGAGGTCGTAGACCTTCGCCAGCTGCCCGCTGGACAGCGACTGGCCGGTGAAGCGTTCCTTGGCGGGGTCGGCGGCCAGTGCGGCGACGCCGCGTCCGATCAGGGCCGGTGATTCGGCGATGGCGAAGTGCGGCTCCTGGGCCACCGCGTCGCGCCAGTTCGCCTCGGTGACGCCGAAGTGGTCCAGCATCTCCTCGGAACGCAGGAATCCCGGAGTGAGCGAGACGACGGTGGTGTCGTACGGCTTCAGCTCGGTGGCCAGGCCGAACGCGATGCGGTGCGGGGCGTTCTTGGTGAGGTCGAAGGGGAGGTTGCCGCGGTAGGTGCGGTTGAAGGACGCGGTGCCGTCCGTGACTTCGACGAGCAGCCCGCCGGGGGTCCGGTTCAGCAGCGGCAGCGCGTAGTGACTGGTGATGAGGTGGGTGTCGATGCCGAGGCGGAGCATCCGCAGGCCGCCGGCCAGGTCGAGGTCCCACAGGGCGGTGTCGAACCGGAGGAGGTGGTCGCCGCCCCAGACGCTGTTGATCTGGATGTCCAGCCGGCCCTGCTCCCGTTCGATGCGGGCGAGCAGCGCCCGGACCTGCTCCGGCTCCAGGTGGTCGGTGGGTACGGCGATGCCGGTACCACCCGCGGCCGTCACCCGCTCCGCGGTCTCCTCGATGGTCTCGGTGGGGCGGCCCACCTCGCTGACCTGCTGTCGCGTGGTCCGCCCCGTCACATAGACCAGCGCGCCCGCCCGGCCCAGTTCGACGGCCATCGCCCGGCCCGCTCCCCGGGTGGCGCCGGCCACCAGCGCCACCCGTCCTGCCAGGCCGCCCCGACCGGCCCGTTCCTTCGCATCGGCCGCTGTCGTCATCGCTGCCACTCCTTCGCCGTCGGTGCATGAGAGGTACACGGCGAAGGTGACAGCTCATCCCGACACGTCCTGTCGGGATTCGGCGACGGATTCCTCCGCGGCGACGTCCGGCGCAGGCCCCTGGCCCGGTACCGACCGCCGCCCGCGCCGCCGTCACGACCGGAGGGCGTGCAGCCTCCCGCCGTCCGGCAGCCGGCCCGCCACCTGCGCGGGCGCGTCCTGCGGGGCCCGTACGGCGAGGGTGGCGCCGGCCGTGCCGTGGCGTACGGCGCCGGTGACGTCGAGGCCGCGGACGCCGTGGCTGCCGGCGGCCAGCAGGTACCACTTCCCCGACGCCGCCCGCCAGCGGGTGTCGCCGACGACCTGCCGGCCGTACCGGCTGCAGGCGGCGGTGTCACGGGCCCTGCCGACGATCTGCGCGGGATCGGCGGGCCGAGCAGCGGGTGGCTGGAACTGCACGGTGACGCGGCCGGGGCCCTGCCAGGTGTCGGCGCGGCTGCACACCCAGGTGGCGCGGCCGCCGTGCTCCGGCAGGGACTGCTGCGCATACGCCCAGTTGTCGACCGACCGCACACCGGCGCCCCGCAACTCCCGCAGCGAGCAGGCGGAATGCGCCCAGTTCAGCAGCGCAGGGGCGCCGGTCGCCTCGGCGGGACCTTCCGCCGGGGGGCCCGCGGCGGGCGGCGGCAGATAGGTGAGGTGCACGGGCGCGAGATCGCCGAGGTCGGTCATGAGGAAGCTGTGGTGCTCAACTACCCGTTCCGATGAGCGGAATTGCGCCACCGGCCACTGCCCACAGGAGGCACCCGTCGGCGGCGTCGGCACCCGGTCGGTGACCCCGTCCGGTGCCACGTGCAGCGGCTTCACCGGGGATTTCGGCGTCAGCAGGTCCCGGGTGGTGGCGTCCGAGACCCACGGGGCGATCAGGAAGCGCATCCAGCCCTCGCCGCGCCCGATGACCAGCGCGCCGCCGGTCGTCAGATCGGCGTTGTCGACCCGCGCGAACTCCAGCGAGGCCGGGGCGTTCCGGGGCTCGGCGTAGCGCACCAGGCGCTCGCCGTCGTGGAAGACGGCCACCATGACGTCGTCGATCAGTCCCGCGTACAGCAGCCGCGGCGGCTGGTCCGGCGGCCGGGTCGAGGTGCCGGCCGACGCGGTGATGTGCACGTCGTGGCCCGGGTCGGCCCAGACCCGCAGCGCCCGCCCCAGCAGTTCCCGGTCGTCGGTCTCGCTGCCGCGCGGTGACCAGGCGGTGAAGTCCACCCGTGAGGTGTCGGCCCACGCGTCGTTGGGCGTCCGCAGCAGCCGGTCCGGGTCCAGCGCCTGCTCCGCCACCGTCGTGCCCCGGCCCCGCGGCCGGCCGTCCGGACCGCCGCCGACCGCCCCGAGCACCGCCCCGCCCACCGCGAGCACCACGGCGGCGGCCACCGCCGCCCGCGTCAGCTGCCTGCGGCGCAGCAGGTCGGTGGGCCGGGTCTGCACCGTGCAGGGGTCGAACTCGCCGGAGTCCAGCAGCGTCGCGGTCTCCGGGCCCGACTCGCGGTCCAGCGCCACCGCGGCCCGCTGGGCGGCGCCCGGGTCATCGGCGCCCGCGGCGTCCAGCAGCGCGACGACGTCGTCCTCGTCCAGGTCTTCCAGATGCCACAGCCCGACGGCGGCCCGCTCGGGGGCGGACAGCGCGGACAGCGCCTGGTCCAGGGCGAGTTCATCGGCGCCGCCGGCCCGGGGGAAGAGCCGCAGCCCCCGGACGAACGGCACCGCGGACCAGCGGCGCGGCGGGCGTTCCTGAGCGAGCGCCAGTTGCAGGACGCGCAGCCGCACCAGCGGGTAGCCCCCTTCGGCCTGCGGCACGCGCTGGCCGGGCAGCACACGCTTCTGCCTGCGCCGTCCCGTGGGCAGGGCCCGCTGGACCAACCCGTGCGCGGTCAGCACCCGGCGGTGGCGGCCCATCGACGGCGGCAGCACGAGGTACGCCAGGCGCACCAGCCGCGGATAGTGCTCGACGATGGCCGCCTCGGCCCGCTCGACATCGGCCCGGGTTCGTTCATCCATGGGCATGGCCTGGAAGCGTCCTTCAGGGGGTGGGGGGATCTACCGACGGGGGGTATGAGGAGGTGCCGATGATGCCAGCCTTCCAACGAGTGATTCTTGCACCGGTCACACCCGCAAGTGATCACTTCTGGGCACGAGAAGGCCGCATCCGGGGCGTTCCGCGTGCATGACGGGCCGCCAGCACCGATCATGGAGCGGTGATGGACGAGACGAAGTTCTGGGAGCTGATCGATACCTCCCGCGAGGCCGCCGAGGGCGATCCCGAGGAACAGGCGGACGAGCTGACCGAACGGCTGCTGGGGCTCGACCCGGACGCCGTCGTGGACTTCGCCCGCCACTTCGAGGCCCGCTACAACCGCGCCTACACGTGGGACCTCTGGGCCGCCGCCTCGGTGATGCTGGACGGGGCGAGCGACGACGCCTTCGACTACTTCCGCTGCTGGCTGATCGGCCAGGGCCGGGAGGTGTTCGAGGGCGCGCTGCACGATCCGGACCAGCTCGCCTCTCTGGTGGGCGAGTTCGACGAGGAGGCCGACGGCGACGCGGAAGAGCTGGGCTACGCCGCCGACGAGGCGTACGAGCAGCTGACCGGCGCCGAGCTGCCGGACCTCGGCCTGCCCCCGGCGCCGCGCGAACCCCTGGGCGACTACCTCGACTTCGACGACGACGCGGCACTGGCGGAGCGCTTCCCGCAGCTGTGGGAACGCTTCCGCCCGTAGCGCCCCGCCGCCGCGCCTCCCGGCCGCGCTGCGGGCAGTATGGCCCCATGCGGATCGCGATCACCGGCTCGACCGGTCTCATCGGCACAGCCCTCGTACGGTCGCTGCGCACGGACGGGCACGACGTCGTCCGCCTGGTGCGGCGCCCGCCCGCGGCCGGGGACGAGGTGCACTGGAATCCCCGGCGCCAGGAGGTGGACACGGCGGGTCTCGCGGGCTGCGACGCGGTGGTGCATCTGGCGGGCGCGGGGGTGGGCGACCACCGCTGGACCGCCGCCTACAAGCGCGAGATCCGGGACAGCCGGGTGCTGGGCACCGCCGCCGTCGCCGCGGCCGTCGCCGCCCTGGACGTCCCGCCGCGGGTCTTCGTGTGCGGCAGCGCGATCGGCTACTACGGCGGCACCGGCGACCGGCGCACCGATGAGTCGGCGCCGCCCGGCGAGGGCTTCCTGCCGTCGGTCTGCGTCGACTGGGAGGACGCGGCGGCCGCGGCAGGTGACGCCGGCATCAGGACCGTCTTCGCCCGTACCGGCCTGGTCGTGGCCCGGTCGGGCGGCGCCTGGGGGCGGCTGTTCCCGCTGTTCAGGCTGGGGCTCGGCGGCCGGCTCGGGGACGGCAGCCAGTTCTGGAGCTTCATCTCCCTCCGGGACCACATCGCCGCGCTGCGCCACCTCATCGACACCGAGACGCTGACCGGTCCGGTCAATCTCACCGCGCCCGAGCCGGTCACCAACCGCGAGGTCACGGCCGTGATGGGGCGGGTGCTGCACCGTCCGACGCCGTTCCCCGTGCCCGCGCCCGCGCTGCGTCTCGCGCTCGGCGAATTCGCCGGGGACGTCCTGGGGAGCCAGCGGGTGATCCCGCGACGCCTCCTGGAGAGCGGCTTCCGCTTCACCGACCCGGGGATCGAGGCGGCCGTCAGGGCCGCGTGACGGCCCGTCGGCCGGGGCCGGTGGCCGGACGGTGCGCGGGCCGCACCGACGCGCCCCCGCACGACCCCTGTCCGCCCGGCCCTGCCGTCCCTACCGTGCACGCACACATCATTCGGCATCCCCCGCGCCGGCACGGGGCATCACCAGGGTGCCGCCGGCGACGGGGCCGACCCCGGGAGGGCACGTGCTGCGCACCGCATCGACCGTGGACGTCGTCATCGTGGGGGCCGGTCCTTCCGGACTGGCCGCCGCCCGCCATCTGACCGCCGCCGGGCTCTCCGTCACCGTGCTGGAGGCCGCTTCGCGGATCGGCGGCAGGTCCGCAACCGACGACCTCGACGGATTCCGGCTCGACCACGGCGGCCGACCGCTGATCGCGACACCGGGACTGCTCAGGACACCCGGTCTGGAGGGCCTGGCGCTCTGCCGGTTCGCTCCGTGGCTCGGCCTGCACAACGGCCGGCGGACGCAGCGCGTCAGCGCCCTCCGAAGCACAAGGGGCGCACTCGCGGCAGCGCGCGCCCTGTCACGCGCCGACCGTCACCAGGACCGCGCCCCGGACCGGCACGTCGACCGCACGGTGCCGGACCGGCCGGTGGCCGACGCCCTGGCGAGCCGCCCGGTCTTCCCGCCGCGCGCCCACGACCCGTTCCTGCGTCCGCTGTTGGGCGCGTTGCTCGGCGACCCGCGGCTGAGCGGCTCCAGCCGCGGCGCGCTGCCGGCACTGCGGGCGTTCGCCGAGGGGCGGCTGTGCCTGCCGGCCGGCGGCGCAGCCGCCCTCCCCGACGCGCTCGCCGCGGGCCTGCCGCCCGGCACGGTCCGCACGTCCGTCCGCGTCACTTCCGTCTCCACCACCACGGTCACCACGGCGGAGCACGGCCCGGTCCCCTGCCGTGCGGTGCTGGTGGCGACCGGGGCGCGGGAGGCGGCCGGGCTGCTGCCGGGGCTGCGGCTGCCGCCGTTCCACCCGGCGGCCGTGCTGCACCACACCGCGTCCGCGGGCCACGCCCCGCGCCCCGCGGCCCCGCGCGAGACGCCGCTGATCCTGACCACGGAGGGCCCCGTCGCCTGGAGTTACGCGGCCGGCGCCGTCGATCCGTCGCGTGCGCCCGCCGGCCGCAGCCTGATCACGACGGTGGTGCTGGGCGCCGCCGCCGCACTCCCGGCGACCGTGCTGGACAAGACGGTGAGGCCCCAGCTGGCGCGGGTGCACGGCACCGGCACCGACGAGTGGCAGCTGCTGACGGCCCGTCATGACCCGTACGCCGTGCCCGCGATGCCCGCGCCGCACGATACGGAACGGCCGGTGCGGGTACTGGCCGGGCTCTACGTGTGCGGCGACCACCGTGACATCAGCACGCTCCAGGGCGCCCTGCACTCGGGCCGCCGCGCCGCCCGCGCGCTGCTCCAGGACTTCGACCTGCCCGCCCTCGTCGAACCTGCCACGCTGCGCACCGCGGCCTGACACCGGCCGGGGCCGCCCGCACGCGGCGCGGCCCCGGGGTGCGCCCTCACCCCAGGGCCGCCACCCGGTCGCGGTAGCCCCGTACCGCGGCGGCGTCGCGGTACGGCTCCAGCCGGCGCTCGAAATCCCTGACGTATTCGTGGGCCCGCACCGACCGCATCTCGGATGCCTGGTGGGCGGCTTCGGCGCCGAGGATGCACGCCTGGTCCAGTTCGCCGAGGCCCAGCCGCGCGGTCGCCAGCACCACCCGGCAGAACAGCCGGCTGCGGGCGAAGCCGGCCGCCCGCAGCTGGAGGGAGCGCTCGGCGTGCTGGGAGGCGGCGCGGTACTGCTGGAGATCGCGGTGGCAGTGCGCCAGCTCGTCGGCCAGCTGCGCCTCGTCGAAGAACCGGGCCCAGTACGGCGTCTCGTCGCCCGGCCGCGCGCTCTCCAGGGCCCGCTCCGCGCGGGCCAGCGCCGCCGTGCAGGCGCGCACCTCGGCCAGGACGCCGTGGCCGCGCGCCTCCGCCGCGTGCAGCAGCGCCTGGACCACCGGCGGCGCGCTGCTGCCGACCCCCTGCTGGGCCACCCGCGCCAGCTGCACCGCCTCCCTGCCGTGCCCCAGGTAGACGGCCTGCCGGCTCATCGTGACCAGAACGTAGGAGCCGTACGCGCGGTCACCGGCCGCCTGCGTCAGCCGCAGCGCCTGCACGAAGTACCGCTGCGCCAGGCCGTGCGCGGCGATGTCGTACGAGGTCCAGCCGGCCAGCCGGGTCAGGTCGGCGGCCGCGGCGAACAGCCTGCGGCCGGCCGCCTCGCCGTAGCTCCCGCGCAGCATCGGCTCCGCCTCGTGCTCCAGGTAGCGCACCAGGGCCTGCCGGGCGTGGCCGCCGCCGTAGGCGTGGTCCAGGGCCCGGAAGAGGTCGCCGACCGAGCGCAGCGCGGCGATGTCACCCGCCGTCACCTTGGCGCCGTGGCCCCGGTCGAGAGGGTCGGTACGGCGCTGGCGCGGCACCGCGATCCGGCCCTGGAGCGGCACCCGGCCAAGGCCGTCGGCGCCGGCCTCGCCGCGGGCGACCCGCTCGTCGGCGCGGCCGATGAGCCAGTCCCGGCTGGGCACCACCAGGCCCGCGGGGGTGAAGGCGATCTTGCGCAGCTCGGCGTGGCTGCCGGAATCCTTGCGCCACAGGCCGCTGACGATGTCCACGGCCTCAGCGGGTGTCGCCGCGAATTCCAGCCCGGCGTACACGGGTGCGCAGGCGTCCAGGCCGAGGTCCTGGGTGGAGAGGCGGCGGCCGAGCCGCCGGGTGAACACCTCGGCGATCAGCGCGGGGGTGGTGCCCCGCGGCTGCTGGCCGCGCAGCCAGCGGGTGACCGAGGTCTTGTCGTAGCGCAGGTCGAGGCCGTGTTCGATGCCGAGCTGATCGATGCGTCTGGCGAGTCCGGCGTTGGAGAACCCCGCCTCGGCGATGAGCGCGGCGAGCCGGCGGTTGGGCGTGCGGTGCGGGGGTCGTTCCGTCATCAGCTTTACCGGTCTCCTGCCTTTCGGGCCGGGCCGCCGGGCCCGGCTGACCCTGTCCGGCACACGCACTCGCCCTTGTGGAACGGCGTGAATGTAACGGCCTTCGGCCCCTTTCTCGCCGCTTGCGTCCCGTGTTCATCCGATCGTGTGAGCAGGGCGCATGCGCTCCACACTGCGGCGCGCGCCGGCTGCGCCCCCGGCCGGCAAAGCCCCGCTCACCGGCCCCGGAGCACCACTCCCCCGGGCCCTCGGCCGGCCGCTCCCGCCGCCGCCCGCCCCGGCCCCCGGCCGCCTGCGGCCGCCGCGGAGGGCGGCCGTACAGTGGCATGGGCGCGAAGTGGCATCAAATGTGGCAACGCACTGCAACAGAGGTTCGAAGAGGAGCTGCCGTGACTGCGATCTCTCGGGGGGAGACCCCCGCACCCGAGGGGCTGCGCTTTGTGCATCTGGGCTTCGGCGACGACGCCGTCGACTACACGTCGGCCTGGCAGGAACAGCGCCGGGTGCACGCCGCCCGGTTCGCCGACGAAATACCCGACACCTGCCTGCTGCTGGAACACCCGCCCGTATACACCGCGGGCCGCCGCACGTCCGACGACGAGCGTCCCCTGGACGGCACCCCGGTCATCGACGTGGACCGCGGCGGGAAGATCACCTGGCACGGCCCCGGCCAGCTGGTGGGCTACCCCATCCAGAAGCTGCCGCGCCCGGTCGACGTCGTCGCGCACGTCCGCCGCCTGGAGGACGCCCTGATCCGGGTCTGCGCCGACTTCGGCGTCGAGGGCACCCGCGTCGAGGGGCGCAGCGGCGTGTGGGTGCTCGGCGACCCGGTCGAGGAGCGCGCCGCCCTGGGCGGCCTGAACCTGGACTTCGACCCGCGGGTGGCGGACGAGCTGTTCGACCCGCGGCTCAACGGACCCGAGTACGCGCCGTCCAACGCCGGCCAGCGCCGCGAGGACCGCAAGCTCGCCGCGATCGGCATCCGCGTCGCCAAGGGCGTCACGATGCACGGCTTCGCGCTGAACGTGAACCCGGACAACACCTCGTTCGACAAGATCGTGCCGTGCGGCATCCGGGACGCCGGGGTGGCCTCGCTCTCCGGTGAGCTGGGCCGCGAGGTCACCATCGCCGAGGCGCTGCCCGTCGTCGAGAAGCACCTGCGGGACGTCCTGGAGGGCGCCGAGCTGCTCCCCCGCGCGGTCTGACCCCGGCCGTCAGGAATGCCGGCTTCGTATACGGGGTTGGCGAGCACGTAAGGACGTGCGAATTACCGGGCGTACCCTGGTGTACGCCGCTGAATCGAATGCCGCGATAGCAGAAAGGGGCGCCGACGTGTCCGCTGTCGCACCCGACGGACGCAAGATGCTGCGCCTGGAGGTCCGGAACAGCCAGACCCCCATCGAGCGCAAGCCCGAGTGGATCAAGACCCGGGCGAAGATGGGCCCCGAGTACAACCATCTGCAGGGCCTGGTCAAGAGCGAGGGCCTGCACACGGTCTGCCAGGAGGCGGGCTGTCCCAACATCTTCGAGTGCTGGGAGGACCGCGAGGCGACGTTCCTCATCGGCGGCGACCAGTGCACCAGGCGCTGCGACTTCTGCCAGATCGACACCGGCAAGCCGCAGGAGCTCGACCGCGACGAGCCCCGCCGGGTCGCCGAGTCCGTCGAGACGATGGGCCTGCGGTACGCCACGATCACCGGCGTCGCCCGTGACGACCTGGAGGACGGCGGCGCCTGGCTCTACGCCGAGACGGTCCGCCAGATCCACGCCGCGATGCCCGACACCGGCGTCGAGCTGCTGATCCCCGACTTCAACGCGGTGCCCGAGCAGCTCGCCGAGGTCTTCTCCTCGCGCCCCGAGGTGCTCGCCCACAACGTCGAGACCGTGCCGCGGATCTTCAAGCGGATCCGTCCCGGCTTCCGTTACGAGCGCTCCCTTGAGGTCATCTCCAAGTCCCGCGAGGCCGGCCTGGTGACCAAGTCGAACCTCATCCTGGGCATGGGCGAGACCCGCGAGGAGATCAGCCAGGCCCTCCAGGATCTGCACGACGCGGGCTGCGAGCTGATCACGATCACCCAGTACCTGCGCCCCTCCGTGCGGCACCACCCGATCGAGCGCTGGGTGAAGCCCGCCGAGTTCGTGGAGCTGAAGGAGGAGGCCGACGAGATCGGCTACGCCGGTGTGATGTCCGGGCCGCTGGTCCGCTCCTCCTACCGTGCGGGACGCCTCTACCAGCAGGCGATCGAACGGCGCGAGGTCGAGGCGTCCACTCAGGCGGTCTGAGCCGCTCGGCGCGCCAATGTGTGAAACCTGGCACATGCTGGGAGGACGCGGCCCGCACTCCCCCAGGCAGGGGGCGCGCGGGCCGCGTCAACATTTCGTCGTGTTTGACCGGCAGGTCACCCGTTGGAAACACCCTTCGGTGACGATGGAGGCACGCCCCGCGTCCGGACCTACCGCTCCCGCACCCCAGCCGCACTCCCGAGGGAGATCCATCACCATGCAGGCCGCGCCGCTCCGCGCCACCGCCCACACCGTCCCTTCCGTCACCGGAGCGCTCCGTGCCGTCGAGGCACTGCTGCTCGGCGGCGGACAGCGCACCGCCCGCCGGAATGCCTGGACATCCGTCCTGGAGGACCGCCGCCGGGCCAGCGACCGGCAGGAAGCCCAGCACGTACTGGAGGCCGCGGCAACCCGTCGCCCGCAGGCCACGTAAACTTCCTTGTATGGCGAGGAAGGCAAACTCAGACGGCGCTGCCGGCGCCGGCAACCCCGGGCGACTGAAGCAGATCGTCCAGACCTACAAGATGACCCGTCGGGTCGACTCCAAGGTCGGTCTTGTCGTCGCTGGCGTGGGCATCGTCGTATTCGGCGTACTCCTTGCCATCGGCTTCGCGATCGGCCACCCCGTGTACGCGGGCATCCTGGGCTTCGTGCTGGCCTTCCTCGCGATGGCGATCGTCTTCGGACGCCGCGCCGAGCGGGCTGCCTTCGGGCAGATGGAGGGCCAGCCGGGTGCGGCGGCCGCCGTGCTGGAGAACGTCGGCCGCGGCTGGACGGTCACCCCCGCGGTGGCGATGAACCGCAGTCAGGATGTCGTCCACCGGGCGGTCGGCAAGGCCGGCATCGTCCTGGTCGGCGAGGGCAATCCGAACCGGCTGCGCGGTCTGCTGGCCGCGGAGAAGAAGCGGATGGCACGCACCGTCGCCGACGCCCCCGTCCACGACATCGTGGTGGGCGACGGCGAGGGCCAGGTGCCGCTGAAGAAGGTCCGTACGACGCTCCTGAAGCTGCCGCGGGTACTGCCCGGCGCCCAGGTGACGGCCGTGAACGACCGGCTGCGCGCGCTCGGCGACCTGATGAGCAACATGCCGGTGCCGAAGGGCCCGATGCCCAAGGGCATGCGGATGCCCAAGGGCGGCGGCAAGATGCGCTGACCGGTCGGGCCGCCCGACGCGCCCCGACCGACCACAACGCCCCGGAGCCACGGCTCCGGGGCGTTTTCGTTTCCGCCAACTCCGCTGTTTCCACTGACCACCGGCTGCCCGGGACCACCGGTTTCCCGGCCGATCCCGCGGATCGGATCCGTACGGGGATCGGCTCCGTACCTGCACCGGTCAGATCCGTACCTGCACCGCCCGCGCGAGCCGGTCGTGCAGACCGCGCCCGTCGCGGTCCCAGATGACGGCGGGGATGACGACGACGAGCAGGACGGTGCGCAGCACCACCCGCGGCAGCGAGAGCCGTCCGCCGCCCTCGGCCTGCACCCGCAGGCCGAGCAGCCGCTTGCCCGGCGTGCAGCCGATGGTGCCGACGGTCAGCGCGCTCAGCACGGCGAAGACCACCAGCGCCCAGTTGCTCGCCGACTGCGCCCGGCCACCGCTGAGCAGGCCGTACGCGATGATCATGCACAGCGCCCAGTCGATGAAGAGGGCGGCGAAGCGGCGGCCGGGCCGGGCGATCGAGCCGGGGCCCTCCGCCGGCAGCCCCAGCTGCGCTCCGCGGTGGCCGAACTCGACGCCCATGTCCTCGGCGGCCGCGCGGGGCCCGGAGATCCACGATCCGATTGCTTGCCTGTTGTCCACCCGTCCACGGTACTGCGACCGCATACGTTCGATTCCCCGCGGGGCCGCCCGGACCGCCGGAAAACGGCTGTCACCAGGGCACACCAGAAGGTGCGGAGGACAGCGCGGCGGTTAACCTCGGCGAAACAAATGGGTCATGCTTGAGAAATCACGCCTGCCTATGGTCGGGCAAGCGCGCCACCGCACATGGTCGCGCTCCGCGCAGCAACCCCGCGTCCGCCGACCGGTGACCGGGCTAGGAGGAGTTGGGATGTTCGAGAACGCCGACGACGTAAAGAAGTACATCGCGGACGAGGACGTCAAGTTCATCGACGTCCGGTTCTGCGACCTGCCCGGTGTGATGCAGCACTTCACGATCCCGGCGAAGGCGTTCGACCCGACCGAGGAGCTGGCCTTCGACGGCTCCTCGATCCGCGGCTTCCAGGCGATCCACGAGTCCGACATGTCGCTCCGCGCCGACCTGTCGACGGCCCGTGTCGACCCCTTCCGCCGCGACAAGACCGTCAACATCAACTTCTTCATCCACGACCCGATCACCGGCGAGCAGTACAGCCGCGACCCGCGCAACATCGCCAAGAAGGCCGAGGCGTACCTCGCCTCCACCGGCATCGCCGACACCGCGTACTTCGGCCCCGAGGCCGAGTTCTACGTCTTCGACTCCGTGCGCTTCGAGACGTCGGCGAACCAGTCCTTCTACCACATCGACTCCGAGGCCGGCGCCTGGAACACCGGCTCGGAGGAGAACAACCGCGGCTACAAGGTCCGTTACAAGGGCGGCTACTTCCCGGCCCCGCCGGTCGACCACTTCGCCGACCTGCGCGCCGAGATCTCCCTGGAGCTGGAGGCGGCCGGCCTTGAGGTCGAGCGCCAGCACCACGAGGTGGGCACGGCCGGCCAGGCCGAGATCAACTACAAGTTCAACACGCTGCTCGCCGCCGCCGACGACCTGATGCTCTTCAAGTACATCGTGAAGAACGTCGCCTGGCGCAACGGCAAGACCGCGACCTTCATGCCCAAGCCGATCTTCGGCGACAACGGCTCCGGCATGCACGTCCACCAGTCGCTGTGGCAGGGCGGCAACCCGCTCTTCTACGACGAGCAGGGCTACGCGGGCCTCTCGGACACCGCCCGCTACTACATCGGCGGCATCCTCAAGCACGCCCCGTCGCTGCTGGCCTTCACCAACCCGACGGTGAACTCCTACCACCGCCTGGTCCCCGGCTTCGAGGCCCCGGTCAACATGGTCTACTCGCAGCGCAACCGCTCGGCGGCCATGCGCATCCCGATCACGGGCTCCAACCCGAAGGCCAAGCGCGTCGAGTTCCGCGCCCCCGACCCGTCCTCGAACCCCTACCTGGCGTTCTCCGCGCTCCTCCTGGCGGGCCTGGACGGCGTCAAGAACAAGATCGAGCCGGCCGAGCCGATCGACAAGGACCTCTACGAGCTGGCCCCCGAGGAGCACGCCAACGTCGCCCAGGTCCCGACCTCCCTCCCGGCCGTCCTGGACGCCCTCGAAGCCGACAACGAGTACCTCCAGCAGGGCGGCGTCTTCACGTCCGACCTGATCGAGACCTGGATCGACTACAAGCGCACCAACGAAATCGCCCCGATCCAGCTGCGCCCGCACCCGCACGAGTTCGAGCTTTACTTCGATCTGTAAAGCGCGGGGGACCTGGTCATCGGCCCCCGAGATGTGCTGTGAACTGGGAAAACGATGCTCAGTCGTTTCCCAGTTCACAGCTGCTTTCCCGGGTCTTGCCGACTTCTCGGCGAGACCCGGGTTCCGTGCGAAGGCTGCCACCCCACTCCGGGGCGGCAGCCTTCGCCGTAGCGAGCGAAGCTACGCTGCCAATGGCTCCGGGACGCGCCAAGTGATGCGGAACCGCTGGTCCGGCGGAAGCCCGAATCTGCCCACCGGGCCGATCTCCTTGATGAGATAGCCGAAGATCTGATGGTGGGCCTCCTCCGAGAGCTCGTGCCAGCTCTCCGGGGTCACAGTCATGATCTCCCGCATCAAGGACGCGTCCGACTCGGCGCGCAGCATCTCGATGCGGTCCTCACGGTCCATGGTCTCGTCAGCGTGCATGGCGCTGACCGACCGCTGGAGGAGGTTCGGCTCGACCGCCAGGCGCTGGAGGATCCGGTCGCAGCCATACCGGAAGGCCGTGTGCGCGTCGACCGCCGCCTGGTCCGGGTAGTGGTAGCCGTAGGGGCTGCCTTGTTCGGCACCGAGGTAGTCACCCTTCAGGGTCCGCAGGAGGGCACGCAGGGCGAGCTCAGCACCGTGTTCGTCGATGAGACGGACACCGACCTGCACCCATTCGTCCTCCGAGACGACCGGCTCGTGCGGCACCGTAAGCGAGGGGTCAATCTCGATGGCGTTGAACGGGTTGATCATCATGCCGAGGACCGCCTCGGGGGTCCACTGCCCGTCGTCCGGGCCCCAGCCCTGTGACAGGGCCAGTTCTCGGGCCGACTTCATGCCGCGCGGTTCTCTCTCCCCGACCGCGCGCCACAAGGGCAAGAACCGCGCCACCTCGGCCGTCGGATCCCGGGGTGGATCAACACAGGCGGCAGCGAGCACCGCCACGATCGACTGCACGGTCTCCCAGCGCGGGATAGACAGGCCCCTGAGGGCCGTACGGACTCCCTCGTGGCTGACGAGCGCCGGGTGGTCACCCTTGTCGATCAGGGCGCTCACCTTCCGCATGCCGGGGCGGCCCGCCGCCCGGTGGAGTTCTTCCAGGGCGCGAACCAGCTCCTGGTGAGCTTCGTTCGGAGGAGGGGCGGTGTCGATGGGCACGGAACGGCGGATCCCTTCGGCCTCTCAGGTGAGGGTCCGGATGACCGTCAGATAGCGCCAAGAGCATAGAAGTAGCAGGCAGCATGGCCACATGTCAGATTTCGCCAACTTCCTGTCCCGGGGCGTCAAACGGTGACAAACAATCGAAGACGGCCCGGAACATGGAGCCAGCGCCGTGAGCCAACCGGCGCCTTCTTCCGAGGAGTTGCCCGCTCATGCACATCCCTGACTATGCCCGTGCCGTGATCCGGTCTGCGCTGCCGACCGTCCCCACCTCCCGGCAGGTGGGGGCACTGGACTGCTGCCTCTGCGACAAACCCTTCGGAGATCGGTTGCCCGTACCGCTCGGCCCGACACCCGAGTCGGGACTGTTCGGATGTCGCGCCTGTCTGACCCGGTTGGTCACCCGGGCACGGCGGGCCCGTGACGCCGAGCTGACCCAGGATGCCGAGCGGTCCCGAGCGGAGTCCGCGGCATGGCTGCCGGTGCGTGAGCGCCACCTCGCCCAGCTCGACAGTGTGCGGCAGGCCGCGGAGGCCGTGGCCGGGCTGGCCCGTGACGGTGACACCGAGGCGCTGCGCGTCGCCTGGCTGCTGGTCTCACTGGAATCGGCGTACACCTGGATTCCGGACGCACCGGAGCCACCCGCCTCTGCAGATCGTGAGGACTCGGAGCTGAGGGACGAGACTTTCCGGCTCGACCTGGCCATGATCACGGCGCGGGAGGCGGCGGCAGAGCGGCTCGCCTACCACCTGATCAACGAGGCGCAGCCCGAGGAGCCGGAGATGTGCGAGGAGTTCGAGTGCCCGGAAGGCTGCTCGGGGCGCCACGACTCCTCACACATCGACTGCGGGCCGGACGTCGTCTTCGAAAATCTGGCGGAGCACGGCATCACCGTGGAGCAGCCGGAGCCCGAACCCTTGTCGTCTCTCAGCTCTTTTGGGGAGGAGAAGCACTCGCCGCTTCCGGACATCGAGGAGCAGGCCCCTGCTGCCCTGGCGCACTTCGGCATCGACACGGATGACGCAGACGTCCTGGTCAGCGCGGCGGCGGTCGGTCTGGTCACCGACGCCTGGCGCGAGGGGCCGCTGGACGTGATCCATGCGGCCGACGGCGGGCCGAGCGACGGGGAGATCTTCGCGCAGAGCGTTGATCTGTACCGCAGGGCCCGCACGGCGCTGGTGGCCGCGCGGGACGACGGGCCCGAGGAACTGCTCGCGTTCGTGGCCATTGCCTCGGACCTGGACCTTCCGTGGGCCGGCGGCTCACGCTTCGCGCTGCGAACGGTGTCCGAATCCGTGGCGGAGTTCGTCCAGCACGTCGACGACCGGGTCTGGTTCACCGCGGAGGTGATACGCGAACAGGGCTGGCGCGCGGGGCTGTTGCACAGAGCCGCTTCGGCCGCGTTCAAGGCTCCCGCCCACTTCGGTATGCCGGGCTGGCCCGACGCCGTCGCCTCGGCAATGGAACGTCTGGCCGTACTGGACCGGTCGGGCGCGCCCGAAGCGCTGACGGAACTCGCGGCGGTGAAAGCCGCGTTGCTCGAAGCGCCCGACCGGCTGGGGGCAGACGCCCTCGACTGGATTTCCCGCCAAGCCCTGCTCGGCTAGAGCGCCACCCGGCCCCCCTTCCGCTGGCAGGTCCGGGGCAGGAAAGCCCTCGCATCCGGGTGTTCCTTTGAAGCATCCGGCTCGCGGAGAGTCGGTGGGCGGCATTTTCCTACGGGCCCCGGCACCCGAGGACGCTGCACATGGGCGTGGTTCGCCCAGCTCCGCACAGCAATCATTCGTGGGCTCACTAGGTACGTGACCTGAAGTGCCAGCCCGGTTGGCGGGAGGTACCAGCATGCCCAGAAGCACCAACAAAGCAATTGCCCGCGCTCGAATGCAGTACCTGGGTGAACCCAGGGCAGCTGCTCTGCACGCCGTTCCTCGTGACGGCTCCCTCGGTCTGGACACCTGCTCGCCCGAGCAGCGCAGGCTTCGCGCGCTGATGACCCTTGGGCTGTTCAACCGACCGGGGTCTTGGCAGCCTCATCGTGGCATCGCCGCCTGGGGACTCCACACCCTCGTCGCGTACGACATCATCGCCTCGCCGCGGTTCAACCGGCTCGTCGTCATCGCGGATGTGCCGCATAACGTAGCTCCGTATCTCCTGCCCAGCCGCGACGGCGGAAGCTCCCTGCCTGGGCTCCGCCTCGAAGAGTTCCGGGGGCGGCGCACATGCGTGACACGCCATCTTCCTACCGGCGCTCAACTCGTCATCACTGGAAACTCTTCCGGAGCCTGGGACGGGAATCTGCGCCCATTTCCCCGATGGGACTTTTATCCCGTCAACAGGCTCCACACGAGGCCTGAACGGGCACAGCTTGAAGAAGTCCCCGACATGAGCGAAGACACCGAACGGCTGTTGGCGGGCCTCATGTGCTGTATCGCCGCACGGGGTGCTGAAGGTAGATGGGCGATCGGCAATTGGTTCTCCGACCTGCCGATGCGCCCCGGCTGGCTCCGCGATGAAGGCGAAGACCGTTACGAGAAGCAACTACAGGGATCCGGGCGCCAATGGACGTTCCGATGGAATGGCTTCCCCCACGTCGACGACGTAGCCGCATCACTGACCGCTTCTCCGATCGGCAGCTCCGGTGCCGTTGCTCGTGATACCGGCGACCACTTCGAAGTCCGGTTGGACGACGCAACCTTGCGCTTAAACGGGCAGCGAGTCCCCATGCAGCAGCAGTCGGAGGTCACCCCGTGAGTTGGGACAACCTCAGCCTCATCATCCTTGCCGCCTTCGGCTGCCTCACGCTCCTGCTGACACAGGTGGGCGAGGTGCTGTCGAAGCTTCCACAGATCATCCGTGCTTGGCGACAAGTACGAAACGAGCTGCGCAACGGGGCGGATCACGGCTGTCAGGAGCCCTCGCCGGAGTATGACGACCGAAGTGTCCGACCGGCGCCCGGAGCAGCGCGTTCCTCTGGCACGCCCTATCGGCGTGAAACACCCGGCGAGCCATCCGCACAGAGTGCCGATGAGTGAACCGCTCGATGCCCTCGCCCCCCTATCCAGGGGGAGCGTCCGGCTGGAGACAGTCGCCTTGTACCGCCAAGTGCGTCGACTGTGTACCGAGCACCTCTGGGGGTGGCCGTTGGTGCAGGTCAGAAGTATTTCCAGGCTGTACTTCGGCCTCTGAAGAGCACACACACCCGCTGGCCCCGGTCCCTCCGTGGCGGAGGGACCGGGGCCGGCCGAGTTACGGCTAAAGGGTCCGGGGAGCCGGTACTTCGGTCACGGTGCCGCGTCGGCGGAGCCCGCGGGATCATCCGCGCACGGGGCGCCATCCGTCGTCGCGTCATGCACCTTCCCGTCTCCGGACGGCGTGGGCGACGAGTCTTCGCGACAGGCGTCGGGCGTCCGACCGGTCCGCGGTTTCTCCAGTGGGCGTACTGGGAGCGGGAGCACGTACTCGCCGGCCAGCCTGGCAAGGTGGAGCGGGAGCGGCCCGGCAAGAGGCGGGTAGTCGTCGTGGTGGCGCAGGAGGTGGACGAGGGCCGCCCACTCAGCGGGCCGGTCGGGGGCCAGGTCGGTCCGGCCGGCATCAGCCAGGGCCTTCTCCGACAGGCATCCCAGTACGTTCACCTCCAGATACGCCGGGTTCCGTGCGGTGACCGTGGGGGCCTGTGGCCAGCTGTCCGTGAGGATGAGCTTCCGCAGCCCCTTCGGGGGCTTCCCACCGCTCTTCGGTTTTGCCGCTGTGCTGACGAACACCCGTCCCTGCGCGTCCACAGGGCCGCGCAGTCCCTCGGTGAAGCCGATCCGTCCCTCGTCGTCATGCGCGTACCACTCCGGGACTTCTTCGCGCCCATTGGCGTCCCTCACCAGTACGCAGCGCAGGTCGGAGCCGTACGACGCGAGCCGCTGATGGGGGCCCTCGACAAAATTGATCATGTCCTGGACGAGGGAGCCATTGGTGATTCCGGGCCAACTCTGGCGCAAGTTACCCGAGTTGGCCAACAGTAGGGTGGGACGGTCACGCAGGTCGTAGAGGATGGTCCTGATCTGTCGTGCAGCCTCGTCGTGCCGGTCGGACCTGTGAGTGAAGCGGCGCGTCACCGCGGACGGGGCCGGCTCGTCCGCCGAGGTCGGGCACGGCTCGGCTTCGGCTGCGAGCGAGAGCAGGAGCTGCGAATACGGCACCCACGTGCCCTGCGCGTCATCCCATCCGCATACCGGATGGGCAGAGTCTTCCGGGCGTACTCGCAGTGCAACCAGCCGTTCGCCGGCGCACAGCGTGGGGCCTTTGCCGTTGTGACGCACCCACCACAGTCCGAGGTACTGCAGGCTGCCGGGAATCGTGGCGTCGGCGTCGAACCCGGGGAAGGTGAGCGCGCCGAGCTGACGGAAGACATCGAGCCAGGCGGAGTCGGCCCGGTGGTCGAGACTCGTCTCGGCATCATCCGGGTGAGTGATGAACTGGCTGAGCAGGCCGGCACGGGCGCAGCCGAGCCGCACCGCATGCTTCGGGTCCGAGTCCTGCGCACCGAAGCGGCTCTTGCCGCCGAGCTCCACCAGCGCGACCGCCGTCGCCGACCTGACGTCGTCCAGCTGCCGAGCGGTGTCGTCGCGACGCGAGCGGATCGCCTCACCGAGCGCCGCGCGACGTCCGGCCTTCCCCCGCACGGGCTTCAACGGCGCTCCCAGAGCGCCCAAGGGACGCGTACGGAGCCGGACGTGCAGTCCGCTCCCCCGGAACTCCCAGGCATCCGCCGAGGCGCCTTCGGCGACCGGAAGATCGAGGAGCCCGGCCAGGCTTGCGAGCAACGCGTCCCTTGTCTCGGCCGTCATCCAGAGGATCTCGATGTCCAGTGGCGCCCCGTTCAGTGCGGTCCGCAGAGCGCGCCGGCGAGCCCTGGCCCATTCCGGACCGCCCTCGGGCCGCTTGACAGGTTTGATGCGCTGCTTCACCCGCGTCAGATCCGGCACGCGTCGCAGCAGGGGGCGCAGCCCCTCCTCGACCCAGGTGTCCAGCTCGCTGCGCTCTTCGGGCATGAGCCCTGTACCGATCTTGTGCGCACCCATCTGGTTGCTGTGAACGATTCCGGCGGCGACGCCGTTGCGACCGGTGAGCCAGTCCTCGGGGGAGGCCAGCAGCGTGTCCGGAGCGGGATACGTGCGGACGATGTCGAGCGCGGGCAAGAGTCCGACGGTGCTGCGGCGGCGCCAGGCCATGCCTTTGCTCCGGCGGTCGTACCCGATGACGTTCTCGATCAGCCGCGCTCGGACGGTGCCGGTGTCCGGCCAGGGCAGCGGGGCATCCAGAAGGACGGTGGCACCGGTCGGGGCCTTGGGGCGAGCTTCATCGCCTGTCGCCCAGCGGCGAATACTGGTGGTGACGTGCACACGAGGGCTCGGGACGAAGGGCACGGTGTGGACGGTGATCTTGATCAGCGCCGAGTAGTACCAGGTGCGGCGTCCGGCCATGTGCGGCAACGGCGGCCAGGAGACCAACTCGGTGCAGTTCGGGCGATTGACGATGCGAAACCGGAGTTCGCCGTCACGGATACGGAACGGGCGCTGCGCCAGCCGCGCAGCCACCCATTCCGGCAGAAGGCTGTAGAGCCGGTGGTCCGGCTCCGCCGTTCCACCGGCCGACAGGCGGGAGGCGGTGAGATCGAGGGAGGTGGCACGCCACTCGGGCTCTCCCTCCCAGACTGCGTCGAGGAGCCGTTCGGCGTCATCACGCGTCTCGGCCGAACACGCGCCGTCCGGCTCGTCCTCCTGGTCCTCCAGGCCGTGCAGCAGGTCAGCGGCCCAGGTGGTCATGAGCGGGACGAGGTTGTCAGCCGGCACGGGTTCACGGGCGTAGATCCACGGCAGTTCGGGCTCCTTGCTCGCTCCGCGTCCAATGGCGACGACACCGGGGGCGAGGGCGCTCAGGAGGGAGTTGAGGCGGCCCACCGGCAGGGCGACCGGCTGTCCGCGCCGCCGCTTGACGCGTCCGTACAACTCTGTGAGTTCGGCATGCCACGGTTGGGCAAAGGTCAGCACGTGGGGGTGTTCGACCCAGGGGCCGTGTGCCGGGTCGGGTTCGTAGGCGGTGGCACGGAGGAATTTGTACATACGGGCTCCCTTTCGGTTCGGTGCCGTCCAGATTCCGGTCTCAGGACGGCTCGCAGCTCGGTTCCGTGTCGGACTCAGTTGTGGTGCCGGCGTCGGCCAGGCAGCGGTTCAGTGCCTCCCAGAGGGGGCCGTAGAGCGCCTTGACGATGTGCCGCTCGTCCTCCGGTACATCGGGGTGCCCTTCGAAATAGCGCGCCAGAACATCGACGATGCTGAACAGGAGGCTGCTCTTCGGGGTGTCCGGTTCGGGTGGGTCGGCCGCCTGCTTCGGTGCGAAGGCGGCGTCCACGAAGACGACACGTGCCGGTACACCACCGCGCACGAGTCGGCCGATGACCTGCCAGATGAGGACGAGCATGTCCCAGGTGACCTGCTCGCGGTCGTCGCCGAGCCGGCTCCAGGCCATGCTCCGCATGAGCACGCGATACCACTGCGAGCGTGCCGTGTTCCGCATCTTCCTGGCACCGTCGTCCAGGCTCGCGGCCTCACGCACCCAGGTGTCGAACTGCCCGCCTTTCAGGGCGCGTACGAGCCAGTCGTTGATCGCGTGCACGGCCAGGGACAGGTCTTCTGGATGGGGGTGGGGCCTGGCCAGGAAGTACACGGTGCCGATGGCGGCCTGTCCTTCGCGGTTGAGGATGTTGTGCCCGCGCTCGATGGCCTTCAGCGGGGCGACCAGCACGTCGGCCTCACAGTCCGCCAAGGACTCGACATCGCCGCGCCGCAGAACCCGTGCCCGGGAGCCGTCGTCTCCGTCACCGCTGTCGTCGTCAGCCAGATCGTCGTCGTCCGACACCAGCCTCAGGACCTTGCCCTGCCAGCGTCCGCCTTCGAGTGTGTGGAGGGTGTCCGCGACCAGCCGGGCCTCCTCGTAGCTGCCCACCAGGAGCAGAATCTGGTCCCGGTCCGGAGGAAGCTCGCGCAACTCCAGCTCCAGAGGGCCACCGCTCTGATGCCCCTGGGCCTCGCCGGCGCCCAACTGCATCGCCATGCGACGCAGAATCGCCGGACGCGCATCGAGATCGGCCCCGGAAAGGTGCAACGGCCCTTCCGCGCCGTGCAGAAACTCGATGCGGAATTCGCTCTCCTCGGCGATCAACTCGACCTGCCTCGACGGAGGTTCGAGCAGCACCCCCACGGGGGCCTGGATGTGGTAGCGGCTGGATGTGCCCGCCCAGCTACTGCCCGACATGAGCAGGACGTTCGTGCTCGGCATGCCGTCCACAGTGGGCAGGTTGGGCATCTCACGCAGCAACTCACGCCCCACACCGCTGCACCGGAAGAAGGTGAGCTCGCCGCTGCGGACACCGTCCTCGTCCGGCTCCTTCACATGGAACCGGAAGCCCAGGAGGTTGCCCATCGGAGCCTCGGGAACCATCGGCCCGTAGTCGGCAGGCCGGCGGTACATCTCGTTGAATCCGAGGTTGAGCGCCGTCTGGACCCTCGGCCACATCGCGTTCATCAGGGCGATCTTGGGTTCCAGCGCACACAGCATGAGAGTGAACTCGAAGCGTTTGACCAGCGCCTCGTACTTCTCCTCAGGTGTCGGCAGCGGTTTCGGCGGTCTCTTCGGCGTACGCTTTTCGGCCCGCCGTCTGCGCTCTTCGCATGCCTTCTCATACTTGGCGCGCTCGTTCTCCTTCCACGCAGTGAGGCGGAAGAGTTCGTCCATCACGCCGCGCAGACGGGCTCGGGTGCGTTCTGGTCTGCCGGTGTGCAGGAGTTCGCCGAGAACACCGGTGAGCTTCACGAGATCCATGCCGTTCGGCAGACCCCGGTCGCCGAAGGGGTTGTCCCGGAAGGCATCCAGCATGTCGACGAGTGCGTCACGCTCCGCCTTGTGCACATCGACGGCCTCGGGCGACCCGGCTGCGGCTTCCTTCGGCTTCGGGTATCGCTCCTCCAGCAGCCGGAGTTGCAGGGTCCAGGCATTGAAGTAGCCGGTCCGTACCCAGTCCCTGAGTGTGCGATCCCCGACGAGCATGGCATAGAGCCGGTCGGTGGCCGTGGTCGCGGTGTTCAGTGCGGCCGACCAGTTCTCCACATCACGGTCGGAGAGTTGAGTACGGCCGCCCACAGCCAGTTCGCGGACCTTGTGCTCGTTGACGTCGTCCAGGAAGGCGCGCTTGTCGTTCCCGCCGACCAGCGGCACACCGGGCGCGAAGATCTCGTCGAGTTGCATCTGTACGCGATCGGCTTCATCCACGATGATCAGATCGCTGCGGCGGCATGCCAGCTCCAGGTAACGAATCCGCTCACCGTTCTGTGCTCTGGGAGGACCGGCATCCACGAGAGCGGGCATCGTGGTCACCCAGATATCGGCGTCTACGAGCGCGCGGGCGGCGTGGTGGCGCGGACAGGCCGACCACAGAGGGCAGCCGACGGGCTGCTTCTGCCACCGAGCGTCCCTGCGCTTCTTCTTGCCCGGCGGCTGCGTGGACGGCGGCAGCAGCCGGGCACAGGGTGCCTCGCCAAAGGTCAGAGGATCGTCCGTGGCCTGCGGGCGCAGGGCATTGAGGGCGCAGGAGGTGCTCAGGTAGGCGAAGGCCGGGTCATCGTGGGCCAGTAGCCGGTGTTCACCACCGCCTGCGAGCCTGCGGTGCAGCCGCTGCGCGTGACGCTCCTTACCGGATGCACCGAGTACCGGGGCCGCAGCATGATCGGTGTAGAGGTTGTAGAGCTTTACGAGCTTGAGCACCTCGGCGACGTCGCCGACCACCACGGTCACCCGCTTCGGCACCCGGCACTTGGCGAGGTGTACCGCGATGACGTCGCGCAGTGTGCTTTTCCCCGCACCGACGATGCCCAGCAGGTGTTGAAGCCCGTCGACCGTGAACTCCTTGGCCATTTCGAACCCCGCACCCGGGCCCTTACTGGTGCTGAGAAATGGATCGCCCATCCGCTCTACCCAGCGTTGTGGGTGTATCGCGTCCATCTCCGCCGCCGTGCGCAGCAGCTCGGCACGGCTGAACGTCAGCGGGCCCACTGAACGCCGGGACTCATCCATGTCGTGCGCCGTGGCCGAGGGCGTGGGCAGCAGCGGCAGGTCAACGGTGGCGGTGCCACGCCCCAGGAAGAAGCCGTGCGGCCCCGGTTTCGCCAAGGGGAAGGGAGCACCCTCCAACGGCGGCGCCTGGCTCAACAACTCGTCATAAGTGTCCCAGCGGTCCGGGGCCGCAGGCGGCGCAAGGCGAACGGCGGGGAGCTCGGGGCACACCACGTCGTAACCCCGCAGCTGCCGGTCGAGCTGCTGGTATGACTCCAGCGCTTCCTTCCAGGCACGGCGGCGCCGCAGTGTCCACATCGTGTACCGCGCCACACGAAGCACCTGTTCCTGGCCGGCAGTCGCCGACAGCCCACGAGCCTTTGCGAACGGGTACCCGCTGAACAGCGTCCACGCCTCCACGGCCGGCGCGCCGGGGGAGAACCGTTGCTGGAGATACAGCCCGATCTCCACCTGGCACACCGCTTCGAGCTGGGCATTTTCGAGCTTGGAGGTGGAGTAGGCGGATAGCTCTCTCATCAGGACATGCACGTGTTTGGCGAGGCTACGCATTGTTCTCCTTCTGCTCGTGTGGCGGGGGCCGCATCTCCGCCGCCAGTCCGTTGGGCGTCACCAGCGCCGGCCGTGAGGGGCCGGGGAACGGCGCGGCGAAGGCAGCTTCGAAGTCCGGCTGTGCCAGGCACTGCTGCGGCACAACCACCACCGCGCACTCCGGTGCGTCGGAGCACTCCTCGCGGACGGTCCTCGCGAGCAGGGCGGGTTGCAGACGGTCGTAGGACCGCAGGACGCGGTCGGTCCCGTCGGAGTCGACAAGCTCGTAGGTGCCCGGACGGTCCGGCCTGCTCCGCACGGGGATCCCGGCGGCATGGAGGGCTTGGCGTGCGCTGCGCTCCACCCGCCCCGGGAGCACGAGGAAGACGCGCAAGCACCTGCGCAAGAGCATGACCTCCCCGGGATCGCGCAGCAGAAGGGGCGGTCGGTCGGTCCGACAGGTCTCGCTCTCGCACCACTCCATGCGCTCGAAGTCGCCGTCGCGGGGCAGCAGTGCCGGTAACTCGCACGTCGCACACAGTGCGAGGACGTCGTACCTCCTGAGGAACTCCGGTACCGGAACGTAGAGATCCGCGACCCGCCTCCACAAGCGGTCGTCCCAGCGCCGTTTCCTGGACAACGGTTCCCGCCCGCTGAGGACGGGCGTGCTGATGAGGAAGTCACGGCATTTGCGGAACGAACTCTCCGAAACGCAACGCTCCTTGACCATCCCCAACAGGGCATGCGCCTCCCCCGCCGCCAGGCCCCCTCGGTCCGCCGAAGCCAGTTCCAGGCAGGCCCGGGTCGGTACGCGGCCGAGCGGATGCACGAGCCTGGCGTCCGGCGAAATCGTTGAGGCCGGCACCGCGAAGGGCTCCTCGCCGGCGCGGGACTCGCGGCTCCACTGCACGAGGTCCGGCAGGCTGGCGGGAGGTGTCCGCTGCTGCTCGATGCAGCGCAGAACCACACGGTCGTAGAGGAGCTGCACGGCCGGCGGGTAGGGCAGGGAGAAGGAAGCCAGGCACTGCTGGTCGTCCAGAACGGTGAGGGCACCTGCGAGTTCGGCATAGAGGCCGGAAAGACCCGGCTCGTCGCCTGGGGGTGTCACCGGGATGCCCAGCGTGTTCACGCGGCGGCCCCGACCGACGCCGCGGCACACCAGCGGCTGACCTCGCACGTGCCGCAGTGCTCGCCCGGCTGCGGGGCGAAGAGGTCATCCTGGTGCCAATCTCGGACGTGGTCCCGGACGACCTCGTCGGCTGTTTCCCGTACGGCGGGCGTATACGGATCGATGATCTCCAGATCAGCTCCCCCGGGCCGCAGCACCTCCAGCTCGACCCGCGCTCCGGAACGCGCTCCGCCGAGCTCCATATGGGAGATCAGCAGCACGCCGAGCGCCAGCTGCGGATAGGCCCGCAGCGGATCGCGCCACCAACGCTTGTTTCGGGAGGAGGACTTGACCTCTCGCCACACCCACGACTCACCATCGCGGTACAGCAGATCCGGGTCGGCGATGATCAGGACATCGGCCTCGGTGTCGTGGTGCACGAGCCGCTGCTCGGCCAGCAGCGTGTCGTCGTCGCGGAGGTGGCGCAGTGGGCAGACCGCGGCGTGGCGCCGCAGCAGCGTCGCCCCCAAGCGACGCTGCTCGTCCGTCAGCTCGTACCTCTCGGGAACCCAATGGGCCGGTACGTGTGGGGTGCACGGTGTGACGGGATGCGCGGAGTGCTGCGCCGCGAGGTACGCGTGCACCGCGCGACCGCGCTCCGCATCGGGTGCGGCCTCCAGCTCCCGGGCGGCGGGCAGCCGCAGGCGACGCAGATGATCGCGGGCCGGACAGGTGCGATAGCTGCGACCGTTTGTCGCCGACCAACT
This sequence comes from Streptomyces pinistramenti, assembly GCF_020564935.1. Classification (GTDB taxonomy): domain Bacteria; phylum Actinomycetota; class Actinomycetes; order Streptomycetales; family Streptomycetaceae; genus Streptomyces; species Streptomyces pinistramenti. Next base: position 61,526 of record NZ_JAJCXB010000028.1, read on the forward strand.
CCGGCGTGGGCGTGGCTGCTCGCTGCGTACCCCCAGCAGCCCGGGAGCCTTGGGTACGGCCGGGCACGTGGTCAGGTACGAGCAGCCGATGCAGGCGGAACCCGGGCGGTATTCCGGACGGTCGAGCAGTTCGGTGAGCGCCTTGCTGCCGTGCTCGCGGTACAGGGCGACGGCTTCGTCGCGGGTACCGTTGAACAGCACCTCGGTCCGCCCGTCCAGCAGCGCGAACCGGAGCACGCGGACCCGCTCGGGAGGCGGCCCCGGCGTGCCCTCCGCCATCACGAAGGCGGTGACGGCACGTCGTACATCGCTGACGGGCTTGCCCAACCGGTATGCGGGAACACGGAGTTCCCGCACGCTTCCGTCGGGAGAGGACAGGAAGCGTCCCCAGAGCGTGATGCGGTACTCGTCGGCGCCGCGGTGGTCCCTTCCGTCCGGCTGGTACCGGTAGACCCACGGCTCTTCGACTTCCGCCATCGGCGCCGCCGGATCGGCCGGGAAGGCATGCCGGTACGTGGCAACAGCGTGTTCGGTCCAGCGGTCGAGCCCTTCGTGTGTCCGCCGGCCATCAAGTCCGGCGGCACGGCCGTCTCCCGGCGGGTGTTCGGACCGGTCGAGCGCGGACATGAACGGCCCGAACGTGAAGTGCTCCAGGGCTTCCGGTGTACGACGCCGCCATGTTCCCGGCCGAAGCCCCATGGCTTTCAATGAGTCGGAAGCCGGACAGCGCTGGCCTGTGAAATCCAGCATGCTGACGGAAACACTGATAGTCCGGGTCTTCCTGAGGAGCCCGCTGGGCGGAGTCCACGTTTCCATGTTTCACCTTTCACTTTACGGGAATCGTGCACTGGAGAATCCGAGCAAGAGAGGGCGATAGCTTTGTCGAATGAAGTCCTGCGCGATCGATACGAGGTCAGAGAGGCCATCGGGCGAGGAGGAGAGGGGGTAATTCACGCAGCTTGGGACAGGCGCACCGAGCGGCAGGTGGCCGTGAAGTTCCAATTCCCGAGAACGTTCGAGACGGATTCCACCTACTTCCACAAGGGCGAGATCATCGAAGAGCAAGGGAGAAAGGGGTTCCTCCTCTCCGGCGTGACCGGCATCCCCAGCGTCCTGGAGTACTTCGAACACCGTGGGCGTCGATGCATGGTGATGGATTTCATTGCAGGAGAAAATCTGCTACAGGTGACATCCCGCCGCCCCATTCGATGCACAAAAGTCTTGGCTTCGATTGTCGTGCAGGTCTGCCAGGCTCTCGTGCGCGTACACGAGAAGGGAATCATCCACTGCGACATCAAACCCCAGAATATTGTGGTGGAAGAGGACGGCCGCTTGGTGCTTCTCGACCTGGGGCTCGCGGCCTATGCGCAATCTCCAGTGGAAAAACCGCGCGGTTCGGTCGGTTACAGCCCTCCTGAGCAGTATGTTCCCGGAATCTCTCTGGGGCCTCAAGCGGATATTTTCGCCCTGGGGTGCATGCTGCTGGAGATGTGTGTCATGGAACTTCCGTATGACGGCTTCGGCGGACGGCCGGAAAGACACCATGCGGTACTTTCCGAGCGTGCCTCCGCACGCATCCCGGAGGAGGTCAGGGATCTGGCACTGCGCATGGTGGCCTTCGACCCCAGGGAGCGCCCCTCAAGCGCTCAGGAAGTCTTCGAGAAATTGCGGCCACTGCTTCCGGCTGTCGGGGAAAAGCGCCCGAGGAAACCGCTGAGCCCGGATGTGACCGAGTACTGGCGGCGCGGGCGAGGAGCCCGGTAGCGGCCGATGTCCGGCGGTTACCGTCCCTCCGTGCCCCCGGGCTCCGGCGCGCGCACGACGTCCGTGACCTGCGCGATGTCCATCAGATGCCCGGCCCGCTGTCGCGCGTCGCTCGCCCGCTGAGTCTCCCCGAGGTGAGACAGGGCCTCCGCAAGGTGGTTGAGCCGGTCGGCCTCGCGGTGGCGGTAGTCCATCGAGCGGTAGAGCGCGATGGACTTGTTGTACGCCGAGACGGCCTGTTGGGGGTTGCCCAGGGCGAGGTGGATGTCGCCCAGGTGACCCCACACACTGGCGCAGGCGTTGTCATCAGGGATGGATTCGAAGAGGTGGAGTGCTTCCGTGGACACCCGAAGCGCCTGCGCGTAGTCACCCTTGGCGTAACTCAGGCTTCCCAGCCCGCTCAGAACGCCGGCCGTGCCGAGCGCGTCGCCCAATCTGCGGAAGATTGTCAGGGCTTGCTCATAATGCACCGCAGCCTGTTCATGGTTGCGGGTCAATTTCTCGACGAGGGCGAGTTGGCGCAGCGTACGACCGTGCCCCAGCGGATCGGCTCCGTTCGTCTTCTTGATGAAGCTGAGGGCACGGTTCAAACGGGCGAGTGCAGACTGTCCCTCGTCCAAGTTCCAGTGACAACCACCCAAAAGCCTTTCCAGCGTGGCGTATTGCCCCGGGTCTTCCGTAACCCTATCTGCCGCCTCCCGCGCCATCACGAGGTTTTCGACCGCATTCGCATAGCGGTTGCGACGCCACTGGTAGGTGACGAGGGCCGCCGAGATCAGCCAGGTGTACCGATTCTCGCGCCGATCGACCGACCAGCGGATGGTCTCCCGCACCATCTCGTAATTCTCGTCGAGCCAGGCCATGGCCTTCCAGTGGCCGGATTGCCCGACGACCACTGTGTCACCGGGGTCACCGATGGGCAGTCGCCTGCCTGAATCGAGCAGCCTGTCGCATGCCCAGACGTTGTGCAGCACGTGCTCGAACGCCCGACGCACCGTCTTCTCTTCGATTTCCGGGTCGGCGCTGCCCCTTTCGCGGGCGTGCAAACCGATCAGGTCGTGCATGATGTACCGCCCCAATTGGATTTCGAGCAGGCTTGCGCTGACCAGCTCGTCCGCCGCCCGGCCGACCGTCTCACGTTCATTGCCGGCCAGTCCGATGTCCAACAAGGTTTCCCATTCGATGCTCCGAGCGGGGAAAATCGCCAACTGCCACAGGAGAAGGCGCGCTTCAGCTGAGATACCACGGTAGGAACAGTCGAGGGCCAGTCTCATGGACAGCTGTTCATTGTCCGGGCCCAAAGCACGGAGCCTGCTGTGATCCGCTCTCAACTCTTCGTACAGGGCATTCACTCCTGCGCCTGTACGCGTACCGAGCCGTCTGGCCAGCACGGTAAGGGCGAGCGGCAATCTGCAACAGAGGTCAGCCATCTCGCCGAGGCGTCCTACATACGTGTACCAATCAGTGTCCTTGAGTGCCTTGCGCAGGACGAGCTTGGCGTCATCGCGCGCCAGCGGCTCGATCCGTACCAGACGCGCCGTCTCCCTCAGGTCGAAGTCACGGAGATCGTTGCGGCTGGTGACGATCGTGGCGCACGAGTCCGATCCAGGAAGGAGCGGTTCCATCTGCTTGGCGTTCCTGACATTGTCCAGGACCACGAGAACAGATCGGTTTGCGAGCTCATGACGATAGGAATACACCTTGCTCTCCAAGGTGTCTCGGGAAGGCCTCACTCTCAAGGCGTCGAGGAAATCATCCAAAACGTCTGCGGGTGACCTCGGCACTCGCTGCTCGTTCGTGAATCCATCGAGGTCAGCATAGAGCGCCCCGTCCGGAAACTGTTCCTCTGTTTCTTTCGCGAGAAGCAGGGCGAGTTTCGACTTCCCCACACCTGCTGTGCCGTGGAGCACCAGAAGCACTCCGCAACCATCCGGGTCTTCCAAGATTTCTCGCATCGCCATTATTTCATGACTGCGGCCGATGAGATCATCCGGAGCACGAGGAAGAAGGCGCGGAATGGGCCGCCCCGCACCCTTACCAAGACGCTCCAACGAACTCCGGAAGGTGGATTCGAGCAAAACACCCGGGCGTCCATGCTCTTTTTTCCATTTCCGGAAATCGCTTTCGAGCCGCGACTTCGGAAAACTGGAAGGCAGTGAACGGAGTTTTCGCACCAAGATGTCTTGGTTACCGGGAGAGTGCTTCAGCAGGGACTCGGAATCGGAGATCGCTCGATCACAAAGCCCCGCTTCGATAAGCCCGTCCAGGTAGCTCAGGGCCGCACCCTGCCATTCTTCACGAAGCCTGCACCTCTCCTCTTCGAATCCTGGGCCGGACAGACCCTGGAGGGGCCCTCCGAGCTGCCACTCGGCCAGCGCGCATCTCAAGGTCTCAAGACGATCGAGTCCGGACTGATGCCGTGCCAGCTCGACCTGCTGCTTGAAGCGCAGATAATCAACCAGGTCACTTCGAACGGAAATCGCACACGCGTTTCGCAGGTTCGAGTGGACTTCCACACCGGGGATCCACCCACGAAGCCGGCTGACAAGCTTCCGGACGCGCGCCGGTTCCGGTCCCCCGCTCACCCAGAGACACTTCTTGACGTGCTCATGCGTGGCGTGCAGGCCGGGAGAGACCAGAAGGAGGGCCAGCAAGGCCATCACTTTGGTCGCATTTTGTTCCTGTGACGCGTCGTCCCGGACGACGCGCACAGGCCCGAGCACAGAAATATCCACTGTGTTCTCCCTTCGCGATGTCGTGCCACTCCCTGCCCGGCAGGATGCCAGCAGAACACGCGCCCATCAGGGGTTTCTTGATTTTCCGTGACACCACCGTGAGGAAGGTTTCCTCACGGTGGTGTCACGCTCGATACACACTTTTCCCCTGGCGCTGCCGGCGACTGCTGCCACGATGTTTCTGCCGCCACCGAGAGCGCCGGACGAAAGCGTCCGGCGGGTACGGGCGACGGCAGGCATGGCGGGGAGATCCAGCCATATGGCAGTTCCCTTCATGCATTTCCGGCCGTATTCAACGGCCGGTTTTCAGCCGACAGTTCGAAGGAGCATCACATGTCCCTGCTGCACATCTCTGCGTCCGTGTCCTCCGGCGGTCGGCCGCAGCGGCCGGAGGCGCCCAAGCGGCCCGACTCGTACCCGCCGCACTGCGCGGCGGCCGGCAACGGAAGCTGAAATTCGCCGGTGCCGGTCGTCCGGAGGGCGGCCGGCACCGGCACTGCCGCCGTACCAATGAGCGTGCTGGGTACCCGCCGCGCTCTCCCCCATCTCCCTGCAGGGCAGCGGGAGTCCACTCAGTCCCACTGCCCGGCCCGGCGTCGCGTCCCGTCACGTTTCCTACTGCTTGTGCGTACGCATGAGGCGGGTGGGGCTGTTGTGACGTCGGGGCCGATGCCCATTGCGCCCCGGTGCCAAGGACGGCCGGGGCTGTCCCGCAGAGCACCTTCATCCATCCGGTTGCACGGCACTCATATGTGCCGAAGGAGGATATTCATGACGCTGCTCCCACCGAGCGGAGTGTTCGCCGTCGTCAGGAGCTACTTTGCCGATCCCCAGGCCGTCGAGCATCTGCGTCTGACCGTCGCCACGGAGCACGGTCCCGTAGCGCTCTCGCCCGCCGAAGCACACTCGGCGCTCTACGGGGCCGAGGCGGACCCGGCGGTCGGCGCGGGGGTCTGGCAGGCAGCGATCCGTGCGGCACAGCACGACACCGAGCCGCAGGGGCCCTGGCGATTGCTGCTGGTCTGGCTCGCGCTGCCCCGACTGAGCGGGAGTGTCTACCGGATCTGTACGCGGCTGCGCGCCGCCCGGTCCGATACCGAGTCAGAGATGGTTCTCGCCCTGCTGGAGACGCTGCCAACCGTGGCTCCCGAAGATCGGGATGTCCTGCTCAGGGCAGCACGTAGCCAGGCATGGCGGTTCGCACGCTCCGCACGCGGCCTGGTGCCGACCGCACACATCGAAAGCATGGCGACGGATGACAGGCACCCGGGAGCCGATGCCCCGGACGATGCGGCCGATGAGGAGGCCGACGGCTGCTCCGAGTGGCACGTCGAGGTCACTCCGCCGGACGGACCGGCGGGGCTGAGTGCTCCGTTGCACTTCACCGTCCCGGCGGCTCGCGGCGAAGGCGGGACGAGCGGAACGTCGGCGGATGACTCCGGATTCCGCGAGGTCGTCAGGCTGGCCCGGCACATCCGGCGAAGGCCCCGCCTCGGCACCCTGTCCCTGCGTCCCCGGGGCAGGCGGCGATGAGCAGCAAGAGGTACGGACCGCTCAGCTTCGCCGAGATGCTGGCACTTCCGGTGGTGGTGGACCTGCATACCGCCGCACGGGCCTTGGACGTCTGCGTCTCCACCGCGTACCGGATGATCGACGCAGGCACCTTTCCCTGCACAGTGCTGCGTGCGGGGTATCGGTACCGGGTTCCCACCGCCCTGTTGATGCGCGCGCTCGGGATCGAGGAACACCCGTTGTACGCGGTCGATCCCGAGACGGATGCGGGTGTGCGGGAGGAGCACTGCACTCTCTGAGGCCAACGGGCCCCGTTCGGCACTGTGCCGGGCGGGGCCCCTGTCACAGTACCGAATCCGGTGGTGTTCCCGTCCGGCATCCCGGGTGGGTACCGGGCTTTCGCCGCCTCTCCGGGTATCCGCACACATCCGATCGAGGCACACTGACCCCATGCCCGAATTGCCGGAGATTGAGGCTCTTGCTCGGTTCCTCGACGAGGAGGTGGGCGGGCGGACCGTGGAGCGGGTGTTTGTGGTGGCGGTCAGTGCGCTCAAGACGTATGAGCCGGCGGTGGGGGCGTTGGAGGGGCGGGTGGTCGAGGGAGTGGAGCGGCGGGGGAAGTTTTTGGTGTTCGGGGTGGGTGCGGTGGCGTTGGTGGTGCATTTGGGGAGGGCGGGGTGGGTGCGGTGGAACGTGCGGATGCCCGAGGCTCCGCCGCGGCCGGGGAAGGGGCCGTTGGCGCTGCGGGTGCGGCTGGTGGAGCCGGCGGGGGTGGGGGTCGATGTGACCGAGGCGGGCAGTCAGAAGCATCTTGCGGTGTATGTGGTGGCCGATCCGCTGGAGGTGCCCGGGGTGGCGCGGCTGGGGCCCGATCCGTTGTCGGAGGGGTTCACGTCGGCGGCGTTCGCGGGGATGGTGCGGGGCGAGCGGCGGCGGATCAAGGGGGTGCTGCGCGATCAGGGGGTGCTGGCCGGGATCGGGAACGCGTACGCGGACGAGATTCTGCACGTGGCGCGGATGTCGCCGTTCAAGGTGGCGGGAACGCTGTCCGACGAGGAGGTGGCGCGGGTGCACGCGGCGATCGGGGCGACGCTCACGGACGCGGTGGCGCGCTCGCGCGGGGTGGGGCTGCGGGAGCTGAAGGCGGAGAAGAGGAGCGGGATGCGGGTGCACGGGCGGACGGGTGCGGCGTGTCCGGTGTGCGGGGACACGGTCCGTGAGGTGTCGTTCAGCGATTCGTCGTCGCAGTACTGCCCGACGTGCCAGACGGGCGGGAAGATCCTCGCGGACCGGCGGATGTCGCGATTGTTGAAGTGAGGGGGTGCGGTGCGCGGACCGCCGTCGGCTGCGGCGGCCCGCGCGGGCGTCAGTCGGCGCTCAGCAGGGTGCGGAGTTCGGTGACCGCGCCGCGGAGGTGGTCGGCGAAGGCGTGCATCGGGTCGGCGACCGCGAGCGGGGTGCTCAGGTAGAGGTTGAAGCGGTCGGGCAGCAGGACGTAGGCGACGCCGATGCAGCGGCTGCTGGTCGAGCCGAAGCCGAAGTACTGGATGTGGACGGACGGCGCGGAGCTGGTGCTGAGGTAGTCGTCGCGCAGGGTCAGCCAGCCCGGGGAGCGGTAGAGGGCGGGCTGTTCGGCCAGGCCGAGTTCGGGGCCGCGGCGGCGCTGGATCAGTTCCAGTTCCCACAGGTGCTGCTCGGGTGCCTGGCCCGCCTGGCACTCCTTGGCGCGGGTGACGTGCTGCTCGGCGGCGGCCCGGAACGCGGCGCGGCGGGTGTCCCGGTCCGCCGCCGGGTCCTCCATCGCCGTCACGAACCGCTGGATCTCGGGGGTGACCACGCGCATCGCCTCGGTCCTGCCGCGCCGCCACTGGCGGGTGGCGATCGACTCGTAGGTGGCGCCGATGTGTCCCTTGGCCCGCTGGTGGGCGAGTTGGTAGGCGAGTTGGACGAAGGCGTCGGGGGAGACGCCGAGTGCCTTGGCCGCGTCGGCTCCGAAGTCGTCGAAGGAGACGGTGCGGGTCGCGGTGTCGCGGCCGTAGGCGGCGAACGCGTCGGCGGCGGCGCGCACTTGGGTGCGCAGCGTGTCGTCCAGGGTGAAGGTGACGGGCTCCGGCTCGGGGGCGCCCTGGGTGCGGGCGCCGGAGCGTGGGGACTGCTCGTCGGGCGAGGTGCCGAGCAGTGCGTCGACGAAGCTGAGGACGGTGGTGCCGTCGAGTTCGCAGTGCTCGATGTTGATGCCCGCGCGGCCGTCGGCGAAGACGATCAGGGAGACGGCCTTGTCGAACCAGCGGTTGCCGCGGTCGCCGTACAGCAGCTCGTCGCATGCCTCCTGGGTGCCGGCGGGCGCGAAGTCCTCCAGGCAGACGCAGAACAGGGCGGTCTCGACGGTGTCGAGGGCGGCGGCGTTGCCGGGGTGGCAGGCGAGGAGGGAGTCGCGGGCGGTGGCCCATTCGGCGCGGGCCATGGTGGTGAGGTGGCCCACCGAGGTGCCGTCGGCGGCCGGTTCGGCCCCGGCCCGCTGGACGGCGCGGAGTCCCGCACGGAGGTCGTCCAGGCTGTGCGGAGTGCCGTCCGGGCCGATGACGTCCAGCCGGAACAGGTGGCCGTGGTGGAAGACGACGATGTGCCGGGCGTCGGACGGTCCCGGCCACGCTGCGGTGTAGGGGCTGCGGACGGTGTCCTGTGCGGTGCCGGGGATCCGGGTGGTGGAGAAGAGGAACTTGTTCTGTTCCATCGACTGGGGACGGCCGCGCTGCACCACCGGCGGGATGGTTTCCCTGTCGAGCCGGCGCTTGTAGTCGACGGCGCCGGCGATGAGGACTGCCGCGCGGTCCAGCGCCGCCGACGCGGGCGGGGATGACTGCGACCGGGACGGGGCGGGGTCGCGGAAGAGGAAGAAGAAGTTGGCGTTGAGGGCGATGCGGTCGCGGCGGCCCAGGTAGCGGTAGGGCCAGAAGGTGTCGAGCCAGCTGTGCACGCCGTCCGTGGTGTCGTACCCGGCCAGCGCCGCCTGGAGCGTCCTGCCGGGGCCGCCGGGGCGGAGGAAGGCCGCGACCTCGGCCTCGGTCGCCGCCCGCTCGTCGGCGGTCAGCAGCGGCTCGCACCAGGCGAGGAACCGCTCGCAGCTCTCCTCCAGCGTGGGCAGCGGCACCCGCGGCAGACTGTCCTCCTGCGCGAAGGTGGAACCGGCTGCGACGTCCTGACGGCTCTTCAATTCGGCTCTCGATTCTGTGCGTTGGGTCCTGACCTGTCCTCATGGGGTACCACGGCGGTGCGCGGCGCGCCGTCAGTCCAGCAGGCGGTCGCCCCGCACGGCCCCGCCGTCGGCCGCCAGGTGGGCGGGGAGCACCCGGCCGAACAGCTGGCGGGTGCGGGCCGGGCTGCCGACGACGCCGGGGCGCTCGCTGTAGGCGAAGATCGCGGAGTGCCGCGCGCGGTCTCCGCGTACCGGGCTGACGCGGTGCAGGGCGTAGCGGCCGGTGAACAGCTGGAGGCCGCCGGGGCGCAGCGGGAGGCGGCGGACCAGGTGGTCGCCACGGCCGTCGAGGACGTCCCGTACGTCGTCGAAGTGTTCGTCCCGGGCGGACCTGATGTACGGGCAGTACTCGAACTCGCCGCCGGCCTCGGCCTCTTGGGTCAGCATGCTGACGGTGAACTCGTTGGTGTCGAAGTGCCAGGGGTGTTCCATGCCCGGCTCGACGACGTTGAGCACGAGGCCGGAGAGCGGGTCCGCCAGCTCGTGCAGCCGGGGCAGTCCGAAGCAGTGGGCGAGGAAGCGCTGGAAGGCGGGGTGGGAGTAGAGGCGGGAGATGAGGGTGGTGGTGGGGATGCGGTCGCGGGCGACGAAGGCGTTGCCCCGGCGGAAGGTCCGCCGTCCGGGGTGGCCGGGCGGCAGTTCGCGGTCCACCGCGATGTTGTAGACGTTGACCGTCTCGACATCGAAGTGGGCCCGGGGCGCGAGGGCCGCGCACTCCTCGCGCAGCAGGCCGGCGAGGGAGGGGCGGATGAAGTCGGTCAGCACGGTGCAGCCGAGGGTGCGCAGGTCGTGCCGGGCCCGGGAGACCACGGCCTGCGCTTCGGTGGTCGGGGGGTCTGCCAGGGGGTACCGGTCCGTGTCGACCATCCGGTCGAGCGTGAGGGCTTCCAGAGTGCTCATGCAGTCCTCTCCACGTCTTGTCACGCCGTGCCACGCGCCTGGGAGCGTCCGGTTGTCCGTCGCGCCCTTCCGCGCGTCCCCACGTGTCCGGACGCGCCTTCACGGGTCTTGGTGCGTGCGGGCAGGCGGGCGGGCCGTGCCGAGTCGTCCTCGGATCTTCGGCAACTCTACTGAGAAGTAACCGAGTTGACGCCCCCGGGCGGCGAACCTCGGCTGTGACGCGGCACACGGTGGACGGCGGCGGGGCCGGGGGTCCGGGTCGGCCGCGATGCCGTGGCCACGAGGGTCGCCGACCGGCCGCGTCGCGTGGGTCACTCTTTTATGCAACTTGTTGCACAAGCGCGTTCCCGTGCCCTACAACTGCCCTGACCACCGCCGCGCGAGGAGACCGAGATGAGCCCGTACCCGCACCTGATGAGCCCGCTCGGCCTGGGCTCCGTGACGCTGCCCAACCGCGTGCTGATGGGGTCGATGCACGTCGGCCTGGAAGAGGCGCCGGACGGGTTCGCGCGGATGGCCGCGTTCTACGCGGCGCGCGTACGGGGCGGCGTCGGGCTGATCGTCACCGGCGGCATCGCGCCCAACGACGCGGGCCGGCCGGGGCCGGGCGGCGCGGCGCTGACGACCGCGGCGGAGGCGGAACGGCACCGGGTCGTCACGGACGCCGTGCACCACGAGGGCGGCCTGATCGCGCTGCAGATCCTGCACTTCGGCCGGTACGCGCACCACGCCGGACTGGTCGCGCCGAGCGCGCTCCAGGCGCCGATCAGCCCGTTCACGCCGCACGCCCTGACGGACGAGGAGGTCGAGCAGACCGTCGACGACTTCGTGCGGGCGGCAGAACTCGCGCGGTCGGCCGGGTACGACGGCGTCGAGATCATGGGGTCCGAGGGCTATCTGATCAACGAGTTCACCGCCGCCGCCACCAACCGGCGCACGGACCGCTGGGGCGGCTCGTACGAGAAGCGGATGCGCTTCCCCGTCGAGATCGTCCGCCGGGTGCGGGAGCGCCTCGGCCCGGACTTCCTCATCGTCTACCGGCTGTCCATGCTCGACCTGGTGCCGGGCGGCTCGACGCTGCCCGAGGTGATCACCCTGGCACAGCGGATCGAGGCGGCCGGCGCGTCGCTGATCAACACCGGCATCGGCTGGCACGAAGCGCGGATCCCGACCATCGCCGCCTCGGTGCCGCGCGGCGCGTACGCCTGGGTGACGCGGCGGGTGCGCGGCGCGGTGTCGGTGCCGGTGGTCGCCGTCAACCGCATCAACACCCCAGACGTGGCCGAGCAGTTGCTTGCCGACGGCACCGCCGATCTGGTCGCGATGGCCCGGCCGCTGCTCGCCGACCCCGACTTCGTCGCCAAGGCCCGGCAGGGCGCCGCGGACGCCATCAATACCTGCATCGGCTGCAACCAGGCGTGCCTCGATCACACCTTCAGCGGCCGGATCACCTCGTGCCTGGTCAACCCGCGGGCCTGCCACGAGACGGAACTGGTGCTCGCGCCGACCCGGCTGCGCAAGCGCGTCGCGGTGGTGGGCGCCGGGCCCGCCGGTCTTGCCTGCGCGGTGTCGGCGGCCGAACGCGGCCACGAGGTGACGCTGTTCGACGCGGCGGAGCGGATCGGCGGACAGCTCGACGTCGCCCGCCGGGTGCCGGGCAAGGAGGAGTTCCACGAGACGCTGCGCTACTTCCGTCACCAGCTCGACCGGTGGCACATCGACGTCCGGCTGGGCACCGCGGTCACCGCCGCCACGCTGACCTGCGGCGGCTTCGACGAGACCGTGCTGGCCACCGGCGTCACCCCGCGCCGCCCGCAGATCCCCGGCATCGGCCACCCCAGCGTGCTGAGCTACCTCGACGTGCTGCGCGACGGCGCCCCGGTCGGCGAGCGGGTGGCCGTCATCGGGGCCGGCGGCATCGGCTTCGACGTCGCGGAGTTCCTCACCGACGACGGCGAGGCGGCGAGCCTGGACCCGGCGGCGTTCTTCCGCAGGTGGGGCGTGGACACCGGATACGGCGCGCGCGGCGGGCTCGCCGCGCCGCAGCGGACGGCGCCGCCGCGCACCGTCCACCTGCTCCAGCGCAAGACCAGCAAGGTCGGCGCGGGCCTGGGCAGGACCACCGGCTGGATCCACCGCACCGAACTGCGCCACCGGGGCGTCACCCTGCACGCGGGCGTCGACTACCACCTCATCGACGACGCCGGGCTGCACGTCACGGTCGGCGGCGAGCGGCAGATCCTGGCGGTGGACAGCATCGTCCTGTGCGCGGGGCAGGAACCGCGCCGCGAGCTGTACGACGCGCTCACCGCCGCCGGGCACCCGGCCCGTCTCATCGGCGGCGCGGACGTCGCGGCCGAGCTGGACGCGAAGCGCGCCATCGACCAGGGCACCCGGCTCGCCGCGGTGCTGTGAGCGGACGCCGCCGGGCTCACGTGCGTGCCCGGGGCGCGTCCGGTGGGCCGCCCTAGGATTTCCCCATGTCCCTGCCGCACGCGATCCTCACCGCCCTGCTGGAAAAGCCCTCGTCGGGGCTGGAGCTGACACGCCGATTCGACCGGTCGATCGGCTACTTCTGGTCGGCGACGCATCAGCAGATCTACCGGGAGCTGGGGAAGCTGGAGCAGGCCGGGCTGATCCGGGCGCTGCCTGCCGCGCAGCCGTCCCGCGGGCGGAAGAAGGAGTTCGAGGTGCTGCCCGCGGGCCGCGCCGAGCTGACCGCCTGGGCGTCAGGGCCGCAGGACCCCAAGCCGGCCCGGGACGCGCTGCTGCTGCGGCTGCGGGCGGCCGCGGTGGTGGGGCGGGACGGGCTGGACGAGGAGTTGCGGCGCCATCTCGCGCTGCACCAGCGGCAGTTGGCCGAGTACACCGCGATCGAGCAGCGCGATTTCGCCGCCGCCGATTCGCCGGAAGACCGGCTGCGGCGGCTGGTGCTCCAGGCCGGGATCGGCCTGGAGACCTTCTGGATCACCTGGCTGGAGACAGCGCTGGCGGAGACGGCCGCGTTCCCGGAGCCCGGGGAGACGGGCGGGGCCGACAGGGCGGGCGCGTCCTAGCGGACTTCCGCCGGCAGCGGCCGGGCCGCCCGCGGGCGGCCCGGCCGCTGCCACTTCGGCGGCTGCGTCAGCAGTTGTCGTAGAGCAGGGCGCGCACCAGACGGCAGGTCGTGTCGGACGGCGGGTGCACGCCGATGTCCAGGGCGATCGAGCGGATCGTGCGGTTGCGGGCCTGCTCGGGGCGGTAGACACCGGTGTCGAGCAGGGCTATGGCCAGGCGCATGGCCTTCAGCCTGCGGTTGTGGGATTCATAGCGTTCACGCGGCCAGCCGGCCGGCAGCGGACGCTTGGGCAGCGGGTGGGCGGGGAGGGGTTTCGTCATGAGAGTGGCAGTGGCCATCGGCGACCTCCTGATGCTGTGGTGAACCCTCACTTACTGGTTCCCATCCTACGGCCGACCACTGACAAAAGCCCCTGGCCAGCAGGGATATGAGGGAGCGTGGCCGACCACTTCAGGCGGAGGCGGCAGGGCCCTCGGCATCCTTCCGCAGGCGGGCCTTGTCGGGTTTGCCGACGGGGGTCAGGGGCAGGGATTCGCGGACGTGGACGGCGGCCGGCGCGTACATCACGCCTTTGTGGTGAACCACCAATTCGCGCAGCTCCTCGGGGTCGACGGTGCGCCCCGGCGCGGCGACCACCGCGACGTACACCTCCTCGTCCCCGTCGGCGGTGCGCACCCCGTAGACGGCGCAGAGGGCGACATCCGGGTGGGAGTGCAGCAGGTCCTCGATCTCGCCCGGCTGCACATGGCCGCCGACGACGATGATCACGTCCTTGGCCCGGTCGACGAGGAAGAGCCACCCCTGGTCGTCGAGGACGCCGACGTCCCCGGTGCGCAACCAGCCGTCGCCCACGAGCACTTCGGCGGTACGCTCCGGCTGCTTCCAGTAGCCGCTCATCACGCCGGCCGAGCGCACATGGACCTCGCCGCGCTCCCCCGGCCCCAGGGTGCGGCCCGCCGCGTCGCGGACGGCGATCTCCACACCGGGCAGCGCGCGGCCGACGGTGATCCGGCCGCCGGGCCCGGTGACGGCGTGGTCGGCAGGACCCACCTCGGTGATCGCCATCGCCTCCGACTGCCCGTACATCCCGTACAGCACCGGGCCGAACGCCTCGGCGGCCTGCCGGAGCCGGGACGGCGAGGCGGGGCAGCCGCCGTAGGTGAGGCGGGTGAGGGAGCTGAGGTCGGTGGTGGCGAGGTCGGGGTGGTCGAGCAGGTGGTGGAGGAGCGGCGGCAGCAGCCACAGGTGGGTGATGCGGTGGCGGGCGACGGCGGCCAGGACGTCGCCGGGGTCGAAGCCACGCCGGAGTACGACGGTGCCGCCGGCCGTGAGCGTGACGTCGGCGAGGACGCCGGCGAGGTGCGCGAGCGAGGTGCAGGCGAGGAGGCGGGGCGGGTCTCCGGCGGCCGCCATGGGACGGCTGAGCATCCGGGCGTACGGGGCGTGCGCCATCCGGACTCCCTTGGGAATACCGGTCGTTCCCCCCGTGTGCCGGATGCACCAGTCGTCCCCGGGGCGGGCGGCGCCGGGCACCTCGGGGGTGACGGTACGGGCGGCGCAGGCGGCCAAGAGGTCGTCGCCCAGGGGCGGTTCGGGATCGCCGCGCCGCTCCGGGGCGCCGGGGTCCGCGTCGTCCACCGGGCCGAGGGTGAGGACGGCGGGGCGGGCACCGTCCAGCCGTGCGAGCAGGGCGCGGGCGGTGTCGTGCAGGCCGGGGTCGGCGATCAGCAGCTCGGTGTCCACGCTGTCCGCGACGGCGGCCAGCGCGTCCGGGGCCATTCCGTCGTAGAGGAACACCACGCGGGCGCCGATGTGGTTGGCCGCGTAACGGGCAGCGAGCACCTCGGGGCGGTTGCCGCTCAGCAGCGAGACGGTGCTGCCGCGGCCGATGCCCCGGGCGGCGAGTTCGGCCGCCATGCGGTGCACGGTGGCGTGCAGCGCGCCCGCGGTGACCTCCGTGCCGTCGGCGGCGATCAGCGCCGTACGGGAGGGATCGCGCCGGAGGGCGGCAAGGAGGACATCCCCGTAGGGGGTGTCGGGGCCGGGAGAGGCGGCGGTGGCGTTCATGCGGGGCGGCTCCTTCGTGCGACGCGGCGCCGCCCGTGACGGGCGGCGGCTCGGGTGGTGCCCTTGCACGCTAAGGCGCCCGGATGATGCCATCCACGACCAATTCCGCCATATACCCATGCCTTGGAAGCTATGAATCCGTCCCGCAAGCGTGCGGCGGCCCGGCCTGCGGCCTCATCCCAGGGCCGCCTCCGCCCGTGCCAGGAGGTCCGTGACCCGCCGGCCGAAGTGGATGTCGCAGGCGTGCGGGCGGCCGCTGCGGGCAGCGGCGAGCAGCGCGTCGACGGCCCGGTGGTAGGCGGGCAGCGGACCGTCCTGGCGGCGCGGCAGCACGCTGGTTCCTGCGGCGCCGCGCAGTGTGACGGCGACACCGGCCGCCGCCGCGGGGGCGGTCAGGCTCAGGGTCGCCGAACTCGCCGCGCCGCCCCGGTGCCGCATCGTCAGCAGCACGGTGTCGGCCGGGCCGCGCACCGCGACGACCTTCTCCGCGTCGCCGAGCACCGGCAGCAGCACGGACAGCGCATGCGGCCCGACGTCCCACAGGGCACCCTTCTCGCGCCGCCAGGCGGAGGCCGCGTACGGGCTGTCACTGTCCTCGGCGAAGACCGAGCCGAGCCAGTCGGCGTGCGCGGTGAACCAGCCGCCTTCGGCCGCCCTGCTGTCGATCCACGCCGCCTCGGTCACGCCGAAGCGCGCGGTGAAGAAGACGACGGAGGCGACACCGGCCAGGTCCGCGGCCTCGGCCACCGCGCGGGCGTCGTCCGGCGCGAGGGCGACGGGCTTGTCCAGCAGCAGATGGCAACCGGCCGCCGCGGCGCGCACCGCCAGCGGGGCCTGGACGGCGGGCGGCAGGGCGATGGCGACGGCGTCGCAGCCGGCGATCAGCTCGTCGGGCGTGGCGCAGGGGCGGGTGCCGCACGCCTCGGCCAGTTCCGCCGCCGCTTGCGGCCGGCGGCCCCAGACACCGGCGAGTTCGACGCCGGGATGGGCGGCGAGTGCGGGGGCGTGGACGCGCTGCGCCCAGAAGCCGGTGCCGAGGAGTCCGATGCGCGGGGTCGTCATGGCACCAGTGTGCCGCGCCGCGGCGCACGGCCCGGGTGACGGCGCCGACGGAACGGCGACCGCGCCCCCCGCGGCGATCCACCTCACACCGGCGCCCGTGTGAAGGACATATCAACGGCCGTCTGGTTGAATGGCGTCATGGCCAGCCTCAGAGACACCGCGACAGGTCGCAGCGACCTGGAGCCCTTCTGGCCGTCCCGGCAGGCGCACGCCTTCGATCGTCTGTGTTGCCGCGCGCACTGAGCGCGGGCCCGCACACTCCTCCGCGACGCCGCTGACCGGCGTCCGCAGCCCTGCCCGCGCGCACGACGTCCCCGACGCCCCACTGCGCGAAAGAGCTGACCCCCATGACGAACGTCCGTACTCTGCCTGCCACTTCCGCGACGGCCACCCTGCCCCCCGCCCACCCCGCACAGGCCCGCCAGCGATTGCGCGCCGTGGCACCCGACGAGGTCCCGCCCGTGGCCGAGCTGCTGAACTCGGGCGCGACCTGGCTCCCTGCGCCGCAGCACAGCCTGCCGGCGCTGCCCGGCCGGCCCCCGATGGTCGGCTACCTCGTGCTCGTACCGGCCGAACAGGCCGCCGCGGCCCAGCAGTCGGCGGCCGGGCCCGCGGCGGGCACGACGGCCGCGGGCGGCACGGCCACCGTCGCGCCGCCCGCCGGACAGTTCGGTGACGCGATCGTCCGGATCGACGCCGACCAGCGGACCGCGTGGGTCCACGACCGGCCGCTGGACCTGACCTACCTCGAATTCGAGCTGCTGGCCCACCTGGTGGCCCACCCGCACCGCGTGCACACCCGCGACCAGCTGGTCACCACGGTGTGGGGGTACGGGCACGTCGGCGACGGGCGTACGGTCGATGTCCATATCGCCCGGTTGCGACGCAAGCTGGGCAGCGACCACCGGGCGTCGATCGTGACGGTGCGGCGCGTCGGGTACAAGTACGTGCCGAGCGCCTGACGGCCCCGGGAGGGCGGGCCCGCCCGTGCGGCGGGTCCGCTCCCGTCACTCACACACGGTGCCCGGCCGGGGAATCCGGCCGCCGGGCCGCGGGCGTCCCCGGTACGGCCGGGTGCTCGGGCTGCCGGGTGATGCCGGGCCGCGGCCCCGGCAGCCCGCGGTCCGGCAGTCCCGTGCCCTGCACCAGCGCCTGGGCGCGGGCCGCCAGCGCCCTGCGGTCGCCGGTTCCCGGGCGCCCCGGCAGCAGCGGCGGGTGCACGGTGACCCGAACGGCCAGGCCACGGGCGGTGATCACCCGGCGCAGCGAGGAGGCGAAGGTGTCCTCACCGCAGAACGCGGCCACCGTGCTGGCGGCGCCGTGCTGGGTGTACTCGACGGTCACCGGGCGCACGGGGGCGCCGGCGTCGACCGCCGCCTGGAACGTGGCCCTCCGGAAGGCTCCACCGGACGCGGTGCACCAGGTGGTGGCCTGCGGGAAGACGGCGACCGAGCGCCCCGATGCCAGCAGTTCGGACAATTCATCCACTATGTGCGGGAGTTGACGCGGGTTGCCGCGGTCGATGAAGTGGGTGCCGGCGCCGCGGGCCAGGCCGCCGACCACCGGCCAGCCGCCGACCTCGCGCTTGGCGAGCAGGATCACCGGTTCGACGGCGAGCAGCGCGGGGATGTCGAGCCAGGAGATGTGGTTGGCGACGATGAGCGAGCCCGGCCCGCCGGACCTGCCGGGCGGCACGCGCAGGGGCACGGCCGCGTCGTCCTGGCGGGCATCCGCCGAGCCGGCCGGGCGGATGTCCAGATGGATGTCCAGGGCGGCCAGCAGGGCGCGGGCGTGGTCGCGCCGACGGTGGGCCGCTGCTTCCGGCCGCCCGCCGTCCGCCAGCGCACGGCGCACCGTACGGGCGAACGCGGCGCAGCGCCGGGCCACTTCGGCGGCGGACACCCGCGGCAGGGCGTGCCGCGCGCAGGGTGCCGCGCAGTCGGACACCACGTCCCAGGGGCCCCTCACGCCTGCCCCAGGAAGTAGCGCCGGTAGCGGTCGCCGAGCTGTTCCATGTCCAGGACGACGAAGAAGTCGGCGACGCCGAACTCCGGGTCGTGGGCGGGCGCGCCGCATATCCGGGCGCCGATCCGCAGGTAGCCGCGCAGCAGCGGCGGCAGCTGCGCGAGGCTGGGCCGCCCGGGGAGCGCCGATGTGGGGTGCCACGGCCGGTGCGGCGTGACCCGCATTCCGGGCGGCGCGGCGTAGCGGGTGGCGGCCAGTGCCCAGGCGTGGGCGGCGGCGGTGCCGCCGTCGGCGAGCGGGACCGAGGCGCAGCCGGCGAGGTAGCGGTGGCCGGAGAGCAGGGTGTAGCGGGCCAGTGCGGCCCACATCTGCTGCATCACCGCGCCGTCCCGGTGCGCTGGGTGGACGCAGGAGCGGCCGGCTTCGATGAGGGCGGGGCGCAGCGGGCCGAGGGCGGCCAGGTCGAACTCGCCGTCGGAGTAGAGCTGCGGGCTGCGGCCCGGCGGCAGCAGCCGGTAGGTGCCGACGACCTCGCCGGTGGCGGTGTGGGTGACCACGAGGTGATCGGCCAACGCATCGAGGGAGTCGACGTCGTGGCCGGCGAGCGGGGAGTGCAGGGTGGCGCCCAGCTCGTCGCCGAACACCTGGTGGCGCAGCCGTTGCGCGGCACGGATCTGCTCGTCCGTGGTGGCGATGGCGGTGGTGTACGCGGGTGCCGGGTCGGGTTCGGGGGCGGCGGCCGGGGCCGCCGGGGCGGTGGCGGCGGTCCGGGCGGCGGAAGCGGTCGATGCCATGCTCATGAGAGCCCTCCATGGGGAGTCGGGAGGCTGCGGGGTCGACGGGCAGAGAGCCGGACGGTGCGGGACGGGACGGCGCAGGGCGGGGCCGGTCCGGGAACGGGGGAAGGAACGGCCCCGGAATGAAGAAGGAACGAGGGTGGAACGGGCCTGGGACGAAGGGGACATGGCCCGGAAGCGGTCTCGGGAGAGGTGCGGGAGGGGTGCGGAACGGTCTTGGGACGGCCGGGGAACGGCCCTGGGACGTCGCGGAACGGCCCTGGAACGCCCCGGGACGGCATGACGACGACGCGACGGGCGACGCTGCGGGCCGCGTGATTCCGGGGTGCACATGCGGTCCGACGACCTGTGCTGTCCTGCACGGCAGACTGTCCCCGCGCCCGCTGTCCGGGCGCGTGAAGCCCAGGGAGCGAACGGGTGAGGGTCGGCGGAACTCTGGTCTGCCACGCGCCGGATGGCCACGTTCCGGTCCCCTGGTACCGCTCCCCCGCCCCCGGCCGGCCGCGTCCCGCCTACTTGGAGCGGCGTCGGCCTGCCATTAGCGTGCCCTCCGCACGGATCCGTTGTTTCTGCCGACAATCTGCCGAACTTCTGCCGAGCAGTGGGGGCCACATGAGCCATCCGTCCAGACGCGTACTGCTGGGTTCCGCCGGGGCGGCCGGTGTCCGGGCCGTGCTGGGCGGGGCGGCAGGTGTCCCCGCACCGGTCGCGCCCGGCACCGGGCACCCCGCCCGTTCCACCCCGTTCGACACCGCACCGGCACGGGCGGCGCTGCGCCGGCTGCTGCCCGGCCACGCCGGCCGGTTCCGGCTGGTGCCGCTGCCCGCCGATGACGACACCGAGCGCTTCCGTATCGGCGGCTCGGCCGGCCGGATCGAGATTGCCGGGACCAGCCCTGCGACGCTGCTGACCGGCCTGAACTGGTACCTGCGTTACACCTGCAAGGCGCACCTGTCCTGGGCGGGCGACCAGCCGCCGCTGCCCGGCCGGCTGCCCGCTCCCGCACCGTCGGAACACACCACGTCGCTGCCGCACCGCTTCGCGCTCAACGACACCCACGACGGCTACACCGCCCCGTACGCCGACTGGCCGCGCTGGGAGCGGATCATCGACGTCCTGGCGCTGCACGGCGTGAACGAAGTGCTGGTGACGCCGGGCTCCGAAGCCGTCCAGCACCGCCTGCTGACCGGCTTCGGCTACCGCGACGCCGAGGCCCGCGCCTGGATCCCGGCGCCCACCCATCAGCCGTGGTGGCTGCTGCAGAACATGAGCGGCTACGGCGGGCCGATCAGCCCGGAACTCCTGGAAAAGCGGGCCACGTTGGGGCGGCGGATCACCGACCGGCTGCGGGAGCTGGGGATGCGCCCGGTGCTGCCCGGCTTCTTCGGGACCGTCCCGGACGGCTTCGCCGACCGCAATCCGGGGGCCAGGACCGTCCCGCAGGGCAGCTGGTCGGGGCTGAAGCGGCCGGACTGGCTGGATCCGCGGACGCCGGTGTTCGCCGAGGCCGCCGCCGCCTTCTACCGTCACCAGCGGGAACTGCTGGGCCCTGCGGACCTGTTCAAGATGGATCTGCTGCACGAGGGCGGCGACCCCGGCGACGTGCCGGTGCCGGACGCGGCCCGTGCGGTGCAGAAGGCGCTGCACACCGCGCACCCCGGGGCGACCTGGGTGATCCTGGGCTGGCAGGACAACCCGCGGCGTGACCTGCTGGACGGCGTCGAGCACGACCGGATGCTGATCGTGGACGGGCTCGGCGACCTCGAAACCGTCACGGACCGGGAACGGGACTGGGACGGGGTGCCGTACGCGTTCGGCAGCATCCCCAACTTCGGCGGCCGGACCACGATCGGCGCCAAGACCGACGTCTGGGCGAAGAGGTTCACGGCCTGGCGCGACCGGCCCGGCAGCAGGCTCGTCGGCACGGCGTACCTGCCGGAGGCCGCCGAGCGCGACCCGGCGGCCTTCGCGCTGTTCGCCGAACTGGCCTGGCGCGAGCGCCCGGTGGACCGCGCCGCGTGGTTCGCGCACTACGCCGATGCCCGCTACGGCGGCCGTGACCGCCACGCCCGCGCCGCATTCGCCGCGCTGCGCACCAGCGCGTACCAGATCTCCAGCAAGGACGGCCGGCCGCACGACTCGGTCTTCGCCGCCCGCCCGAGCCTGGCCGCCCGCTCCGGCACCACCTACGCCACCCACACCCCGGCCTTCGACCCGGCCGCCCTCGACACCGCGTTCGCCGCGCTGCTGGCCGTCCGCCCCGGGCTGCGCGGTAGCGACGCCTACCGCTACGACCTGACCGACCTCGCCCGGCAGGCCCTCGCCAACCGTTCCTGGCAGCTGATTCCGCAGCTCCAGGAGGCGTATACGCGGGGGGACCTGCCGGACTTCCGTGCGCTGGCGCGGCTGTGGCTGCGGCTGATGCGGCTGAGCGAGGAGGTCACCGGCGCGCACCGGCGGTTCCTGCTGGGGCCGTGGCTGGCCGAGGCCCGCGCGATGGCGTCGGGGCCCGATGAGGCGGCGCGCCTGGAGCACAGCGCCCGCGCGCTGATCACCACCTGGGCGGACCGGGCCACCGCCGACGGCGGCGAGCTCGTGAACTACGCCAACCGCGACTGGCACGGCCTGATCGGCGAGGTCCATCTCCCGCAGTGGCAGGCGTATTTGGACGAACTGGAGGACGCGCTGGCGGCGGACCGGGAGCCGCGGGTCTTCGACTGGTACGCACGCGAGGAGCCCTGGACCCACGACCGCGGCGACCACCCGCTGCGCCCCACCACGGACGCGTACCGCACCGCGCGGCGGGTCCGCGAGGTGCTCGCGGCGGCTCCCTACCAGGGCACGGTCACGGTGACCGCACAGCCGCCCGCGCTGCCGCCTGGCGGCCGGGCCACGGTGACCGCCGCGCTGCACAACACCAGCGGCCTGCGCCCGACCGGACGCGTCGACTTCGCACTGACCGGCCCGGACGCCGCAGCCGACGGCCCGCTCTCGCTGGATTCCGTCCCTCCGGGCGGCACCGGCGAGGCCCGCTGGCACGTCACCGCGCCCGCCGCGCCGCTCGACAGTCCGCTGCAACCGCTGCCGTACGGACTGACCGTGGACTACGGGCCGCGGGGCGAGGAGCGGGTGCGGACGGGCAGGGACGGGACGCTGTTCGTGGCCGGGCCGCTCGACGAGGAGCTGCGGACGGTGACCAACAGTGCGGCGGTTTTCGGCCAGTTGGCGGACCGATTCGCCCTCAACGGTTCCGGCGCCGACCTGTGGAAGACCACCGCCGAGTTCGGCGCCGCTTACCGGCCCGGCGCGCTGGCGGCGGGCGGCACGGCCACCGTGGAGGTGACCGGCCTTGACGCGGCCGCCCCCTGGGCCCGCGCCGGGCTGATCGTCCGCAACCGGCTGGCCGCCCCCGGAGCACCGGGCTCCCCGGACGGCCTCGGCTTCGTCAACCTCTCCGTCACGCCCGGCAACGGCGTGGTGCTGTCCTACGACTCCACCGGCGACGGCACCCTCGACACCTACCGGCAGCTCACCGGCGTCACCGCCCCCGTCCTGCTCCGCCTCGCCCGCGCCGCCTCCGCCCCGGGCACGTACACCGGTTCCTGCTCCACGGACGGCGGCGCCACCTGGCGCGAGGCCGGCACCGTCACCGTCCCCGGGGCCGCCGGACGGCAGGACACCGGGCTGCACCTGTCCGCCGCCAACTCCGGTACGGGGGCGCGTGCGTCGGCCGGGTTCCGCCGCTGGAGGGTGACCTGACCACCGCGTACGCTGGTGCGGACGGAACACCAGTGAGGGGACGGAACGATGAGTACCGCAGCCGAGAAGGAGTGGCTCTACGCCCTCGACATCTCCGACGCCACCTGGCAGCGCGCGCCGGGTGACGCCGTGGAAGCGGTGGAGGTCGCGTTCCTGGAGCGCGGGGCGGTCGCCATGCGCAATTCCACCGAGCCCGATGTGGTGCTGCGGTACACGAAGGCGGAGTGGGACGCGTTCGTTCTGGGCGCCCGCGACGGTGAGTTCGACCTGGAGATGTGAGCCGCTTCCTGCGGGCCGCGTCACCCGCCGGGGCCGCTGCGCCCGGCGGGTGACCCGCACCGGATTCACTCGTTTCACCGAACGTGGAACAGCAGGCGACATCCCCCCGTCAGGACCGCACCCTCCCCGACCGTGCCGACGGCTCCGGCGATGCCATGGACGTCGAGCAGGCCGAGGCCGCCCTGATCGAGCACTACCCGCGGCTGGTGCGGCTGGCCTATCTCGTCCTGCCGTCCGGCGCGAGCCGCAGCCGGCGGGTGCCGGTCGCCCACGCGGTCGTGCAGCGCGCCCTGCCGCGCCGCCGCACCGCCACCCGCGGCCGCACCCCCGGACTGCCCGCGCAGCGCAGCGGCACGGACGCCGGGTCCGATCCCGGCTACGCCTTCCTCCGGCTGCGGGTGCTGCGCGGCGCCCTGGCCGCCGGGCGCGCCCGGTGGCGGATTCCCACGCCGCCCCCGCTGCTGCCCCAGGTGTGGGGGCTGCGGCTGTTCCCGCGCTCCGGAGGTTCCGGTGAACTCGCCCTGGACCAGGCCCTGTCGGAGCTTTCGGGACCGGCGCGGGCGGCGTTCGTGCTGCGCGGTCTCGACCGGCTGACGGCGCAGGAAACCCGCGCGGTCCTGGAGGCTGCGGGGGTGCCGGACGCGGGCGCGGCGCTGGAGGAGGCGGAGCGGGTCGCGCTCCCTGCGGGCGGCCGGGCCGGTGCGCTGCTGGAGTCGGCGGAGTTCGACGCGTGCGCGCTGCAGGCCCGGCCGACGGACCTGATCCGGCGACGGCAGCACGTCCGCGCGCTGCTGGCGGCGGGCGCCGCTGTGATGGTGTGCGGGGCGCTGCTGGGGCTGCCGGGCGAGGGCTGGGGGCCGGACGGCGCGGCCGCCCCGCCGTACGCGCAGAACGCCGCGGCGCAGGCGGCGCTGGATCCCGACCAGGTGACGGCGGTGCCGGCGGCGGCCTGGAAGACCGCGGCGCGGCAGGACTTCGCCGCCTGGCCGGCCCGCGGCGACCGCACCGGCGACCGGGAGTTGCTGCGCCGGGCGCTGGCGGTGTGGGCCAGGCCGGGCGCCGGGGTGGTGGTGTCCGCGACGCCGGGCACGCCGTCCGGGCCCGCGGCGGGGCCGCCGCAGCTGCTGTTCGCGGGGAGGGTCGACCACGCCGCCGTGGTGCTCTTCCACGAAGGGCAGCGGCTGGTGCGGTACGCCGAGGCGGCGGACGGCGAGGGCCGGGCCGAAGGGGCGGGCGCCGCGCTGGAATTCGCGCGGGCGGACGGCGCGCAGGGGGCATCGGCCGGCGCGCTGGTGGTGGGCCGCACGGACCACAACGTCCGCTATCTGACGGCCCCTTGGACGGCGTCGGTGCGGCTGGTGGATCTGCTGAAGCCGGGCGCCGCCGGTGAGTGGCTGCCCGTCGGCGCGCAGGGCGTGACCGGCCCCGCGCCGGCCCCCGGCAGGGACGCCACCTGCGACCGGTGGCCCGCGCTGCGGATCGGCGGCCGGCTGCTGACCGATCTCGGCGAGCTGACCCCGGCCCGGCTGACGTACGGCAGCCCGCGCGGGCCGGGCGAGGTCAGCGGTCCCCAGGGGCGTACGGCGTGGGCGCGTACGGCGTGCCGGCTGCCCGCGCTGCGCGGGCAGGGTGGTTTGCAGAGCGTGAACGCCTGGCCGTTC
>NZ_JAJCXB010000029.1 GCF_020564935.1 Streptomyces pinistramenti
GACGCTTCCTTTGCGCCTGTTTCACCAGGCTCTCCGGGCGCTTCCCTTCGGTCTTGCGTTTCCGACTCTATCAGATCCTCGCGGTCCCGATTTTCGCCGGTGCGATCCGGCCTCTCGGCCTTTTCGCTTTTCCAACTCTACCAGATCCGTTTCCGTCTCCGGCCCCCCGTTGGAGCGGGGTTGGCCTTCCAGCTTTCGCTTTCCGGCCTTTCCGACTCTATCAGATCCGATTCTCGCCGTTTCCGGTCCGAATTCATTTCCGATTCCCCGTCGGAGGAGGTCTCGCTGCGCCTTTCGGCGTGGTCACTACTTTAGCGGAATTCCTCGGTGACTCATAATCGAGCCGCGGTCCGAATTTCGGCATGCCGAAATTGTTCCCGGTGAGGAGTCATGCAGTAGTGGTGTGCCGCGAAGCGGCGGATGGCTGCCGTGGGGCCGGTTGGCTCCGTGGCAACTCGGAGAACACTACACGAGCCGTTCAAGGCTCGTAACAGGGTCACAAGTGGGCCTTCCTGAGGCGTCGCCAGCAGATGAGGCTGTGGGCCAGGGAGACGAGGGCGTCGTGGAGTTCGGCGCGGCGTTCCCAGCGGACAGTGAGGCGCTTGAAGTGGTGGAGCGGGAGCAAGGGGCTGCTCGACGACGTTGCGGAGCCTTCCCCTGCCCCTGGTGTTCGGGGCCCCGTTGCAGGAGACGACGGGCGGGATCCGGTGCTTGCGGAGTTCTTCGCGACGATGTCATGCACCTGCGGAGTTGCGGAGCGGTCCTCGCGCGGAGCCAGTGTCGCGTCGTCGTTGGACGGTGCGACTACAAGAGCCGGGCCCCGGGGATGTCGCAGTTGTCCCCCTGGACCAGTGGGTGTCCGGGGGCAGTCGGCCATGCGTTGGACCATGGCACCTGGCGGCGATCTACAGGCGCACGGTCTCAGGACGGCTGTAGCGCCGGGCGGGATTCCTGGGGGTAGCGCTGGGCAGGCGCCGGTCCAGGTGATAGCGCAGCCGCATCCCGGGCCGGTCCGTCTTCCACGTCGGCGGCCTTTCGCTTCAGCATGACGTCATGGCCCGGCTTCTGCGGTAGCGGCTCACGCCGCCCCCGAGCCGGAGAAGTCCCCGGCCTTGAAGCGGGCGACGATCGCGTCGTCCTCGTCGGCGGCTTGGGCCGACATGGCCCAGCGGGCGAGGACGCGGTACAGGGTCCTGGGCCGCGTCTGGCGGACCTCCGGGGCGTACGTATCAACGTCCGAGGGGTCCAGGGTGGCGGGGATGCCGTCCATCGTCGCGGGCACGTGAACGGGCTGGCCGTCGATGGATGTGGTCCACGTCGCTGCAGAGATATCACCCACGTGGTGATCCTCCCTCGGCTACCGCCAACGTACGCCCCGACCGCGGGCCGGGCCCTCACTTTGGTACTGGCAAGCCCTGCAAGGGGGTACCCGGTCCGGGTCACTCGATGAACGGGCCCCCAGCACAGGCTCTCTCATGGCTGGCCTTCTCGTCCGGCCCCTACCTCACCGGGGCCATCGCGACCGCGGCCGGTAGCTTCACCTACGCACGTTGGCCATCGCTGTCACCATGGCCGCCGGAATGGCTGTCTTGCTGACCACAGGGCGCTGGACAGCAAGACCGGACGGGGAGCCTGTCGTGACCACCGCACTGATCATCGGCGGCATCCAGCAGGGCAGCACGCGTAGCTACCCGTTCGCCAGGTGGTCGTGCCTCCGCTCACCGAACTGCTGCCCCGTGCCCGCGCGGCCGGTGCCCTCGTCGTGTTCGTGCACTTCGCCTTCCGGGTCAACGGGGCCGACTTGCCACCGGGCAACGCACTCTCAGAACGTTTACCGGTGCGTCGGGCGCGGCCGGCGGGTGGACACCGCAACGAATCGGTGCCCCGGCCCGGACGAGCAGATCGTCGACACGATCACCGGGTACGGGCCGACCGGACCAGAGCGACAAGACGGCCGCGATGTGGCTGGATCTGACGCAACGCCCGGGCCGACGAGCAGCCGCCTGAGTACCGTCGCTCAAGAGACGGCCGACTGCACTGCACGGGGTGGGAATGGAAGCTGACACACGCTGGATGCGCCAATGCGCCGACGACATCGACGCCACAGCGGGCGCCGTACGCACACTCCTCGGCAGCGCGGACGGCGCGGTCAGCACGCTCAAGAGCGCGGCGCCAGGATGGAGTTTCACCGGCAGCGTGGACGAGATGTCGTCCCGGTGGGAGACCCTCAACAAAGTGGTCCGCGACGAGCTGTCCGAAGCCGCCGAGAACATCCGGTTCAACGCCAGCGACCACGACGGCAACGAGAACCTCATCACCGAGACCTGGCACAACCTCTTCGGATAGGCGGAGAAATGGTCGACATGACCGCGCTGACGAGCCTGGATCTCGGGAAGTTCCGCGAAGCGGCGTCCGACTGGCAATGGATTGCCTCACGCCTGCGGCAGGCCGACGAGGGCTACGAGGGCTCTGTCACCAAGCCACTGAAATCCGGGCAGCACTGGAGCGGCGATGACGCGACGGAAGCATCCCGCACGTGTGACGGGATCCGCCTCGATATCGAAGCCGTCGCCAAGGAGGCCGAGGCCGTCCAGACGTTCCTCGATGATGTCGTGGACGGAACCGGCGACGGCTTCGGAAGCCTCAGCGACCACCAGCGCCGGGCGGTCGAGCTGCATCAAGAGGCCATCGGCCACGGCTTCAGCGTCAGCCCGGACGGAGCCGTTACCTGGGCCGTGATGCGCGCACCAGGTCCGCTCTCTCCAGAGGAACAGCGGGCAGATCAGGAACGGACCGCCCAGGCCAAACAGATCGAAGACAAGCTCAAGGACGTGCTGCGCGCGGCGACCGAGATCGATGGGAGCCTGGAGCGTGGGCTGAAGGTCATCTTCGGTACGGAGGACACTTTCCGCACCGAGAACAGAGGCCGCGTCGACCGCGACGACGCGGGTATGGGCGACGGCTGGAATGAGGCCCAGCTCGGCCTCGTCCGCGGCTACCTGAACACAAAAGGGTGGGACGATGCCGCCACCCTGCTGGGGCACTACCTTGAGGGGAACGGCGAACCTGTTGACGTCGACGCGAACCGCATGCTCGACGACATGCCGGCCTTCCGTAGGGACGTGGACACCACCCTGACCGGCGTGAAGAAGCTGCCGGACGGAACGTTCCAGAGCTCGTGGCAGAGCAGCAGCCCCAACATCTCCGAGGGCGACAAGAGCCTGAACTGGTACTACGCGCTGAACCACTTCGAGTACCGGACCGTCGGCCACAAGCAGGGCGACCACATCAGCTATCAGGTCGAGGTACGCAAGCGGTATGACTGGGGAGTCCCCAGTGAACACCGGCGCGACCTCGACAAGGGGCCGCTGAACTTTGAGCAGGCGGACCTGGCACGGCTCAACATGGTCGGCATGGCCAAGGACTTCGACGTCAAGGGGCGCAGCGCGACACGGCAGGTCGGTTAGACAGTCGGCGCCGTGGATCCCGGATCAGGAAATGGTGTGGAAAAACGCAAAAGGGTAGTGCTGTCGTGCACTGTGCTGGTGGGGATCACGCTGGTTGCGGTCGGCCTGTTCAGCTGGTGGATGATCGACGCGCTCAAGTCCCCCGTGGAGGGCTGGCAGGAAGGGCCGACACCGCGATCGAGCGCACCGGCCTCCTTCAGCGTCAGCCCGGACCCGGGGCAGCGGTAGCAGAACCCGCGAAGACCTGACCTTCCCTGGTTCCTCGCCTCGGGCGGTGAGGCCCTCGTGGAGCAGTGCCGTGGCCGGGCGGCCCGGTGCGCGTCCGGCTTCGACGGCCGCGCGGGTCTCCCCGGGCAGCGGGTCGGCGTACAGGCGGGCCTGCAGCCACCAGCGGCGCAGTACGCCCAGCAGCTCGGTCTCGCCCACCTCGCCCAACTCCCGGTAGAACTCCATCCGGTCCGCCGGCGGCAGCGCCTGGGCCACGGCATTCTGCGTGCGTGGCAGCGGCGGTAGCCCGGCGCCGCCGGGATGCACTGCGCTCATGCCCTCAGCTTCAGAGCCCCTGCCGCCTCCGACTGGGTCGCCGACACTCCCGCATCGACAACGTCCTCGCCCGCCCATAGGCAGAGGCCGGCGAAATGCCACCGCTTCTGCCGTGTGGTCTGAGGTGCAGTCCGGCCGGGCCCGGCGGACGCTGGGGGCATGGCCGTGCCCATCACCGTGCACCGTCTCGCGCCACCGGGGGCGCCGCGTCACCGCACACGTCGCCGGCCGTGTCCAGGTCCTCGGCGTCGCCTGCTCGGATCGGGACGCCCTCGAATTCGTTCGCCGCGCGGGCCTGGAAGACGACGACCAGGCACTGCTCGACGATCCGGCGTGGGTGCAGTGGGCCGGCGACGAACCCCACTCCTGGAGATCCAATGACCGGTAGGCGCCCTCCCCTGCGGGGCGACGGCTTCGGGGCAGCAAGGGGCGTGCCGGGTCCGCCGGCCGCCTGAACACATTCCTGGCCGAACGCCCCCGTAGCCAAGGCGACTCGACCGGCGGCTACCAGCAACGTCAGGGCCGGCAACACCTAGTTGCCGACGATCTGGATGACGGCCGGGTCGTCGGCCGCTGCGGCGAGGATGCCGTCGAGTACGCCGGGGAAGCGGGCGTCGAGGTCTGCTCGGCGCAGGTACAGCAGCAGTCGGCGGCCGTCACGGTGCTGATGGACGACGCCGCTTTCGCGCAGCACGCGCCAGTGGTGGCTGGCGGTGGATTTCGAGATCTCGGGCAGCACCTCGCCGCACGAGGTCTCCTGCCCTTCCCGCTCGTGGGCCGCCAGCCGTTGCACCACCAGGAGGCGCAGCGGGTGGGACAGCGCTTCGAGCACGTCGGTGATGCGGATGTCCTGTGCTGGGGGGTTCCTCAAGGCGGCCACAGTTCGATGATACGCGTACGTTCACACGACCTTTCGATGATCTAGAGTAATGTTCGCGTACACACGAACAAACGAACCGAAGGGCTGGCTCCATGAGTGATCACGCTGAGCGGTACGGCATCGGCAAGGCGTTCCACACCGCGCTCGCCACGGCGGACTGGGACGGTATCCGATCCCTGCTGCACGACGAGGCGGTATGGGTCCTGCCGGGAGACAACACCATCTCCGGTGCAGCCGAGGGGGCGGACGCCGTCGTGGAGCGAGCCCGGAAGATCGCGGGCTACGGACTCCGCTTCGAGCTTCTGAACATCCTCGTCAGCAGGGAGAACATGGCACTGTCCCTGCACAACACCGCCCGTCGCGACGATGCCGTCCTCGACGAGTACCTGTCCACGGTGTGCACCCTGCGCGACGGCAAGATCGCCTCCATCGAGACCTATCTCTCCGACGTCGACGGCATGAACGCCTTCTTCGTCTGACCCGGACCCCGCTCCTTCGAGGGCGGAAGGCGGCGAGCGACTTGAGTACGACGGGGCCCGGGTGCGGGGAGCAGGACGGTTCCAACTGCTTTGCGAACAGCGGTGGTTGTGGGTGAGGTCGCTCATGGCGACGGTGCGGCTGGGGTATGGCTCGCGACGTGAATCCTCTCCCGTATCGGTCGCGGCGCGTCCGCAGCCCGCTCCCCGTGCTGCCGCCGCCGGCGTGCTGCTTCTCGCGGCGCCGACCGGATGCGCAAACGACTCCACCCCTGCTTTCCCTGTATAGCCGGTGGCCCATGCGCGGGCGCGTAGAGCGGTCAGGCAGGCGTGGGCGGCCATGGCCAAGGTGGTGTGGCGGCGCCGGCCGGGGTAGCGGTGAACCTGGTAATCATCCAGGCCGCATTCCTGCTTGGCGGTCTGGAAACATTCCTCGATCAGGCACGTCGTCCAGGACGGGATCAGCGTCCCACTCGATCCGGTTCAGCAACCGATGGATGCGATCCGGCCGGCCTGCTCGGCCGGCGTCCACCGTTCTTCCGCTCCAGCGGAGCCATCAGACCCCGCATACAGGAAAGAGCCGGCTCCCGCGGCTCCGACCGGTTGAACCGGTGCACGAAACGCTCGTGCACAGCACTCAACTCACCTGCCCACGACTCCACTTCAGCGAGATCCCCACCCACAACCACACCAACGACCGACCTGTCCAACCGCCACGACAAACACCGTTGCAGTGCTAGCTCAGCAAAGCCACGACAGCGACGGATCCCGCTCGGCACTCTTCGCGGCGCTCACCCCTCCACGGCGGACCGGCCCAGTCGGGCAGACCGCTCCCCCGGCGCAGCGTGCCGGACCAGCCCCGCTGACGGGAGGCGGGGCCCGAACCGGCAACGGACCTGCACGCGCGAAGACCACCGGCAAGAGTCCACGGTGAGCCGTTTTGTGGCGTGTTCAGGCCGTTTTCCCGTCACGCAGGGAACGGTGGAAGGCGACGCAGCCGTCGTAGGTCGGCAGCAGGCCGCGCCGTTCCATCTCCGCGATGCCCGGGGCCCGTTGGTCCTTCTCCGAGAGAATCGGGGCGATCTCCTCGGGCCAAGCGATCCCGAGGTCCGGGTCGAGCGGGTGCACGCCGTGCTCCCTCCCGGAGTCGTAGCCCTGCGAGGTGAGGTAGACGACGACCGCTTCGCCGGTGAGGGCCATGAAGGAGTGACCGAGCCCCGCCTCGACGTACAGGCTGCGGTGCGGGTCATCGAGCAGGACGGCCTCCCAGGAGCGGTACGTGGGCGAGCCGGTCCTGATGTCCACCACCACATCCAGCACGGCTCCGCTGAGACAGGTGACGTGCTTGGCCTGACTGGGCGGGACCTGGGCGAAGTGCACCCCTCGCAGCGCCCCGCGCCGCGAGACGGACCGGTTGACCTGGGCGACCCCCGGTTCGTAGCCGAGCACGCAGCTCAGCGACCGGCCGCTGTACAACTCCTGGAACTCGCCTCGCTCGTCGGCGAACGTACGGGTCTCCGACAGCCAGGCACCTTGCACACCGAGCGGGCGCATCCGCGCCTCCTCTCACGATGGTTCGGCAACTGCGTGAACGGCTTCATCGGTGGACACGGGGATGGCGCCCTCCGGAGTGGTGGAAAACTCCGCAGGGCCAGCGGCATGGGGTGAGCCACCGAAGGACCGTCGAAGGGGCGGGGCAAAGTTCCCGAGGAAGTCGTCCTCAACGGCTCTGTCCAGTCTGACCCATTCGAGCTGCTGGAGGCACTGCCCGCGTCGGACAGCATGGAGACGGCCCGTGCCGCCCTGGAGCGGATGCCGCAGGATTTCATCAAGGCGGAGGCGACCGACCGCCATCGGCGCGGCCCCGCATCAGCGCACTCCGGCGCAGACCGGTCGACGAGACGTCCTTCGCCGCTTTGTACGGCGTCAGCCCGGCCGGGCAGTCCTCGGGTAAACCCGACCGGCGCCCGAACCGCGGCAGCAAGTACCAGGCCGACACCACCCTCTACCGCATCGCCGTGACCCGCATACGCTGGGACGAACGCACCCAGACCTACCTGCAACGACGCACAGCCGAGGGCATGTCCGAGCACGAAGCCGTCCAGTGCCTCAAAAGGCACACGGCACGCAAGCTCTGCCGACATATCCAGTCATCGGTCACCACACCACTCTCGTCTACGGCTTGACTCATCAGAGGGGCTTCTGGAGGAGACGTGACCCACCCAATGTTCCGGGCGGCGCGCCGAATGGCCGCATGCCCCTGTCGTACGGTCTCAATCCGGTGAAGGGCGTAGTCCTGGCGGGCGGGAACGGGACACGGCTGCAGCCCCTCACCCTGGTGGGTTCCAAACAGCTCGCCCCGGTCTACGACAAGCCCATGGTCTATTACCCGCTGTCCGTGCTCATGCTCGCGGGCATCGACGATGTCCTCATCATCACCCGCCCCGCAGAGATCGAGCTGTTCCGCAGGTTGTTCGGATGCGGCAGCAGGCTCGGCATGCATATCGACTACGCGGCCCAGGAGGAGCCACGGGGCATCGCCGACGCCTTCCGTGTCGGCGCCGACCGCATAACGGGCGAGGACTGCGCCCTGGTCCTGGGCGACAACCTCTTCCACGGCGCCAAGCTGCCCTCCATACTGCGCAGAGCTGCGCGAGAGCTGCGCGGCTGTGTCCTCTTCGGCCAGCACGTCGCCGAGCCCCAGCGCTTCGGCGTCGCTGAGATCGGCGCGAAGGGCAATCTCCTCTCCATCGAGGAGAAGCCGGAGCACCCGCGCTCCAACCTCGCGATCCCGGGCCTGTACTTCTTCGACGACACCGTGACGGGCATCGCGCGGGGCCTGCGGCCCTCGGCGCGCGGCGAGTTGGAGATCACCGACGTTCTGCGCGCGTATCTGGCGGAGGGGCGTGCCGACTTGATCCGGCTCGGCCAGGACGTCACCTGGCTGGACACCGGAACGCACGAATCCCTTCTCGACGCGGGCCGGTTCGTCCGAGACGTACAGCACCGCCAGGGCTCGCGTCTCGGCTGTGTCGAGGAGATCGCCATGCGCATGGGCTTCATCAGCGCGGATGCCTGCTACGAGCTCGGTGCCGAGATGAGCGATTCGCCCTACGGCCAGTACGTCATGGAGAGGGCTCGCGCACACCGCCTGGACCCGGCACCCGCCACCTTCCTGGAGGAATGATGCATCTCCTGGTCACCGGCGCCGGCGGCTTCATCGGTTCCACGTACGTCCACATGCTGCTCGCGCCCAACCCCCTTGAGACGGCGGTCGAGGTCTGCCGCGTCGCCGTGCTCGACGACCTCGACCTCGCCCACTCCCGGCTGAGCTTCGTCCGGGGTGACATCTGCGACGCTGAGCTCGTCGACCGGGTCATGGTCCTCTGCTGCCACCGCGCCTACGGCCTGGACGTCCGGGTCACCCGCTGCTGCGACGCATACGGGCCGCGGCAGTTCCCCGAGAAGGTCATTCCACGTTCGTCTCGCGCCTGCTCGACGGCCGCGAGGTACCGCTCTACGGCGACGGCGGCAACATCCGCGACGGCTGCACGTGGAGGACCGCTGCCGTGTCGTGGACCTGGTGGGCGTCGGCGGCGGGATCTACGAGATCGGCGGCGGCACCGAGCTGAGCAACCTCGAACTGACAGGGCTGCTGCTCGAAGTGAGCTCGGCTACCGCCCGTGGCGACTTCGCGTCCGGGCTCGCCGAGGCCGTCGCCTGCGGGACGTGGGCTCCTGGTGGGAGCCGACAGGCGCCGGCACCACGACATGACCGAGCAGTCCGCGGGCCGCAACGCTATCGAGGCCGCTCACCGGTGAAGCGGCCTGCGACCTCGATCCGGCAGCGCAGGACCCGACGTTCCGTCAGAACGACGGCAGCCGTGCGGTCACGCCGGCGCGCTGAATTCGAGCCGGTGGCCGTCCGGCAACTGGAACACGAACTCGCGGACGCCCCAGGGTTGTTCGACGGGCGGTTCGACCTGGCCGCTCTCCGCCTCGATGGCTCGCTGGTAGAGGCTGTCGAATTCGGTACCGACGTCGAGAGCGAGAGTCACCGGCCCGCTCTGTGACTGCGACGCGGTGACGAGCCGGAGGCTGGGCCCCACGCTCCACGGTCCGAGCACCAGCCCGGCGACCTCGATGGGCTCGCCCACGGCGAATCCCACTCTGGCGGACAGAATCGGCTGCAGCAGTTCGAGGGTGGCCGGTACGTCGGCCACCGGGAGCACGGGCTCCACGTGCAGTACGGGGGACGGCTCCTGCCTCTTCCGCGTGTTCGTCCGGCCGAGCACGACCACCTCGTGGGGGTGTGCCTGGTGGGTGTACCGCTGGGCCAGCATGCCCCGGCAAGTCATGTCGAGCCGTCGGCATACGGCGAGCGACCGCGTGTTGCTCGCCTGGACCCACGCCTCGACCCGGTCGAGTCCGACGTGCACGAAGGCGTGCTCGATGACGGCCGCCGCTGCTTCGGTGGCGTAACCCCGCCCCCACGCGCGCTTGGCCAGGATCCAGGTGAGGCCGGGAATCTCCACCGCCCCCAGCAGGCCGACCAACCCGACGACCGTGTCGTTCTCGGCGCGGATGGTCCACAGCATGGCGCCGCTCTGCGCGTTGTCCTCGGCCAGCAGGAGCCGTGTCTCCGCCGCCGAGGCGGTCTCCGGTCGGGTCCACCAGGCCATGACCTCCGGATCGCCGTACGCCGTGTGCAGTGCTTCGGCGTCCGCGTCGGGATCCAAGGGAACCAGGCTGAGGCGGGCAGTGGCCAGTTTCACCGATGTGGTCCTTTCGTGCCTGCGTCGTCGAGCCCCTCGGGCCAAGGGTCAGACGACGCGCTTCGCTGTGCCAATGACCCGTTCGACGGCGTTCGGGCCGAGCCCTCGCCCGGACGCCAGATGCCGATGAATGAATTCTCGTGCCGTGGCGGGATCCAGGCCGATCATCCGTTGCTGCCGCTCGATGGTCGTCTTCCGCTCCTGGTAGCTGACCGGCAGTTTGTCCACCGAGTCGCACAACACGGAATACTCAGCGGCCAGATAGAGCTTGCGGAATTCCGTGGCGTGAAAATACCGGCCATAGTAGCTGATTCCGCCGATATGGACCAGCTCGTCGGACCAGTCCTGCTGCCATACCTGCTTTCCCGCGCTACGGGCCTCGGCGAACAGGGTCTGCGTCCGGTGCGCCAGCGGCCGCACCGCGTGCGTCCGGTACCCCGTGGCCGCGGCGGCGATCTGGTATCCCACCAGCGTGTCGAAGAACGGCGCTTCCGCCGGCGGCACCGGAAGTCCGGCCTCGTCTGCGGGCAGAACCTCCAGCAGCAGCCGACGCTGGGAGGCGGTGGGGATCCGGCAGTAGGTCCGGTGGTGCAGCAGGGGCACCTTGCTGCCACGCCAGTCGTAGTTCGTCGGGGACAGATACCTCCCCCTGGTCCGTAGTTCCGCGATGACCGCGGCGTTGAGGAACATCAGGTGTGTGCAGCCGATCGGCACTCCGGGCGCCGCCCGGTAGGTCCATACGGCGTTGACCGCTACACCGTCGTCGAACGAGGAGAGGTCTGAGAAGACCTTCGGCTCCAGGACGAAACAGTCGATGTCGATATATCCGAAGTTCGTCCTGTTGGCCTCGAACAGGAACTCCCACGCCGTATTGTCGTCGATTTCCAGTGCGGAGTTGTAGACCGGGCGGTCGAGGTTCTCGCTCAGCCACCGTTGCTCCTCGTCGGTCAGTCCCGAACCGAACAGCACCAGGTTCACCTCCGCCGGAATGTGCTTTTCCGAGGCGAGCACCCAATGGAGCAGGCCGCTGGTGAAGAACATGTACACGGGATTCAGTCGGCTCGGCAGGTTGCCGTAGAACCGCTCGAACCTGGCGTACTCCGCTCGTTCCTCCCGTGCGAACCGGACGTCGCGTACGACGGTGCGTACCCGTGGGGGAACCACCTGTTCGGTGAGCCGGCGTAATGCCGGACGCCATCCTTCGCCGGCCTCGGCGAAGGCGACCCTGTTGCCCCAGTCGTCGCAGATCTCCAGCATCCGGCTGGACACCGCGGAGATGCCGATGCCGACATCGATACGGACGCCGCGCGCCCGTAGTTGGCCGGCCACACGGTCGATGTCGTCGACGAAGAAGACAGCGTCCCAGTACGACTGGTCCGGCCGACGGCGAACCGGTTCGCCGGATCCCTCCTCGGTCTGTGACAACAGCACAGCGCCACCGCGACGGGCGGCGGTGCACAGCGCCGCATGCGGTTGGGCACCGCCGAGGAGACTGACCTGCGCGAACCCCAACTGATCACGGTAGAAGCGCACGGCCCGGTCCAGCTCACCCACCCGCAGGCAGGGCACCCCCTGCCCGTTGCCGAGTACCAGATTCGCGAGTTTCCGTTTCACGCTCACCACAGCGTCTCCTTGTCCTCTGGGTCCTCTGGGTCCTCTGGGTCCTCTGGGTCCTCTGGGTGTTACGGCGTCCCGATCCCCGCCGGCCCGCTCAGTTCGGCGACGGCGGAACAGAGTTCGGTCGCCACCGTGTCGAGCTGTTCGTCGTCGAGGCCCTGGTGCAGCGGGATGCACAGGGTCTCCTCCGACGCGCGCTCGGCGCCGGGCAGTGGCGGCTGCGGACCGTAGGCGCTGACCAGGTGCAGCGGCGCGTAGCGAAAGCTCGTATAGACCCCGCGCCGGTACAGCCGCGTGGCGACCTCGTCACGGATGCGCCGGTCCATCCGCACCCAGTAGAAGTAGTACGAGGACTCGTGTCCTGGAGGCGGCGGAGGCGGGCAGCGCAGTCCCGCAACGCCCGCGAGTCTGCTGTTGTACCAGTGGGTGATCTCCTGGCGCCGCCGGATGAATGACGGCAGCCGCTCCAGCTGCACCGCCCCGATCGCCGACGCGATGTCGTTGGTGATCGACCGGCGGCCGAACGGTCCGACCTGGAAGTCCCACCAGCGTGCGCGGGTGGCCGCCTGCGCGTACCCGCTGACCTGTCGCATGCCGAGGTAGGCCCGTTCGGCGGCCCGGTGGGCCACCGCCGGATCTCTGGCGTAGAGCATGCCGCCGTCGCCCGTCACCAGGATCTTCATCGGGTCGAAGCTCCACAGCCCGATGTCGCCGAAGGTGCCGCAGGCGGTCCCGGCCGCCCGCGAGGCCACGGCGCAGGCGGCGTCCTCGACCAGTGGGATCCCGCGGTCGCGGCACAGTGCGGCGATGTTCTCCATGTCGCCCGGGTAGCCGCCGTAGTGGAGCACCAGGACAGCCCGGGTGGCCGCGGTGAGCCGGGGCGCGATGTGGTCCACGCCCGGGTTGAGCGTGGCCGGATCGACATCGCAGAACACGGGTGTGGCGCCCCGCGCCGCCACGGCGTTCGCCGCGCCGACGAAACTCACCGAGGGCAGGACGACCTCGTCACCGGGCCCGACGTCCAGCAGCTCCATCGCCAGGAACAGCCCCTCGGTACAGGAGTTGAGCGAGACGAGCCGGTCG
The DNA here is from genome assembly GCF_020564935.1 of Streptomyces pinistramenti. GTDB lineage: Bacteria > Actinomycetota > Actinomycetes > Streptomycetales > Streptomycetaceae > Streptomyces > Streptomyces pinistramenti. The sequence goes on from NZ_JAJCXB010000029.1 coordinate 12,841, forward strand.
TCCGGCACACCGAGGTGCGCGGCGAACGCCGCCTCGAAGGTGCTGGTCCTTGGGCCCTTGCCCAGCCAGCCGCTGGCGAACACCGCGCGGACACCGGCCAGTTCTTCCTCGCCCACGGCCGGTTCGAACAGGTTGATCATCGGCGTGGTCCGTGCGTGGTGTCCGCGCGTTCCCAGCGCACCTGGTCGCCGTCGAGGCGTACGCCTGTGAGCCCCGTGTCCGACATGTAGGTCGCGACCAGTTCCCGGACCCCGGCGTCCGGAGTGAGGACGATCTCTCCGTCGCGGATGTCCACCCTTTCCACGCCGCGTTCCCTCATGAATGCGATGATCTGCTCCTCGAAGTTCCGCCGCCGCCCGAGCACGCGCTGCCGGTGGTCGCCCTCCAGGTCCGGGTGCAGCACGTCGAGGATGAGCACCACCCTGTCCTCGGTGCCCCGGTGCCACACCTCGTGTTCGAAGGAGTCGTCAAAGACCAGACATCTGCCCTCCTGCCACTGCATCTCCCGGTCCGCCACGCGGATGCTCACTCCGGTCGGCACGATGATCGGCAGGTGGATCCGCAGCAGCGCGTTCGTCGGGCCGCAGTGCGGCATGATGTGCGTGCCGGGGGCGACCCTGGACATCGTGATCACTCCAGGGCTGAGTTCGGTGACGTCGGGGATCTTCTCCACGATGCTCGCCGTGACCGGGAACCGCACACGGACAGGGCTCTGCCAGCGGCCGTCCCGGTACAGATGTCCCTGTTTCCAGGAGCCCTTGCGGATCAGCCCGGCGTCGTCGGTGGTGGGCACCACCGGATCGAGCGGGCTGTCCAGCACCTTCTCCACTTCCGCCCTGATCCGCGGATAGTTCTCCTCCAGGTAGCCGACGAACCAGAACTCCCCCGGATCGTGCAGCGGCTGTGCGCGCAGTCCGGGAATGTGCTCCCGGGCCCGTTGCAGGGGCTGGTCCCAGACTCCCTGCTGGACCGCGGCGTTGGCGCACTCCATCGCCTTCGCCGTTTCACCGGCGTAGTGCCAGGCGTCGATCAGACTGGCGTAGTAGCGCCGGATCATCTGCGTCAGGTACGCGCGCGTCCCGACGGTGCCGGAGGTGCCCGCAATCTCGTTCTCGATCATGCTCGCTCTCTCCCCTCCCCAGTGGGTGAGGTGGTTTCTACGTCGCGGACCAGCCATCCCCGTCGAGAACGGCCCGGCTCCGGCCGGCGTCGGCCACCGTGGCGTGGATCTCCTTCTTTCCTGCCACCTCGTCCACCGCAGGCAGGATGATCTTCGAGCGCCGGTACCACGGCTCCTCGCCCGATCCCCTGAAGCTGAGGTAGAGGAAGCGTTCTCCGGCGGGCCCGTGGACGAACGGGCCGCCGAAATCGACCCGTTGAACACCCGACACCTTCCGCTCACGCAACGTCAGGTCCACCTCGTAGCGCACCGATCCGTCCGGAGCGCTGACGCCCTCGGCCAGGCCGCCCGACGTGTCCTGCAGACCGACGCCCGCCGGACCCTCGGTCGGTTCGGCCCAGGTCACCACCGCGCGCAGCGTCGACTCAGCCATGCCGGCCCCCGGTGGTGGCTTCCGGAACGAGGTCGAGGTCGTCGGGCACCGCGAAACCCAGCTCCTGTCGGCAAAAGCGCTCCCACTCCGCCGTGCGCGCGTCGAACACGACGTCTTCGCCGGGCCAGATCGCCGAGGTGACGGTGAAGTCGTGGTGCAGGTAGACCAGTGTGCTGTCGGGCAGTGGCTCGCCGTCGGGATCCGTCGCGGCCTCGGCGGGCCAGTCGCGGTAGGCCCTCAGCGCGTTCAGCGGATAGGCCCGGCAGTAGGGCATCCAGGAGGCGGCCCTGCTCTCACCGCCCGCCCGCTGTGCGTGCTCCCGCAGGATCCGGGCCGCGTCCCGGTGCCCTGCCGCCAGGGCGATCCCGTACGGCGACCGCTCGTCCTCGCCGGTGGCCAGCGGGTCCGCTCCCGCCTCCAGCAGGGCGGTCACCGTTGCCACGTCCCCGTGGCCCGCGGCCCGGTCCAGCGCTCTCCATCCTGTCTCGTCCTTGGCCGCCAGTTCCTCTGCGGTCGGCGCCAGGTCATGGATCTTCGCGCTGTCACCGGTTCTGCTCGCGGTCCAGAGCGCGATGTCGCGTCGGCTCCCGGCTGTCATGTGTGCTCCCTTGTCTGTGACGTGCCCGCGGTCCACGCGGTCAGCAGAGTGCTGATGGTCGGTGCGCGCAGGAAGTCCCCCAGCGCGACCCGGACGCCATGGTCCCTTTCGATCCGTCTCAGCATCATCGCGGCATCCACTTCGGTCCTGCCGTTCTGGAAGAACTCACCCGAGCGGTGTCCCGGTCCGACGGCCTTCGCCCAGATGCCGAGCAGTCGGCCGTCGATCCGCGCGGCGTTCTTCTCGATCCAGTCCGACGGGCACCGGGAGCGCGGCCGCGGGGCGGGAGCCAGGGTGATCTCCTCCCCCGCCGCCAGCGGACGGATCCGGGACAGCCGGGTATCCGGCTCCTCCAGGATCTGTCGCAGCACCGACCGGTACCAGCGAAGCCACCGGGGCGCGGCGGCGGCCGTGTACAGCTCGGCCGTACACCGGAGTTGGAACACGATCGGGCCGGTGCCGTAGTCGAAACAGTCGACGGTGAGATCCGCGTTCTCCGGGATCAGGAACGGCTCGCGGGGTCCGTCGTCCGCCGAGGCCACCGTCACCGAGAGCTGCGGCGACAGCCGGGCCTGCGCGCGCGGGGTGCTCAGCAGGTTGAAGTAGATCTGGTGGAGCGGGTGTGGCCGCAGTTCCCGCCCCGGGTCGAGCCCCTGCACCAACTCGTCGTGCGGCAGGGTCTTCCTGCCGTGGGCGCCGAGCACGGCGTCGCCGGTCCGGTGCAGCACCTCACGGAAGCCTGGGTCGCCGGCGAGATCGTTGTCTGTCACCAGATAGTCCGGCACGGGGCCCACCAGTCCGGCCGTGAGGTCGCTCTCGCGGTTCGCCGACGAGGACGAGGTGACCATCCTCTCGACACCACAGGTGCGGGCCAGCAGGCAGTGGAAGGCTGCCAGCAACGTCACGAAGAGGGTGACGTTCTCGCTCCTGCTCCACACCCGCAGCCGCTGGCTCACGGTGGGATCGAGGCTCTCCGTGTGCGTCCAGCAGCGTGCCGGTGTGCCCGCACTCCTCGGGTGGTCGGCGGGCAGCGGCAGCGCGGTGATCCCGTGGAGCCCGCGCTGCCAGCGCAGCAGCTCCTCGGCCCGGGTCTCCGGTGTCCACTGTGCGGCCTGCCAGGCGACGTAGTCCGCGAAGTCGTGCTCCTGCGCGCGTGGCTCCGCCGGGCGTCCGGCCACTGCCGCTCGGTAGAGGGCGCTCAGGTCCTGGCTGAGCACCGAGACCGACCAGAGGTCCGCCACGATATGGGGCACCGACATCACCAGTACGTGGTCGGTGGGCCCGAATCTGGCCAGGGCGAAACGGCCGGGCGGGCACCGGTCGAGCGCGTATCCGCTGAGCGCGGCGCGGTGCAGCGCGGCGAGTTCGCGGCGGCGGCCGGCATCGGTGGGCAGCGCGCTGAAGTCGGCGAACGGCACCCGGATGCGGTCCACCGGCTCGATGACCTGCCGGGGCCCACCGTCGAGTACGGGGAATCTGGTCCGCAGCAGTTCGTGGCGGGCCACCAGCGCGTGGAGCGCGGTGCGCAGCGCGGGAACCCGCAGTGGGCCGCGCAGCCGCAGGAGCAGCGGATCGTGGAGCGGGACACCGCCGAACTCCTGGTCGTGCAGCCATTCATGGAGCTGGTTCGGGGACAGGTCGAGCGGCCCGTGCCTGGCGACCACCGGAATGCTCCGCCGTGCCGACGCGCTGCCGCCCCGGCCGGCGCCTGAACGCCCCGTCAGCAGCCGACGCAGCCGTCCGTTGTTCATCGCGTCACCTCGGTGGTGGCCAGTCGGCGGTACAGCGGGTCCGACCGCATCAGTTCCGTGTGCCGCCCGGCTCCCCGGACGCGTCCCTCGTCGAGTACGACCACCAGGTCGGCCTGGCGGGCCACGGAGATGCGGTGGGTGACCGCCAGCACGACGCGCGCCCTGGACTGGTCGAGGATCGTGCGCAGCAGGACTTCCTCGCTGTCGGCGTCCAGTTGTGAGGTCACCTCGTCCAGCAGGAGCACATCGGCGTGGCGGAGCAGGGCCCGTGCCACGGCGAGCCGCTGCCGCTGTCCACCGGAGACCGAGACGGCGCGCTCGTCGACCGTGGTGTCCAGGCCGCGCGGGAGACCGGCCAGCCACTCGGAGAGTCCGACGGCCCGCAGGGTGTCGAGCACTTCGCGGTCGTCGGTGCACCCGGTGCCGTAGCACACCGTCTCGCGGATCGTCTCGCCGAGCAGCGGGGCATCCTGCTCGACATAGGCCAGCCGGCGGCGCAGTTCATCCCGCCGGAGTGACCGGATGTCCTCTCCGTCGAGGAACACGCGTCCCCGCTCGGCGTCCAGGAACCGTTCCACGAGGTTGAGCAGTGTGGTCTTGCCGATCCCGGACGGTCCGGTGAGGACGGTGAGTCCGCGCGGTACGTGCAGCGAGACGCCGCTGAGGATCGCGGTGCCGCCGTAGCCGGCCGATACTTCGGCCAACACGATTCCGGCAGGCGGCGGTGGGACGGCCGGGGCCTGGGCCGCTTCGGCGTCCTCGTCATCGGGTTCGGCCGGGATGGCCAGGATCCGCTGCACCCGGCCCAGCGCTGCGAGCCCCTCCGAGATCGCGCTCGCCGCCTGGGTCATCGCCCCGACCGGGGCCCGCAGATACATGACGTACAGCAGGAAGGCGACGAGGTCGCTGAAGGGCATCGTGCCCGCGGCGATCTTCGCGGCGCCCATGCCCAGCGCTGTCAGGAACATCGCGTCCATGGTGACTCCGCCGCACGCGCTGACGACCGCGGACCAGCGGGCCGCTCGCACGCCCTGCTGGTAGGCGCCCTCGGCCCGGCCGATGACACCGCGGGCTTCCTGCGCCTCGGTGCCGAACGCCTTGACCGTCCGGAAGGCGACGAGTACGCGCTGCAGCCCGGTGAGCATCTCGCCGAGGCTGGACTGTGTCGCCTCGGTCGCCTCGAACAGGCGGCGCAGGGCCAGCCATTCGGCTCCGGCTCCCAGGACGACGATCCCCAGAAGCACCAGCACCATCGTGACGTCGGTCAAGGCCATCAGCAGGACGGTCGCCACCAGCACGAGGGGGGCGGCGGTCCCCCTGACAAGTGCCTCCGCCACCGCGCGCTCCAGGAGTGTGGTGTCGCTGCCGACCCGGGAGAGCACGTCGCCGACCGGCTCCCGCTGCACCGTTGCGACCTTGGCCCGCAGCAGCGAGCCGACCATGCCGGAGCGCGCCCCGAGCACGATCCGCTGCCCGAACCGGCCGAGCCAGTAGTTGCTGGTGAACAGCAGTACCCCGGACAGCACGGCCACCGCGCCGAGTGCCACCAGACCGGGCCCGAAGCCGGTACCGGCGGAGACCGAGTCGAGCAGCCACTTGACCACGCGCGGCTGGGCCAGCACGGCGCCGTAGGAGAGCAGGTCGAGCACCAGCAGCCCGGCCATCGCCGCACCCATGCCGCGGCCGAACCTCCACAGCAGCGGCAACTGCGACCGGACGGACGGCCGGACGGACGGCGTCGAGGCACTCACCGGTACTCGTACCTGGCCTTTCCGTCCCGCAGCTCGATGGCCGAGGCGTTGATCTCCCGCAGATACCGGGTGACCAGGCTGGTGACGCCGGGATCGGCGGTGAGCCGGAGCGCGCCGTCGGTGAGTTCGGCCCGCTGGATTCCGCGTTCGCTCATGGAGGAACTGATCCGTTCGTCGAACTCGGAGCGGGCGGACAGGATCCAGTCGCGGACGCTGGGGTCGAGTTCGTGGTGGGAGACGTCGAGCAGCAGCACGACCCGGGGCTCTGTGCCCTCGTGCCAGACCTCGTGCTCGAAGGAGTCGTCGAAGACCAGGCACTCGCCCTCCTTCCAGCGCAGCGTCCGGTCGCCGATCCGGATCCGGGGGCCCTCGGGGACCACCAGGCCGAGGTGCACCCGTTGCCGTGCGTTGGATCCGCCGCAGTGCGGGCGGATGTGCGTACCCGGGTACAGCCACGACAGGGTGACCACACCCGGGCCTCCGCTGGTGGCCTCCGGGATGCCCTCGATGACGCTCGCGGTGACCGGGAACCGCTCGCAGACGTCGGCGAAGCGGTGTCCCGCCTCGTAGAACGTCACCTGCTCCCAGCGGCCCCGGTCCAGCAGCGGCTCCTCGACCGGCAGGAAGCCGCCCGAGGACGGGGTGGTGACGGCGTCGAGTTCGGCACGGATCCTCGGGTAACTCTCGGTCAGGTACCTCGTGAACCAGAACTGCGCCGGGTCGAACACCGGGCGCGGTTCCAATGACGGCACGTGGTGTTCCGGGCGCTGGTCGGGATGGCGCCAGACGCCCTGGGCGACGGCGAGTTCCGCGCACGCCCTCGCGGCCTGCCGGTCCCCCTCGGCGAGCAGGGCGTCGATGAGTTCGCGGTAGAGCCGCCGGGCGTTGGTCGTGCGCCGGATCCCGGCGCTCTGGGCCGCGCTCATTGAAGACCTCCGAGGAGCCCCCGGCCGCCAGGCCGGGGAGGAGTGGGACAGAGGGCTCGGACAACCGGGACTCGAACGCACGTCATGTCGTCTCACGCCCCCTTCTGGTCCTGGCCGGCGCGGTGCGTATCCGCCCGCGGCAGCGCGTGGATATCGCGGATGATCTTGCTGGTGGACAGGTCGTCGACCGTGCTGAGCAGTTCGACACAGCCGCCGAGCTGTTCCACCAGCGGTGCCTCCGGCAGAGTCCGGCAGGTGTAGTCGCTGCCCTTGACGTAGCGGTCGGGCCGCAGCTGTGTGATCAGTTCGGTCGGGCTGTCCGCCTCGAACGGCACGACCAGATCGACGCAGCCCAGGGCGGCCAGCACCCGCATGCGCTCCGCCAGCAGTATCACCGGCCGGGCCGGTCCCTTGAGCCTGCGCACACTCGCGTCGGAGTTCACCCCGACCACGAGCAGACCGCCGAGTGCCTTGGCCCGGCTCAGCAGGGACACATGGCCGCCGTGCAGAAGGTCGAAGCAGCCGTTGGTGAACACGACCCGCTGTGCGCGATGGGGCACCTCGGTGAGCCAGCGGGGCAGTTCGCCGTCCGCGAGGATCTTCCCGGTGTCCGACACCTTGCGCCGCAGTTCCTCGGCGGCGCAGTTCGCCGTACCCGGCTTGCGTACGACGGTGTCCGCGGCCGCGGAGGCGAGCTCGGCGGCGGTCCCCGGGTCGGCGCCGGTGGCCAGGGCCATGGCCAGGGCCGCGGTGAAGGTGTCCCCGGCCCCGATCGTCATCCCGGCCTCGCCGTCGGCGTAGGTGCGCAGGCTCGGCCGTCCCGCCTGCGCCAGCACCGCGCCGTCACGGTCCAGGGTGATCGCCGCCAGGTTGGCGCCGCTGCGTTCCAGGACCGCCTCGGCGTGGTCCATCATCTGCCGCACCCGTCCTCCGCTGTGCGCGGTGGCCCGGAGGCCGAGCAGGTCCAGGGCCTCCGCGTAGCTCGGTGTGACCACGTCGGGCCGGATCGCACGGAACGCCGCCGGGGTCCGTGAATCGACCACGAGCAGCGGACGCCGGGGCGAGGCCGCCAGCACGGCGCGCACCTCGGGGGTGAACGTGCCGTAGTCGTAGTCGCAGACGATCACCACGTCGCACCAGGAGAGCTGTTCGTCCAGGCGCGCGGCCAGCGCGGCGGAGGTGCCCGGTCCGATCGGTCGCCGACTGCCCTCGTCCATCCGCAGGAGCATCTGTCGCGGCGCCAGCACGCGGGTCTTGACCACCGTCGACCGTGTCCGGTCGGTCAGCAGGTGTTCGGTGCCGACCGCGGCCGACGTCATGGCCTGACGCAGCCGTTGCCCGGCGGGGTCCGCGCCGACGACGGCGAGCAGCCGGGTCTCGGCACCGAGCGCTCCGAGGTTGGCCGCCACGTTGGCGGCGCCGCCGCACCGGTCGAGTACGCGGGTGACCTCGACCACCGGCACGGGGGCCTCCCGGCCCAGTCCCACCGGGTCGCCGGTGACGTAGCCGTCCACGATGGCGTCTCCGACGACGACGGTCCGCACTCCGGCAATCGCGTCCAGCAGGGCCAGCAGGTCACCGGTCATGGCGCGGCCCCCTGTTCGGCGCGGGAACGGCGCTGGATGTGTTCGGCCATCCCGGCGATGGTCTGGGTCTCCATCAGGACGCGGACGGACAGGCTCACCCCGAGCCGTTCCTCGACCGCGCTGACGATCCGCACGGCGGTGACCGAATCGCCGCCGAGTTCGATGAACCGCTGCGTCCGGCCGATCTTCTCCGAGCGCAGTGCCGCACACCACAGCTCGGTCAGCGCGCGTTCGAGCCTGCGCCGCCGGTACCGGTCCACTGCCCAGAAGCTCATGCCCGCCTCCGCCTGCTGATGATGGTGTGCGGCAGCACCAAGTGGTCCAGTCCGGCGTCCAGCAGGGTGCGCACCGCGTCACGCGGGGTCTCCGCGATCGGCTCCCCCTTGGTGTTCAGGCTCGTATTGAGCAGCAGGGGCACGCCGGTACGCGCCTCAAAGGCGGCGATCACGTCGTAGTACGCCGGGTTGTCCTCGCGGCGGACCGTCTGCAGCCGCGCGGTGCCGTCGACGTGGGTGACCGCGGGCACCGTCGGCTTGCGGACCGGCGCGGCACGCAGCATGAACGGGCTGTCGGCGAACCCGAACCACTCGGTCGCGCGTTCGTTGAGGACCGCCGGTGCGAACGGCCGGAAGTGCTCCCGGAGTTTGATCTCCCTGTTGAGCCGGTCGCGCATCGTCGGACTTCTCGGATCGGCGAGGATGCTGCGGTGCCCCAGTGCCCGCGGGCCGATCTCGCCGGCGCCCTCGAACCAGCCGACGACCGCGCCGTCGGCGATCAGGGCGGCCGTCCTGCCGGTGTAGTCGTCGACGGTCTCCACCGACAGCTCGCTCGCGAACTCGCGCAGGGCGCGCTCCTCGGCCCCGGCGGAGTACCGGCGGACCGCGTACATCAGCTCGGTGTTGTGGTGCTGACGCCTCGGGTGTCCCAGCACGTGGTGCCAGTACCACAGAGCGGCGCCGATGGCGGTCCCGTCGTCACCGCAGGCCGGGTGGAAGTGAACGCGCTCGAACTCCGAGGCTTCGAAGGCCGGTTCGGTGGCCACCACGTTCAGCGAGGTGCCGCCGGACAGACACAGGTTGCGCCCGATCCGGTTGCGGGCGGTGATCGGGCCCAGCTCGCCGAACAGTGCCAGCATCTGGGCGTCCAGGCCGCGCTGCACGTAGTACGCCAGCCGGGCGTTGAGTTCGCGGTCCCCCACCTTGACCGGAACCGGATCCCGGTCGGCGAGGGCGGCCAGCTCGTCGAAGCTCTTGATCGTGGCGGGGACCGGGTCCTCCGGTTCACCCCTCGCGCCGTACGGAGCCAGCCCCATGACCTTGCCCGCGCCGACGATGCTCGACCCGAACATCCGCTCGGCCACGTAGCAGTAGCCGACGTTGGCGTTGAACCACGTGTCGAAGTCGCGCCGCAGCGGATACAGCTTGGTGCCCCGGCCCAGGAAGGCGCGGCAGCCGAGGGGATCGATGGCGACCGAGACCGCGGAGTCGAACGGCGAGGTGTAGAAACTCGCCGCGGCGTGCAGCAGGTGGTGCTGGGGGTTGACGGTGCACGGCAGGCGCGTGCCGTCGATGTCGACGCGTGCCTGGCGCTGGTCCACCCAGAACTCCAGCCAGGTCTCCTTGAGATCCGAGCCGTGCAGCAGGGCGATGTCGGGCGAATCCATGTTGTGCAGGTTGCACAGGAGCACGTGGTCCACATCGGACAGGACGAGTCCGGCCTGGTCGAGCAGCTCGGCCAGATCGTCCGCGCGCAGCCCTGGGTGTTTCTTGCGCCGGGAGTACCGTTCGGTGGTCACGAATCCCGCCATCCTGCCCTCGGAGAGCAGGACCGCGGCGCCGTCGTGATTGAAGTTGATCGACAGGATGTTCCGGACCGACGCCGCCGGGAGTTCAGTGCGCACCGGAGGCCCTCGCTTTCCGAGACTCGGACGCCGTGGCGCCGAGCAGCCGTGACACCGCGGTCCATACCTGGTCGACCCCGATGTCGGACAGACACCTCGGATACGGTCCCGCGGGCGATGAGTAGGGAATCGGACAGTCGTGCTCGCACTGCCGGTCGGCCAGTTCATCGGCCCGGTGGGTGGCCAGCCGGCAGGGATAGTGGAGCGACACGCCGTGGTGGCGCGGGTAGACCCGGGCCCAGAGGAACTCGGTGCCGGTGGGTCCGTAGAGGACCACGGCCGGAACACGCACCGCCGCGGCGATGTGGGCGAGCGAGGAGTCGTTGCCGACCAGCAGGTCCACTTCGGCCAGCAGGTTCGCCGTCCGGTTGAGGCTGCCGCCGGTGACCACCTCGACGGCTGCCTCCGGTTGTCCGGCCGTGATGGCGGCGGCCAGCCGGAGCAGGTCTGCGCGCTCCTCGCCGGCACCCAGCAGGTAGCAGGCGGCACCGGTCCGGGCCACCGCGCGACGGCACAGTGCGGCGTATCGGCCGGACGGCCAGCGGCGGTTCCACTGCGGGGCACCGCCGGGATGTACGGCGAGCCGTGGCACGCCGGTCGGCAGGTCGGGCAACTCCTCGGCGGCTCTCGGCAGCGGCGGCACCACAGCGCCCGGCCGGAGCTTCCCGGGCAGGCCCAGGGCGGAGGCCAGGGCCGAGGCGTGGTCGAACAGGTCGGCCCTGCCCAGCAGCGGCGGGGCGAGCCGGAGCGGACGGGTGAGGTCACCGGGGCCGGTACCGGGGCCGGGCAGCCCCAGACGAACCGGGATCCCTGCGCGCCTGGCCTCCGGTGCGCCGAGCTCCCTGCTGTCCGGGTCGACGAAGCTCAGCTGCGCGCCCAGCGCGGTCAGCTCCCGGCGGAACCGTGCCCACCGGTGCCGGTCCGCGTCACCGGGATCCGGGCACTCCAGCACGTCGGTCGCGTAGCTGTGCCGCTCGAAGAACTCCGCGAACCGCCTTGCCACCGTGCTGCCGGTGACCACGGTGATCCGGGCCGCCGGAAAGGCCCGGCGGAGCAGAGCCAGCGCGATGTTGCGCTGCACCAGGTCACCGAGCCCCGGCTCCACCAGGCGGGCGAGGACACACACCCTGTCCACCGTGGTCATGCCGGGCGGACCACCAGGTTCGCCTGACCGGTGAGGGTGGCGAGGTCGACGGTGGCGGTACAGGTCAGGGGCACGAAGTCCAGCTCCAGTTGGCCGGCGATCCGGATCTCTCCGGTGCCCGCGGTGAAGTCCGCGCCGCTCGGATCGCGGTCCGCCTCGGCCAGCTCCATCCCCAGTTCCGTGCCGCCGTCGGTGCCGGTGAACCGGAGGAAGACATAGCCGCGGTCGATCGCCTCCTTGAGTGCGGCCGCGGTGCGGTCGGGGCGGAGGGAGACCTCGACCGGGTGTGTCCCGGTGGTGAGCCGGTCCACCAGGGTCGGGGTGTCGGCGAACGGGTCCTCGGTCACCTCCTCGGACAGTCCGTCGGGGTGCTCCGCCATGAAGGTGCGCAGGCTCAACGGGCGCATGTCGGTCCAGACTTCGCCGATGTGGGACAGACACTCCTGGCGCCCGCCCGTCTTGCCGACCGTGGTCCAGCCGTCGGGCACATCCTGGTCGGCGGGCCAGATCGAATACTGCTCCTCCACATTGCGGACCACGTGGTAGGTCCGCTCGTCCACGGTGTCGGTCACGGGGCACTCCTTAAGGGTGGTTGATGTCCGGCAGTGGGGCCGTCTGATCGGTGCTGACCTGCTCGATCGACCGGTCGAGCAGGTGGAGCAGGTGGTCCATGACGTCTTCGGTGAGGTCGGGCCCGGCGTGGTCGAGGACGATCACGATGTCGTCGCCGAGTTCTCCGATGTGCACGTCGAGCAGCACGCCGTCGTCCGGCGCGGTACCCGCGTGTCCGGCCGCCCCGAGCAGGTCGGCCTCCCTGAACAACCCGATCGACAGGGCGCCTTGGGCCGGTGCCTGCTCGTCCCTGGTACGGGCGCTGCGCGGCGGGTTCCGGCAGAAGTGCACGGTGACGTCCCACAGCGCGGCCGTGTGCGGCGTCCGCAGTGCACCGGTCCGCAGGCCGTGGTCGAGGAGACGGGGGTAGGGCAGGTAGTGCACGACCGAGTCCAGGAATCCCGCCTGGGTCCTGCGCATGACCTCGGAGAACGCCGGGCTGCTCAGGCCCTCGACGTCGACGCGGAAGGCCAGCCGGTCGGTGAACGGACCGATGACGTGTCCGAGTTCGAAGTAGTCCCGCAGGTCGAACGCGCAGCAGAAGCCGGAGCTGCCCGGCCTGCCCAGTACGCGCAGGGACCAGGCCAGCAGGCCGACGACGGCGAGCGAGCCGTTGGCGCCCAGGGGGCCGCTGCCGCCGGTCAGTGCCGCCCAGCGCCGCCCGTCGACCCGCAGCCGTCTGGTGCCGACCCGGCCGTGGGCTGTGCGGGGACCACCGTCCGTGTATCCGAAGCGCGGGAACTCCTTGCTCCACCAGCGCCGCCGGGCCTCGGCCCCGCCGGGCGTCCCGACCGGGTCGAATCCGGCCAGCTCGGCGGGGTCACGGTACGCGGCGGCCCGGAACCGGTCGAAGTACGCCTGGAGGACCGCCCCGAGTGCCGCGTACAAGGAGCGTGCATCGAGGGCTTCCTGGGGGGCGACCAGGCCCAGTACGTGCCGGTTGCCGCCGAGCGGCACCCAGTGGAACCGGTTCGGCGCTCCGGGCTCGGCCGGGCCCTCCAGCTCGGCGCGGAGCAGCGCCACACAGGCATCCGCCGGATCCCCCGGCGTGAGCGCGCGCAGGTCGTGCCGGTGCAGGTCGGGGGCGAAGCGGACGAACGGCGTCGCGGCGGCCACCGTACGCACCGCGGCGGCCAGCCGGCCGGTGTCCACCTCGCCGTCCACCTGGAGCGCCCGGACGTGGTGACCGGTGCCGGTTTCCAGGGTCGCTCCGGGAAATGCCGGGATGGCGTCGGAGCGCTGGGCGGTCACCGGCTCGCCCCGGCTCGTACCGCGTCCCAGGACAGCGCGCCCGCCATGGCGACGGCCACCCGACGCTCCCCGGTGTAGGGCTGTCGGCCGTGCGCGGCCAGCAGGTTGTCCACCAACAGCACATCACCGGCCTGCCACGGCACCGCGACCCGCTCGGCCGCGTAGGCCGCACGGAGATGGTCGAGTACGTCCTCCGGGATCGGCTGCCCGTCTCCGTAGTACGTGTTGACCGGCAGGTCCGCCTCGGCGAACTGGGACCGCAGCGCCGCGCCGATCCGCGTCGGCAGGCTGCTGGTGTGGAAGAAGACCGCGTGGTTGCACCACACGTGGTCCCCGGTGCCGGGGTGTACGGCGAGGGCCGGCCGCACCTGGCTGGTGCGCAGCCGGTCGCCTCCGGTCCACTCGGCCTCGACGCCCTGGTCACGGCAGTGCCGTTCGACCTGTGCGCGGTGCTCGGTCTGGAACGCCTCGCGCCAGTCCATCCCCAGGCCGGTCCCGTAGTTGCGGACGTAGCGCACGCCCCGCTCGGCGAATCCTGCGCTCATCTCGGCGCGGATGCGGCCCAGCACCTTCCTGGTGTCCGCCAGTGGGGTCGCGCCGCCGGTCGTCGCGGGCCGCAGGCAGCAGAACACCAGGCGCCGCGGCAGCTCCCGCTGATAGGAGTTCTCGTTGTGCAGCGGGATCGGCTGATCGGCGGGGTGGTCGGTGGCGGTGTAGATCCGGTCGCCGAGTTCCGTCCGCGGCGAGGACCGCTCCAGGTAGGGGCTCGGGTTCCCGGCCAGTGCGCGCAGCACCGCGCCGAAGCGGTCGAGGTCGACGCCGAAGCCCCGGAACAGCACCGCGCCGTGGACGTCCAGCCAGGTGCGCACGGTGTCCGCCGAGCGGTCGGCCCAGTGCGCGAGGTCGATTCCCGTCTGCGCGGCGAGCACCTGCAAGGGCAGGGTCGCACCGGCCGGTGGTCCGGTCGGCCGCACCCAGTCCTCGGGCCGGGACGGCTCCCGGCGGCGACGGCCGGCCTGAGGGCCGCCGGTGTCCGGCGTCACGGCCGCTCCCCCTCGCTCCGCGCCGCCCGGCCCAGCCGGTCGCCGATGTCGGGTACCCGGCGGCTGCCCGTCCGCTCGCCGGTGACGTCCGGGACGCCGCCGAGCAGGGCGTGTACGAAGCGGTCGTCGGGGCGCAGCCGCAGTGGTTCGCGCAGTGCGGCGGTGTCCACCGTGCCGACCGGGCAGAGGCCGAGGCCGTTCTCCGCGGCGACCATCATCAGCAACTGAGCCATCGCGCCGGCCTCGAACACCGAGAAGTCCCCGGCCAGTTCGCCGTAGAGCGGGGAGATGGCGTCCATCCTGCTGATCAGGTAGAGCACGAACGCCGATTGCCGCAGGGCGCCGTGGTTGATCTCGGCGTGCGCGGCGGGGGGCACACCCTGGCCGGTGCGCACGGGAACGAGCTCGGCGCGGCCCGGGTGGACGTAGTAGGTTCCGGCGTCCAGGCCCGTCACCCGGTCCGGTGCGACGTCGGCGTAGACGCCCAGCGGGTAGGCGCCGCCCGCCGAGGGGTACCAGTACTTGGTCTCGCCCGCGTGCTGGATCCGGCGCACGGCGCCGAGCAGGGCCGCGAGACCGGTGAAGGCGACCGGGCCGGGGGCGAATCGCCGGTGGCTTCGGCGAGCGGGCACCCGCGGGTCGGCCTCGCGGCCGAGGGCGATCCCCGAGACCGCGTCGTACTCCTGCCGGATGCCGTGGTGCGCGTCCTTGAACGCCTGGCGCGCCACCAGGTCGACGAGCAGGCCCCCGTCGGCCGGGGGCGGCACGACGGCCGTGGGGGGTTCGTCGGGCAGTTGGTCGAGGGGCTCGTGGCGGGACTCACCGGCGGGTCCGGTGGTCTTCGCGAGATGCGGACCGATCATGACGGCGATCGAGGGGAACCGCAGCAGTTCCTCCACCTGGACGTCGATCCCGAGTTCCTCCTCGATCACGGTGGCCAGCCGCACCAGCTCGACCGACGTGGCGCCGAAGTCGATCAAGTTCATGTCCGGCTCGATCTCGCTCACCCCGAGCACCCTGCAGGCGATCTCGGTGGCGGCGGCCACCAGCGTGTCTCCGCCCGCCACCGCCGGCTGCCGGTCGGCGACGGGCTCGGGAACCGGGCTGCCCGTCGTGGTGAGCCGACCGCGGTCGACCCTGCCGTCAGGGGTGAGAGGAAAGGCGTCCAGGACCTCGATCCTGCTGGGCAGCAGGTACGGAGACACCTTGCGGCGCAGCTGGTCGAGCAGTTCCTGCCCGGTGCGGCTCGTTCCGGGGGCGAGCCGGACGAAGCCGAGCGCGCTCTCGGCGGTCAGGGTGACCACGGCGGCGGCGCGCACCCCGTCCATCGCGGCCAGCGCCACTTCGGTGTCGTGCACGTGCAACCGCCTTCCGTGCACGAGGAGTTGTGCGGATGCGTGTCCGACGGTCTCCACCGTCCCCGACGGGAGCACCCGGCCGAACCAGGGGCTGCGCAGCAGAGGTTCGCCGGACTCCGGGTGGGTGGCCCACCGGTCGGGCCCGGTGTCGCAGTGGTGCCGCGCGGACTCCGCGGCCAGGCCGCCGTAGTGCACCTGTCCGGTGACCCAGACGGGGCAGATCCCGCCGTTCTCGGCCAGTACGTGGATGCGCTGGTTGCGCATCGGGCCGCCGATCGGCACCGAGGGCGTATCGGCTTCCTGAGCGGACAGTGCACAGCAGGTGGCCCACGCCCCGTGCTCCTGGGCGGCGGAGAGGTTGGCGACGACGAGGTCCGGGCCGGACAGCCCGCGAAGGCGCCGGACGAGGGCGCCGGTCAGCGGTTCCCCGTTCAGCAGCACCAGGCGCAGGTGCCCCGGCAGCCGGTCGCCCCGGCGTTCCAGCTCGGTGAGCAGCAGGTCGAGCAGGGTCGGTGTGGAGTTCCATACGGTGAGGTGTTCTTGGACGAGCAGGTCGATCCAGGCGGTCGGCTCCCGCAGGTCGATGTCCTGGCCGTGGATCAGTGTGGCGCCGGAGAGCAGGGCGAGGCAGCTCTCACGGATGCCCTGTCCGGTGGTGATCGGGGCCAGGGCCATCATCCGGTCGTCCGGTCCGAGTCCGAACCGGTCGGTGAGATCGGCTGCCATGTTGAGCAGTTCCCGGTGGCTGATCGCCACCGCAGCGTCGGCGTCGTCGCCGGGCAGCAGCACCGCGGGATCCCGCTGGTCGCGCCGCGGCGGGGCGGCAGGCTCCGCCTCCGGCACGCCGTCGAGCGCTGTCCTGGCGATCCCGTCCGGCCAGCTCAGCCGGTCCAGCAGCCAGGACTGTGAGACGCACACCGTGATCCCGTCCCGGTCCAGCTGCCGCCACCGTGTGACCTGCGGGCCGCCGGGGTCCACGGGCACCGGTACGGCGCCCGCGCGCAGGATGCCGAGCAGACCGGTCACCTGGTCGGCGCCGGGCTCGACGCACAGGGCGACCCGATCGCCCGCCGCCACCGCCTGCCCGCTCAGCGCCGCGGCGAGGCGGTCGGCGGCGGTGAGCAGGTCGGCCCTGCTCCGGCGTTGACGGGATCCCTGCACGGCGAGTGCGTCGCCCCGCTCGGCCGCGAGCAGGGCGACCGCCTCGTCCAGGGTGCCCGGCGGGATCCGCCCGGTCACCTCGTTCATGTGCAGCAGCAACGTCCGCTGCTCGGCGGGAAGCACCGAGAAGCTTTCCCCGGCCATGCTCATGCTGGGTCGCCTCCAGTTTCCACGGCTGCCGCCGCGAGATTCGCGAGTACCGTCTCGAACGCTTCGAACATGCTCTCCACCAGCCCGGGCGGGAACGCCGCGGCGACGAAGTCCCAGGTGCAGACGAGCTTTCCGGCCTGCTCGCCGACCTGGTGGTCGAGCAGCACCTGGGGGGTCTGGCTCACCGAGTACACCGTCCTGGCCCGCCAGGCGGGTACCTGCGAGGACGGCAGCACGCCGTCCGAGAGCAGGGTGCTGGTGAACACCACGGGCATCACCGCGTCGTCCCGTCGGCGCGGATCCCCGCCGCGCAGCATGCGCAGCACTTCCACGCCGGTGACCGTCCGGTGCTCCAGGTCTTTCCAGAGCTGGTCCTGCAGACGTGTGGCCCGCGCGGGGAAGGACGATTCGCCGGTGCCGTCGACGGCCAGCAGTGTCGTGGCCGTGAAGTCGCCGACCAGCGCGTCCACGTCCGGATGCAACGGCAGCCGGTTGAACGTGGTGACGTTGAGGGTGAACCGGGGGCTGTCGCTCCACTGTGCGAGCACCTCGCAGAACGCGGCGCAGATCGCCGCCGACGGCGTGAGGCCGGCCGCGGCCGACCAGTCCCGCACCGCCTGCCATGCCGTCGGGGTGAGTTCGGTGCGCAGGCGGTGGAACTCCGGGTGGGTGAGCTCCGCGGGCCGCCACAGCAGCGGCAGGCCGGGGGCGGACGGCAGGTCGGCGATCCGGTCGGCCCAGTAGCGCTGTGCCTGGCGGTGGCGGATGCCGCTCCTCTGCGCCATCGCCGCCAGCACGTAGTCCCGGAAGGTGCAGCCGATTACGGGCAGTTCGGCCTCGGGGTCGTGGTACAGCGCCAGCAGTTCGCGGGTGAGGATCCGGGTGCTGTGCGCGTCGGCGATCAGCAGGTCGACGCTGATGTGCAGCCGGGTGGTCGTGCCGTCGGTGCGATGGGCGCGCAGCTCGAACAGCGGCCAGTCCTCGGTCGCCCTGACCTGGTGCGACATCGTCCCGCGGACCTCGGCGAGCCGGTGGGTCGCGGCGTCGGGTGCCCGGCCGCGCAGGTCCGCCGTGTCGATCCGGTAGGCGGGCACGGTGGGCAGGACCTGCTGACGGCCGTCGCGCCGGACGACGGTCCGCAGCGCGTCGTGCCGGTCGATCAGCAGGCGCAGGGCCTGTTCGAGCCGGGGGACGTCGAGGTCGTCGACGTCCAGTTCCAGGTAGCTGTGGGTGGCGACACCACCGAGCCCGAAGCCGGTGCGGCGTCCCAGCCAGTACGCCTGCTGGATGTCGGTCAGCGGGAACGGCTCGGACCGGTCGTCCGGGCAGGCCGTCAGCTCGGGCGGCGGGCCGGGGTCGGGGGTGGGCGCGGCGCCCGCCTGCGCCTCGGTCACCGCATCGGCCAGTGCCGCGAGCGTCGGGGTGGTGAACAGCCGGAGCATGGGGATGCGCACGCCCATGGCCTGCTGGAGTTTCGTCATGAGCCGGATGGCTTCCAGCGAGGTGCCGCCGAGGGCGAAGAAGTTGTCCTTGGGCCGGACGGTCGGCACCGAGAGAAGTTCTGCCCAGATGTCGGCCAGCTCCGCCAGCAGTCGGCCACGCCGCTGCGGGGCCGCCGCGCCACGCACCCGCCCCGTCCGCCGTTGCCGCCCCGGCAACTGTGCGAGCAGTGCCGACCGGTCCACCTTTCCATTGCCGGTCAACGGGATCCGGTCGAGTCGGTGGAATTCGGCCGGGATCATGTACGGCGGCAGTACGGCACCGAGGCCGGTGCGCAGTGCGGCGGATTCCGGCGGCGAGTCCGGCTCGGCGACGACAAAGGCGACCAGGCGGCGTGCCGCTCCCCGCTCACCGGCTGCGACCACGGCGGCCGCCCGCACTCCGGGCAGCCGCTGCACCGCCGCCTCGACCTCGCCGAGTTCGACCCGGTATCCGTTGATCTTCACTTGGCCGTCCTGCCGACCGAGGAACTCCAGGTTCCCGTCGGGCAGATGACGGGCGAGGTCACCGGTCCGGTACAGGCGCTCGCCGGTCACCGGGTCGCACGGGAACCTGAACCGGGTCTGCTCCTCGTCGCGCCAGTACCCCAGCGCGACACCGGCGCCGCCGATGTACAGCTCGTCGGCCACCCAGTCGGGACGCGGTCGCAATCGGTCGTCGAGCACCCGGATCGACTGGTGGTCCATGGGTACGCCGTAGGGGACGCTGGGCCGGCGCGGGTCGACCTCGCCGATGGGGTACCACACCGACCAGATGGATCCCTCCGTCGCGCCGCCGAGACTCATCAGCTGCGCCTCGGTGGCCAGCGCGCGGAGCCGGTCGGGCAGGGAGACCGGGATCCAGTCGCCGCTGAGCAGCACCAGCCGCAGCGTGGAGAGCGCGGCCGGCGCCAGCTTCCCGGCGTAATCGGTCAGGACCTCCGCGAGTGCGGGCACCGAGTTCCACACCGTGACCTGTTCCCGTGCGATCAGCTCGGCCCAGTGGGCCGGATCACGGCGTTTGTCCTGCGCGGGCAGAACCACCGTGCCACCGGCGGACAGCAGGCCGAACAGGTCGTAGACGGCGAGGTCGAAGCTCAGCGAGGAGACCGCGAGGACACGGTCGTGCGGGCCGACTCCGAACCGCCGGTTGACGGCGTCGATGGTGTTCGCCGCACCGCGGTGATCGATCATCACGCCCTTGGGTGTGCCGGTCGAGCCGGAGGTGAAGATGACGTAGGCCAGGTCCGCGGGGTCGGTACGCACCGCCGGGGGCTCGTCCGACGGGTCGAGGTCGGCCGCCCGGTCGACGGCGATCACGCGCACTCCGGCCGGTCGGGGCAGCTGGTCCACCAGTGTCCGTTGGGTCAGCACGGTGCTCAGTTCCCCGCGCGCCATCAGGTGCCGCATCCGTGCGTCGGGCAGGTCGGGGTCCAGCGGCAGGAAGGCCCGGCCGGCCGCCAGCGCGCCGAGCGCGGCGACCACCTGGTGCCGGCCCTTACGGGTGGCGATGCCGACCAGGGCGTTCTCGCGCTCGCCGGTGCGCAGCAGGGTGTTCGCGACCTGGCGGGCCCGGTCGGCCAGCTCGCGGTAGGTCATCCTGATCTCGCCGTCGACCAGCGCGATGTGCTCCGGCTGGGCGGCTGCCCGCGCGAAGACCGGCTCGTGCAGGCAGTGCGGCCGCGGGGCGGCGGCGCCGGCCGCCGTGAGCGCCGATCTGACGGTCTGCTGCGTGGTGGGAAGCGGCGGCTCCCTTCGGTCGGTCCAGTACGCGCGGTCGGTCACCAGGTCGGCCAGGAGGCGCTGGTAGGACTCGAACATGCCGTCGACCACGCCGGGGTGGAACAGGTCGTCGACCGCGTCCCAGTTGAAGACGAGAGCTCCCTCGCGCTCGGCGACCTGGTGGTCCAGGTGCACCTGCGGGGTCTGGGTGATCCCGTAGCCGGGTTTCCCCAGCGTGGTGTGCTCGGTCTGCGCCGCGTCGGACGGCGCGGCCGGCGGCAGGTTGGAGGTGAACACCACCGGGGTCAGCAGTTGCGGCGGGCGGCCGCGCTGCCGGGCCCACTCCCGCATCACCTGGACACCGCTGAACGGGGCGTGGTCCAGGTCGGCCCAGAGCAGCCGGTGCAGGGTGCGGGCGCGGTCCGCGAAGGCCGCCGGGGTGCGGTGGTCCACTTCGAGCACGGACAGGGACGTGAAGTCGCCGACGATCAGGTCGACATCGGGGTGCACCGGTTCCCGCTGGAAGACGGTGAGCATCAGGCTGTAGTGGGGGCGTCTGCTCCACCGGGTCACGGTCTCGGCGAAGGCGGCGAGCAGGACACCGGACGGTGTGAGGCCGAGCTCGGCGGCCCGCGCCTTGAGCGCCGACCACTGGGCGCGGTCCAGCGTCCCGGAACGGCGTACGAAGCGGGGCCGGTCGATGCTCTCCGGCGCGGTGGCCAGCGGAAGTTCGGGCCCCTCGGGCAGGTCGGCGAGGCGGTCGCGCCAGTACTGCTGGGCCTTGCGGTACCCGGGCCCCGCCCGGCGGTGCTCGGCGGCCAGCACGTAGTCCCGGAAGGTCAGGGCCGGCGGCGGATACGCGTGCCGTCGGCCGGTGTAGCGGTCGGTCAGCTCGGCCATCACCAGCCCGAAGCTGTGGGCATCGCAGATGAGCGCGTCGATGCTGACGTGCACCAGCGTGTCCCCGCCGGGCAGCAGGGAGGCCCGTACGTCGAACAGTGGCCAGCGGTCGGCGGGCAGCAGTTGGTGGGAAAGTTCCTCCCGCCAGTCGGCCAGCCGCGCGGCCCGCCGCGGGCCGGTGTCCCCTCGCAGGTCCTGGACGGAGATCCGGTACGGGGGAACCGAGTCCAGCACCCGTTGCGTACCGTCGGCCGCGATCACGGCACGCAGCATCGGATGCCGGTCGATCACCGCCCGCAGGGCGTCCTGGAACCGGTCGAGGTCCAGTGCGTGCGCGGTCAGCTCCAGGTAGGCGTGGGTGGAGACCTGTCCCAGCACCAGCTCGGCGTCACGTCCGACGAGGTAGGCCCGCTGGATGTCGGTCAACGGGAAGGGCTGGTGCCGCGCCGCCGGATCGTGGACCGGCTGCGCCGAGAATTCCGGCGGACCCTGGCGTGCGGCCGCTGCGTCGAGGCGGGCGGCCAGGGCGAGGGCCGTCGGCGCCGCGATGAGGTCGCCCAGGCCGACCGGTGTCCCGAGCCGTTCGCGCAGCACTGCCGCGACCCTGGCGGCGAGCAGCGAATTGCCGCCCAGCCGCAGGAAGTCGTCGTTCGGTCCCGGCCGGGAGGTCACCGGCAGCAGCTCGGTGAAGACGTCGAGCACGATGGCCTGGGTCGTCCCGGTGGCCGGCCCGGAGTGCCGCTCCGCCGTCGGCGCCGGAGCAGTCCGGAGCGCCCGCAACCTTCGCCGGTCCACCTTCCCGCTGGCGTTCAGCGGCAGCTCCGCGAGGATGTCCACGGTGGACGGTACGGCGTGGGCGGGCAGTTGGCGCCGCAGGGATCCGGTCACGTCACGGGGTGGCCGCGCCTCGTCGACGGCGACCGCGTACGCGGCGAGCATGGGGGCGCCCATGCGGTCGGGGCAGCTGATGACCGCGGCGGCGCGGATGTCGGGATGCCGCAGCAGAGCACGTTCCACCTCGCCCGGCTCGACCCGGTGGCCACGGATCTGCACCTGGGTGTCCAGCCTGCCGAGATACTCCAGATCGCCGTCGGCACGGCGGCGCACCGCATCGCCCGTACGGAACCAGCGCCGGCCCGGCCCGCCGCCCCGTACCGGCCCGAACCGGTCGGCCGTCTCCTGGGGGCGCCCGTGGTAGCCGAGGGCCAGCCCGGCCCCGCCGACGTGGAGTTCGCCGATGCCCAGCGTGGGCGCGGGCCGGCCGGCCGGGGTCAGCACACGTGTGGCGACACCGTCAATGGCCCGGCCGATCGGGACCTTCGCCGGGTTGCCGCCTTGTCCCACCTCGGCCGCGGTGGCGTCGGCCGCGACCTCGGCGCAGCCGTACAGGTTGAGCAGCCTGCGGCCGGGCAGGCAGCGGTGGAACCGTTCGGCCAGGTCGGCGCCGAGTTCTTCGCCGCTGCTCACCCAGGTGTGCAGGTCCGGCAGTCTCCGGTGCAGGTCCGGCTGGTCGTCGAGCAGGATGCGCAGCAGGGTCGGTACCACCACGAGCCGGGTCACCCGGTGCTCGCGCAGCCTGTCGACCAGCCGCGCGGGGTCGGCCGTGTCCTCGGCGCTCAGCACCACCAGAGGCACGCCGGACAGCAGCGGGCCGAAGGTCTCCCACACCGCGTCGACGAAGGCAGGGGACGTCCTGGCGGCCCAGACCTCCGCGCCGGTGACGGGGTGGGCCCGCCGCATCCACCAAATCCGGTTCACCGCACCGCGATGGGTGCCGAGCACGCCCTTCGGCGGGCCGGTCGACCCCGAGGTGTAGACCAGGTGGGCCACCGACTCCTGGTGGACCGGCCGGTTCAGTCGGTGTGCCGGGAACCGGCCGGTCGGCTCGCCGGGGTCGTCGACCGCCCGGGGGGGGCTGTCCATGGGGGCGCAGTGGGACAGCAGCGCCGTGGTGGTGAGCACGCACCGGGGCCGGGCGTCGGCGACGATCTCGGCGAGCCGTTCGGCGGGCTGGGCCGGATCCAACGCCACATAGGCCGCTCCGGCCTTGAGTACGGCGAGCGTCGCGAGCACCGAGCCTGCCGAACGGGGCAGAGCGCAGACGACCCGGTCGCCGTCCGTGACGCCGCGCGCCCGCAGCTGCCGGGCGAGCTGGTTGGCCCTGCGGTCCAGTGCCCGGTAGCTCACCGCGAGCGCGCCGTCGACCACCGCGATGAGGTCCGGGGTGCGGTCGGCCTGGCGCTCGAAGAGCGTGGTGAGGCTGTCGGTCCGCCCGTCGGCGGCCGTTGGGGCGGGTTCGGCGGCGGGCGGGGCGGCCAGCAGTTGACCTGCGGTCAGGTCGGGATCGTCGGCGCACCGGACCAGCACGGTGCGGAGCTGCTCGGCGAACAGCACGATCGTCGACTCGGCGAACAGGTCCAGGTCGTATTGGAAGGAGATCCTGATGCCGTTGTCCCCTTCCCAGACCTCCACGAGCAGGTCGAACTGCGCGGCGCCCAGCTCAAGGTCCAGTTGCTCGGCGGTCAGCCCCGGCAGCTCCAGGGTCGGCTGGGGCTGCTGGGCCACGCACAGCACCCTGATCGGGGTGTCGCCCTCGCCGTCGGCCCGGTGCAGCTCCAGCAGCTTCTCGTAGGGCATTTCCTGGTGGGCCAGGCTCTCCGTGGCGGACGTCCGGGTGGCCGCCCAGAGCGTCCTGAAGCTCTGCTCGTGCTCGATGTGCGTGCGGATCGGTACGACGTTGACGAAGTAGCCGATGAGGCGGTCGAACTCCGGTCGGGTGCGGCCGGAGACGAGGGTGCCGAGGGCGAGTTCGGACCGCCCGGTCCACCCGTGCAGGACTACGGAGAGGGCACTCAGCACCTGTAGGAACAGGGTGCCGCCGGTCTGGCGCCGGAGCGCGCCGAGACGGCCGGCCAGTTCGGGTCCGGCCAGGATGCTGTGGTTGGCGCCGAGTCCGCGGCCGGTGTCCGGTCGTGGGTGGTCCAGGGGGAGTTCGGTGGAGGGCAGGTCGGTGAGCCGGGTGCGCCAGAAGTCTTTCAGCTCGGCGAGTTCCGGTCCGGTGAGCCGTCGGCGCTGCCACGCGGCGTAGTCGTGGTAGGCGAGTTCGGGTACCGGCAGGCTCACCGGGCGGCCCGCGGTCAGGTCCCGGTAGCTGTCCGAAAGGGCCTGGGCCAGCACGCCGTTCGACCAGCCGTCGGTGATCGCGTGGTGGAGGGTCAGCAGGACCAGGTGGTCGTCCGGGCCCAGCCGGTACAAGGCCGTGCGCAGCAGCGGTCCCTGACGCAGGTCGAAGGGGCGGCGCGTCTCCGCCCGTAACAGCGTGCCGAGCCGGTCGTCCCGGTCGTCGGCTGCGGCCAGCTGCGAGAGGTCGACGAGCAGGAACGGCACCGTGACCGTGCCGGCGACCGCGGACACCAGCGTCCCGTCATCGGCCTGGTACAGGCTGGTGCGCAGGGACTCCTGCCGCTGCGCGACGGCGTCGATCGCCGACCGCAGCGCGACCGGGTTCACCGGGCCGCGCAGCCGGACCGCGGTGGCGTAGTTGTAGGCGGCCGGGGCCAGTTCGTTGAGCACCCACATCCGCTCCTGGCCGAAGGAGGGTGGTGCCGCCTCGGGCGCGGGTGCCGGGGAGCCGGACGGCAGGCCCGACAGGAGCGTCCGCTCGAACCGCGCCCGGCCGTCGGGGGACAGTGCGGCGATC
This sequence comes from Streptomyces pinistramenti, assembly GCF_020564935.1. GTDB lineage: Bacteria > Actinomycetota > Actinomycetes > Streptomycetales > Streptomycetaceae > Streptomyces > Streptomyces pinistramenti. The sequence continues at coordinate 37,425 of NZ_JAJCXB010000029.1, forward strand.
CGTCGGCGCAGCTCCGCCGCCTCGGCCTCTGCCAGCCCGGCGAGCATCTCGTCCAGTGCGTCACGGCTGCCGTCATTCATCCCCTGCCACCTCGCCGACAGTCATGCCGAACTCGGCGGTGAGCAGGCTCGTTCCCACCGCCAGCTGCACCAGGCGTTCACTGCCCGCCCGCTGGTCGGCCGGTCGTGCCAGCAGCTCGTCGAGCAGCCGGCACACCGCTTCCGGGCGGTAGAAGGGGTTGTCCCGCAGAGCGGGACCGTCGCACAGTTCGCGCAGCGTGGCGAGCAGCCCGTCGTCGCAGACGATCGGCGGGGCGAAGAAGCCGCGTTTGCCGCCGGCCCGCACTTCCTCGGGCAGCCGGTCGTGCAGAGCGGCGCGCAGTACGTACTTGGTGGCGCCCTCGCGGGTGTACCAGGACAGCGCCGCGGTGCGGGCGACGGCGAACAGGTGGTGGTCGAGGAACGGCAGTCTGACCTCGACTCCGTGGACGGCGTCCAGCCGTTCGGCGCCCAGGATGTAGTTGGGCAGCCAGCTCTTGGCGAACAGGTACAGGGACTGGTGCAGGGGGGAGCGTCCGGCGAGCTGTTGCCGCGACTGGTCCATCAGCGGTGTGCAGGCGTCGGTTGTGGCGAGCAGCTCGGCGAACTCGGGTCGCAGCAGGGGCCGCGACGGCGCCAGGACGGCGAAGTGCCGCTGGGTGAGCCAGCTGGGCAGGAAGCCGAGCCGGTCGAGCACACTGCGCAGATGCCGCGGCGCGCCGAACTCGGACAGCTTCCGGTATCCGGCGCGGGCCTTGCCCATCGCCTCCGGGGAGCGGCTCAGCGCGAGGTCCTGCTGGAACTGCGGGTACCCGGCGAACAGTTCGTCACCGCCCTCCCCCGCCATCGCGACCTTGAAGCCCCTGGCACTGATCGCGGCGCTGTGCAGGTATCTGGCGACGCCGTGGGAGTTCTCCTGCACCATCTCGCCCGCACGGACCGTGGCGGTCAGGTGCTGGGCGAAATCCGCGGGGGTGAGCTGGATCCGGTGGTGGGGCACGCCGAGCCGGGCGGCCGTACGTGCGGCGACCGGGCTCTCGTCCAGGGCGGCGGCGGCGAAACCGACGGTGAACGTGGTGATCTCGCCGTGGCCGGCGGCGGTGGCCGTCATCGCCGAGGAGTCGACGCCACCGCTCAGGTGGCAGGCCACCGGGACGTCGGCGATCATCCGCAGCCGTACGGACTCGTCGAGCCCGGACCGCACCTGCGCCAGGTGCCCGGTCAGCGCGGCCGGTGAGCCGTCCTCGATTCCGGCCAGCTCCTCGGTCGTCGGGTAGTCCAAGTCCCAGTAGCGATGGACGGTGACCCCGTCCGCGCCGGCCAGCAGGTAGCAGCCGGGCGGCAGTTGGCGAATGCCGTCGAACAGGGTCCGGTCCGGTGGCAGGGCCATCTGGAGGTGGGCGGCGTAGGCGGCCAGGTCCCATCTGGCCGCGACGCCGCAGGCGAGGATGGCCTTGATCTCGGAGGACAGGTAGAGCCTGCCGTCCTGTTCGGCGTAGTAGAGCGGCTTGACGCCGAACCGGTCCCGCGCCGCGAACAGCTCCTTGGTGCGGTCGTCCCACAGGGCGAAGGCGAATTCACCGCGCAGCTCGCGCAGCGCCCGATGGCCGTCCCTGAGGTAGAGCCGGAGCGCGATCTCGCTGTCGCCCCGGCTGCGGCAGGGGTGTCCGGTCCCGGCGAGGTCGGAGCGGATCCGCCGGTAGTCGTAGAACTCGCCGTTCACGACGAGCCGGGTCCGGCTCGGCCCGTCGCCGAGCGGCTGGGCGCCTCCCGCCGGGTCGACCACGGCGAGCCGGGTGTGCCCGAGCAGTGCCCGCCCGTCCGGCGAGCACCAGACCCCGGCGCCGTCGGGCCCCCTGGGGCGCAGCACGTCCATCGCGGCGTCCGCCGAAGCCGTCGACAGACCCGCATCCCTGGCGAAGATTCCGATGATGCCGCACACGCCGATCACCGGTCCGGGTGCGGGACTCGGAAGGTGAGCACGGCGCCGGGGCCGGTGCCCTCGTGCCACCGCTCCCGTTCCAGGCCGTCGTCGAAGATCAGGCAGCCGCCCTCCGGCCAGGTCCTTGGCTGCTCCCCGACCCTGATCCCGCTGCCAGCCGCGACGATCAGGCCGAACTCGACCCGCAGGAAGGCGTTGCTCGGTCCGCAGCTCGCCGGCCGGCGGGCCGGGGGGTGCTGGAGCACCAGCTCGACGGCCGCCCCGGGAAACAGCAGCGCCTCGGGGATCTTGTCCAGGATGTCCCGGGTGACCGACAGCTCCGTGGCCGACGCGGTCCATGTGCCCTCGCGGTACAGCTCGACGCGGTCGGTCCCCGCCTCCTGCCCGCCTTCGGGGCGCAGCCGTTGGCCCTCCAGCGCGGCGCGCACCTCGCGCACGATCGCCTCGTGCTGGGCGGTGAGAGGGAAGGTGAACCAGAAGTCGGCGGGGTCGTAGTCCGTCCGCAGCGGCAGCTCCCGGTGGAACTCCGCGGGGCGGTGCAGTGCCGAGGTCCACAGCCCCTGGCGCACCGCGAGTTCCGCGCAGTCCTGCGCGGCGCGGGCCTGTCCGTCCGCGTGCAGTCCGTCGATGAGCGCACGGTAGTGCCGACGGGCCGTGTCGGCCGCCGGTTCGGGCAGCGTCGTCCCGCGCCGACCGCCGCGCCGCTCCCGCACCGTGCGGGCAGCGAGCTTGTCCACCTCCGCCACGCGCCGGCCCTCGGTGCGCAGGAACAGGGCGTGGTCGGCGAACGACTTCTCCCGGGTCATGCGATGGCGCTGATAGGTGTCGTCGAACGGCGCCTTGTAGTCCTGGTAGTGCCGGTGCTCGACGAAGACCCCGGGCACCGGGTACAGCCTGCCGAGCCGTTGGGCGAGGTCGAAGACCCACTTCTCGACCTCCCACTGCTGGAAGATCGTCGGTACGAAGTAGCCGAGGGTGTCGTACCAGGGCCTGCTGACGATCGGGAAGTCGCAGCCGCCCTCCGGGTACTGCGCCGCGTCGAAGTACAGGCACAGCACGGCGTCCTCGTGCAGCCTGGTGAGGTCGTCGGCCCGCTGGTCCAGTGCGACGTCCCAGCCGTAGTCCACGTAGAGCTGGTCGTCGTTGGCCATCAGCAGGAAGTCGCCGTCGGCGTGTTCGGCCAGGTGGTTCCAGGCTGCCGCGACCCCGATCGGCGGCCCGACGTGCAGGGCACACCGGCCGATCGCGCCGTAGTGCGTGCGCGCCCGGTCGAACAGTGCCCGGTATTCCGGCAGCGAAGGGTCGTCGTCGTCGACATAGCAGAGCACCTCGATCCGTCCCGGTGCGGCGGCGGTGCGCTGCACGCTGCGCAGGAACGTGTTCAGGTTGTCGACGCGGTTGCGGGTGGGGCACAGCAGGGACAGCGGCCTTGGTGGCGCGGTGACCGCGGCGGCGCGCAGCGGGAAGGCCAGTTTGGTACGGAGCCGCCGCGGTTCGAGCCGCAGGGCGTAGGCCAGCTTCTGCCGGACCAGCAGGCTGCTGTTCACCGTGTCGACGATCCAGCCGCGTCGGCCCTGCCTGTCCCGTAACAGGTCGGTGACCAGGTCCTGGAGCGTGCCGTCCCGATAGCGCCCGTGGTGGCCGAGGAGCAGCCTGCCGAGGTCGTGCGCAGTGTCGCGCATGTTCCGTTCCGCTGTCACCGACGGGCCCCCTCTCCGCTGCGTTCCATGGCGACCTGCTGCTCGATCCAGGGGTAGGTGCGACGGATCCCCTCGTCGAGGGAGATGCTCGGCTGCCAGCCGAGCAGTTGCCGGCACAGCGTGTTGTCGGAGACGCGGCCCAGCGGCCCGACCGGTTTGTCGGGCAGATAGCGCGGGACGATCGACTTTCCCGCGATGTCGGCGATACGGCCGACCAGCGCCGTGATGCTGATCCGCTCCTCGGAGCCGATGTTCACCGGTTGGTCCACCGTGGAGTGTGCGAGGCGGAGCAGGCCGGTGACGCAGTCCTCGACGTAGCAGTAGGACCTGGTCTGGGTGCCGTCGCCCCACACGTCGATCTCGCCGGAACCGCCGGGTACGGCGGCCACCTTGCCGCAGAGCATGGACAGGGATTTGGCGCGCAGACCTGAATAGGCGCCCAGCGGACCGTAGATGGCGTGCAGCCTGGCGATTTTGATGTCCATGCCCCAGGTCCGGCGGAAGGTCCCGCACAGGATCTCGGTGGTGAGCTTCTCCCAGCCGTACTCCATGTCCGGCTCGGCGGGGAAGACGGTGGCCTCCGCCAACGGGGCGCTGTCGGGGCTGTGTTGCAGGGAATTGGGGTAGACGCAGGCGGAGGACGTGTGGACGACGGTGCCGACCGCGGCCGTGCGGCATGCCTCGATGGTGTTGACCGAGATCAGCAGGTTGTCGCGCAGGATCTCCGCGGGTGCCGCGTGCGTCCATCCGATCCCGCCCATGTTGGCGGCCAGCGCGAACACCTGGTCGGCGCCGGACACCGCCGCCGCGCACTGCTCGGGGTCGCGCAGGTCCGCGAGGACGAACTCGTCCGCCTCGCTCGGTCCGTACTCGGGCGGCCGCACGTCCACCCCGCGCACCCGCACCCGCGGCCTGCGGCGTTTCAGTGCGTGGACCAGGTGTGTTCCTACGAAGCCGCTGGCTCCGGTCACCACGACCAGTGTCACCGTCACTCCTCATCGATCGCTCGGCGTCGTGCCGTCAGCAGGTCGCGGCCTGCCCTGTCCTTGCCGGTCAGGCGTTTGTGTTCGGCGTGCTGCGCGATGCGCCGGGCGAGCAGGGCCCTGGGGCCGGACAGCGGCCGGTCCGGGGCGGCGACGAAGTCGGCGAGGCACGCCGTCAGCGCCTCCAGCAGGGCGCGCACGTCGGATGCGGCGAGGCGGGCCGGATCGTGCCTGGCCAGCAGCCTCAGTTCGGTGCCGGGGACTACTTCGAGCACCAGCGGATAGCCCTCGTCGACCACGGTGCGCACCTCTCCGATGCACAGTCCGTCCTCGGCGCCCTGGCGCACGGCGGTGGGGAAGTTCTCGATCACCACGATCGTGTCGAACAGGCCGGCGCCCCGGTTCAGGCCCATCCCCCGGGTGACGCGGCCCAGCGGGACGTGGCTGTGTTCACGTATCCCGGCCAGGCGGCGCTGCACGGCGTGCAACCAGGGCAGGACCGCACTGTCCGGCGCGCAGTCCACCCGGAGCGGCACCGTGTTGATGAGCAGGCCGACCAATTCGATCGCGCCCGGCAGGTCGGGCGGCCGGCCGGAGACGGTCACGCCGAAGACGATGTCCTTGCTCGCGCACATCTCGGCGAGCAGCAGGGCCCAGCCGCCGTAGACAACGGTGCTCACGGTGAGCCCGTCCCGTCGGCAGAGCTGTTCGAGCCCGGCGGCGAGGTCCGCCGGCGCGGTCACCGTGACCTCGCCGCGCCGCGCGGCGATCACCTGACCGTGCGCACAGCCCGGCCCCGCGATCCTGGTCGATGCCGTCATCCCGGCCAGCTGGTCGGCCCAGAACGCGTCGTCGGTGGCGCTGTCCCTGGTCCGGACCCACTCGACGTAGTCGGACATGGCCGGCCGGTCCGGCACCTGCGGCTGCTCGCCCGCCGCCAGGGCTCGGTAGCAGGCCAGGACGTCGGCGAGGACCAGTTGCTGGGACCAGCCGTCGAGAATCAGGTGATGGTGGGTCCACACACAGCGGTGCGTGGTGTCGGACTCGCGCAGCAGGGTCAGCCGCAGCAGCGGCGCGCCGGTCAGGTCGAAGCCCTGCGCACGGTCCCGGTCGAGGAACTCGGCGAGGGCGGCGGCCCGGTCCGACGCGTCGCGGTCCCGCCAGTCGAGACACTCGATGGTCAACTCGGGTTCCGCGGCGACCACTTGGCGGGCCTGGACGCGGTCGTGCCAGTCGAAGGACACCCGCAGCGACGGGCTCGCGGCCAGTACGGTCCGCCAGGCGGCGCGGAACGCGGCCAGGTCGAGAGACCCGGTCAGCAGGCAGCAGACCTGCACCAGGTACGCACCCGGGCTGCTGCCGCCGACCGAGTGGTACAGCATGCCCTCCTGCATCGGGCTGAGCGGGTACTCGGTGGGAGCGGGGCGGCGCGGCCGGACGAGCGGGCGTGCGTCCGGGGTCGCCCGCCCTGCGAGGGCCCGCACGGTCGGCAGGTCGAACAGGTCCTGGGCGATGATCCGCAGTCCGGCCAGCTCCAGCTTGGCCACGATCACGATGGCGTGCACCGAGTCCCCGCCGAGGGCGAAGTAGTCGTCGTCGATGCCGACACGGTCCAGCTCCAGCACCTCCTGCCAGATCCCGGCGATGGTCCGCTCGGCCTCGGTGCGGGGCGCGGTCGGCCGTGTCCCGTCCTCGCTCCCGGGGGCGTCCTCGGCCAGCCATCTGGCCAGCAGCTCCCGTTTGGTGGCGGACAGTCGCGCCACGCGCGCGTCAGATTCGGACATCGCTACCTCCGGCTTCGTCCGGCGGGTCCGGCGGGCGGTCTGCGCGGCGCAGCAGCAGGTCCGCCTCCTGCTCGGTCAGCGATTCGAGCCGGTCGACCAGGTGGTCGCGTCGGTCGCGCGTTCCGGGCAGCGCCGCGTAGTCGATCTTTCCGTTCCGCGTCAGCGGCAGGTCGGCGCGTTGCTGGATCTCGGTGGGTACGAGGCGGCCGGGCAGCCGTGCGGCGAGCCAGCCGCGCAGGTGCCGGGCTTGGGGCATCCGGTCGCGGTGCCCCGGGCGGACAGGGCACCAGTAGGCGACCAGCCGTGGAGCACCGGACGGGGCCGTGCGCAGCAGCACCGCGGCCCGTGCGACGGCCGGGTGCGCGGCGAGGGCCTGCTCGATCTCCCCCAGTTCCACCCGGAAACCGCGGATCTTGACCTGCCGGTCGGTGCGCCCGTGGAAGAGCAGCGCCCCGGTGGCCAGCCGGTGCACCACGTCCCCGGTGCGGTAGCGGCGTGCGCCGGGCCGCCCTGGATCCGGGACGAACACGTCGGCGGTGTCGGCGGGCCGCCCGAGGTAGCCCCTGGCGACCCCGTATCCGCCGACGGCCAGCTCCCCCGGCACGCCGGCCGGGGCGGGCGCCCCGGCCGCGAGCACCGCCGCCGAACTGCCGGTGACCGGGCTGCCGATCGGCACCGGTCCCTCGCCCGTCTCCCCCACTCGCGGGACGCAGCAGCCCACGACGGTCTCGGTCGGCCCGTACTCGTTGAACACCACGGCATCGGGGGCGACTTCGCGCAGTGCGGCCACCTGGGCGAAGTCCAGCTGCTCGCCGCCGACCACCGCGGTCACGCCGGTGAGCCCGCGCCCCTGTACGGCCAGTTGGCCGGTCAGCGCGGACAGGTGGGACGGGGTGACCTTCAGGAGCGTGTGATGTCCGATGGCCAGTGCCGTTCCCAGCCTGGTCGGATCGGTGCCGGGCAGGAGGTGCGCCGTGCCCCCGGCGACCAGCGGTGCCAGCAACGCGGTCACGGTCAGGTCGAAGGCCAGTGAGGAGTGCACCGGTGCGAAGGTGCGGTCGCTGATGCCGTAGGCGGGAACGCACCAGCGCAGGTAGTTGACCAGGCCCTGATGCGTCACGCCGACCAGCTTCGGCCGTCCGGTGGAACCCGAGGTGGCCAGCACACAGACCAGGTGCTCCGGGCGCAGCTCGGGGCGGCGGAGCCGGATGGCCGTACCGGGCCCGGTGTCGTCGGTGCGCACCATCGCCCGCGGATCGACCCCGGCGGGGGCGGCCGTTCCGGGCGGCAGCACCAGGAGCGCCGCGCCTGCCTCGGCGAGCAGGGCGGGCACCGACCGTGACGGGGTCTCCGGGTCGATGGGCAGGTAGGCCGCTCCGGCGCGCAGAACCGCCAGCATCCCGACCACGGCGTCGACGCTGCGCTCCGCCCACAGTCCGACCACGGTCTCCGGTCCGGCCGAACGGGCTTGCAGCAGCGCGGCGAGCCGCCCGGACCGCTGCCACAGCAGGCGGTAACTGAGGTGCCGGCCGCCTTGGAGCAGCGCGGTCCTGTCGGCGCCCTGGCGGACCACGGCTTCGATCAGATCGTGTACCGAGGTCTTCGGTGGAGCCACAAGCGTGGCCGGCGGCTCGTGGGGCTGCGCGCCGATGCCGGCCGAGGACCGGTGCGGCGCCCGCGCCGCGGTCTCCAGCGCGGCACGGAACCACTCCGCGATCCGGGCGGTCTGCTCATCGGGGCTCCTGACCGGATCGGCCTCAAGGAGCAGGCGCAGCCGACCTGATTGCGCGTCGACGTTGAAGTGGGCGGTCAGCGGCAGATACGTCTGGTCGGGCGCCTGGAGGCCGGACACCGCGAGGCCGTCCGCCCCGGACAGGCCGCTGTAGAGGCGGAAGTGGGTGAAGACGAACAGCGTGTCGAACAGTCGGCTCACGCCGAACTCACGGTTCAGCGTGACCAAGGGGTAACGCCGGTAGGGCGAGATCCGCGTCTCGGCCGCGTAGGCCGCCAGCGCCAGCCGGGCCCAGCTCTCCTCGGCCGGGACGTCGACGCGCAGCGGCAGGATGTTGTTGAACACCCCGACCACCCGGTCGCCGTCCGCGCGCTCCGGCCTGCCGTTGGTCTCCAGGCCGGTGATCAGGTCGCGGCGGCCGGTCAGCAGCCGGACGACCCGCAGGTGCACGCCGAGCAGTACGTGCTTGAGGCCGACCCCCAGCTCGGCGGCGAGTCCGAGCAGACCGTCCCGTACCGCGTCGTCGATCTCCACGACGGTGCGCCGCTGGTACACCGGCCCCTCCGCCGGGGGTCGGCGAAGCGTCCAACGGGGCAGCGTGGAGGGCTCGGCGCCGTGCAGTTCCGCCGCCCAGAAGGCACGGTGCCCGGGTGAGCGCACGGCGGCGCGTTCCAGTGCGACGAAGTCGGCGTAGCCGGTGCGCGGCACGGCCGGGTCCGGCAGGGGGCCCTTCAACGCGGCCCGGTACGCGGTGAGCAGATCGGTGAGCACCAGCGCGGTGCACCAGCCGTCGAGGGCGAAACTGCTGACGGTCAGGCGGAAATCCGAGCCGTAGTCGTGCACGGTGAACCGCACCAGCGGCCCGTGGTCGAGGTCGAAGTGCCGCTTGCGTTCGGCCAGCATCCACGCGCCGAATCTCTTGTCGCGGGCGGGTTCGGCTCGCTGGTCGATCACCTCGACGGGCAGCCGCGACACGGTCTCCGGCACGATCTGTACGGGCTCGGCGTGGCCGGTGAGGTCGAAGCGGGAGCGCAGATAGGGGTGCCGGGCCAGGACGTGGGCGACGGCCTGTTCCAGGGCGCCGGGCGCGATCAGAGCGTCCACCGCGACGCTGGTCACGTACACCTCGTAGCCGGGGTCGTCGGTTCGGTGGGCCAGCAGTGCCCGCTGTGCCATCGAGATGGGGTAGGCGTCGGCCAGTCCTGATCGCCCCTCCAGCGCCGGGCACAGGGCGAACGGCGCCACCGTCTCCGTCTCCCGTGCCTGCTCGGACGCCCGGGTTTCCGGCCGGGCGTCGAGATACGCGGCCAGCTCCGCGACGCTGGGGTGGGCCAGCAGTTCGGTGACGGTGAAGTCGAATCCGGCGGCCCTGGCCTCGGCGACGAGCCGGATCGCCAGGATCGAGTCGCCGCCGAGGGTGAAGAAGTCGGTACGAACGTCGATTCCGGTTCTGCCGAGACACCGTCCCCACAGGTCCGCGAGTCCCCGTTCGGCCGGGGAGAGTGCCGCGGTGGGCGCATGGTCCTGCTCGGGAGCGCGGTCCGGCGCGGGCAGTGCGCGCCGGTCGACCTTGCCGCTCGCCGTGACCGGCAGCGCCCCGACCAGGACGAGTGCCGACGGCACCAGGTGGCCGGGCACCGAACGGCGGAGCCGGTCGCGCAGTTCGGCGGGCGGCGGGATGTCCTGCCCGGTGACGTAACCGGTCAGCCTGCCGTCCCGCACGATCGCGACGGCGTCGGCCACACCGGGCAGTGCGCGCAGCAGTTCGGCGACCTCACCGAGCTCGACCCGGTTTCCGCCGATCTTCACCTGGTCGTCGGTCCGGCCGAGAAAGACGAGCGCGCCGTCGGTGCGGCGCCGCGCCCGGTCGCCGGTGCGGTAGATCCGGCGTCCCCGGCCCCGGCGGGGGTCCGGCAGGAACGCCTGCGCGGTCTGCTCCGGTAGCCCGAGGTAGCAGGTGGCCAGGCCATCCCCTCCGATGAACAGCTCGCCGGGGACGGGCACCGGCATCGGGCGGAGCCGGTCGTCCAGCACGCGGACCGAGGTATTGCTGATCGGCCGCCCGATCGGGATGGGCTCCGCGTCCGACGGTGCGCAGGGCCAGGCCGTGACGTCGACCGACGCCTCGGTCGGACCGTAGAGATTGTGCAGCCGCGCGTCGTACAGCTCGAAGAACCGGTCCCTGGCGACGGCCGTCAGGACCTCGCCGCTGCACAGCACTCGGCGCAGCGGCGAGCGCCCGGTGACCGTTCGCGCCGCCTCGGCGAGGAACGGGGTGAACATGCTCGGCACGAAGTGGGTGGTACTGATCCGGGCCCGTTCGATGAGCCGCACCAGTTCCCGCGGGTCGCGGTGTACCCCCGGCGCGGCGAGCACGACGGTGCCGCCGGCGATCAGCGGCCAGCACAGCTCCCACCACGAGACGTCGAAGCCGACGGGTGTCTTGTGCAGTACGCGCTCTCCGGCACCGAGCCGGTACTCCTCCTGCATCCAGGCCAGCCGGTTGACGATGCCACGGTGCGGGACGAGCACCCCCTTGGGCGTACCGGTGGAGCCGGAGGTGTAGAGCAGGTAGGCGGGCTGTTCGGGGTGCACCCGCGCCGAGTACCGGCGTTCCGGCCGTGCGGCGAGCAGGGCCGTGGTCAGCAGGGCGCGCACGGGCAGGTGGGTGGTGTGCTCCAGCAAGGGCTCCTCGGTCAGCAGGAACCTGGCGCCGCTGTCGGCAAGCATCGCGGCGTGCCGGGGCGGTGGCTCCTCCGGATCGAGCGGCAGGACCGCACACCCGGCGTTGAGCACGGCGAGGTAGCCGATCGGCAGTTGTCGGCCTCGTCGGTGCAGCACGGCGATGGGTTCGCCGGGCCGCGCGCCCAGCTCCCGCAGCCGGGCCGCGACCGTGGTCGCCGCGCGGTGCAGCGCCGCGTAACTCAGCTGCGCGGTGCCGCCGTCCTCCGCGGGCGCGAGTACGGCCGTCGCGTCCGGACGGGCGGCCGCGGCGGTCGCCACCAGTCGGTGCAGACCGCCGGGGTCGGGGCGGCGCCGTGTCCGCCCCGACCCGGCGTGCCCGGTGAGGTCCTCGCTCAGCGGGATCGCCTCGACCGGGATGTCCGGGTCCGCCGCGACGGCGCGCAGCACCTCGGTGAGGTGCGCCGACATCGCGGCCACCGTGTCCGCGTCGAACAGGCTGGTCCGGTACTCCCAGCAGCCGGTCAGCTCGCCGCCGAGCAGCACCATGCTGAGACTGAGGTCGAGCTGCGACCATCGGCGGGGCACCGCGGTCACGGAGGCCGTCGCCGCCCCGAACGCCGCCTGCCCGCCCGCTCCCTGTGCCAGGGCGAAGGTGCCGTCCCGCAGTTCGCCGTACTCCTGCTGGAGCACGAACTGGCTCTGCACCAGCGTCGCCCGGCCGGTGTCCCTGGCCGGGGCCAGGTCGGTGACCAGACGGCGGAAGGGGTACGTGCCGTGCGCCACCGCCTCGCGCAGCAGCGACCGGGTGTCCGTGAGCAGCGTCGCGAAGGCGGTTCCACCGGGGCAGCGCGAGCGGAGCGGTACCGGATGCACGAAGTACCCGACGGCGCCCGCGAGTTCGGCGGAGTCCCGGCCGGCCAGCAGCGTGCCCAGCACCAGGTCGGGCCGGGCCGTGCAGCGGTGCAGCAGTGTCCGGTACGCCGCGAGCAGGACGGTGAACAGCGTGCAGTTCCGCTGCTTGGCCAGCGCACGCAGGGCCTCGACCAGCTCCGGCGGCACACGGAACTCCGCTGTCGCCCCACGGAAGTCGCGCGGTGACCTGTGGGGCCGGTCGGTGGGCAGTTCGAGGCTCCCCGGTGCACCGGCCAGCATCGCGCGCCAGTACGCGAGATCTCGTGGGCCGGCCGGCGAGTCGGCGTGATCCGCGGCACCGGCCAGCATCGCGGCCTGCGGATCGACGGCCGGGGGAAGGGTCGCGGGGATGCCGGTGGTCTCCGCGAGGTAGCAGGCGCGCAGTTCGTCGAGCACCACCAGGAACGACCAGAGGTCCGCCACGAGGTGGTGCGCGACCAGCACCAGCAGGTGCGTGTCCGCGCCGCGGCGCAGGAGCGTCGCGGTGAACGGCGCGGCCCCGCCCAGCGCGAACGGCCGCTCGACGATCTCCAGAAGCCGCGCGGCGATTTCCTCGTCCCGCTCCGCCGTCGTGTCGATGACGCGCAGTCGCGCAGGCTCCGGTTTTGCCTGGCACCACGGCCGCCCGTCCTGGACCCAGAACCTGGTGCGCAGGGCCGGATGCCGTGCGGTCACGGTCGCCAGTGCCCGGTCCAGTGCCGGGACGTCCAGCGGTCCGTCCAGCCTGAAGACCCGGGAGAGGTTGTAGGCGGCGCCCTGCGGATCCAATTCGTGCTCGAACCAGAGCGCTTCCTGGTTCGCCGTCAGTGGGAGCGCGTCCCCGTCGGCGGCGACTGCGGTCGTAAGGGTGGCCGCCGACGCGGGGTCCGCTGCCAGGATGCGCCCGGCGATGGCGTAGGGACTGTCCCCGTCGGCGAGGGCGCCGGGGCCGATGTCCACTCCGTACCGCCGCTGCACCCGGTGCCGCAGTTCCATCGCCCGCAGGGAATCCAGCCCGAGCCGTACCAGTGGCTCGTCGGGACACGGCGGAGTTCCGACGAGACCGGCGAGCGCGGATGCGGTACGGGCCAGCGCGGTCGCCAGCACCGCGGTGCGGTCGCCGGGCGCCGTCGCGCCGAGTTCGTCGCGCTCCGGCAGGTCAGGGACCTCCGTCCGGCCGGTACCCACGCCGGCGACGATCTGCAGCTCCCCGTCCGCGTAGGACTGCCGGAGGTACTGCCTGCGCACCTTGCCACTCGTCGTCTTCGGCACGGCTCCCTTGGGGAGGAAGACGACGCGGTGGGTTTCGATGCCGTGCCGGGTGGCGATGGCCTGCCGCACCCTGGCGGCAATCGCGGCCAGGTCCGGATCGTCCTGGGCCGTGCCGAGTTCGTAGCACAGCACCAGCCGCTCGGCGCCGTCGGCGTCCACCGGGAAGGCGGCTCCGCAGGACGGCCGCAGCGCCGGATCCGCCCGTTCCGCGGTGTGCTCCAGATCGTGCGGGTAGTGGTTCTCGCCCCGGATGACGATGAGGTCCTTGCTGCGGCCGGTGAGGTGGAGCCCGCCGTCCCGCAGGAACCCGAGGTCGCCGGTACGCAGATAGGGGCCCTGGTGGGTATCGGCGAGGCGGGCGCCGAAGGTTTCCTCGGTCTCCGCGGGCCGGTTGTGGTATCCGGCCGCGATGCCCTCGCCGCGCAGCCAGATCTCCCCGACCCTTCCCTCCGGCAGCGCCGTGCGGGTGTCCGGGTCAACGACGCTCACCTCGGTCCCCACGACCGGGAGCCCACTGCTGACCAGCGTGCTGCCGTGCTCCTGCGCCCGCGCGACGGTGACCCGGCCCGCCCTCAGCTCGACGGGGTCGGCGTCGATCACGGTCGGGGGGCGGTCGAAGGGCGTCGCCGTCACGATCAGGGTCGCCTCGGCGAGGCCGTAGCAGGGAAAGTGTGCGGTCGGCGCGAATCCGGCGGCGCGGAATCCCGCGCTGAACCGGTGCAGGGTGGCGGCGCGGACCGGCTCCGCGCCGTTGTAGGCCACCGCCCAGTGCGACAGGTCCAGGGTGGCCCTGGTGGCCTCGTCGATGCGCTGCAAGCACAGCTCGTAGGCGAAGTTGGGGCCGCCGCTGACCCTGGCCCGGTACTTCTCGACGGCTCGCAGCCAGTTCAGCGGGGCGTGCAGGAAGGCGCTCGGCGGCATCAGCACCGACCGGGAGCCCAGGTAGAGCGGCTGCAGGATGTTGGCGATCAGGCCCATGTCGTGGAACAGCGGGAGCCAGCCGACGAAGGTGGCGTCCCGGTCGTTGCCGCAGGCGAGCTGGATCGCGCGCTCGTTGCTCAGGATGTTGGTGTGACTGACCCGCACGCCGCGCGGTGTTCTGGTGGAACCCGAGGTGTACTGCAGGAAGGCGGTCGCGCCGGGGTCGGCCGGGGCCTCGGTCCAGCTGTCGGCGGCCGCGTCGGACACGGCACGGACGTCGGCCCTCGGCACGCCGGCCGACACCGCCGGAGGGTCGTCGGCCTGGCAGAGCACCAGCGCGGGCCGGGCGTCCGCACTGATGGCGGCGAGGCGTTCCGCCCCGGCCCTGCCCCGGCCGGAATCGCAGGGGACCGCGACACTGCCCGCGTACAAGCAGCCCAGGAAGGACTCGACGTACTCGATGCCGGAGGGGTAGGCGATGAGTACCCGCTCGCCCCGGCATCCGCGTTCGGCCAGCTCCGCGGCGACGGCCCTGGCCCGCAGGTCGATGGCGGCGAAGTCACGGCGCGCCGTCTCCGTGACCCCGTCGGCGAGGAAGAGGCAGGCCGGGCGGTCCGGCGTGCGTTCGGCATGCTGCCGCACGATGTCGACGATGGTGGCTGTCCTGGTGGTCATCGCGGTTGCTCCCCGGCCTCGGCCAGCCGGAGTGCCTCCCGGACCAACTCGCTCTGCCGTCCGGCACGAAGCTCGTCGACCGTCCGGGCCAGCGCGGCGATGTCGGGCGCCTGGTACACCTGGCGTACGGGGATGTCGAGGCCGAAAGCCGTGACGATCCGGAAGTGGAACTGGGTGAGGAGCAGCGAATCCCCGCCCAGATCGAAGAAGTTGTCGTGCATATCGATCATGTCGATGCTGTTCCGGCCCGTCCGGCCCAGCACCTCGGCGGCCAGCTCGGTGATCGTCCGTTCGGTCGGGGTGGCGGGCCGGCGGGTCCGCGGCCGGTCGGGCTCAAGCGGCGGGGCGGGCAGGGCCGCCTCGTCGAGTTTGCCGTTCCTGGTCAGCGGAAGCGCGGGCAGGACGACCGACCTGCCCGGGATCAGGTGGCGCGGGAGCCGGTCGGACAGATAGCTCCGCAGCAGACCGCTGGTCAGGTCCTGGGCCCGCGCGCCGCCCTCGGCCACCAGGTAGGCCACGAGCCGTCGCCGCTCCCCCGTACCGTGGGCGGCCACGACGCAGTCGCGTACCGCGGGGTGGGTCAGCAGGGCGGCCTCGATCTCGCCGGGTTCGATGCGGTAGCCGCGCAGCGAGAGCTGTTTGTCGGTCCGGCCGAGGTAGTCCGGTTCACCGGGCAGGACCCGCACCAGGTCACCTGTGTGGTAACGCCGTCCGCCCTTCCGACCGGGCGCGGGCCGGAATCGGTCGGCGGTCAGGGCGGGGTGGCCGAGGTAGCCCCTGGCCACCCCGATCCCGCCGACGGTGAGTTCGCCTCGGCCGCCGACCGGCAGCGGCCGTCCGTCGCTGTCGACCGTCTCGACGTGCTGGCCGGGGATCGGCTGTCCCAGGGGGCTGGCGGCCGGGCCGTGCCGGTCGGGCGGACGCAGGCGGCGGGCGGTGACGTGCACGGTGGTCTCGGTGGTGCCGAACATGTTCACCAGCTCCGGCCCGCGATCACCGGTCCAGTCGAACCAGGGCCCGAGCTTGGCCACCTCGCAGGATTCGCCGCCCAGGACCACGAGGGCCAGCGGCAGACCGTCAGGCCCGGTTCGCGACGCGGTGGGCAGCAGGGCCCGGAAGGCGCTGGGCGTCTGGCCGAGCACACTGACGCGCTGGGTCAGCAGCGTCGCCCACAGCTCGTCCGGCGCGCGGACCACGTCCGGCGGAATGAGCACCAGCCTGGCCCCGCTGGTCAGCGCGCCCCAGATCTCCCATACGGAGAAGTCGAACGCCGCGGAATGGGTCATCGCCCAGGTGTGCCGCTCACGCGGGCCCGGGAGCGCGGCCCGGCACGCGGCCAGTACCGCGGTCACGTTCGCGTGGCTGACCAGCACGCCCTTGGGGCCCCCGGTGGAACCCGAAGTGAACACGGCGTAGGCCACGTTGGCCGGGTGCGCCCGCACCCGGGGCGCCACCGTCGCCGCGGCCGGGCGTGCGGGCCCGTCCATGAGCAGTGTGTCCGCACCGGGGTCCGGCAGGTGCCGCACGGTGGACGTGGTGAGCAGCAGCCGGATACCGGCGGCGCGGGCCAGCTCCGCACGGCGCCGAGGCGGGTCGGCCGGGTCCATCGGCACGTAGGCCGCCCCCGCTTTGAGGGCGCCCAGCATCCCGGCCACCAGGTCGACCGACGGCTCGGCGCACAGCCCGACCATGCTCTCCGGCCCGCAGCCCCTGGCCCGTAGCTCCGCCGCGAGCCGGTCGGCCCGCGCGTCGAGTTCCCGATAGGTGACCTGCCGGCGGCCACAGCTGATCGCCACGGCGTCCGGTTGCCCGGCGACGATCCGCTCGACCTCATGGTGCAGGCAGCCGGTCCCCTCCGCGGCGGCCGGGTCGCCGGTCGTGGCCAAAGGGGGTGGGAGCGGCCGGGCCGACGGGACGGGCGCACCCGGATCCGCGGCGGCGGAGCGCAGCACGGCCACCGTCCTGGCCAGGATCTCGGCCGCCGTCGCGCCGTGGATCCGGGACCGGTCGAACTCCAGCTCCAGCTCCACTCCGTTCGCCAGCGGGGACGCGGTCATCGTGAGCGGGAACTTGGCGGCGACCGGGGGCGACGCCAGCGCCGTCGTGGTCAGGCCGGGCAGCTCCACCCGGGGTGCCGGGGTGTTCTGGTAGGCGAAGGCCGCCTGGACGAGCGGGGTTTCGGCGAGGGAACGCCGGGGGTGCACCGCCTCGACGATCCGCTCGAACGGCACTTCCTGGTCGTCGAGGCCCTGTCGGACGACCTCGCGCACCCTGCCCAGGAGTTCTCCGAATCCGGCGTTGCCCGACAGGTCGAGGCGGAACGGCAGCAGGTTGACGAAGCAGCCGACCAGCCCGGCCAGCTCCGGGCGGACGCGTCCGGCGACCGGGCTGCCGATCACCAGGTCGTGCTGCCCGGCCAGGCCACCGACCGCCAGCCCGAACCCGGTCAGCAGCACCGCGAACAGCGTGGTCCGCCGTTGACCCGCCAGGTGCCGGAGCTTTCGTACGTCGGCGTCGCCGAGTGAGGACCGCAGGGCCCCGGCGACCTGCTCGGAGGGCGGGCCCGACGCCCTGCCGAGCAGCTCCAGCCGTGCCGGTGCGCCGTCCAGCGCCGACGTCCACCGGGCCAGTCGCTCGGCGAAGCCGGCTCCTGCGGCCCGGCGCCGCTGCCAGGCGGCGAAGTCCCCGTACTGGACCGGCAGCGGGGCCGGCTCGGCGGGTGTCCCGGCGACATGTGCCCGGTACAGCTCGGCGATGTCGGCCAGCAGTATCCCGAGCGACCACCCGTCGTCGGCGATGTGGTGGCGGACCAGGACGAGTTCGTGTTCCGTCCGGTCGAGGCGGAACACGAAGGACCGGAGCATCGGGCCCGTCGTGAGGTCGAACGGGCGGATGGCCAGCGCGGCCGCCTGACGGCGGCTCGCCGCGCGCCGGGCGGACGAGGGCAGCCCGGTGAGATCCACCAGCGGCAGTTCCGCCAACTCGGCGGCGGGCAGCACCTCGACGGCGGGACCGCCGTCGACGGCCGGATACCGGGTCCGCAGCACGGAGTGCCTGCGCAGCACGTCCTCCAGTGCCGTTCGCAGGGCGGGCAGGACGAGTTCGCCGGTCAGCCTGAGGTGCAGTGGGAGGTGGTACGAGCTGGCCGTCGGGTGGAACCGGTGGGTCAGCCACATGCGTTGCTGTCCGAAGGACAGCGGTACCCGCGTGCCGTCGGCCACCGGGATACCGTGGGTGGCGCGCAACTCGCGCAGGATCTCGGCCTTGTACGCGGAGATCTCCGTCTGCACCTCGGCCGTGAGCACGCCACGCCGGGCCACGCACCGCAGCCGGTCCCCGTCGGCGGTGACGGTGATGCCGCGCCGACGCAGGTCGGCGAGGAAGGCCGCGGCGTTCACAGCAGCACCTCGTCCCCTGCGTCGCGTTCGATCGCGGCGGTCTGGGCCGCGATGGTCGGCGCCGCGAAGAACTCCGCCGTCGACAGCTCGACCCCGTGCCGCTCCCCTACCAGGGGCAGCAGGCGCAGCGCGATCAGTGAGTCGCCGCCCAGTTCGAAGAAGCTGTCGTGCACGCCGATGGGCTCGCTGCCGAGCAGGTTCTCCCAGCATGCGGCCACGCTGCGCTCCAGCGGGGAGCCCGGTGCCTGGTACACGGTGGACAGTTCCGCCCTGTCGAGCCGCGACGGGGCGATCCGCAGCTCGGCGAGCACGGCACGGTGGTCGTCGGTGCTGAACGCCGTGTGCCTGGCCAGCAGCACTTCGAGGTCCTGGGTACAGATCAGCACCTGCGGGGACCGGTCGGCGGCGAGGACGCGGCGGAACAGCTCGACGCCCTCCGCCCGGCTGATCCCGCCCAGCGGGTCTGCGGTCAACGCATCGTTCTCCGGGGTGAGTTCGTAGCGTGCGGCCAGCTCCTCCTGTGCCGAGGCGCCCATTCCGGTCGCGGTCCAGTCGGTCCACGCGATCGACACGGTGGTTCCGCCCCGTCGGCAGGCGCGGTGGGCGGCGTAGGCGTCGAGGAAATCGTTCCCGGCCACATAGCCCACTTCGCCGAACTTCAGCTTGTGCACGACGGTTCCGATGGACGAACACAGCACGAGGAAGTCCAGTTCACGGTCGCGGAGAACGCTGTCCAGGACGACGGGGCCCAGTACCTTCGAGGCCATCGCCTCGTCGGTGGCCCGCTGGTCGCGCCGCTGGATCATGCCCGCGGTGTCGCGGACTCCCGCGGCGTGGACCACTCCGGTGATCGGACCGAACAGTTTCTCGGCCTCGGTGACGACCGCTCGCATCTGCGTCTCGTCGGCCACATCGGCCTGCCGGACCAAAAGCCCGGTGCCCCGGGAGGCGAGCGTGGTCAGCCGGTTGATCAACCGCGTGGTGTCGTCTCCCGCCGGATGGGCCGCCAGATAGCTGCTCCAGTCCTCGGCGGCGGGGAACGGGGTGCGCCGGGTGAGCACCAGCGCGGTGGCGCCGCCGGCGAGGGATTCCGCCAGGCTGAGTCCGATGCCGCCGAGGCCGCCGCAGATCAGGTGGACCCCGCCGGTGGCTCGGGCGGGTGGCTCGGGCGCCGGGTCGAGCCGGAGCGGGGTGTAGCTCCGTTCGAAGCGCTGCCGCCCCCGGTAGGCGATCTCGGTGGCCTCGTCAGCGGCCAGCAGTTCGGCCACGATCCGGTCCGCCAGCCGGTCCGGGTCGCCGTCGGTGCGCCCGACGTCCATCGCCGTGCAGGACATCGTGGGCAGTTCCCGGGGGATCACCTTGACCGCCGCGGCCACGGTGGCGTGTTCCGGGTGGTCGAGGTCGTCGCCGAGCACGCACTGCGCGCCACGGGTGACGGCCACCAGCCGGACCGGCCGGTCGCCCGGGTGCGCGCCGAAGGCCCGCGCCAGGTGCAGCAGGCTGTGCAGCCCGGCCAGCTGTCCCTGCCGTACCACGGTCTCGTCCAGCGGCCGGTCCTCGCTCGCCGACAGGGCGGGCCACAGATGGACGACCAGCTGCGGGCTCCGCCCCTGGGCGGCGAGTTCCGACAGCAGCTCGTGATAGTGCCGCGCCTCACTCGGCCCGTCCGGGGCGGCCGGCACGGGAACCGGGTGCACGCCGAGTGCGGTGAGCTGTTCGGCGACCGCCGTCCCGAGCGGGCCGTCGCCGAACAGCAGGCAGGTCGCACCGTCCTGCCGGGTCGCCGGGCGGACGGCGGCGGCGTGCCGCCAGCCGGGCAGATAGCCCCAGTCCCCGAGCTGTTTCCTCGGCCCCGGCCGCTCGACGGCCGCGGGCCGTACCGGCGCGGCCTCGCCGGGCGCCTCGATCCAGTAGCGCTTGCGCTGGAACGGGTATCCCGGGACGGGGGTGCGCCGCGGCCGCTGCGGACGGTGGAAGGCGTCCCAGTCGACGGGGCACCCCGAGGTCCACAGTGTTCCGAGCGCGCCCACCAGGTGAGCGGTCTCCCGCTCCGGAGTCGGACCGCTGTCGGCCGCGGGCAGGCAGCTGCCGATCGACGCCGAGCCGGGAGGGAGCCTGCGGGCCGCCTGCCGGGCCAGCCGGGAGTCGGGCCCGAGTTCCAGCAGCGCGGCGGGCGCGGATTCCGCGAGGCGACCGGCACCGGCGTCGAAGAGTACGGGCCTGCGCATGTGCTCCAGCCAGTATTCCGGGCGGGTCACCTCGGCGGGATCGGCCCAGTCACCGGTGACGTTGGACAGGAACGGCAGCCGCGGGGCGGCGAATTCCACCTCGGCCAGCGCGGTACCGAACCGGTCGAGGGCGGGCTCGACCGCGCGGGAGTGGAACGCGTGGCGCAGGGCCAGCATCCGGGTGCGCGTACCTTGCCGGTCCAGCCGGTCGGCCAGTGCCGTCACCGCGTCGGTGGCGCCGGAGACCACGCACCGGTCCGATGCGTTGATCGCCGCCAGGCCGAGGCCGCCGTCCAGCATCGGCCGCAGTTCGTCGGCGCTCAGCGGGACAGCCAGCATCCGGCCGTCCGGGAGCGTGGCCTGCGCCTGGGCGCGGGCGGTGACCAGCCGCAGCGCGGCGGACGGTGTGAACACTCCGGCCACGGTGGCGGCGACGTACTCTCCGAGGCTGTGTCCCAGCATGGCGACAGGTTCGACGCCCCAGTCACGCAGGGTGCGGGCCAGCGAGTAGGCCACGGCGAACTCGGCGACCTGGTCGAGGGCCGCGGCGCCCTGGGTGCCCGTCCGCATGGCGCGGAGCACCGCGAACAGCTCCACGCCGTGCTCGGCCAGCAGGTGGGCGCAGGTGTCGAGGTGCCGCCGGAACACCGGCTCTCCCGCATGCAGTCCGACGGCCATGGCCGGATAGCCGTTGCCCTGCCCCGGGAAGAGGAAAGCGGTCCGCCCGGTGTCCTCGACCGCCCGGGGTGGCGAAGGCGAGGTCAGGGCCGTGGCGGCGTCCGCGGCGGTGGCGGCCGCCACGGCCCGCCGGTACCGGTGTGCGCGGCGGCCGGACAGTGTCGCGGCCACGTCGCCGAGGTCGGCGTCCGGACACGTGCGCAGCCGCTCGGCCAGTTCGTCGCCGGCCCGGGTCAGGGCCGCCGTGGAGCGCGCGGAGAGCACGATCAGTTGGCATGCCCTGCGCTCCCGGTCGGACTCCGTCAGTGCCGGTGGCTGTTCCAGCACCACGTGGGCGTTGGTGCCACCGGCGCCGAAGGAACTGACGCCGGCCCGGCGCGGGGAGTCCGACGCGGGCCACGGCGTGGTCGACGCGCTGACGTAGAACGGGGAACTGGCGAAGTCGATGGCCGGGTTGGGCCGTCGGTAGTGCAGGCTCGCCGGGATCACCCCGTCCCGCACCGCGCCGACGGCTTTGATCAGCCCCGCGATCCCGGCCGCCGCGTCGAGGTGACCGATGTTGGACTTCACCGAGCCGATGGCGCAGAACCCGGACCGGTCCGTGGTGGCACGGAACGCCGCGGTCAGCGCCGCCACTTCGACAGGGTCACCGATACCGGTCCCGGTGCCGTGTGCCTCGACGTACCCCACGCTGCCCGAGTCGATCCCGGCCACCGCGTGCGCCTCGATGATCACGTCCCGCTGGCCGTCGACGCCGGGGGCGATGAAGCCCGCCTTGTGGTCGCCGTCGTTGTTCACGGCCGAGCCGAGCAGCACCGCGTGTACCCGGTCGCCGTCCCTGCGGGCGTCCGACAGCCGCTTGAGCAGGACGAGGCCGACGCCGCTGCCGCCGACCGTACCGGCGGCCGACGCGTCGAAGGCGGCGCACCGCCCGTCCGGGGAGTAGATGCCCTCCTCGGCGTACACGTGGCCCTGTGCCTGCGGGACCTGGACGGAGACACCCCCGGCCACGGCCATGTCGCACTCGAAGGACTGGAGGCTGCGGATGGCCAGGTGGACTCCGACCAGCGACGAGGAACACGCCGAGCCGACGCACATGCTGGGGCCGGTGAGGCCGAGCTTGTAGGAGAGGGTGGTCGCCGCGAAGTCCTTGTCGTTGTGGATCAGCAGCGAGAAGCCCCCGAAGGTGCGCAGCAGTTCGTCGCTGGGGAGCAGGTTGCGCACCAGGTACGAGCTGAGACCGGCGGAGAGGAACACACCGACCGGGCACGACAGCGCCGCCGGGTCGTAACCGGCCGTGTCGAACACCGTCCAGGCCGTTTCGAGGCACAACCGGTGCTGTGGATCCATCACCTCGGCCTCGCGCGCGGAGTAGCCGAAGAACTCCGCGTCGAACTGGGCGATGTCCCCCAGCGTTCCCTCCGCGCCGACGAAGCGGGGCCGCGGCACCGGCTCCGGGTCGGAAAACCGTGTGATGCTCTCGGTCTCCGCACGGAGGTTGGCCCAGAACTGGTCGACGTTCTCCGCTCCGGGGAGACGGCAGCCCAGCGAGATCACCGCGATCGGCTCGGATGCGTCCGGTTCGGTCATCGTTCGCCTCCCTGGTCGGTGGCCCGGCGCGGGGCCCCGGCGGCTCGCCTGCGCCTGCGGCCGCGGGCCAGTGCCGGGTGCTCCGCCGGCGGCCCGGCGGCCCCGGTCCGGTCCAGGTGATCGGCGAGGCCGGCGATGTCGGGGAACCGGAAGAGGTCGACCAGCCGCAGCCCCGGATGGACGGTGCGTACAAGTGCGCTGTGCAGCCGCAGGAGACCGAGGGAGTTTCCTCCGATGTCGAAGAAGGCGTCGTGCACGCCCACCTGCTCGATGCCGAGCACCCGCTGCCATTCGCGGGCGATGGTCCGCTCCAGCTCGGTCCCGGGAGCCGCGGTCCGCCGATGCCGGCGGCTGACGGATCCGGCGCGGGCGGCCAGGGCCGTCCGATCGATCTTGCCGTTGCTGTTGTGCGGCAGGTCGGCCGACACCACCAGTACCGACGGAATCATCGCCGAAGGCAGCAGGGCGCGCAGCGCGGCCAGGGTCTCTTCCGGTGCGATGTCCCGGCCCGGTTCGGCGCCGGCGAACGCCACCAGGCGCCGATGCTCGGCCACGCCGTCGAGTACGACGGCCACCTCACGGATCGGTGCCACCGCGCGCAGCGCGTGCTCGACCTCGCCGAGTTCGATCCGTACGCCGCGCAGCTTGACCTGGGTGTCCCCGCGTCCCACGAAATCCAGTTCGCCGTCGACTCGTTGGCGCACCATGTCGCCGGTGCGGTAGACACGGCTGCCGGGTCGGCCGTACCGGTCGGGGACGAACGCCTCGGCCGTTTTGTCCGGAAGACCCGGATAGCCCCGGGCCAGCGCCGGGCCGCCGACAAGCAGTTCCCCGGTCATGCCGTCGGGGACCGGCAGCCCGTGCTGATCGGCCACCCAGACCCGCGCCGTACCGACCGGAGTCCCGATCGTGGGCGGGCCACCGCCCGCGCCGACCACCCCGCACGTCGCGTAGGTGGTCGCCTCGCTGGGCCCGTAGAGGTTGCGCACCACGGTGCGGACGCGGCGGCGGTGCAGCCGGTCGGCCAACTCCCGGGGCAGCGGCTCTCCGGCGAGGTTCACCGAGCCGACCGAGTCGGGAATCCCGTCGGTGTCCAACAGTGCGGCGACGGCGGACGGGACGGAGTTGAGCAGGCTCGCCCCGGCCGCGGCAGCGGTCTCGGGGATCCGCAGGGCGTCCTCGACCAGCACCACGGTGCCCTCGTGCACCAGCGGTGCGAACAGTTCGAAGAAGGCGAGATCGAAGCCGACCGACGTGGTGGCAAGGGCCTTCCGCAGTTCGGTGCGGTCGAACTCGCCGCCCGCCCAGCGCAGGAACGCCGCCGCACTGCGGTGTTCGATGGCCACGCCCTTGGGCCTGCCGGTGGATCCCGAGGTGTAGAGCACGTAGGCCAGTGCTGTCGGAGGCACGGTCACCCGGTGCGGCAGGGACGGCGAGTCGACCCGCTTCCCTGGTACCCGCACCGTGGGCGGCAGCGCAACCCCGGCGGCACCCCTGCGTACCAGCAGCTCGTCGTCGCCGATCAGCAGCCGCGACCCGCTCTCGGCCAGCATCAACCGGACGCGTTCGGCGGGCTGTTCGGTGCCGATCGGCAGGTACGCCGCTCCCGCTTTGAGTACGCCCAGCAGGGCGACGAGCAGTTCCGGCGTCCGCGGCAGCCAGACCCCGACCACGTCGCCGGGACGGCATCCCTGGGCGGCCAGGTGCGAGGCGAACTGGTCGGACCACTGGTCCAGTTGACGGTGACTCAGCTGGCGGGAACCGTGCACGACGGCCACCGCGTCCCGATGGCGCGCCGCTGCGGCGGCCACCATGCGGTGCACCAGTTCTCCCTGACCGGGATCGATGGCCGCCGGGGCACACACACGGTGCCGCTGGCGTGGGGTCAGCAGCGAAAGCCACGCCACCGGCTGTTCCGGCTCGGCCGGCGCGGCGGCGAGCAACGCCCGGAACTGGCGGCACCAGGCGGCCAGTTCCGCTTCGGTGCATCGCCCGCCGTCCGCCTCGAAGATCAGTTCAAGTCCGTCGGGTGTGTCCGCCGCGGTGACGGTCAGTTCGTACTTCGCGGCCGCGGCGGGTACGTCGACGAACCGCGCGCCCAATCCGGGCAGGCTGGGTGGGCTCGGCGGCTGCTGGTAGGCGAAGAGCACCTGGAACAGCGGAGAGGTCTCCAGTTCCCGGGGCAGCCCGAGCGCGTCGACGATCCGCTCGAAGGGCAGCAGCCGGTGTTCGAACGCGTCGAGCAGCGTGTTCCTGGTCCTGCGCAGGACCTCGGCGAAACTCGGTTCCCCGTGCAACCGCAGACGCAGCGGCAGGGTGTTGATCAGCAGGCCGACGGTGCCGGTGGCAGGCTCGGCGTCGCGCAGGCCGACCGGTGCGCCGATGATCACGTCCTCCTGGCCGCAGTACCGGCTGACCAGGCATCCGAGTGCGGCCAGTAACGCCATGTGCATGGTGCTTCCGGTCTGCCGACACAGCCTCGCCAGACCGGTGAGGTCCGCGCGGCCCAGCCGTTCGACCCGTCGTACCGGGCGGGACGCCTGTCCGTCTCGGCCGCCGCTGAACGGCGTGCTGTGCGAGGGCGCCGCGCTCAGCTCCGTCCGCCAGAACTCGACCGATCCCCCGGCTTCCTCGGCCGCCTCCCGTTGCCGGGCCGCGAGTTCCGGATAGCTTGCCGTCCGTGCCCGCGCGGGCGAGGGAGTTCCGGTGGCCGCGCACCGGTACAGCGCCTCCAACTCCTCTCGCACCACGGCGAGCGACCCACCGTCGAACACCAGGTGGTGGACCGACAGCACGAGCAGGTGTCGCCGTGGTGTCAGCCGCAGCAGGAGCCAGGTCACCGGTGGCCCCGCGGTCAGGTCGAACGGCCGGGCGGCGATCCCGGCGAGCAGCCGGTGCACTTCCGTCTCCGCACTCGCGTCTTCCGTGCCGGGCAGATCGATGAGCCGCAGTCGTGGTGGCGCCGTCGTGAAGTGCTGACCGGGCTCCGCGCCGTCGTCGGTGAAGACCGCGCGTAACATCTCGTGCCTGCTGCCGATCTGGCGAATCGCCGAGCGCAGTGCCGGTACGTTCAGCGGTCCCGTCAGCTCGATCGCGGTGGGGATGTTGTACGCCGGGTTGTCCGGCGCCAGCCGCTGGAGGAACCACAACCGCTGCTGGGCGGCGGCCAGCGGCAGAGAACGGTAGGACTCGCCTTCCCGGGCTCGGCTGCCGGCCGTCATCTGCACGCTCATGCCTGGCCCCCCGCGGGAGCCGCGGGGAAGACCCCGTTCGCCTCGGCGGGTTCCGCGCCCGGTGTCCTGGCTTCGTCCACCACGAGCGCGAACTCGGCGATGGTGGGCGCGTCGAACAGCCTGCGCACCGACAGCCCGGTTCGGAACAGCTTGTTCGTCGCCGCGATTGCCTGCATCGCACGCAGCGACTCGCCCCCGATGTCGAAGAAGTGGTGATGCACCCCGACCTGATCGACCTTGAGCACCGTGGACCAGATGTCGGCGAGCAGTCGCTCGGTCTCGGTACCGGGCGCCGTGTACGGCAGTGCGGCCCCCGGCTCCGGCTCCGGGAGCTGCGCCCGGTCGACCTTGCCGGTGCTGGTCAGCGGTACCGCGTCCAGCACGACGAAGGTGCTGGGCACCATGTATCTCGGCAGCCGGTCCCGGACGTACTTCTGCAGTTCCGGCTGGGCCGGACGCTCGCCCGGCTCCGGGACCACGTAGGCGACGAGCTGCTTCTCCCCGGTCTCACCACGGGCCATCACGATGGACCGCTGGAGCGCAGGGTGGGCGTCCAGCACGGCCTCGATCTCCACCGGTTCCACCCGGAAGCCGCGGATCTTGACCTGGTGGTCGTTGCGGCCCAGGAACTCCAGGTCTCCCGTGGGCAGGAACCGGCCGAGGTCACCGGTGGCGTAGCGGCGGGCGCCGGGGGCCGCGCTCCACGGATCCGGCTGGAACACCGCCGCGGTGGCGGCCGGTTGCCGCAGGTAGCCGCGGGACACGGCGGCTCCCCCGATGTGCAGTTCGCCGGCCACCGCGACGGGCGTCTGCCTGCCGTGCTGGTCCAGGGTCTGCACCCGGGTGTTGGCGACCGGACGGCCGATGGGCAGCTGGGGCTGCTCCCCCGGTTCCGTGCCGGTCCACGCCGTGCTCCACACCGTCGCCTCGGTGGGGCCGTACTCGTTGGCGAGAAGGCCGTGGGGGAGCTTCGCGCGGCACGCCTCGTACAGCGCCGCCGGTGCCGCCTCCCCCGCCGTGATCACCCTGACCAGGGATTCGAGCTCCCGTGGGCCGGACTGCTCCAGCAGCGGGCCCAGCAGGGACGGGATGCCCAGGGTGTGCGTCGGGCGCTGCCGGGAGATCACGGTGGACGTGCTCAGCGGATCGAGTTGGGTGCCTTCCTTCGGCAGCACCAGGGTGCCACCGGTCGACAGCGTCCAGAAGATCCCGGCCACCGAGCTGTCGAAGGCGAAGGAGGACAGCAGCAGGAACCGGTCGACCGGCTCCGGGTACGCCCTGTTCCTGGCGGCGATCGAGGCGGTCACGTTGCGGTGCTCGACGACGACACCCTTGGGCCGTCCGGTCGAGCCCGAGGTGTAGATGACGTACGCGGCGTTGGCCGGGCCGGTGCCACTGGCCGGGTTGCGCGACGGTTCCCGGCCGACCGCGCGGAAGGCGTGGTCCACCACGAACGGCTCGGCCTCCGGCGGGACGCGGTCGGCCAGGTGCTGCTGGACGAGCACGACTTCGGCCCCGCTGTCCGCCACGAGGGAGGCGGCGCGCTCGTCCGGTTGAGCCGGGTCCAGGGGCAGATAGGCGGCCCCTGCCTTGAGCACGCCGAGCAGGAACACGATCTGGTCGATGGAGCGTCCGGCGAAGACGCCGACGGCGTGTTCCCGGCCGACTCCCCTACGGCGCAGTCCGTGCGCCACCTGGTTGGCGCGCTCGTTGAGCGCCCGGTAGCTGATGACCGCGCCGTCGAAGTCCACCGCGACCCGGTCCGGGGCCGCGCTCGCGCGATCCTCCACCATCTCGTGCAGACAGCGCTGCGGTACGGGGCTGCGGCCACCGTCGGTGAACCCGTCGAGCAGTGCGCGGTCCCGGGCCGGCAGTTGGTCGACGGTCCCGTAGTTCGCGGCCGGGTCGGCCACGATCGCCGTCAGCACCCGCACGTAGCAGTCCCGGACGCTCTCCATGACCTCGGCGGAGAACTGGAGGCTGTCGTACTCGATCCGTACCTCAAGTTGGCCGGTCGTCCGGTTGAGCCGGAAGATGCCGCAGAACGGGAAGGTCGACTCCCCGTAGAGCTCGTTGGCCACGTGCTGGATGCCGCGCTCGATCCACCGGTCCAGGACGCTGAACACGTGGTAGTTGGTGAAGAAGAAGAGCGTCTCGGCGAGCGGCTCGTTGCCCTGGTGCCGTTTGAGTTCGGCCATGGGCAGCCGCCGGTAGGGCATCGACTGCCGCTCGGACCGCAGGGTGGCCTCGATCAGCTCCAGCCAGCTGCCGCCGGCCATCCGGACGCGCAGCGCGAGGCTGTTGACGAACAGCCCGACAGCGGTACTGCCGTCGACCGTCTCGGGCCGGCCGTTGGTCACGGTGTAGGTCAGTGTGTCGACGTTGCCGCCGTAGGCCGACATGACGGCGAGGTGGGCGGCCAGCAGCACGCTCTTGAGCGGCATCGCGTGCGCCGTGGCCGCCTGTTTGAGCTGGTCGGACAGGTCCTGGGAGACGGGAACGACGATCCGGACGATCTCCCGGTCACCCTTGTCGGCCCGTGGCCCGGCAGCGGTCCCGGTCCTCGGCAGCCGCATCAGCGTCGCATCGGCGAGGTAGTCGTTCCAGAATGCGTAGTTCTCCTGGCGCCCCAGGGCGTCCAGTTCGAGGGCCACGGCGTCGTTCATGCCGGTCTTGGGGGGCCGGATCGAGAGGGGCTCGTCGAACATGAGCGAGAAGTAGTGGCTGAACAGCTCCGTGATCATCAGGGCTTCGCTCCACCCGTCGACGATCTCGTGGTGGAAGCCGTAGGTGAACTGGAAGTCGTCGTCGCTGCGGCGGTGCACCATGAACCGGATGAGCGGGTAGTCGTGCAGCTCGAAGCCGCGCAGCTTCTCCCGGTCGATCCAGGCGCTGACCCTGCCGTCCTGCTCCTGCTCGGCCAGGCCGCGCACGTCCTCGAAGTACAGCGGCGTCTCGAAGCTGCCGTGCACGACCTGCAAGGGGCGGCTGTAGGCCGTCATGTCGAACGACGTCCGCAGCATCGGATGACGTTCGACGAGCTGCCGGACGACGGTGCGCAGCACGTCGAGGTCGAACGGCGCGCGGAGCCGTACCGACGCAATCGCGTGGTAGACGGCGGACTTCGCGGCGAAGTCGCGGTGGAAGATCATCCCTTCCTGGAGCAGGCTCAGCGGGAAGGCGTCCCGCACCTCGTCGGGAAGCCGCTCCCGGTCCTCCGCGTCGATCAGGGCGAACGGAGCGGTGGTCGGCACGTCGGGCTCCGGGCGCTTGCGCTCCACGGCGGCCGCGCAGTCCCCGATGACCGGGTTCTGGTGCAGATCGGCGACGGTGACGTCCAGCCCGCGGGTCTGGGCCCGGCTCACCACCATCACGCTGCGGATCGAGTCGCCGCCGAGCACGAAGTAGTTGTCGGCCCTCCCGACCCGGTCCACCCCGAGCACCGTGGCGACCGCGCCCGCCAGGATCTCCTCGGTTTCGGTGCGCGGAGCCACGTATGCGGCCGCGGACCGGCTCGCGGTCGTCGGTACGGGCAGTGCGGCCCGGTCGAGCTTGCCGTTGGCTGTCACGGGCAGCGCGTCGAGCACCATGACGGCGGCGGGGACCAGCAGCTCCGGCAGCCGGGTACGACAGTGTTCGATCAGCGCGCGGGGGCTCGGGGCCGGGCCGTCGGTGTCCTTGCCTGGCACCACGTAGGCCACCAGCCTGAGTTCCCCCGCCAGTGGCGAGGAGCCGCCGGGATCGTCGTCCCGCCGGGCGATGACCACCGCGTGCTCGACCCCGGGGTGGGAGCGCAGCGCGCTCTCGACCTCGGCGGGTTCCACCCGGACGCCGCGGATCTTGACCTGGTCGTCGGCGCGGCCCAGGAATTCGAGGGTGCCGTCAGCCCGGCGGCGTGCCAGATCGCCGGTCCGGTACAGCCGGGAGCCCGCGGTGGCGAAGGGGTTGGGCACGAAGCGCTCTTCGGTGAGCTGTGGCTGACCGAGGTAACCGTCGGCGACACCGGCTCCACCGATGTAGAGCTCTCCGATCGCCCCGTCGGGAACCGGGCGGCGGCGGGCGTCCAGCACATGGGTCTGGGTCCGGGCGATCGGTGCCCCGATCGGCACGGAACCGTGCCACGGCCCGTCCCCGTCGAGCCAGTGGGCGGCGCTGCCGACCACGGTCTCGGTCGGACCGTATTCGTTGACCACCTGGGCACCGGCGGCGTGGAACAGCGCGGCGCTCTCGGCGCGCAGCGCCTCGCCGCCGACCACGACCGTGCGCACGCTGCCGGTGATCTCCTCGGGACCGACCAGCTGGGCGACGATGTCCAGGTGCGTCGGTGTCAGCTTGACCAGGCTGAGGTCCCGCATGTCGCGCAGCACCGACACCAGTCCGGTCACCCCGACGGTTTCGGACAGCAGGATGACCCGCTGGCCGGTCAGCAACGGGCCGAGCAGGCCGGTCAGCGTCAGATCGAAGCTGATCGAGGTGTGCACCAGCGCGCCGCTGCCCTGGTCCAGTGCGTAGGCGGTGGCCGCCCAGGAGAGGTAGTTGACCAGACATCGGTGCGGGACGACGACGCCCTGGGGCTGCCCGGTGGTGCCGGAGGTGTACAGCAGGTAGGCGGTGTCGTCCCCGGACACCGGCACATCGACCGGGGTCCGGGGGCGGCCGGCGAGTTCGGTGGGGTGCCCGTCCATCGCGAGCACCGGCAGCTCCAGCTCACCGAGCCGGTTCAGCACCGCTTTGGTGGCCAGCACCATCTTCGGCGCCGCGTGCCGGAGCACGAAGTCCACCCGGGCCGGCGGGTATCCGATGTCGACGGGGACGAACGCGGCGCCGGCCTTGAGCACGCCGAGCAGCGCGACCAGCAATTCCGGGGACCGCCCGATGGACACCACCACCTTGTCACCGCGTGTCACTCCGGACACCATCAGGTGACGGGCCAACTGATTGGCTTTCGCGTCCAATTCGGCGTAGCTGAGTTCAGTGCCCTCGAACGCGACGGCGGCCCTGTCCGGCTGCCGGGACGCCTGCCTCGCGAACAGCTCGTGCACAGCCGCTGACGGGACCTCGGCAGCAGGACCGACGCCAGAGGCGAGCACCAGCTCCCGCTTCTCGGCGGAAAGCAGCTCGATCTCACCGATCCGGAGCGTCCCGTCCGCGAGGACCGCGCGAAGTGCAGTCGTGAAGCCGTCGGCGAGAGCCGTGGCGGTGGCGGGATCGACCAGGGCTGCGTCGTACTGAACCTCGATGTCGAGGGTGTGACCGGCCCGCACACAGCTCAGCTCCAGGTCGGCCGTGCCCGTCCTCCTCTCCTCGACGATCGTGTAGCGGACGCCGTCCGCCAGCACCGGCTCCGCGGCGACACGGAAGTCGAAACAGACGAGAGTGCTGCGTCCGAGGGCCCGGTGGCCGGCCAGCACGGCCGGGTCCAGGTGGTCGATCCGGTGCTCGGCGTCGCGGCGCCGGCCGGCGGTTTCCCTTGCGACGGAAAGGAATTCCTGCTCGGCCGTGAACTCGCCGCGAAGGGGTAACTCCCGTTCCAGCACACCCACCGTGTGGTCGATAGCAGGATGGCTCCGGCCGGACGAGGCCAGCAGGACCAGAGCGCTGTTCTCGCCCGCCAAGCGCCACACCATCACCCGGAACACGGCGTCCAGCACTGATTCGGCATCGATCTCGTTGGCCGTGGCGAATTCATCGAGCGCGGTGGCGACCGAGACCGGCTCCGGGCGGTATGCCCGCCGATCGGGTTGATGCCCGGTGGTCCGGTCCGCACTGCTCAGCATGGAGCCGCTGTCGCCCTCGGCCAGCCGGTCGGCCCACACGGCACGCTCGGCGGCGCCGTCCGCAGCGGTGAGGAGTTCGTTGTGCCAAGCCGCGAAGTCGGCGTACTGCACAATGTCCGCCGCGGGCGGCAGCACTTCGTCACCCGCGTACGCGGCGGCCAGCTCCATGGCGACCAGACGTAACGAACTCCGGTCGGCGATCATGACGTGCGCGGTGAGGATGAGGACCGCCCGGTCAGCCCCGACATCCGCGAGCAGTACCCGGAATCCCCGACCGGACCTGGGGTCGACCGACGCCCTTTCCACGGCCCCGAGTTCATCCAGCGCCGTGGTGAGTGCCGTACCTGGCCCCGAGGTCACCTCGGTGATGCGCAGCTCGATGTCGGCGGGATCGCCGATGACCTGAGTGGGCACCGACCTGCCCTCGCTGACAACAAGGCTCGTGTACAGCGACTCATGGCGACGCACCACTGCGGACAGCGCCGAGCGCAGTTTGGTGCGGTCCAGCCCGCCGTCCAGTGTCACCCAGACCTGCATTTCGCGGTGGGGGCCGACGGAGGATAATTGTGACCATTGTTGGCGCTGCTGTGGGGAAACAGCAAACCCTGGTTTGTTCGTCATTACCATCAGCCACCTCCGCTACAAGTGCGTGCGTTATCAGTTCGACTACCGTCCCGTGACTACGGTGGTATCCAGTGCGGGGTCCGCGAGGATATCCGGCCACGTGAACAAGCAGTTCCGTACTCTTCCCTGTGCGAACAGCCCTTGCTGGTCGGCGAAATGCGGTGAGCCCGGGTCAATGGACTCCGAGAAGGTGAGCAATCCCTTGGCCACCGGTCCGTGTTGGGTGAACTGCACTGCCAACAACATGCTGGTGCCCGTGTTGACCTGAAAGCCGTCCGACGGCTGGACCGGTTCTGTCGTGGTGCCCGGATCCGGGGTGTACTCCACGACGTTGAGCCCACCGAGTGCGTCGACAGTTCCCGGCATCGGCAGCCGCTTGCCACCTTTGTTCTCGTACTGCACGGAGCCGAGCGAGACGTCGAGCGGAAAGCCGGCGGCCTCCAGCTTGTGCTGCGCATCGGTGATCGCCGGTCCCAGTACCGCGGGATCCGGTTTCGGTGTACCCGGGGTGTGCACCGGATCGCGCGGATCGAACGCCTTGCTGAGCAGCGGGCCCGCTGACACCAGGGCATCGCGGTCGGCTGCCAGCACATTCGACATCACCTCGCGCCACAGCACGGCTCCTCTGCTGTCGGCCGAGAATCGACCGTCCCAGTTGCCGAGTACGTGGCAGGCTTTCGCCTCTCCGACGTGCGCACGGCACAGCTTGCGTACCGGACCGAGCAGCAGCCGGGAGCTCAGCGTTTCGTCGGACAGCACCGCAGAAACGAGTTCGCCGGGATCGAAGCGGTGATCGGGGCCCTGCCCGGAGTCGGCGAGCTGGAGGGCGTTGAACCGCGCCCTGGCGTCCAACGCGGTCCGTTGTTCCCCCAGCAGCGCGGAAAAACCTTCAAGAGGGTGTTGCGGATTGGCGATCCACGGGCTGTTGTTCGCGTTGAAGACGTAGTCCCTGCGGGTGAGCTGCGGCCACCGGTTCGGCGGAAGCAGCCCCGGCGCGGCTGCTCCGGGGCTCTCCAGCCAGTCCTGCCGGGGATCACTGCCGTCCAGGAGGCCGATCGGGCTCGCCAACCACGCCTCGGTCGCCGCCTTTCCCAGATCGGGAGTGCTCGCGGGATCTCCGTACCAGGTGTCCCCGCTGCGATCGGCGGCCAGGGTGTTCAGCCACGGCGTGCCGTACCTCGCGTTCGCAGCAGCGACCTCGGCAACGCTGCCGGACTGCGCCATGGCAAGCCAGAAATCGAGCTCCCGGGTGTTGCCGGCGTTCGCATCACGGAAGGCGATCGCGCTGGTGGTACTCCACCCGTCGCCCGGATCCAGCGAGGAGAGGTCAACGATCGGCCCGTAGTCGGTTGACCACAACGTCCTGGTGACCGCGCCGAGTCGGGAATCGGCGAGCTTGACCTGGATCGACAGGGTGGTCGGCCGCAGATGCAGGACGCGGTCACCGCTGCGATAGCTCGTTCGGTCTCCCGCGAGCAACTGGAGCTTGGCGAAGGTATAGCGGGCACCTGGTGCGACCGTATGGGTCCAGGCGACCTTCTCGTTGAAGCCGATCTGGACTCCTGGCAGGCCGCCGACCCCGGAACCGTAGACGTTCAGCTCGCCGGGGACCGTGAGCTGGCACTCCCACAGTTGAAGCTCTCCCTGCCAGGGAAAATGCGGGTTGGCCAGCAGTGCCCCCCGGCCGGTGGACGATCGGTCGCCGCCGATCGCCCAGCCGTTGCTGCCCGGCCCCGAGCCAGGGGACTCCCGTAGCGCCCGCCGGACCGAGTCGGCCACGACGGCCGGTGGAACCCGCAGGCCCCGCGTGTGCCGTGGATCAGAGCGGTGGACGGCCGGTGGCTGCGCCACAGCGATGGCGGGCAGCATTGCCCGGCCGCTGGACGCGATCGCAAGATCCTGCTCGTAGGCAAGGAGATCCACGGCGGTGATGGGCGCGATCCACGGCTGCCCCGCGCACCAGCCGTGGACGCCGCCCGGCCCGACCGTGGCCAGGTACCGGTTGTATCCGGCGGCGTAGCCCTCAAGCATGGACCGAGCACGGCTCGACAGCGTCGGAAGCGCCTGCCTTGCCTGGTCCACCAAGCGCAGGGCCCGATACCCGAAGTCGGACGCCAGATACTGGTCCTCCGGTCCGGGGCCGAGCCACCGCGCGCGCTCGCCCCGGACCTTGACCACCTGGTCCGCGAGATCACACAGCCGATCCTGGGCGTAAGCCCAGCCCTGACCGAACGCCACACTGCCCAGACTCGCCGCCCGGATGTGCGGGATCCCATAAGTCGTTCGCCGTATCTCGGCGCGGTAGCCGACCTCGGCGACCGCGAGCTGCCGGCCGGCGACGGGCGACGGCGCCGCGCCTGCCGACGCCGGGTCCGGTGAGACCACCGGCAACAACAACGCGATGACGGACACCACGGCCGGTAAAATCGGCGAGGCTCGGCGCCGGTATTTCTGAGCGTCAGGGATCATGGACAGAGCCTCTCGCCTCCGACGGGCACAGCTATTCCCGAATCACGAAAAGCCTTTCGGTCCGCAGTGGAGCCCCCACCCCAGACCCCCAGCTCGGACTGATAGCAATTACTACACACCGCCACCCACGAAAACAAGAGGGCGGTAAGAACACTTTCCGGTCCCCGTCCTTTCGGTGCAGGCAGCAGCTGTGCCGACCGAATGAAAAGCGTCTGCGATCGGAAATCCTTTCGGAACCCGGGACTTGAGGTTCCAGAGAAATCAGTGCGCCGAATGGGAAGCAAGTGCACGATGCGTTGCACTACAGAGTTCAAATGGAACGCGACCGCGCTCACCAACTCCACGGTCCGCACTGCCATCGAAATTTACCGGGAACTCGGGGCGAGCCCGGAAAGGCATTATTGAGCCGAAACTCTTTGGATATACATTCGATGACGTAGCGGACGCACTCAGGTTCCGGGTCTCGGCCGGCTCGGTGCGGAAGTGACGGCGGCAGTGGCGCGAGGGCGGCGGCAGGCGCTGCGGGTGGCGGGGGCGCCGAACAGCGCCCGGCGCAGCGGGCTGTCATCGGCGGCGGGATCCAGGACGGCGACGACGCGGTGCGTCTGCCGGCAGGCGAGGCCGATCTCGTCGGCGGCGGGGAGTACCAGGGTCATTGACGCTCCGTCTGGAAGACCATCACCGGGCACAGCCGCGAATGTCTGACCAAGGTGGCTCCACCGCCACGACCGCATCCTCAGCGCACCCCAACCCACCGCCCCCACCCACAACTTGACGACGCCATCTCTACCGTCAAGTACGAGGAAGTCCACTACGGCGTGTGGGTCTTCGGGAACGGCACCTTCACCAACAACGGCGACCGGGGCTGGAGCAACTGGGGTATGACCGGCTGGTTCGACAGCAGCAATGACGGCAAGACTGCCGCCTTCCAGCAGTCCTGACCGGCCCCTGGAGCCACCGGGCACCGTCGGCACACGTGGCGGCTGCCTGGACCAGATCGCTCCGATCAAGCCGATAGCGGGTAGGTTCCGTCGGCGTTCAGCGTGTGGAGCCGGGGAAGACTTCGAGCCGCTGTTCGCCGGGTGCCCGTGGGGCGAGGACGCTCTCGTAGTGGTGGTCGGTGGAGAGGTTCACCGATCGCTGAAGACGCCAGGCCAGTGCGGCGTCGACGGTGTCGGCCAGGCCACGGTGAGGGTACCGGCGTCCCATTCGATGGCGAGGGGGCCGGCCCAGGCAGGCAGCCTGAAGAGGTGGGGTGAGACGTCCTTCCGTCCCTTGATGCGTCCGCCTGCTACGGCGTGCCGCGAGCCTGCCCACCACCTCGTACATCTGCTGCGGGGTCGACGGGGCGCCGGAAAGCGGCCCTTGCGCCGTTTCTGTGCTCAGTCCGTCGAGCAAGAAGTGCCATGCCCGCCACCTCGGCGGCGGGCACCAAACCGGTCGCACTCATGACGGAGGCGGTATGTGCCATGCCGCCTCCGTCACGGCCGTCATGCGCCGTCATGAACCATCCGCCGGGCGGTGGCCGGAGTGTTCAGAGTTCGCCGACGTACAAGAGGCGGTCGGGAGAGTCCGTACCGGGTGAGACGACGGCGCCGGTGGTGGCGGTGTCGGTGAGGCGACGGGCGATGTCCTGGGCCGTGGCCCGGGGGTCCTGCGCCAAGAGGAGAGCGGCCGCGCCTGCGGCATGGGGACTGGCCATGGAGGTGCCGCTGAGTGTGCGGGAGCCGCCGCCGAGCCGGGCGGAGACGATGTTGACGCCGGGCGCGTACAGCGACAGGCACGGCCCGTAGTTGCTGAATCCGGCCTGGTGGTCCTGCCGGTCGGTGGCGCCCACGGCCAGGGCCTTCTGCGCGCGGGCGGGGGAGGCGGCGCAGGCGTCCTCGGCGTCGTTGCCGGCCGAGACGACGGGGAGGACCCCGGCGTCCGCGACGGCGTTGGTGGCGGTGTCGAGCGCGGGGGATGCGGGGTCGCCGACGGACGCGTTCAGGACGGCCGGATGCTGGGCGTGGGTGGCGATCCAGTCGAGCCCGGCGAGGGTCTGGGCCGTGGTGCCGTCGCCGGTGCAGTCCAGTACGCGCACGGCGACGAGGGAAACGCCCCTCGCCACACCGTAGGTCTTCCCACCGACGGTTCCGGCGACATGAGTGCCATGAGAGTGGCAGTCCTGCCCGCCGTGGCCGTCCCCGACGGCGTCGAACCCGACGGTGGCGCGTCCTTCGAACTCGGCGTGCCCGGTCTCGATCCCGGTGTCCAGAATGTAGGCGGTCACACCACGGCCGGTGCCCGTCACGGTGAAGCGGTCGTCGAGAGGGAGGCTGCGCTGGTCGATGCGGTCCAACCCCCAGCTGGCGGGCGCCACTTCACTTCCCGCCCCAGACTCCCTGGTGGCTACGGCGCTCCCGCCTCTGTCCGCCGGCGCGCTGTTGAGGGAGACCTGGCCGTTCTCCTCGATGGCTTCGACGGCGGGCAGCGCGCGGGCCAGCCGCAGTTGGAGTGCGGTGAGCGCGGCGGCGAACCCGTGCAGCGCGGTGCCGTAGGTGAACAGCGGTCTGACGCCCAGCTCCCGCAGCACCGCATCCGGCGAGAATGCGGGCTTGACCGTGACGATGTACTCGCCCGCCACGGCCTGTGCCGTGTGCTCCACGATCACGCGGTCCGCGCCGGGCTCGGCCGCCGCACCCGCCCCTCCCGGCAGCGCAACCAGCAGCAGAAGAACAGCCCCTACCCCACACGTACTTACGCGCATACAGACTCCATCGCAGAAGAGGAACGGGCACGCAAAGACCGGCCGTGGCGTGCCGCACCCTCCCTTTCGGCCGGCCACCGGACCGACTTGAGCAGCGAGGCGCCCGTGCTGCCCCCTCGACGCGGCATCCGCCCCGCCAAGGAGCCGGCCCTGCCACGGGGCCGACTCCTTGATGCCGGCTTCGTCGAAGCTCCCCAAGCGGCCCCGCAACGAGCCTGAGGTCCTTGCCCGTGCCAGCCCTGTTCGGCAGGGGTGTACGGCATCCCGTGTGCTCCTCGGGCCTTGGGTACAGCCCTCAGCTTCTGGCCAGCGGGGGTGCCCCTGTTCCACCGGTCGGCGGCCTGGAGGCAGCGTTTCAGGGTTCCTGAAGGTTGATCGGTCCGACGGAGCAGTTGTTGCCGGCCCGGTGAACATGGGCCGGCAACCGCGCGAGACGCTCGCTGCCGGTGAAGCCGTGGCTCCTTTGAAGCGAGGCCCGTGCTGTCCGATGGTGAGGATCAGTGGGGGGACAGGTCGGCCGCAGGGCGTGCAGAGAGGAGGAGGTCCTCGTAGGTGTGGTGGCGGCGGGTGGTGGTGCAGCAGTCCGGCCGCACGAATGTGCTCGCCGGTGTCAACGAGGGCGCGGGCGAGGGTGTCCTGGTCGTACCGGCTCTGTCAGAAGTCTCTGCCCCAGTTCCGCCGGGCTCTGATGACTTCCGAACTCGTCGTTCAGGATGTTCTGGACGCATTCGACGAGCTTCGCGGCAGCGAGATCGCGCTTGTCTCTGCGGGGGCTGAGGACATGCACCGCACCGCTCGGAGGATCAGTGGGCTGTGCAGGATCATGACCTTGTCCTGGCGGTGACGGTAGATGACGGAGATTCCACGCCCGCCGGTCTGCTCGGGCCGCGGCTCGACCACGTACGACTCCGAACCCGGGTCGGCATCGGGCAGACCGCGCCCCTGCTTCGGGTCTTCTTCGAGGGATCGGCAGACGGTCTCGACGGCTACGCGCTCGGCCTGCGTCAGTTCTGTCCGGATCTTCTCGGCGGCGTCGCTGTAGAAGGCGTGGCTCACCGGGCGTTCGTTCCAGCTTGCGCTGTAGTCCGGCGGTGACGTCGCTGGGCGGCCTCGCAAGGGCGGCCGATCCCTGCGAGTCGAATCTCAGCAGCACGCGGTGCCGGTACGCCTGGGTGATTTCCCTGACCTTGGTCAGGTCGTCCAGGTCGGCCGCGTCCAGCTCTGCTTCGAACTCCTGGCGGTCACCTGGAAATCCCCAGGTGCTTGGTATTCAAGGGCACCGGGTGGGCCGGGGCGTAGAAGAAGCCACGGAAGCGTGACAGCGTCTCCAATACCTCCTGCGGGGCACCCTGTTGCAACGCACTCGTCTCCACATCCTCGGTCTGATCATGTGCCTCCTGACCGGAGCGCACGATCAGGCCGAGGCCCCTTCCGAGTCCGGCGATACGCGACAAGCCCAGCCCCCGGGGCAACTCAACGTGCGTCCACTCGGTTGCGTGGTCCTGGACGAATTCGGCGAAGGAGCGGGGTGGGCGGACGGTCAGGGCCGGTGTCGTGAGGGCCCTGTTCCTCAGTGGGAGCCCGGAGCAGCCGGGGAGCGTCCCGGCGCTGCGGCTCGCCGGTGCCCGGATCGGCGGCGTTCTCGATCTCGGCAGGGCCGAGCAGGAACATCCGGCTCTCAGCCGCCGCGGCGCACCCGGGCCGCCTTGCGGGCCTCGGCGAGTTTACGGGCCTCGCCGGCCTTGCGGGACTTGCCGCCGGTGCCGCGGGAGGTGTCCTTGCTGGTGCCCAGGCCGCGGAAGGGGACATTGGTGTTCTTGGCCCGGGGTGCGGCGGGACCACCGTCGAGCGGGGTGCCGGAGGGGGCCTTGGCCCCGGTGATCCGGCTCAGCTCCGCCTCGCCCGAGCGCACCCTGGTGGTCGTCGGCTCGATGCCGGCCTCGGCCATCAGGCGGCTCATCTCGCTGCGCTGGTGCGAGAGGACCAGCGTGACGACGCGGCCGGACTCACCGGCCCGGGCGGTGCGGCCCGCGCGGTGCACATAGTCCTTGGGGTCGGTGGGCGGGTCGATGTTGACCACAAGATCGAGGTCGTCGACGTGCAGGCCACGGGCCGCGACATTGGTCGCCACCAGGACGGTGATCTGTCCGTTCTTGAACTGCGCAAGGGTCCGGGTGCGCTGCGGCTGGGACTTCCCGCTGTGCAGGGCCGCGGCATGCACCCCGCTGGCCCGCAGGTGCCGGGTGAGCTGGTCGACCGCGTGCTTGGTATCCAGGAACAGCAGTACGCGGCCGTCGCGGGCGGCGATCTCCGTGGCGACGGCATACCGGTCGGGGCCATGGACGACCAGCACGTGGTGGTCCATGGTCGTGACCGCGCCCGCGGACGGGTCGACCGAGTGGACGACGGGGTCATGGAGGTAGCGCTGGACCAGGTGATCGACGCCGCGGTCCAGGGTGGCGGAGAACAGCATCCGCTGGCCGTCGCGGTGCACCTGGTCGAGCGCCTCGGTGACTTGTGGCAAGAAGCCCATGTCGCACATCTGGTCAGCCTCGTCGAGGACGGTGATCCGTACCCGTCCCAGGCGACAGGCCCTGCGCTCGATGAGGTCGTGCAGGCGGCCGGGGGTGGCGACGACGACCTCGGCCCCGTCGCGCAGCGCAGCGGCCTGCCGGCCGATCGACATGCCGCCGACGACCGCGGCCATCCGCAGCCGGAGCGCGTCGGCATACGGCGCGAGTGCTTCGGTGACCTGTTGGGCCAGCTCCCGGGTAGGCACCAGGATCAGGGCGAGGGGCTGCTTCGGTTCCGCGCGCCGCCCGGCCGTCCGTGCGAGCAGCGGCAGGCCGAAGGCGAGCGTCTTACCCGATCCGGTGCGCCCGCGCCCCAGGACGTCGCGTCCCGCGATGGCGTTGGGCAGTGTGGCTGCCTGGATCGGGAAGGGCTCACGCACGCCGAGCGCGGTGAGTGTGCGCAGCACCTCGGCCGGCAGTTCCAGGTCGGCGAAGGAGGCGACCGGGGGCACCGTCGGGGTAAGGGTCACTGGCCGGGCGAGGTCGTCGTGCGAGGTGCCGGGGCGGTCCGGGTGGTTCATGAAGAGCCTTCCGCATGGGGAACGTACCGAGGAAGGCCCGGCAGGAAATGAGCAGCCGACGAACAGTGGGAACCGGCAGGCCAGAATTGCCAGCCGTCACGGCCGTCCAAACGTTTGAGGCTAACACAAGGTGACAGTGCGCCCGGCTCTGTGGTGCTGACCGACCTGCCGCTGGGGCCCAGGCCCGTCCGCATCCGCCAGCCCGGAATCCCGCTCACCGCCGAGGAGATCAACCTGCGCGAACGGCTCCCGGCCCCGCCCGAACGCCGAGATGAGGTAGGGCCTTCCCCGCGTGCTACCGGCTGATGCCGGGCACGTGGCGCCCGTCGTGCACGGAGCCAGGGAAGCAATCAAGCGCGGCCGAAGCCCGCCCGGGAGCGTGCGTTACCCACAGTGGCTCAAGGCATCATCCGCCTCGCCACCTGCTGGGATCCTGGAGGAAACTCGCACAATGCCGTCGCCCATGAAGATCGCAGACATCCGGGATATGACCTACGCGGAGCTTGAGCGCTGGTGGGAAGTAGACCCTGGTGGTCGGCGGCCGACGGCAACACTCAACCTTCCCCTCGCGCCTCCTCTACGGCCGCTGTGGCCCGCGTGCGGGTCGGTGTCGTCCCGCACACAGGCAGAGAGCACACCAGGTCTTCCCACGGGTACAGGGGAGGCGGAGAGCGAGGGGACCGGGAGGACTGCGCCGTCGACGATGGCCCGCGGGGCTGCGGTCGGGGGCCGGCCCTGCTTGATGTGGTCGACGACGAGCGCGATGGCGTCGCACATGCGCTGCGCCAGCGGCTCGTTGCCCGTGGCCGGTGTGGTACCAGTGGATGCCGCAGTGAACGTCGCGGTGGAACGTACGCAGGTACTCGACCGGTTGAGAGTCGGCGAGGGTCCGTCCGGAGCCACGCGGCGAGTTCAGGCAGGTCCGGATTCCCGCGCCCGGGTGGATGGCACCCTGGCCTGCCACCGCCCCTGGTGAACCACTGAACGAATACACACGACCACGATCGGACATCAGGGAAGTGGTGATGGAGATTGCTTCGTTGCCGTACGTCGATGAGCACACGACGGTCGTTGCGGCGGGGACCGATGACATCTGGCGCGGCCTGAGCGAAACGCTGGACCGGTCCTTCTCAGGTCCTGGTATGGCCGTCTACGCGAGACTCGTTGGGTCCATCCATTGCACAGTGTCCGGGCCACGGCCCCTTGCCGAGGGCTCAACGCTCCCCGGGTTCCGGGTAGTCGCCGCGGTCCAGGGACGTGAGCTGGTGCTCGAAGGGCGCCATTATTTCTCGTCCTACGCCCTGATCTTTCGCCTCGACCACGTCAATCCAGGATGTTCACGGCTGAGCGCCGAAAGCCGAGCCGCCTTCCCGGGCCTGGCCGGCGGCCTCTACCGAAGACTCGTCATCGGAACCGGCGGGCATACGGTCGGCATGCGGC
This sequence comes from Streptomyces pinistramenti, assembly GCF_020564935.1. GTDB lineage: Bacteria > Actinomycetota > Actinomycetes > Streptomycetales > Streptomycetaceae > Streptomyces > Streptomyces pinistramenti. Next base: position 79,328 of record NZ_JAJCXB010000029.1, read on the forward strand.
GCCTCCTCTCCGCCATCCGCCGCCGATGCGAGTAGTGCGCATGGAGCCACTGGCCGGCCCCGCAGACGAGCTGTACCCGTGGTCGATGGCGGTTCTCTCCCCATTCGTGGGCGGGACTGGGTCACCGCCTTCGTTCGCCATGAGGAGCATGGCCGTCGGGTGACGCCGTCCGTCACTCGCGCCGGTCGAGCAGGATGACGGCTGCGGAGTAGGGGGCGAGGAATGCCGGGGCCGGACCGTCCTGGGTGGTGGGGGCGGTGTCGCCCCGCTCCCAGCTCAGCGTGCGGTCGGTGTGGTAGCCGGGAGGAAGGGAGAGGCGGAAGGCTTGCGTCTGCTCCGGGGCCTTGTTGACCACGACGGCAACGAGAACCTCATCACCGAGACCTGGCACAGCCTTTTCGGACAGGCGGAGAAAAGGTCGGCATGACCGCGCTGACGAGCCTGCGCCTCGGGAAATTCCGTGAAACGGCGTCCGACCGACAATGGATTGCCTCGTAGCGCTCGGCCGGCCCCACGTCGCGTGGAGAAGCACGCGGCCACGTCGGGCACGACCGAGCACCCGACGCGGCGACATGGCCGAGAACTGCGGCCCCTCCGTGCCCGAGCTGGTCCCTCGCCTCCTGCCTGGCTGGTGGCGAGGCACAGCGGCAGGCCGTCACGCGTGATGCCGCCGGCCGGTTCTACGTGAGATCGAAGGGGGTGGGAGGGCGGCCCTTCCAGATCTGGCGGGAGGTTTGCTCGGGGTATGGCAGGGTCTTCGGTTCGGCGGCCAGGACGCGGGTGAGCTGCTGGTCGGGGTGGTAGGCGGCCCATCCGGGGTCACCGGTGGTGGCGAACCGGACCCACGCCTGCTGGAGTTCCCTCGACACCACGACGGCCTCGGGAACGGGCTGGTCGCCGAGGAGTTGCTTGCCGGTGGGGCTGTCCATCGTGCCGAACGCCAGGGGGACGTCGAGGCTGTGGCAGGCGCCCAGGACCCCTCCGAGTGCCGGGGAGGCGAGGTGCAGCTCGAAAAGGAACGAGCTGCCGCCGGCTGCGGCGTTCGCCTCGGCCAGCAGTAGCGACGGCATCCGGAAGGTGCTGTCGGAGTACACCGTTTCCAGCAGCTCTTCCGGGGTGGCCCGCGGGTGGGCGGCACGGTAGGCGTCCGGACCGTCCGGTGCCGGGGCGAACAGGTCCAGGGCCGTGCGGGCGTCCTGGTCGGTGAACGTGCCGAACCGTCCGGCCATGACGCTGAACAGCCGGAATTCATCGCGGGTATGGCCGACGAGGAGGTCGATTCCGCTCGCGCGGCCACTGGTCAGTGCGGTCCAGGGCGTTTCGGAGAGGACATCGCCGTCGACCACGGGGCAGACGGCGATGCCGACCTGGGCGAGCCGCCCCCAACGCTGCCGGTAGTGAGGGAGGTCGACGCACAGGGAGGTGACCTCTTCGGCCAGGCGTTGGGGGGCGACCTCGGCGAGGGCCGCGACGGTGGGCGTCGTGCCGAGCCGGTCCGCGAGCACGGTGGCGACCCGCTCTGCCAGCGCGCGGGTGCTGTGGAAGCCCGGCACCGAGTGGGTGATGGCCCGTCGGAACAGGCCGCGCACCGGCTTCATCGTCAGCAAGGCGGCGATCGAGCCCGCGCCGGCGGACTGTCCGGCCACAGTGACCAGGTCGGGGTCTCCTCCGAAGGAGGCGATGTTCCGCCGTACCCAGTGCAACGCCGCGATCTGGTCAAGGAAGCCGCGGTTGGACGGGGCGCCTTCGAGAAGGGCGAACCCCTCCGCGCCCACCCGGTAGTTGATGCTCACCACGACGAGCCCCGCCCCGGCCAGTGCCGTCGGGTCGTACATCGGGTCGCTCGATGCCGCCGCCATGTAGCCGCCGCCGGGGATCCACACCAGCACCGGAAGCCCCGCCGCGCCCGGATCCGGAGTGCAGACGTTGAGTGTCAGCCAATCCGTGCCCTCCACCGAACTCGCATGAACCGGCACGGACTGCGGTACCACGGGGCCGAACTCCGCCGTCTGCCGTGTCCCTTCCCAGGGCCGAGGCGGGGCGGGTGCGGCGAAGCGGAGCGTGCCCACTGGTGGTTGGGCGTAGGGGATGCCGCGGAACACCGCGTGCCCCCGTCGCCGGCGCCCCTCGACCACACCCTCCGCCGTACACACCCGTGGCTGTTCAGGCATGTCATTTCCTTCCCCTCAGCAGACATCGGCAGACTTTTCGGCGGCGGCCAGATCCTCGACCGCCGCCACCTTCAGAGAACAGCAACCATCGCTCCTGTCCCCCGGCCCAGAGCTGGCCGCCCACCAGGATCAGCCACGCCGTCCGGTCTGAGCCGTCGCGTTCCGAGCCTGCCCACCACAGACTCGTACAGACTCATGCCGCCCGCGAGCCAGGACTTCAGGCCCAGGTTTCTCGCACGCGCGAGCACACACCTGCGATGCGACCGACGCCCAACTCTCTGATGCTGGACCGGCGGGCAGTGGCCGGTCTCCTCGCCGACCGTGTTGATGGCGGCGGCGGGGCGGGCATTGCGGAGTGTGGCGTGCAACACGTGCTTCCCGTTCTCTCCACGTAGTTTCCGGGTTCGGGAGAACAGGACTGCCGAGCGCCGCTGATGGTCTATCGCTGTACGACGAACGCCCCCTGCTCACGCCCGAGATGAGCCGTCGAGCCGTCGGGCGCTTGAGGAAGTGGTGGCGGGAACGGGCCCCGGAATGCCTCCCGTTCCGGGGCCCGCGGTGCGTCCGGAAGAGGGTAACTGCCCGCGTCCGTGCCGTAATGGGGACGGCTGCCCGTTCCGGGACCGTCCGGGGCGTCGTGGCGGGAGCCGGATCTCCAACTCGTCGGTAGGGTCCGGATACACTCCCCTGCCATGTGTGAATGGAAAGTGGAGAACGGGTGGCGAATACGGTCGCCGCGGACAGACCGGAACAGACCGGATGGTGACCGCAGACCGGACACCAGCGCAGTCCGCTCCTGATGGGGGCTCGGCACAAACAGGCGCGGGATCCGAGGGCGCACTGGCTGTTCCTCGCTCTCACCCTGCCCGTTCTCTTCGGTGCGCTGCTCTTCCAGGGCTGGACCGAGAACGAGGTCGACGGCTCCACGACCAAACAGTCCTGCACCCAGCCGGTGCCCCGGTCCGCCGCCGGCGCCGGACCCGTCCTGTCGGTGGACGGCGACCGGGTGCGCTCGGCCGCGATGCCCGCCGGTACCGTCGCCCTCACCTATGACGGCGGCCCCGACCCGTACTGGACCCCGCGGCTGCTCACCCTGCTCAAGAAGCACCGCGCGCACGCCACGTTCTTCCTCAGCGGCGCCGACGCCGCCCGCTACCCCGCCCTCGTCCGGCAGATCCGGGGCGAGGGGCACGAGATCGGCTCCCGCTCCTACACCGGAGCCGACCTGGGCAATGCCTCCGGTGTGCGCCGTGCACTCGAACTGCGGCTCACCCAGGGCGCGTTCGCGGGCGCCGACGGCTTCCGCACCAGACTGCTGCGGATGCCGATGACCACCACCGTCGCCACCCTGTGCGCCGCCGAGTGGCCTGCCGTGCAGCGCGCCTCGGCACACGGCTACCTCGTGGTCGCCGCGGACCGCTCCGGGCGGGAACCCTCCGACGGCCTGGTCCGGCAGTTCAGCCAGACCTCCCTCGCCTACCGCGAGACGGAGGGGCTGCTCGCCGACCGGAGCGCCCACCGGTTCACCACGATCTCGGAGGGCCTCGGCGCCGACGCGTCCGCCATGACCGACGTCGCCGCGCCCGACCGCTGGGCGGGCACCGCGCTGATCTGGTTCCAGTGGCTGGGCCGCGGCTTCGTCTCCACCCTCACCTGGGTGCTGACCCTCGCCGCCGCGCTCGGCCTGATCCGCCTGTTCGTCCTGGCCCTGTTCGCCCGCGCGCACGTCAGACGCCTGGAGCGGCAGCGGCCCGGTGCGCCCTGGCTGCGTGAGATCCGCGACCCGGTGACCGTCCTCGTGCCCGCGTACAACGAAGAAGCCGGCATCGGGACCACGCTGCACTCGCTGCTCGCCTCCACCCACGAGCAGCTCCAGATCATCGTGATCGACGACGGCTCGTCGGACCGCACGGTGGAGATCGCGAACGAGTACGCGGAGCAGGATCCGCGGGTGCAGGTGGTGTGCCAGCCCAACGCGGGCAAGGCCGCCGCCCTCAACCACGGTCTGGCGTACGCCCGCTGCCCGTACATCGTGATGGTCGACGCGGACACCGTCTTCGAACCGGACGCGGTCCAGCGCCTCATCCAGCCGCTCGCCCACCCGGCGGTCGGCGCGGTCAGCGGCAACACGAAGGTCGGCAACCGCACACGGCTCCTCGGGCGCTGGCAGCACCTGGAGTACGTCTTCGGCTTCAACCTGGACCGCCGGATGTTCGAGGTCCTGGAGTGCATGCCGACCGTGCCCGGAGCCATCGGCGCCTTCCGGATCGACGCACTCATGGGCGTGGGCGGCCTGAGCGAGGACACCCTCGCCGAGGACACCGACCTGACCATGGCGCTGTGGCGGGCCGGCTGGCGGGTGGTCTACGAGGAGAACGCCGTTGCCTGGACGGAAGTTCCCACCTCGCTGCGGCAGTTGTGGCGCCAGCGCTACCGCTGGTGCTACGGCACCCTCCAGGCGATGTGGAAGCACCGCGCGGCCGTCCGGGAGGTCGGGCACGCCGGGCGCTTCGGGCGACGCGGTCTGACGTACCTGCTCCTCTTCCAGGTGCTGCTGCCGCTGCTCGCCCCGGTCATCGACGTCTTCATGCTCTACAGCGCGCTGTTCACCGGCAACCCGGTGAAGTCCGTGGCGACGTGGCTCGGTTTCCTGACCGTGCAGCTCGTCGTGGCGGCGTACGCGCTGCGGCTCGACGGGGAGCGCCGGCGCCCACTGTGGTCGCTCCCCTTCCAACTCCTGGTCTACCGGCAGCTGATGTATCTCGTCGTCCTTCAGTCGGTGGTCGCCTTCGTGACCGGCAGCCGCTTGAAGTGGCAGCGCATGCACCGCTCCGGTACGGCCGCCGCGGCGGCCCAGCACATCGGCGGACCCCACGACCGCCGCAGCCTGACCGTTACGAGGTGACAACCCTGTATCCCCCCACACCCCCCACATC